>CAWHSV010000001.1:0-217080 GCA_963832065.1 uncultured Actinomycetes bacterium
GGTCCTCGGAGATGTAGTGCTCGAGCACCTCGGCCTCCTCGTGGACGCGGTCGCCGGGCATCCCCAGCGCCTCGGAGAGGTAGGCCTCGATCAGGCGGTGATGGCGGATCACCTCCAGCGCCACCTTCTCGCCGGCCGGCGGTCAGGGTGACGCCCTTGTAGGGCAGGTAGTCGACCAGGCCGAGGTCGGCCAGCCGCTTCAGCATCGAGGTCGCGGTCGCCGGCGTCACCCGAGCCGCTGGGCCACCTCGCCGTTGAGCACCAGGCCCGTCGCGCTCGCGCGAGAGCGCGTAGATCGCCTTCGCGTAGTCCTCGATCGCCTCGGTGCTGGGGCGCGGCGCTGCGCCGGCGCCTCGCCGGCCATCAGACCGACACCAGCAGGCCGGTGACGTAGAGGACGGCGATGCCGGCGAGCATCCCGGCGACCGAGGCGGGATTGAGCAGGCGCCCGTCCTCGTCGCGCATCGCGGGGCGATCTGCACGATCACCCGGACGATCGCGCCGACGCCGACGCCGAACAGCAGCGCCGCGAGGCTCGGGTTGAAGGCGGCGGCGCCGATCCAGGCGCCGAGGATCGCCGGCGCGCCGGCGATCAGGCCGAGCGCGAGCAGGCGCCGAGGCCGGGCGCTCGCCGCTGCCGTCGGCGCCGCCGCGCAGCGGCGCGACGATCGCCAGCCCCTCGGTGGTGTTGTGGATCGCGAAGCCGACGACGAGGAAGGCGCCGAGCGCCAGCGCCCCGGTCGCGTAGGAGGAGCCGATCGCCAGCCCCTCGCCGAGGTTGTGCAGGCCGATCCCGATCGCGACCAGCAGCGCCAGGTAGGCGCCGCCGCCGGCCGCGCCGGCCCGCGCGCTCGCCGCGCGCTGCGACAGGTAGGCGTCGACCCCGGCCAGCGCCAGGTAGGCGACCAGGGCCCCGAGGAAGACCAGGGCGGCGCCGCCGAAGGCGCGCCGGCGCCTCGGCGGCGATCTCCAGCCCCTCGAGCCCGGCGTCGATCGCGAGGAAGGCGAGCAGGCCGACCGTGAAGGCGATCAGCGGCGCCGATCCAGCGCCGGCCGAGCCGGCGCAGGAAGGGCAGCCAGAGCATGCCGAGGCTGACCGGGATGACGCCGACGTAGATCCCGAGCAGCGCCATCAGGCCGAAGAAGCCGGGGTCGGCCTCGGGGGTCTCGGTGGCGACCGGGATCGTCGGCGTCGATCGTGCCGCCGGTCGAGGTGAGGACGAAGATCTCGTAGGCCTCGCCCTCGATCCACGGGTAGGTGATCGCCAGCGTGGTCGAGCCGAGCCGGCCGATCTCGCTGCCGCCGTCGGCGGCGAACGGCGCGTAGGCGTCGTTGACCGCGACCTGGGCGACTCTCGACCGGGTCGGGGCCGTCGTTGCGCAGGGTCAGCTCGATCTCGCCCGGGCGCAGCACCGTGCGCTCGACCGCGACCTCCTCGACCGGCGGGCCGGTGCGCTCGCCGAGCCCGGGGCCGCCGAGCAGGGCGAAGGCGCCGATCGCGGCGGCGATCAGCGCCAGCGGGATCAGCGCCCAGCGCCCAGGCCGGCAGGCCGCCGCCGCGCCGCGCTCGGCTCGCGCCCCGGCCTCCATCAGGCCGGGCTCCCGCCGCCCCAGGGCAGCTCGCAGTAGGCGGCCGCGGCGGCGGCCGCGGCTCAGCCGCGAGGGGTCGCCGACGCGGAAGAAGCCCGGTCCAGCCCAGCTCGGCGAACTCGCTGACGTGGGCGTGGAACATGTAGTCGCCGTCGAAGGGGAACTCAGCTCGAGGATCGCCGCGCTGCCCCTGGCCCTGGATCACCGTGTCGGTGAACTCGCTCGGCTGCAGCGAGGTCCCGGTCGGGTAGTACTGGAAGAAGTTGCCGTGGACGTGGAAGGAGTTGAGCGGGTCGTACTCGAGCACGTTGACCAGGTAGATGCGGACGCAGCTCGTCGCGGGCGACCTGGATCGGCTCGTCGACGTAGTGGAAGCCGACCGTGTTGACCGCGTAGACCTCGTTGGCGAGGTCGAAGTTGGTGTCGAAGCCGTTCATCACCATCACCATCTCGTCGGCTTCGGGCCGGCCCTGCTTGGGATCGATGATGAAGGCGCCGTAGAGGCCGCGGGAGATGTGGGCGGCGAGCGGCGCGACGTGGCAGTGGTAGAGGTGGAGGCCGAAGGGCGCGGCGTCGAACTCGTAGGTGAAGTCCTCGCCGGGCTCGATCTGGCCGCCGCCGCCGCTCTCGCCGATCCCCGGCATGCCGTCCATCAGCGGCCCGGTGGATGCCGTGGAAGTGCATCGTGTGCGGGTGTTCGGAGGCGTTGACGAAGCGGATCCGCAGCCTCTCGCCCTCGCGGGCGCGCAGGGTCGGCCCGGGACGCGGCCGTTGTAGGTCCAGGCCTCGTACTTGACCCCCGGCGCGACTTCGATCTCGCGGTCCTGGGCGACGATCTCCCATTCGCGCAGGACGCGGCCGCTGGCCAGGCGCCGGGTCTTGCCGTAGTCGAAGTCGCGCAGCAGCTCGGTCGGGTCGAAGCCGTTGGCGCGGTGGTCGACCGCGGCGCCCGGCGGCGAAGGTGGCGTGGGGGAAGTCGCCGTGCCCGGCGTGGCCGCTCGCCGCCGGCCGGCCCGGCGTGCGGCGAGCGGCGCTCGGCGCCGCCGCCGCGCGAGCAGGCTGCCGAGGCCGACCACCGCCGGGCGCCGCCGCGGCGGCGCCGCCCGAGCAGGCGCCGGCGGCTGATGCCCGTTCCTGCTCGGCTCCGCGCTCACGGCGAGAGATTTTGACACATCTAAAAGACGTATTTCGATTCATCTAAATCATCGGCGCCGCTGGAATCGCGGCTCGTAGAATCGGTCCATGAGCGCCGAGACCGAGGTCGAGCTGGACGCCCAGTACCGGCAGCTGCGCGAGGAGTGCGGCCTGCTCGACCGCTCCGGCCGCGGCAAGCTGCTGGTCAGCGGCGCCGACGCGGCCGAGTACCTGCAGGGCCAGCTGACCAACGACGTCGAGGCGCTGGCGCCGGGCGACGGCTGCTACGCGGCGCTGCTCGACCGCAAGGGCCACATGCAGGCCGACATGCGGGTGCTGCGCGCCGGCGCGACGGAGAGATCTGGCTCGACACCGAGCCGGAGGCGCTCGCGGCGGCGCGGCGCCACCTCGAGATGTACACGATCGGCCGCGAGGTCGAGATCGCCGACGTCGGCGACGAGCGCGCGATCCTCTCCCTGATCGGGCCGCGCAGCGTCGAGATCGCCGGCACCGCGGCGCTGCCCGAGAACGCCTGCGAGACGGACCGCCGTCGCCGGGGTCGAGTGCCTCGCCGTCGGCACCGCGCGACGGGATCGACCTGATCGCCGCCGCCGACGGAGGCCGAGCGCCTGCGCGAAGCGCTGCTCGCCGCCGGCGCCGTCGCGGTCTCCCCCGAGGCAGCCGAGATCCTGCGAATCGAGGCCGGCGTGCCCCGCTTCGGCGCCGAGATGGGAACGGAGACGATGCCGGCCGAGGCCGGCATCGTCGAGCGCGCCGTCAGCTTCACCAAGGGCTGCTACATCGGCCAGGAGACGGTCGCCCGCCTCCACTACAAGGGCAAGCCGAACCGCCACCTGCGCGGCCTGCGGCTGAGCGCCCCGGCGCGCGCCCGGCGCGGCCCTGCGGCTCGGCGAGAAGGAGGTCGGCAGGCTCGGCGGCGCCGCCGTCTCCCCCGCCCTCGGGCCGATCGGCCTGGCGATCCTGCGCCGCGAGGCCGAGCCCGGGAGCCGAGCTGGCCGTAGGTGAAGATGGCGTTACGGCTCGCGTGGTCGACTTGCCCTTCGGTTAGATTCCGCCGCGATGGGTCGTGGGAGAGCGAGAGCCGCGCGTAGCCGGCCGGCCATCGGCGCGCTGGCGCTCGCGCGCGGTCGGCTGCGGCGCCGAGACGCCACGCCAACGACCCGCGCCCGCAGGTGCCGCTCCAGGTCAGCGTCGCGATCAGCGCGACGCGATCACCGTGCAGCCGGCGGCGATCGCGAGTCGGACGCGGACCGACCCAGCAGATCCCCCAGAACCAGAACCACGCCCAGCCGCCGATCCGGACCGAGGCGCCGGCGACGTCGTCATCGTCGCCGCCAACCAGACCGGCGACCGACGCCCGCCTGGAGATCCGCGGCCCGAGCGACGCCACCTCCGGCCCGATCGTCGCCAACAGCCCCGGCACGCTGCCAGACCGCGCTGCCGACCGGCGTCTACACGATCGCCGCCGCCGGCATCCCCGGCGCCCGCCCGGCAAACTCGTCGTCGGCCCCTACCGCGCCTCCTCGCGAGAACGACGTGCTGCTGCCGTAGAAGCAGGCAGGGCGCGAGCTCGCGCTCGCGCCCTGCAGATCGCCGACGCCGAAGCTAGCCGACGTCGAGCGGGATCTGGGCACCCTCCATTCCGGCGAAGTCCTGGAAGGCCCTCAGTGTGTAGTTGCCTGTGAGCGTGATCGGCAGGTGCTGGGTGAACGGATCGCCGCCGCAGACGACATCCACCGGCACCGATTGTGCTGCGGGCTGTGAACTTGGCGTTGATTGTCGCGTCCACATCGGGGATCCCAGCGACTGTGTTGTGGTAGATCCCGGCCGGAACGGGGCCCTGCGGCCCGATGTCGTATGTGCATGTCGACACGTTTGCCGCGTGCATGAACGGGTCTTGGTAGACGTGGATTTCGATCTGCTGCCCGGCGGGGCAGTTGATCCACGCTCGCATCGTGCCTGTGCGTGATCGGCTGGCTTGTCGTGCCCGGTTTGCTGAAGCCGACTGTGTAGTCGCAGCCGTTCATTGTGATTGTCACCGGTGTCAGCGACCGGGTCCGAGGCGCAGTTGGCGTATGTCGGCTTGAATGTCACCGGATCGGTCGGGCCGAAGCAGTGTCGCATCGAGATCCGATGTGCCGCATGTCACGTTCCTGAACGGGGGTTCGCCGATGTCGAACGTCGCGCCGCCCTGCTGTTCGCCTGTGACGATCGACGGATACTGCTGGGTTGTCAGCACTCCTGTCTGGGCCTGGGCCGCCGGACGCCAGTCGCCGCGCTCATTACGCACGGCCGCGCCGATGGCCACTCCGAGCGATCTGAGGGTGCGAGTCATCTTACTCCTCTCTTACTGAATGAGAATCTCTGATTGAGTAAGTCAATCTCTAACATTGGCTGACCAGCCAGTCAAGACGAACGCCGTTCGTGTATGCGCAGCCTCCGCTGCAAGCGGCCTTTCAGCGCAGCGATCCCGTCTGCGGGCTTGTCAGCATCGGTGCGATGACCGTCGTCCTCGCCATCGCCGTCGTCCTGCTCGCCGCGGGGCTCGTCTACCTGCTCGTCGCCCGCCGCGAGCAGCCGGCCGAGCAGCCCGACCTCGCGGCGGCGATCCAGGAGGCCGCCTCCAGAGCGCCGTCGCGATCGCTCCCCGGCCTGCTGCAGGCCAACGACGAGGCGCGCAAGCTCGACGCCAAGACCGCCGAGGCGGCGCTCGACAAGCGCCAGGCGGAGATCAAGAACGCTGGCCGAGCGGATCGCCAAGGGCCAGGAGAAGATCGAAGCCGAGGTGCGGCGCCGCGGCGAGACCGACCTGCAGACCCGCACCCTGCTCGAGCAGATGGGCCAGACGGTCGGCAACCTCAACGCCGAGACGGCGGGCCTGAAGAAGGCCCTGCGCCAGCCGCAGACGCGCGGCCAGTGGGGCGAGCTGCAGCTGCGCCGCTGCGTCGAGATCGCCGGCATGACCGAGCACGTCGACTTCGAGCTGCAGGAGACGCTGCGACCGAAGACGGGCGGCTGCGCCCCGACGCGCTGCTTCCTGCTGCCGGAAGGGCGCAGCTTCGTCGCCGACTCCAAGGTCCCGCTCGACGCCTTCCTCGACGCCCAGGAGTCCGAGGTCGAATCCGAGCGCCGGGTGCACCTCGAGCGCCACGCGCGGCAGGCGCGCGAGCACGTCCGCGCGCTCAGCTCGAAGGACTACCAGGGCCAGTTCAAGGCCGGCGAGATGCCGGACCTGGTGATCTGCTTCATCCCCAACGAGCCCGCCCTGCACGCCGCCTTCGCCGCCGACCCCGAGCTCTTCGACTACGCGCTGGAGCGCAACGTGCTGCTGGTCAGCCCGACCTCGCTGATCGGGCTGCTGCGGACGATGGAGCTGGGCTGGCGCCAGGAGCGGATGGTCGCCGAGGCGGCCGAGATCGCCGACGCGGCCGGCACCCTGCACGCGCGCTTCTCGCAAGTTCCTCGGCGACTTCGACACCGTCGGCAAGCGGCTCGACTCCGCGACCAAGTGCCTACAACTCCGCCGTCGGCTCGATGGAGGGCCGGCTGCTGCCGCAGCTGCGCAAGGTCGAGGAGCTCGGCGTCGCGCCCGGCAAGGAGATCGAGCCGCCGGAACCGGTCGAGATCACGGTGCGCGAGATCACCGCGCCCGAGCTGCGCTCGACGCCGCCTGACCGGCGCATGCCCGCGTCCTCCCTCGCTTGTGTGCAGACGCACACGGCGCTCGGTGCGTCCTTGGCCTGCTTGGTCAGCCGACGTCAGAGCAGCTCTCTTTAACTAGGATTCGCCGGCCCGTCAACGACCTTGCGGAGGACTCCTTTGGCCGTTGACACCAGCGCGATCTCGAAGCTGGACGTAGAGCCCGGAACGCTGCCGGAGACGATGGCGGCCTGGGTGATCCGCGAGGAGCGCCAGGGCGAGCCCAACGACGCCTTCCAGCTCGAGCAGATCGAGGTCCCCGAGCCCGGCGCCTTCGAGGTGATCGTCCGGGTGATGGCGGCCGGCGTCAACTTCAACAACGTCTGGGCGGCGCTGGGCAAGCCGGTCTCGGTCTTCCCCTACGGCGACCACCCCGAGTACGGCCACCACATCGGCGGCTCCGACGCCTCCGGGATCGTCTGGAAGGTCGGCGAGGGCGTCACCCGCTGGAAGCCGGGCGACGAGGTCGTCGTCCACTGCAACCAGGCCTCCTACGAGGACGTCGAGGTCCACGGCCTCGACCCGCTGGCCGCGCCGAGCCAGAAGATCTGGGGCTACGAGACGACCTGGGGCTCCTTCGCCCAGTTCACCAAAGTGCAGGCGCAGCAGCTCCTCCCCCGCCCCCAGAACCTGAGCTGGGCCGAGGCCTCCTCCTACGGGCTCACCTACTTCACCGCCTACCGGATGCTGATCGACCAGTGCAAGCTGCAGCCCGGCCACAACGTGCTGATCTGGGGCGCCGCCGGCGGCCTCGGCGTCTTCGCCGTGCAGCTCTGCAAGGCGGCCGGCGCCAACGCGGTCGGCGTCGTCTCCTCCGACGAGAAGGGCGAGCTGGTCAAGCAGCTCGGCGCCGTCGACTACATCAACCGCAGCGAGTTCGGCGAGATGATGCGGACGCCGGAGAACCTCGCCGACAAGGCCGCCGACAAGGAGCGCTTCAAGGCCTCGCGCGGCTTCGCCAAGCGGGTCAAAGAGATCCTCGGCGACGCCCCCGACATCGTCTTCGAGCACGTCGGCCAGGCGACCTTCCCGACCTCGGTCTTCGTCGTCAAGCCGTTCGGCAAAGTCGTCATCTGCGGCGCCACCTCCGGCTTCCAGCTCGACTTCGACGTCCGCTACCTGTGGATGCGCCAGAAGCAGATCATCGGCTCGCACTTCGCCAACGCCTACGAGTGCATGCGGGCCAACCAGCTGATGGCCGAGGGCAAGGTCCGGCCGGTGCTCTGGCAGACGATGGGCTTCGACGGCGTTCCCGGCGCCCACCAGCTGCTGCACGAAAACAAGCACCTCGGCAAGATCTCGATCCTGGTCGGGGCCGAGTCCGAGGACGAGGGCAAGAACGAGGAGGGCCCGGGCGCGATCCGGGCGGAGGTCGGAGCATGAGGCGACTGCAAGCGCGACTGGAAGGGGGCAGCTGATGGCGGAGGTCTGCAGGCTCGACTGGCACATCGCGCCGTTCCGCGCCGATCGCTGGCTCGACCTCTGGGAGCCCGCGGCGGCGAAGATGCCCGCCTACGGCGCCAAGAGCTGGTCGCTGACCCGCTCGATCGACGACCCGCTCGCCTTCCAGCAGACCTCGGTCTGGGAGAGCCGCTCGGACTTCGAGCGCTACTGGTACTCGGACGAGATCGAGACCGCCCGGGCGGCGATCATCGACCTCTACGACCTCCCGCTGCTGCCCGCCTGGCACACCCTGGTCGCCGCCGAGTAGCGCCGGGTAGCGCCCTGCGCCAAGGCCAGGCCAAACGCTGCCGGCCTAGGGCGCGATCGACCAACGGAAGACCGCCGGGGTGGGATCGGCGGCGCCCGAAGCGGGATCGAACGCGGCAACCATGAAGCGATGGCTGCCGCCCGCCAGATGCAGATACCACTTCGGCGAGCGACAGCTCCGCAGCGGCCGGCGATCGAGCTTGCAGCGGAAGCGGCTGCCCGGACGGTCTGAAGAAAAGGCGAACTTCGCCGCCGGGCCGGCCTCGTTCTTCCTGGGGTGACCCCGAAGCAGCGTCCGCGGCGCCGCGACGGAGGGTGGGGTCGTCGGCGTCGGCGCAGACGCGCCGGCCGACCGTGCCGGGGCCTCTGGCGTGGAGTAGAAGGCTTCGTAGGCAGCCGGGCCTTCGGCGAGGACGGTGTGCACGCGCTCGCCCTCGTCCGACCAACCCTCCCACGCGTAGGTTCGCCCGTCCAGCTGCTGCGTGGCCGGGGCCACCAACTGGACGCTCGAATCCTCGATTGCGGTCAGAGCGAAGGGGGCCGGGCCGGTTTTCGAGCCCGACGCCGACCAGCAGCCCGGGGGTGCTGGCGGTGACGATCAGTTGCACGGTTTTGGGATAGATGTCGACCGTCTGCCAGGCGGAGAGCCCGCGCGAGTCGGTCGCGGTCAGCTTCAGCTGGATGTGCGACGGGTACTCGTGGTCCGGCGCCGGGAAGCTCCCCGAGGCAATCGCGGGGAAGGCCTGCAGGGGGTGGGCATGACAGCCCGCCGGGCAGTGGAAGAGGCGGGTGCTCCAATCGAGGTTGGTCGTGGCGAGGACGCCGTCCTCTTCGTCCCAGGCTTCGCCTTCGAATGAGATCGGCTCGCCCACGGACCACTCGAAGGCGCTGCCCGGTTCGACGACGATCGCCTCCGGCGGCGTGTCCGCGGGGTAGACGGTGATGCGATCGATGCTCTCCGCGCCATCGGGGTCCCTGACCCGCACTGCAACCGTATGGTTCTCTTCGTCGTCGAAGCTTCGCGATTTGACGCTTGCCGAGGACGGCGATTCGAAGCTGCCGTCCCCCTCGAGATCCCACTCGTAGGTGAGAGGGTCGCCGTCGGAGTCGGTCGAACCGGCCGCATCGAAGGTCGCGTCCAGCGGGCCGGGGCTCCACGCTTTGTCGACGGCGAGGTGCGCGACCGGGGGCTGGTTACCGGAGAAGTAGGAGATCCGGTGCACCGAGCCGGCGCTGAATTCAGGCCCGAAGAGGCTCGTGTAGAAGAGGTTGCCTTCGGGACCGACCTCGATGTCGATGCCCGGGTAGAGGCCGGCGTCGGAAGCGAACGGGACCAAGGTCGAGGGGTCCGGTCGGCCGTCGGGGCCGGCGAACATCACGTAGATGCAGCCACGAACCGAGTCGGCGAAGAAGAGGGCGCCCTCGTACGGGGCCGGAAAAGCGTCGCCGTCATAGAAAGCCATGCCGCTGAGGGCGTTGCCGTTGCTGTGGGAGCAAGGGTCTTCGGGGACGATCCCGCCGTAGTGGCCGTAGTAGAAGAAGGCCTGCGCGGTTGCGCTCGCGTCCGCATAGAGCCCGTCGCAGATGCTCAAACCCAGGCTCGCGTAGGCCAGGTTGGCTTCCGGGCCCTCCAGACAGGGCCAACCCGAGTTGAAGAGGACGCCCGAGGCGGGGTTGAAGCGGTCGATCTCCTCATAAGCTTCGGCGCCGACGTTGCCGACGTAGACCTCATTCGTCTCCGGGTTGATCGCGAAGCGGAAGGGGTTGCGAAAGCCGTAGGCGACGATTCGGCGCTCGTTCTGATCGAAGCTGGCGGCCAGCGGGTTGCCTGGCAGGCCGGCGCCGGTGTCGGGATCGATTCTCAACACCGCCCCGCTTAGCCCGGTCGGATCGGCTGGGGCCGGGGTGCGCAGATCCTGCGATCGCAGGCCGCCGCCTTCGGCGCTGGGCGGCGACTGCGTTCCCCCCACCCCCGCCGGCGGATCGCCGCAGGGGTTTTTCTCCGGGTAGCCGAACTGGCCGTAGTCGGCGGCGTTGTAGCCGGCGCCGTCGCCGGCGCTGACGTAGAGGGCGCCGGCAGAGTCGAACTGCAGGGCGCCGATCGAGTGCGAGGGGAACTGCTGGCACCAGCCCTCGATCAGGACCTGTTCGCCGCTGGAGTGGTCGCCCGCGGCGGTCAGCTTGACGAGGCGTCCGCTGACCACGCAGCCGTTTGTTTCGAAGCCCGGCGGGGTCGGGCAGCCGTCGTTCCAGCGCGGCCCTTCTCCCGCTTCGCCGAGCTGGTGATCGTAGGTGTAGAGCGCGTAGACGTAGGGCCGCTGGGGGAACTGGGGGTCCAGCGCAAGGCCCAGCAGGCCCCGGTCGCCGGCGCCGTAGACCTTGGCGCTGAGATCGGCGAACACCGCCGGCGTCGAGTTGGAGAGGTCGCTGTAGACGAGGATCACGCCGGACTTCTGGGCGACGAAGGCGCGCCCGTCGGCGGCGAAGCGAATCGCGGTCGGTTCCTCGACGTCGCTGAAGACGGTGGTGTCCTGGAAGCCATCGGGGAGATCGACGGCCCCGGCCCCGGCGGGGACGAGCAGCAGGGCGAGGAAGCAGAGCGTGCCTGCGACGGCCAACCACGATCGACGACCCGATCGCATCAGCCGTAGAGCTCCAGCAGCCGCTCGGCCTGGCGCTCCCAGGTGTAGCGGTCCTGCACGAGGCGATATGCCGTGGCGGCGAGCCCGGCGCCGCGATCAGGGTCGGCGAACAGCTCGACCGTGGCGGCGGCGATCGTCGCGGCGTCCTCGGCCGGCAGGTAGTGCTCGCCGGCGACGGCCCCGTCGACGCCCTGGATGCCGAGACGATTGGAGACGACCGGGAGGCCGACGCAGAACGCTTCCAGGATCTTGTTCTTGATCCCAGAACCGGAGAAGGAGGGCAGCACCGCGACGGCGGCCCGGCTCAGCTCCGCCGCCATGTCCGGGACGTCGGCCGCCAGCTCGACCCCGTCCAGCTCGGCCAGGCGGCGGACCGCCGCCGCCGGCCGCGCCCCGACCAGCAGCAGCCGCGCCTTCGGCGCCCGCTCCCTGACCAGTGGCAGCACCTCCTCGGCGAGGAACTTGGCCGGCTCGACGTTGTGGAAGTAGCCGAGGTTGCCGAAGAAGACAAGCACCGGCGCCCGCTCTGCAGCGGGCGCAAAGGGGAACGTCTCGAGGTCGACCCCGTTGGGGATCACGGCGGCATCCTCCAGTCCCGGCATCGCGCGGTCCGCCTCGGAGACGACCGAGCAGGCTGTCGGCTCCGGCCGCCATCCGCGCCTCGTAGGCGAGCATCAGACGGGACTCCGCCACGAAGGCGGCACGGACCGGGCCGCGGTGGGCGCCGGCGCGGGTCCTCATGTTGAGCGCCAGCGAATCGACCAGGTCGAGATGCCGATGAAAGGGGGCGCGTGCCGGCATGTACGGCGACATTCGAGCCAGGGTCACGTGCAGGACGTCCGGCTTCCAGCTCGGCGATCTCCTCGCCCACCGCCCGCCCCATGCCGGCGTCGAGGAAGAGCCGCACCTGGCCCGGCAGCGTCGGCCGCGCGCGCAGGTTCGCGGCGAGGCGCGCCGCCGGCCGCATCGTCACCGTGCGCACGTCAACGTCGTCGAGCGGTAGCGGCGCCCCTTCGCCGAACGTGATCACCCTGACCTCGGCCAGCCTCCGCAGCGCCTTGACCAGGTGGAAGACCCGCACCTGGTCGCCACGCCAAGGCGGGTACGGGTAACGCGGGGAGACGAAGAGAATGCGGGGTCCGATGGGGGGCGGCATGATAGAAGACGCTGCCGTCTTGGCCCTTTCCACGCGAAATCGAGTGGTTGTCTACACGGACTTCTCCTATCGGCAGCGGGGGAGCGCCGTGACCGCGCAGCTCCCCTTCGCCCTCTTCGTCAACGCGCTCGCCGCGCAGGGCCTGCGGGTGACGATCGTCGGCAGGGTCGACAGCGCGGAGGCGTCGTACCCGTTCGAGCTGCACCCCGAGATCGAGTTCGTCGCCCTGCCCGGCTACACCAGCCTCGCCCGCCCGCTGGCGGTGGCACGGGCGACGGTCGCGACCATGCGCCGCTTCGCGGCCAGCACCGGCGACGCCGACGCCGTCTGGCTCTTCGGCCCGCACCCCTTCGTCGCCGGCTTCGCGGCGATCGCCCGCGCGCGCCGACAGCCGGTGATCCTCGGAGTGCGCCAGGACCTACCGGCGCTGATCGCCCGCCGCCACCCTGGCCGGCGTTGGATCCAGCTCGCCGCCCGGCTGCTCGAGGCCAGCCACCGCGCCCTCGCGCGCCGTTATTCGACCGTGGTTGTCGGCCCCTCGTTGGCAGCGCAGTACCGCTCGGCACGATGCTTGCTGGATCTACCGATCTCGCTGGTCTCCGAGGCCCAGATCGCGACCTCGGCCGAGATCGCCGAACGCTCCTACGACGGCGAGCTGACTGCGATCAGCGTCGGCCGCCTCGATCCCGAGAAGAACCCGCTGTTGCTGGCCGACGCCCTGCAGGCGCTGCGGGCCAGGGATCCCCGCTGGCGGTTGGAGATCTACGGCGAGGGCAGCGACGCCGAGAGGCTGGCCGAACGCATCCTCCAGCTCGGGCTCGGCGAGCACGCCGAGCTGCGCGGCTATCTGCCAGTCGACCAGGGTCTGATGGACGCCTACCGGCGTAGCCATGCCCTCCTGCACGTCTCCTGGACCGAGGGGGTGCCGCAGGTCCTGTTCGAGGCCTTCGCCGCGGGACTGCCGGTGGTCGCGACCGATGTCGGCGGCGTCGGCGAGGCGGCGTCGGGCGCCGCGGTCCTGATCCCGCCGGGAGACGCCGAGGCCGCCGCCCGCGGGCTGGAACGGGTGGGGCGCGATGCCGGCGCCAGGAACGAGCTCGTCGCGGCGGGCCTGGCGCGGGTCTCCGACCTCACCATCGAGCGGCAGGCGAGGAAGGCGATCGCCTTCCTCGCGGAGGCGCGCTAGCGGCTCAGGCAGGCTTGCGGGAGAGCGCCAGGGCGAGATCCCGACGCAGGGCCTTGGCCAGTCCGAAGATCTCCCGCACAGCGGCCCGGTCCGGCAGCAGCGAGCGAACCGACACCTTCATCGTCGCGCAGAAGATCGCCACCATCGCCAGGCCGCCGGCGGTGTAGCCGATGGCGGACGCGATCGCGGCGCCATCGCCCCCCAGCGAGGGAATCAGGATGAAGTCGAGCGCCAGCACGCTGACGAAGGTGACCGCGACCGCGAAGCTCTCGCGCAGCGGCCGCTCCTGAGCCGTCAGCGCCGAGCCCAGCAGCTTCAACGCGACGATCCCAAACCCACCCAGGGCGACGATCCGCAGGTCGACGATCGCACCCCGGAAGTCCTCGCCGAATACGGTCACGCAGAGAAACGGCGCGGCGACGACCATCGCCGCGCAGAGCACCAACGTCATCAGGATGCTGAGGCGGAAGGCGAGCGCCGCCCGCGGCCCGGCGTGGTGGTGCTCGGAGCGCGCCAGGTCCGGCCGCTGCACCTGCATCAGCGCCTGCGGCAGCAGGAAGAGCGCCTCCGACCAGGCGACGGCGACGCTGTAGAGGCCGAGCTGCTGCGGGGTCGAGAGGATGCCCATGATCCACTGGTCGGCGCGGTAGTTGCCGAGATTCATCGTGTGCGAGGTGTGGGCGCGTACTCCGAAGCGCAGCGACTTCCGCACGAGCTGCAGGTTCGGGCGACCGAACCCCTCGAGCCTGGCGTGGACGTACCAGCCCAGCCACAGCGTGCCGATCGCCTGCCCGACCAGCCAGGTGACGATCGCCGAGCCCACGCTGAGATGCCCCGCCAGGTAGAGGCCGAGGTTGCCGACGATGTTGACGACGGCCGGGATGACCGCGGTGAGATTGCCGATCGCGAAGCGGTACTGGGCCGCGGCGAGCTGACGCAGGTAGATCTGCAACACCAGCAGCGGCACGTTGAGCATGACCAGGACCAGCAGCCCGCGCGAGGCGTCGCCCTCGAGCGCCGGGAAGAGCAGGGTCGCGCCCAGCACGATCGCCGCCGCGAGGCCGCCGAAGACGAAGGCGAGCAGGACCGCGTTGCCTGCCAGGGCCCGCCGCGCGTCCGGCAGCCGGGCGGCGACGTTGGAGATCGCCTGGTCGACGCCGAGGGTCGACAGCCAGGAGCAGAGGAACCCGATCGTCGTCAGGAAAGCGACGCTGCCGCGTCCCGACGGGCCGAGGATGCGGCCGATGACGATCACGTTGGCGAGCGAGAGGACCGCGATCGCGACCTGCGAGGCCAGCGTGGTGAAGGCCGAGAAAGAAGTCGACTTCGAGTGAGTCTCCGTCATCGACGCGATCTGAGCCTGGCGTAGCGGGAGATCCGGGCCCGGACGGCGATCGTTGGCTCCGAGATCAGCAGGCCGATTCGGTGGCGCTGATATCCCGCGATCGGCAAGCGGTCGATCAGCGGCAACAAGAGCCGCATCCGCAGCGGCGCCGAAGAGCGGCGCCAGTTGCGGCGACGCTCGGCAAAGAGGCGTGGGTGACGCTCGCGCATCCGGTTGTAGAGCTGCTCGTGCTGGAGACGGGCGCTGCTGAGCATGCGCGAGGAGGAGATCCGGTACAGGTAGGTGACGGCATCGACGCGCCGGCCTCCCCAGCCCTGTTCGGCCAGGCCCATGTAGAGATCCCAATCCTCGAAGCCGACTTCGAGCTCCCAGCCACCGGCGTCGAACAGCGCCTCGCGGCGGATCAGGCCCTCGGTGAGGCGGTTTGCGTAGGTAATCGCCCACGGATCCAGGCTCGGCGCCCGCCGCTGGGTCAGCTCGACGTCACCGAAAACGCGCTGGTCGCCCCAGACCATCCCCAGCGCCGGCTCGCGGTCGAGCATCGTCGGCCAGGCGGCTCAGCGCACCGGGGGCGAGCAGATCGTCGGCGTCGAGCGGCTGGACGTAGGGAGCGCTCGTCTCCACCACCCCACGCATCCGCGCTCCGGCGAGGCCGCGGTTCTCCTGGCGGACCACGCGCGTCCCGGCCTGCTGCAGCCGCTCCAGCACCCTCAGGGTGGCCAAGTCGTCGGAGCCGTCGTCGACGATCACGACCTCGCACGGCTCCTGCCCGCGCAGCGACTCGACCGCGGCTTCGACGGTGGCGCCGTCGTTGAAACAGGGGATGACGACCGCGACCCGGTTGGCGGTGGGCACGGACTGGGTCTGGTCCGCTTCCTCGAGGGGAGGCGCGACAGCGGCGAGACCCACCCCTCGGCAAGCGCCGGCTCTGCCCGGCGGGCGAGCAGCAGCGTCGCCGGGCCGAGGCCCAGCAGCGTCCAGAACTTGTAGTCGACGCCCGAGGAGATGAAGAAGCCGGTCGCCAGCAGGGCGACGCACAGCGAGGAAGAGCAGCGGCAGAGGTCGGCGAAGGCCCAGTCGCCGAGCCGCTCGAAGATGCGTCGCCGCCCGCAGAGATGGCACCAGCGAGAGCACGACCAGGGTGAGGAAGAGCAGCAGGCCGACAAGCCCCGTCTCGGCCAAAAACTGCAGGTAGATGTTGTGGACGACGACCGGCTGCTCGATGATCAGATGGATGAACTTGCAGCGCGCCTGGGTGGAGGACGTAGGCGGGGGCCTGCGGCACGAAGTTCTCGAGACCGATGCCGTGAATCGGGTGGGCGACGAACATTTCCCAGGCGATCCGCCAGAGCTCATAGCGCCCATTGCCGTCATCGTTGAAGTTGGTCAGTCGCTCGAGACTGCCCGGCGCGAGCAGCAGCCAGATCGCCGCGGCGACGAGGGCGCCCGCGGCGACGCCGACGACCGCCCCCCGGCGTCCGCGCATCACCACCAGGGCGGCGAGGAGAACGACGATCGCCGCGATCGCCCCACCGCGGGACTCGGTCCCCGCCAGGGTCAGCCCGCAGACGACGATCGCGCCGAGCAACAGCAGCCGCGGTCCCGACCGCCGGATCGACGGCAGCAGGCCGCTGGCCAAGACCGCGGCGGCGAGGACAGCGGCGGCGAGGACATTGGGGTCCCCTGCTCCCCCCTGCACCCGGCTCTGCCCGGGCAGCGAGTTGTCGGGTCCGCCGCTGAGCCCCAAGAGGCCGCAGAGCGCGGTCAGCACGGCGCCGGCGACGAACGCCGCCACGATCAGGCGCACGTGCTTCTTCGCGTCCACCGCCAACACCAGCGCCGCGAATATGCCGAGGCAGATCCCGTACTTCCAGAGCTGGCTCAGGGCGCGCTCCGGGGCGGGCGCCCACAGCACAGTCGCGGCGAGCCAGGCGAGGAAGACGGCGGCGACGAGCAAGAAGGGAGCTGCCAGCCGCGCCCGCGCCCGAATCGCCGCCGCGTCCCTGAGACAGACAGTCAGGAAGGCGGCGGCCGTCGCGACCAAGCCGACTTTGAGAAGCACGTTTCCGACCGCGAAGAAGGGGATGAAGAAAGAGACGGTCCAGGCGGCGAACATCGGCACGAAGCCGAGCAGCGCCAGGCTCGCGTAGCCCGCCACCACGAGCAGGCCGAGACCGATCCTGGGGTCGACCGCGACGATCGCCCCGAGGCAGGCAGCCAGCCCCAGGGCGAACGGGATGACGACTGCCGCGCTCGGTTGAAAACCAGCCCTCCCAAGCGAAGAGGTCGCTGGCGGATCGGCTATGGCGCGGCGCATCTGGCAGTCCAATCGGGCGTCGGCGTGATGGCGGGGCGACTATAGTTCCCGCCGCCGGGATGCGTCGGGGGCCGGGGCGGCGAGTCCGACGCAGCGGGGATCAACGTGCTTGAACAGATCGATCGACCAACAGACGCAGGGGTGGGTAGGTTCCTGCCGTGAGTCGACGCCGCTCGCTCTTCGTCGTCTTCTGCGCCACCGTCGTCGCGCTCGCCGCGGCGGCGATCTATCTTGGCGTGCGGGAGCAGCAGTACGAAGCGAACGTCGACGTCCTCGTCGCTCCCCTCGCAACCGATGACCCGGAATTCCAGGGGCTGCCGCTGATCCGCGAATCGTCCGACGGCAGCCGCCCGGTCCAAACCGCCGCCGGTCTGCTCCGCGGCGCCGCGATCGACAGCGCCACCGCCAGCGGCCTCGGCTCGGATTGGACCCAGGCGAAGGTCGAAGAAGCGGTCGAAGTCCAGCCCCGGGGCGAGAGCAATCTCGTCGCGATCGCCGCCAAGGCCGAAGGCGCCGAGGAAGCGGCGAAGATCGCGAACCGCTACGCCAACGTCGCCCTCGAGCTGCGCCGGCAGGCCATCGAGCCGGCGCTGCGCCGGGAAATCAGGGCGGTGGAGGAAGACCCCGACGCCGGCACTCTGCGTGCAGCGGTTGCGCGACGCGCAGGCCAACGGCGATCCGACCCTGTCGATCGCCTCGCCGGCGCGAGCGCCCACCGGCTCGTCGCTGATCTCCGTCAAGCTGGTTCTGATCGCCGCCCTCGTCGTCGGGCTGCTGATCGGCATCGCCGCGGTCATGATCGTCGACGTCGCTCGGGTCTCGCCGCAACCGGCGCCGCGACGCGAATAGACGGCCTTCGCGGCCCACTCAGTCGCCCGGTCGCGAGGTCGCGACCGAGGCCGTCGGCGAGGACGGGTCTTCGATGTGATGGACGAACGGCGCAAGGTCGAACTCGGTCGGGAACTGCGAAGCGGAGAAGACAGTGCGCAGGGTCTCGCCGAGAATCAGCAGATCGAAGGTGACGGAGCGATGCTTGAGGTAGTAGAGGTCGTGGCTGAGCTTCCAAAGGGTGCCCTCGTGCGAGCCCGCGTAGCCGCAGCCCACCTGCGCCCAACCGGTGATCCCCGGCCTGACGACGTGACGGCGGCTGTAGAAGGGGACCGACTCTTCCAGGGCCTCGACGAAGCTGGGCTGCTCTGGCCGCGGCCCGACGATGCTCATCTCCCCTCTCAGCACGTTCAGCAGCTGCGGCAGCTCGTCGAGGTGGGTCCGACGCATGAAGCGACCGACTGTGGTCACCCGCTCGTCATCGGCCGCCGACCAGCGCGCCGGCGCGTCCGGGGGGGTCACCCGCATGGAGCGCAGCTTGAGGATCTGGAAGGGCTCTCCGCCCTCCCCGATCCGGACCTGGCGGTAGAAGGCGGGGCCGCCGCCAAACTTGATGATCAAGGCCAGGGCGCCGATGACCGGCGCCACCACCAATGCCACGAGTGAGGCGAACGCGAGGTCGACGACGCGCTTGGGGGTGGGCGTACGCGGCGAGTACCGCGGGTGCATGACCCATTGAAACCAGGCGGCGTTGATGGCGCGCAGAGGCACGTGGCCGAAGGTGTGCTCGTAGAAAGAAGAGAGCTCCAGCACCCGCACTTCGAGGTGCGAACAGGTCGCCTCCATCTCGTTGAAGAAGCTCATCCGCGGCACGGTCGGCGAGACCAGAAGCAGGTCGAGCCGGCGGCTCACCACAGTCTTGGAGAGTTCGCCGAGCCTGCCGATCGGCCCCTCGGATGGTTGCTCGGAGTCCTCCTGCTCTGGGGCCGAGTCGATCGAGATGTGACCGACGACCGTGACCGAGCTGTCGCCGCGGGCGGTGAGCTCAGCCCTGAGATCGGCCGTGGTCGCAGCGGAGCCAACGACAGCCAGCCGCCGCCGCGGTCGCCGCGGCTCGCCGGGAACCCTGACGAAGAGGATCGCGACGAGCCCGCTCAACAAACAGGAAATGCTCACCTGCCCCAGCGACAGCGGCAGTAAGCCGACCAGGCTGAGGAAGCCAAGGAGCGCAAACGCCCACAGCGGCGCCGCGATTGGCACCACCAGGCGCATCAAGGGAAGGAAGCGCGCGTGCGGGGCGACGTGCCAGGCCACCGACCTATGCACCGAGGCGACCACGAGGCAGACCAGCAGCGCCAACCCGAAGTGCGGCTCGCCCGAGGGGGCCATCGCGTTTGCGGCGAAACCGGCTACGGCGCCGATCGCCATCGCGCGCGGCCACGACAGGCCATATCCCTTTGAGCGCTTCTGGCGGCCCTTGCTCTTGCGTCGCATGGATTTCGTCTACCCACTTTTAAGTAGTCTCACAACGCTTTGAGCGGGCGCCCTTAAGCCTACGGACACTCAAAACCGAGCTGCGGGTCCCGCCGCACAACATTTGTCCAACCTGCGGCGGCTGTCGCTTGCGATCCCCAACCCGGCCGATGTCAGGTCGGACGAAGAAGTCGCCGACAAGGGAAAAGAGTAGCGAAATGGGATGTTTTTCAGGCAAACTTGCGACATTTGGCACGTTGGCGCTGGCCGTCTTCCTGGCAGGCGCCGAAGTCGCTGACGCACGCGCTCCGACGCGGATCGTCGGCCCAGTCGCGCAGCGCGGAGATAAGGCGGTGTTCAGGCCTCCGCCGGCGATCGCAGCCAGAGTCGTCGACGGCGACCTCCTCGTCGGCTCGCACAAAACCCCCCTACGTCCGCAGCAGCTGCGGACGATCGGCCGTCGCGGCGTCCTCCGCGTCCGCGTCGCCCCGCGCGCCCGCGGGGTCGCTCTACTCCTGCGCCTCGCACCGACCTCCAACGCCCCCGAACCGGGCGGGGAGATCCGTCCGGTCGCGGTGGCGCCGGCGATCCCGGCGCCGGCGCCGCGAAACCCCGCCCCCGACCCGCTCTCGGGGGGCCGCCTCTACTCGCCTGCGAGCCCGTTCAACCAATTGCTTCCCAGCGATCCGGCGATCGCGCCCGATTCTTCGCAGCTGGTACAGGGCCTGGTCAAAGCCCAGAAACAGAAGGGATTCGTCCTCACCGTCGACGAATGGACGGTTCCGACCTATTTCGCCGGTGCTTCGACTGCGGTCGAGGACGTCTCCCTCGGGGAAGCCCCACCGCAGTGGGGGATGCCCTCGAACTCGCTCGCCTATCCGCCCGGCTCCAGCGCCAACATGCCGTGGCCGTTGCCGACCCGGCTGCAGGGGGTCCCGATCCCCGATTCGGCCCGGCCGGACCCCTCGCTCGACGCTCACCTGACGATCGTCGACCGGGCCGCCAACTGCGAGTACGACCTCTACGGCGCCCACCGGTCGGCCGATGGCTGGCATGCCGTGTGGGCCAACAGCACCCGTCTCGACGGCAGCGGTGTCTACCCCTTCGGGATGGGGGCCAAGGCCAGCGGATTTGCCAACCTCGCTGGCCTCATCTGGCCGCAGGAGCTGCGATCGGGGCACATCGACCACGCTCTCTTCTTCGCCTACCCGTCCACCAAGAGCGGCGGGCCGGTCAGCCCGGCAACCTCGTCCGACGGTCGCCTCGACGGCGCCGGCGCGATGCCCGAGGGCGCTCGGGTGCAGCTGGACCCGAGCCTCGATCTCGACACCCTGGGCCTGCAGCCCTACCAGCGGACGATCGCCGCAGCGCTGCAGACCTACGGAATGATCCTCGGCGACACCGGCGGCGCCCTGGGCCTCTATGCGGTCGGGCGCCAGAGCTTCGCGACCGACCCCTACGAGGGGATCCTGCCGAAAGAGGACTTCCCCGATCTCAGCGATATTCCCGCCGACCGCTTCCGCGTCCTCGAACTGCCGGCGCAGCAGAGCCAGCCACACCTGCAGGTCGCGCCCAGCGGTTGCGGAAGCTTCGGCTAGAGCGACGGCGAAGCTCAGCCTCGCTCGAGCGGCGCCATCGTCAACCCCGCGGCGTCGAGCTCGGCCCAGTAGTGCTCGGCCGGCTCGCGGGGACCGGACCAGACGATCGCCTGGCCGCCGTTGTGAATCTGGTCGGCGAGCCGGTGACCCTGGTCGAGGCTCACGCCCGGCAAGACCTTGGCCAGGGTCGTGGCGACGTGCTCGAAGGTGTTGTGATCGTCGTTGCGGACGATCACGCGCCACTCACCCCCCAGTTCGGAGCCGGGGTCGGCACTGCGCGGCCGCTCGATCGTCGAGGTCGACATCGCTGCGGATTATGCAGCGAGCTAGAAGCGAACGCGGGCGCGGACGACGACATCGTCGACGCTGCCGACGACCCCGTTCGCTTTTCCGATGGCGCCAATCGCGACTGCGGAGGCGCGGCCGCTCAGTTCGCCGGCGGTTTCATCGGCCGCTTCGGCAACCAGGGCGCCACCCACATAGGCGGAAAGACGAGCCTTGCCGGGTTCGGAATTGACCGCTCGCAGCCGCAGCGCGTTGGCTTTGTTGACGCCCATCAGGCCTTTGACGTCCTTCTCGATCGCCAGGTATTCGCTGCCTTCGCCGGTCACCTTGACCAGCTGCACCTTGCCCTGCAGCGGAAAGGCCAGCAACTGATACTTGGCGCCGCCGCCCGCGCGCAGCTCCAAACCAAGGAAAGCCTTTTTCTGCAGCGCCGTCGGCGTCCCGCTCAACAGCCGCTCGGTTGCCGCGATCTCGAGATCGCGGCCTACCACCGGCGTTCGCAACGAGCAGGCATCGGTCCGTTTCCCCACCGAGATCCGCAAGGCCCCGCCGGCGCCGGCGCGACTGCAGCTCGCCCCCGACAGCTTCACCATCTGCGACCGCTGCCCGGTCGTCTCCATCACGTTCCGATAGATCCCCACCATCGCCGCCCCCACCGAGCCGGCCGCAAGCAGCCCGCAAAGCAGGGCAACCCCAAAGATCGCCGCAAATCGAGTCTTCATCGCTGGCAGCCTAAACACAGCCCCCCGAGAAAGATGCGGGCCAGAGCCACCTGAACGGCCGATTTCGCCGCTTCCGCAAGACAGCCCACGCCCAAGGTCCAGCAAATATCATGTGCAACATGCCCGACCACCGACTCCCCGAGCGCGACCGCCCCTGGGTGATGCGCACCTACGCCGGCCACTCCGACGCCAAACGCTCCAACGAGCTCTACCGCGGCAACCTCGCCAAGGGGCAGACCGGCCTCTCCGTCGCCTTCGACCTCCCCACCCAGACCGGCTATGACCCCGACCACGTGCTTGCCCGGGGCGAGGTCGGCAAGGTCGGCGTCTCGATCGCCCACAAGGGCGACATGCACCAGCTGCTCGACGGGATCCCGCTCGACGAGATGAACACCTCGATGACGATCAACGCCACCGCCGCCTGGCTGCTCGGCCTCTACGTCACCGTCGCCGAGGAGAACGGCGTCGAGCGCTCCCAGCTCAAGGGCACCACGCAGAACGACATCATCAAGGAGTACCTCTCGCGCGGCACCTACGCCTTCCCCCCCGAGCCGTCGATGCGGCTGATCGCCGACATGGTCGCCTTCAGCGTCAACGAGGTCCCGAGCTGGAACCCGACCAACATCTGCAGCTACCACCTGCAAGAGGCCGGGGCGACGCCGGTGCAGGAGATCGCCTACGCGCTCTCGACCGGGATCGCCGTGCTCGACGAGGTCAAAGCCCGCGGTCAGGTCGCCGAGGCGGACTTCGCCAAGGTCTTCGGCCGTATCTCCTTCTTCGTCAACGCCGGCATCCGCCTGGTCGAGGAGATCGCCAAGCTGCGGACGATGGGCGCGCTCTGGCAGCAGATCGGCCGCGAGCGCTACGGCGTCAGCGACGAGAAGATGCTGCGCTTCCGCTACGGCGTCCAGGTCAACAGCCTCGGCCTGACCGAGGCGCAGCCGGAGAACAACATCCAGCGGATCGTGCTGGAGGCGCTCGCCGTCACCCTCAGTCGCGATGCCCGCGCCCGCGCGATCCAGCTGCCGGCCTGGAACGAGGCGATGGGCCTGCCCGCGCCCCTGGGACCAGCAGTGGAGCCTGCGGATCCAGCAGGTGCTGGCTAACGAGACCGACCTGCTCGAGTACCCCGACGTCTTCGAGGGCTCGGTCGTCATGGACGGCCTGGTCGAGGAGCTGACCGCCGGCGCGCGGGCGGAGATGGCGGTGGTCGAGGAGCACGGCGGGGCAGTCAAGGCCGTCCCCTACATGAAGGCACGCCTGGTCGAGTCCCACCGCGAGCGGGTGGCGCGGATCGAGAGCGGCGAGCAGAAGGTGATCGGCCAGAACAGCTTCACCGAGACCGAGGACTCGCCGCTGACCGCGGGCGCCGACGGTGGCATCCTCACCCCCGACCCAGAGGTCGAGCGCGAACGGGTCGAGGCGCTGGAGCGATGGAAGTCCGAGCGCGACGACGCTGCCGTCGGCGCCGCCCTCGACGAGCTCGCCGAGGTCGCCGCCGACGAGAGCCAGAACGTGATGCCGGCGACGATCGCCGCCGCCAAGGCCGGCGCCACCACCGGCGAGTGGGCCGAAGTGCTGCGCGAGTCCTTCGGCGCCTACCGCGGTCCGACCGGCGTCAGCGGCGCCGCCCCGCCGGCCGACCGCGACCAGCTCGCGGCGATCCGCGCCAAGGTCGACGAGGTCTCCGAGCGGATCGGGCACCGGATCAAGATCCTGGTCGGCAAGCCCGGCCTCGACGGCCACTCCAACGGCTCCGAGCAGATCGCCCTGCGCGCCCGCGACGCCGGCATGGAGGTCATCTACCAGGGCATCCGCCTGACCCCGGCGGAGATCGCCGAGTCCGCCCTGCAGGAGGACGTCGACGTGGTCGGCCTCTCGATCCTCTCCGGCTCCCACCTGGAGCTGATCCCCGAGGTGGTGCGCCTGCTCCAGGACGAGGGCGTCGACGTGCCCGTCGTCGTCGGCGGGATCATCCCGGTCGCCGACGCCAAGCGCCTGCGCGAGGCCGGCGTCGCCGGCGTCTACACGCCCAAGGATTTCGACATCAACAAGATCATGGGCGAGATCGTCGACCTGGTCGCCGAGCGCGCCGGCGCCACCGCCCCCGCCTGAGCGCCCCCCCCGGGTCGCGCCGAAGCCGCCGCCGCGCGACAATGGGCGCATGAGGGAGATGAACGGGGACCGGGCGGCCTGGCTGCGCTGCTACCGCTGCTGGTCCCAGAGCCTCGAGATCCAGATCCACTACGACGCGATCCGCCGCGTCGATCCGGACACCGGCGTGCTCGCCGAAGGGGTCGACGAGGTGCAGGAATCGGTCGTGCAGTGCCTCGACTGCATGCACGACCAGCCGCACCTGACCTTCCAGGACGACCGCGTGGTGCCGATCGAAGACCGCTGGCAGCGGATGGTCGCGGGCACCCCCTGGGTCGCCTCCTGCACCGTCACCGTCGACCAGGACCGGGTCGAGACCTGCGCCGGCCCGGAGGCGATCGAGTTCCTCACCTACGGCGCCTTCGGCGACGCCGGCGTGCGCGAGTTCTTCACCCACGTCCGCTTCCACAAGCACGACGACGAGCAGATCGTCGTCCACCTCCTGGTCGAGCTCTACGCGCGCTCGGCCCAGGAGGCGACCGAGGTGCTCGAAGACGCCGCCCACGGCCAGCTCGAGATCACCTCGCTGGCCGAGGAGTCGCGGCCGCCGGCGCACGCCTCCGACGAGGCGCACTGAGCTGCCGAGAGCCCCTACGCCAAGGTGATCGATTCGGCTTCGGCTTCCGTATTCCCGTAGCAAGCGTTTGAAATGCGACAACCCGGGCATCGAACATATGTCCGCTACCCTCGCCGGGACCCGCTGCGCAAGCCGTCTTGCCGAATTCAACAGAGAATTTTGTTTACCGATATCCGTTCGGCTATGGAGATTTGGAGTCAACCGGACTATTTTTTAAGGAGCGTGCGCAGAAGACTTCGACGTGTGCGGACGCCTCAAGGAATCGCGCCGCCGGCGCGATCGGGGACATAACCCTGACAGCGCGCCCGTGAGCAGCGCTAAGAAATGTCGTGAGTCCATCGTTCCTGCCAAAACCCAGACGAGCGCAGCCTGACCGCCAGAACATCGCGATGGAGAACCCGACCGCCACCCACACCGAGTCCGAGCCGCTCGCCCTCGAGCACGCCCGGCAGGAGCAGCGCGCCGAAGCCAGGAGCCGGGCGCGGCGGAGGGGATCGGTGCTGGCGCGGATGCTCTACTCCGGCGACGCCCTCGCGGCGCTGCTGGCCGCGGCGGTCGCCGTGGCGCTGCTCGCCAGCTTCTCGACCGCGGGCCTCACCTTCATTCTCTGCGCCGGGCTGCTGTGGCCGTTCGCCGCCTTCAGCATCGGCCTCTACCGCAGCGACCAGCTCGCCACCTGGGCCTCGGCCGTCTCCGAGATCCCCCGCGGCTTCGTCGCCGTGCTGCTGATCACCTGGCCCCTATTCGGCATCGCCTTGGTTCTCGGCCTCGAACAGACCGTCGCCCTCACCTTCCTCACCGTGGCGGCCACGGCTGTCTTCGGCGGCTGCGCCCGCGCGCTCGTCCGCGCCGGCCTGCACCGGGCGCCGGACCTTCGTCAGCGCACCCTGATCCTCGGTTCCGGCATCGTCGCCGGACAGGTGGTCAAAAAGATCCACAACAACGACCAGTTCGGCCTGGTGCCGGTGGGGATCGTCGACGACGACGTCCACGACGTCGGCACCCCGGACCTGCCCTGGCTCGGGCGCTTCAAAGACCTCGACGCGATCATCGAGGCGCAGAACATCGACCGCGTGATCATCGCCTTCTCCAAGGCCAGCCACGAGGAGCTGCTGGAGTCGATCCGCGCCTGCCGCGACGCCGGCGTGGCGATCGACGTCGTCCCCCGCCTTTTCGAGTTCCTCGACGGCGTCCGGGCCCTCGACCAGGTCGGCGGCCTGCCGCTGCTCTCGATCGGCGCGCCGATGCTGACCTCGGCCTCGATGGCCGCCAAGCGCGGCCTCGACATCATCGTCAGCGCCTTCCTGCTGATCGGTCTTGTCGCCGGTGATGCTGGCGATCGCGATCGCGATCAAAGTCGAGTCCCGCGGCCCGGTCTTCTTTCGCCAGCCCCGCGCCGGCCGCGGCAACACCAGCTTCCCGCTGATCAAGTTCCGCTCGATGTACATCGACGCCGAGCAGCGCAAGAAGGAGATCGACGACCTCAACGAGGCCGGCGACGGGGTCATGTTCAAGATTCGCGAGGATCCGCGAGTGACCCGCGTCGGCCGCAGCCTGCGCCGCTTCTCGCTCGACGAGCTGCCGCAGCTCTTCAACGTGCTCAAGGGCGAGATGAGCCTGGTCGGCCCGCGACCGCTGATCTTCCCGGAGACGGCGGCCCTGGACGAGAACTGGCATCTGCGCCGGCTCGAGCTGCGACCGGGACTGACCGGCCCCTGGCAGGTCTACGGTCGCTCCCAGAGCCCGTTCCAGGAGATGGTCCGCTTCGACTACCAGTACGTCGCCGGCTGGTCGCTCGCCCGCGACATCGAGATCCTGCTGGCGACGGTGCCCGCCGTCATGTCGGGCCGCGGCGCCTACTAACTAGTACGTATTCGTCGTTCACTCTTTGAGTGAACCAGCGTTAGTCCTAGACGTTCGCCTGAGCGTTTGCAGGACATATGTCCGCGGTGACGGGGGTCGTTTTGCGGCTTCGGCTCGCTGTCCGAAGGAGTTGCATGCGAACTCCTCCCCAGACTTCCTCAGCCCCGTCCAGGCGAATCCTCCGACCCCTTGCCGCCGCCCTCGCAGTGGCCACGGCCCTCTCGCTCTCCCTTGGCGCCAGCGCACCCGCACAGGCTGGCGCCGTGGCCGCCGGCGCGGACTTGCCCGGACCGACGGCAAAGGCGCAGCGCCGCGGCGACCGCGCCAAGGCCGCGAAGCGAGTGAAGCGCCTGCGCGCCAGCCGCCGCAATCACGAACGCGGCAAGCCGGCCCCCGCCCCCGCTCCGGCCCCGGAACCCACCCCTGCCCCAGAGCCCGCCCCCGCTCCGGCGCCTGAGTCGACTCCCCAGCCTGCCCCCGCTCCCGAGCCGACGCCCACCCCGGCGCCCGCCCCTGCTCCGGCGCCTGAACCCGCCCCAGCTCCGACTCCGGCGCCGAGCCCAACCCCGGCGCCCGCCCCGCTGCTGGAAGCCGGCTTCGAGAGCGGCCTGGGCGGCTGGAACATCGGCGGCGTCGGCGAAGCCACGCCGACCGTCGCCAGCGACACCGTGCGCTCAGGGGCGAAGTCCGGCCGGGTGCTCCTCACCGGCTCGCAGGATCGCTCGGAGCTGATCCTCGGCGGCAGCGGCAGCGCCAGCACGTCCGGCGCCGTCAGGTTCGCCGAGGGCGACGAGTACTACTACGGGTTCTCCTTCTACATCGCCTCGATGGTCTACGGCAGGCCCGGCGCTCACAACCTGATCATGCAGTTCAAGGGAAGCGATAGCGGCAGCCCCAACTTCGGACTTCTCCTCTGGGACTACCAAGGTCACCGCGGTCTCTGGAGCCACGGCGCCGGCATGGGCGGCGACCGCTACCTGGCGCCTGTGGCCGAGCGCCAATGGCACGACGTGGCGGTCCACTTCAAGGTCTCGCGGGTCGGCGCCGGCTTCTACGAGCTCTACCTCGACGGCAAACTGGTCGACAGCCGCAGCAACACCAGCATGCTGGTCTCGCAGGCCAGCTACGGCTACGTCAAGAACGGCCTGTACCGCAATGGGGACAACATCCCCGGCACCTCCGAGATCCGCCTCGACGCCGCTCGCCTCGGCACGAGTCTCGGCGCTGTCGCGCTGGGCTGAACGAGACGATTCATCCCTGCTGGACGGGTATCGAACATCCGTCCAGCAGGGACTTGACAGCTGGCGCGGCCGCGCCTTGCGACCGAGCAGAGGCGTATGGCAAATACCCGCTCGACGGCCTCTCCCTCCCCCCGTCCTCTCCTCGCCGCGGCAATCGCGATAGTCGCCACGGCCCTCCTTCTTCTCGCCGCAGCCGCCCCGGCCGGAGCGAGCCCGCAGCGCGGCGCCGAAGCCTCCCAGCACCGCGGCAGCGGGAGCCAGCACAAGTCGGGCAAGCGGCACCGTGGCAAGGCTCGTGCGCAGGCCCAGCGTCGCGCCCGTCGGGCTCGTGCCCGCCGCGCTCGCCGCGCGAAGATCTCCCGCAACGCGGTCGTCTCCCGCGCCCGGGTCGCCGAAGCCGGCGCCAGCAACGTCAGCGACGTGCTGGACGCGGGCTGCGAGGGAAGCCTGCTCAACTGGAACACCGCCGGCGTCGGCGAAGCGATCCCGACGGTGGCCAGCGACATCGCCCGCAGCGGCAGCTCCTCCTGCAAGGTGACGCTGAGCGGCTCGCAGGACCGCTCCGAGCTGATCCTCGGCGGCACCGGCGGCGGCAGCACCAACGGGATGATCGAGTTTCACGAGGGCGAGGAGTACTACTACGGATTCTCCTTCTACATCGAGTCGATGGTCTACGGCGAGCCCGGCGCCCACAACCTGATCATGCAGTTCAAGGGCGACGACGACGGCAGCCCCAACTTCGGCCTGCAGCTCTGGGACTACGAGGGCGACGACGGCGAATACGAGGACAACCCGAAAGGCCTCTGGAGCCACGGACCCTCGATGGACGGCGACCGCTTCCTCGCCCCGGTTCCCGAGCACACCTGGCACGACGTGACGATCCACTTCAAGGCATCGGGCGCCGACGCCGGCTTCTATGAGCTCTACCTCAACGGCCAGCGCATCGACAGCGGCAGCGGCGTCAGCATGATCGCTCCCGGCGCCTCCTACGCCTACATCAAGGACGGCCTCTACCGCAACGGCGGCGAGACCCCGGGGGCCTCCTCGATCCGGCTCGATGCCGCCAAGCTCGGCAAGACCTGGGACTCGGTCCAGCCGGGCTGAGCCAGCCAGCCGGACCCGTAGTCTGGCGAGCATCGGCGCCTCCCCCCTACACGGAGAAGCAAGACGTTGACCCGCATAGCGCTGGTCCAGCAGGGCGATCCGACGGACCCCGCGTCCTGGTCGGGCGTGCCGGCGCGGCTGTTGAGGGGGCTCGAGGCCAGCGGCTGCGAGGTGGTACCGGTGCGCGCGATGTTCCCCGCCGCAGGCCGAGTCTCCTGGCTGCTGCGAATGTCCTGGGCCGCCCAATCGACCAGCCGCTTCTTCGCCGCTGCCTGCGGGGCCGCCGCCGACCGGTCGCTGCGACGCGCGGGCGACCTCCAGGGGGTGGTGACGATCGGCAGCGGCTACACGCTTTCGACCTCGCTCCCAATCGTCACCTTCGAGGACATGACCGTCGTCCAAGCGCTGAGCCAGGGCGAACCTCCGTACGACTCGCTGAGCGCTCGCTCCGGCGACCGCTGGCGCCGCCGCCAGAGGCGGATCTACGAAGCGAGCCGGGCCTGCGGCGCGGCCAGCGCCTGGGCGGCCGAATCGGTCCGCCGGGACTACGGGATCGCCGCCGAGAAGGTGCACGTCGTCGGGGTCGGGCGCAACATCGAGGCCGGCCGGGCCGAGCGCGATTGGTCGCTGCCACGCTTTCTCTTCGTCGGCGCCGACTGGCGCCGCAAGCGAGGCGCCGCGGTGCTCGAGGCCTTCGCGGCCGTGCGCCGGCTCCATCCGCAGGCGACCCTGGATCTGGTCGGCAACCATCCCTCCGTCGATGCCCCCGGCGTGACTGGACACGGGGTGCTGCCGCTCGGCTCGGCAGAGGGCCAGCGCCGGTATGGTGAGCTGCTGCGCCAGGCGACCTGCTTCCTCATGCCTTCCTCCCACGAGCCCTTCGGAATCGCTTACCTAGACGCCGGCGCCACCGGGCTGCCCAGCATCGGCACGACCGTCGGCGGCGCCGCCGACGCGATCGGGGACGGCGGCCGCGTCGTCGACCCCGCCGACGAGGACGCGCTCCCCGCGGCGATGCTCGAGCTGGCGGCGCCGGAGACGGCCCGCCGGCTCGGCCAGCTCGCCTACGAGCACGCGTCTCCCCTCACTTGGCAGGCGGTCGGCGAACGGCTGCTGCGTGCCCTGCGGCCGGACGGAGTCGACCTGGACCCGCTCGCCGACTTCCTCGAGCCACAGCCCGGGGGACCGTGCTGATGCGCGGCTGGATGCTGATACCGGTCGTCCTCGTCGCCGCCGCTCTGATCGGCCTGCCCGCGATCGGGCTGACCGAGACCGGAGTCGAGAAAGACCTCAAGGAGGCGATCGGGGTCAACACCGACGAATGCCAGCCGACGGTCAGCCTGACCTCGCCGTGGCAGCCTGGCCCGAGCCTCGTGGAACCGCGTGACGAGCCACGCGCGATCGCCCTCGGAGGCAAGATCTACCTGGTCGGGGGGACCACCGGGATCGAGATATTCGGCGATGAACGCAATCTGCTCGATCCCAGCGACCAGCTGACCGTGTTCGACCCGCGCAGCGGCCGCTACCGCGAGCTGGCGCCGCTGCCGGAGCCGCTCAACCACATCGGCCTGACCGAGTATCGCGGCGACATCTACGTCGCCGGCGGCTACGGGCGGCTGATCGACGCCAAGACGCGCAAGACCTTCTACCGCTACGACCCGGAGTCGAATCGCTGGTCGCGGCTGCCCGATATGCCGGTACCGCGCGCGGCTGGCGCTGTCGGCATCCTCGGCCACCGCCTGATCTGGGCCGGCGGGGGCAAGAACAGCATCGCCCGCTCGGATGCCTTCGCCTTCGACTTCCGCACGCAGCGCTGGTCGCGGCTGCCGTCGATGCCCAGTCGTCGCGAGCACGTCGCCGAGGCGGTGATCGACGGCAAGCTCTACGTCCTCGGCGGGCGCGGCACGGAGGTGCTGGCGCTCGATACCGCCGAACGCTTCGACCCGGAGACGAATAGATGGGAAAGCCTGCCGCCGATGCCGGTTGCCAGCGGCGGTGTGGCGGCGGTCTCCGTCGACGGCAAGGCGATCGTGGTCGGCGGCGGCGACGACGGGGCCGAGACGGTGACCGGCGCGGTTCAGGAGTTCGATCCCGCCGACGACAAGTGGACCCTGCTGGCGAACATGCACACGGCCCGGCACGGCCACGGCGTGGCCGTCGTCGGCGAGAGGATCTGGGCCTTCGGCGGCTCCGATTGCGCCTACTTCGATGCCACCGACACGGTCGAGTCGGTGCGCATCGCCGCTGCCGGGCGCGGCGGCGGTTGAACCTCCGCTTACCGCTTTCGCCAACCCCGCAAAGCGCCCACCGCGCCCGACAGCAGCACGCGCCGGCCGAGCGGCGAGAGCTTGGCCGCGAAGCGGCGCTCGTCATCGCGGTAGTCGACGTTGACGCGTGGGATCGTCAGCGGCGTCGCCCGCGACTGGCCGCCGACCGTCGGCAGGGTGAAGGCGTAGCTGTAGCCGCAGTCCGCGGCGGCGGCGGCAACCTCCGGGCGCCACTCGCCGAACGGATAGGCGAGGGTGTCGCAGCTCCCCAGCCGCTCCTTGATCGCGGCCCGCGACTCCCACAGCTCCTGCCGCAGTTGCTCGCCCCCGAGCTGGGGCAGGTGGGGGTGGCTGAGCGTGTGGCTCCCCACCTCGAACCCCCCCTCCTTCATCTGCTCGAGCATCGACCAGGTGACCGACCGCATCGTCGCCGGATAGCGATCGCGGTCGTCCCTCACCTCGGGCCATTCGAAGGCCGCGCCGGTCGCCAGCAGCGGCGGCAGCACGAAGACGAAGGCGCGGGCTTCGTACTGGCGCAGGAGCGGCAGCGCCGTCTCGAAGTTGTCGCGAAACCCGTCGTCGAAGGTGATGAAGGCGCGGCGGCGCGGGGAGCGGCCTGCGGCGGCCGCGGTCAGGCCGACGAGGCCTTCGCAGGCCACCTGCCGGCGCCGCAGCGCCGCCAGCTGCCGCTCGAAGAGGTCGGCGGAGACGGTCAGGTAGCGGGGGCCCTCGGGGGCGATCGAGTGGTAGCAGAGGAAGGTCGCGGCGCTCGATCGGTTCCGCAGTTGCCGGCCGCCCACGGCGGGGAGTCTAAGCGGGAATACGACTAACCTGTCGCCGCATGTCAGCCCGCCGCACGCTGCGTCGCGCGATCCCGCGGCCGGTCCGCCAGCGCCTCTACGACTGGAGCCCCTCGCGGCGGCGTCGATGGCGCGAGACTCCCGGCCTGCGCAACGTTCCTCCCGGCGCGGGCGCGGTGCTCACCTTCGACGACGGCCCGGACCCGAGCTGCACGCCCCAGGTCCTCGACGCCCTCAATCGGGCCGGGGCGAGGGCGACCTTCTTCGTCCTCGGGAGGCACGTGTTGGAGCACCCGGAGCTGTCGCGCCGGATCCTCTCCGACGGCCATGAGCTCGCCCTCCACGGGATGAGCCACCGCCGTCACGACCAGCTTTCCCGCGAAGAGGCAGAGGCCGAGCTCACGGAAGGCATCGCGGCGATCGAGACGACGGTCGGGCAGCGCCCCGCCTGGTACCGGCCGCCCTTCGGCAACGCCTCGCCCGAGCTGGCCAGCCTCTGCGCGAAGCACGATCTCGGCCTCGCCTACTGGAGCGCCTGGGGGCAGGACTGGGAGGACAGCTCGCCCGCCCGCATCGCCTCGCTGGTCGAGCGCGACCTCGGTCCGGGCGCGATCGTGCTGCTGCACGACTCGGCCCGGTACGGGCAGCGGGGCGAGGGCGCCGCGACGGTCGGCTCGATCCCGCTGATCGCCGCGGCGGCCAGCGCAGAAGGGCTCTCCCTCGTCTCCCTCGGCAGCGCGGCAAGTGGCAGCTCCACCTGATCGGCGCCGGCGCGCGCTGCTGGTCTGCTCCCCGGGCGGGCACCTGCTGCAGCTGCTGACCATGAAGCCGGCCTGGGACGGGCTGGAACGAACCTGGATCACCCTTTCGGCGGCCGATTCGGACTACCTCCTGCGCGACGAGCGCACAGTGCTGGCCAGGGGCCCCACCAACCGCAGCGTCCGCGCGCTTCTCGCCAACCTGCGTCTCGCCTGGCGCGTCGTCCGCAGCGAGCGACCCGACGTCATCCTCTCCACCGGCGCCGCCCTCGCCTTCCCCTTCTTCCTGATTGGGAAGCTCTTCGGCGCCCGCCTCGTCTACGTCGAGAGCATGACCCGGACCGACGCCCTATCCCTGACCGGCCGGCTCGTCTACCCGCTGGCCGACGCCTTCTTCGTCCAGTGGCCGGCGGCGGCGAAGCGCAAGCGCGCTCGCTTTGCCGGCAGGCTGCTGTGATCTTCGCCACCGTCGGCAGCCACCCGACGTTCGAGTTCGACCGCTTTCTGCGAGCCCTGGAACTCCTCCCCGGCGATCAGCTGGTGGTCCAGTACGGGCCCGGGACGCCGCCTGCGAACGCCGCTCGCGCGATGCCGTGGATGACCTTCGCCGAGATCGTCGAGCAGATGGAACGCGCCTCCCACGTTGTCAGCCACGCCGGGGTGGGAACGATCCTCTGTGCCGTTCGCGCCGGCCACGTGCCGGTCGTCTTCCCGCGCCTGCGCCGCTTCGGGGAGACCGTCGACGACCACCAGCTGGAGCTGGGCCGGGCGCTGGTCGCATCCGGTCGGGTCGCGCTCGTCGAGGAGGAGTCGGCGCTGCCGGCGATCCTCGCCGCGGCGGCGCCACGGGGCGCGCAGCCCAAGCTGGAGGACTCCGGCTTGATCGCCGCCGTGCGCGAAGAGCTGCTGGTCGGCTAGGGCTGGGTCCTAGCCGAGAAGCTCGCGGTAGAGCGAGTCGAGGCGCCCGCTCACCTCGTCGGCGTTGAGCCGCTCGGCGCGCTCGTGGGCGGCCCGCCCCAGCCGCGCGCGCAGCTCCGGCGCCGCGGCGAGGCCCCCGACGGCTGCGGCAAGGCCATCGGGGTCGCCGGGCGCGACGAGGAGCGCATCGACGCCATCGGTCAGCACATCGGGAACGCCGCCAACTTCGGTCGCCACGATCGCCAGGCCGTAGGCCATCGCCTCGAGCAATGCCATCGGCAGGCCCTCCGAGGTGGAAGCGAGGAGGAAGATCGTGGCCCGCCGCAGCAGCTCGTCCTTCTCCTCCGGCCCGAGCCATCCCCACCACTCGAGGGCGCTGCGCTCCGCCAGCAGCCGCTCGCCGAGCGGGGGCGGCTCGCCGGGACCGGCCATGACCAGGCGCAGGTCTGCCAACTGCGGGCGCTCGAGGGCCTCGAGCAAGACGGCGCCGCCCTTCACCGGGTTCGCGAAACCCCCGAGGTAGACGACAACCGGCTGTCCGCCGTCCGCTGGCACGACGGGCTGGGAAGGCCCCGGCGGCGCGGCGTTGGGGACGACGAGGATGCCGCCGGCGCCGAAGGCGTCCTCTAATGCCGCGGCGCTCGCCGCCGAGACCGCCAGCACGGCGTCGGAGCGGCGCAGGGCGAAGCCGAACAGGGCCACGCTCGCCACCCCGAGGCCAGCGCGGAAGCTGGCGATGTCGCCGGGCCCGGAGTGCACGTGGAGCACGACCCGCCGTCCCAGCGCCTTGGCGAGCAGCACGCAGACGGTCTTGCGGTAGAGGCTGCCGCGAACGGTGGTGTGGACGTGGACGATCCGCCCGCGGCGGCGGGCGCTCCACCAGGTCAGCTTGCAGAGGGCAGCGAGGAAGACCCGCAGGCGCCGCCCGGTCCCGGGGCCACGGTGGGTCGCGACCATCTCCAGCCGGTAGCGCCGGGAGAGCGGGGACTCCAACAGGCCGGCGATCACGGCGGTCATGCCGCCGCGGACCTCGGGCCCGAGGTGGAGGACGCGGGGGCGTTCAGCCGCCATCGCCGCGGTCTCCTGCGGGCGGGTCGACGTTGCTCATGTCGCCGGCGCCGGGCAGGCTCGGCGGCGGGCCCCAACGGCCGCGGTAGAAGTCGAGACAGCCGCGGGCGGTTCCGACCGCCTCGGACCACGGCTCGACCGCCGGCCGCGGTCGCAGCCCGAGGCCGCGGACCGCAGCCTGCGCCAGGGAGTAGACGGCCAGCGCCCCGGCACGGGCGGTGACGAAGGCGGCGCCGCGCCATCCCACCGCGCGCTGGGCGTAGGCGATCGCGTTGCGGGTCATCAGGTAAGACCAGGGGCCCCGTCGCTTCGGGCCGCCGGGGTCCTGGTCCACCTGCGCCCCCGGCACGACCCCGATCCGGTAGCCGGCCCTGGTCGCGCGCAGGCAGAAGTCGGCCTCCTCGCAATAGCCCCAGAAGCCCTCGTCAAAGCCCCCCACCCGCCTCGCCACCTCGGCTCGCAGCAGCATCGTGCCGCCGTCCACCCAGTCGCAGGGGGCGACCTCGTCGCCGCCCGGGGGCGCCAAGCGGTGCGTCATCGTGCCGTTGGGGCGGGTGAGGCCGCCGAAGGAGAAGGGCTCGTCGCTGCCGCTGAAGAGCAGGGCCGGCCCGAGCACGCCGTAGTCCGTGCCGGTGGCGGCGGCCAGGAGCGCCGGCAGGGCGCCGGCGCGCAGGCGGGCGTCGTGGGTCAGCAGCAGGAGCAGCTCCCCGTCGCGTTCGAGCTGGTGCTCGATGCCGCGGTTCATCGCCGCGGCGTAGCCGAGGTTGTGGCTCATCCGCAGGTATTCGCACCCCGGCAGCAGCGACGGATCGGACTCATCCGGTCGCGAGGGGTTGTGGACGACGAGGATCCCCTCCGGCGCCAGGCCCTCGGCGAGCAGGGACTCGAGCAGCGGCTCGTGCACCCCGGCTGAGCCGTAGGTGAGAACCACGGCGCGGACCCTCTCCGTGCTCAGGGCGACCAGGCCTCCACGAGCTCGCGGTTGCGGGAGAGCCAGCGACGGTCGCGGAGATAGAGGAGCAGCCCGGGCGGCAGGGCCAGCGCCGTCCAGCCCGGGCTCGGAGACTCGGCCAGCTGGCGGCGAACGCCGGTTTTCCGCAGCAGCGAGTAGCGCACGTAGTTGGCGTGGGCGCGGAACCGGGACTTGGCCCGCATCGGTTTCGGCATCGAGGCGTACTCCGTCCAGTATTCGAGCTGGGAGTCGGGGAAGCGCAGCCGCAGCTCCGTCTCGCGATCGGTAAGACCGCCCTCGCGGTAGTCGGTGAAGGCCCAGACCTGGTTGAAGTAGCGGGTCGAGTAGCGGGCGGCGATCCGGTTCCAGACCAGCGCCGGCGTCACGTGCCATCCGAGGTGCTCGGGGAACGGGAACTCGAGCAGGACCTGGCGCCGGAACATCCCGATCTTGTCGCCGTAGACGCCGTGCCGGGCGATCAGCTCGAAGGCGTTGGAGTCGAAGACGTCGCTGGGGTAGGAATCGCAGACGAGATCTCCCTCGGGGTCGACGCGCAACCCCTCGACGTCGGCGTATTCGGAGCGCAGCTCGGCCGGGATCGAGTCCCAGCCGGCGACCATCCGCTCCAGCGCCTCGGGCGTGAACCAGTCGTCGGAGTCGATGATCGAGCAGAGCTCGCCCTGCGCCCGCTCCGCCGCCCTGTTGACGGCGGCATGCTTGCCCTGGTTCGACTGCCGGAAGTAGTCGATGCGGAAGTCCGCCTCGGCCTGGAGGCGGCGCACCAGCTCGCCGGTGCCGTCGGTCGAGCCGTCGTCGACGATCACCCACTCGAAGTCCCGCAGCGTCTGCGCCACCAGGCTCTCGTAGAGCCTCGGCAGGGTCCCCTCGCGCTGAAAGGCGGTGGTGAGGACGCTGACCCGCGCGACCGGCTGTTCGGCGGCGGCGCTCACGACGCGGCGGCGACCGGCTCGCGGCGGAAGGGCCGGAACTCCAGCTGCCGCGGCAGGTAGCCGCGGCGGGTGGCGATCAGCCAGTAGGGGATCAGGTAGATCGCGCTCGCGATCAGCAGCCAGAAGATCGCGCTCGGCCGACCCGACGGGACCCCGACGAGCACCGCTATGACCGCGGGGGGGATCCCCAGCCCGAGCGCCAGCACGGCGGGGGGCATGACGCCGGCGAGCAGGTCGCCCAGCTGCAGGTCGAACAGCCGCAGGAAGCGGGCGTTGAAGAGGAGGCTGCCGAAGGTGACCGCCAGGAAGGTGCCGCCGACCACGCCCCAGAGGCCGAACAGCGGCGCCAGGGCTAGGGTCAGGATCACGTTGAGGACGGCGATCAGAACCGAGTTGGCGGAGGCCATGCCGGGGTGACCGGCGCCGATCGCGATCGTCGAGCCCACCGCGGTCGTGATGTTGACGAAGTAGGCCAGGGTGAGGAAGGGGACGAGCAGCTCGGCGTCTCCCGGCGCGGTCTTCAGCCACGCTATCAACAGGAATGGCGCGGTCACCGAGGTCACGGTGAAGAGGGGAAAGGCGATCGCGCAGGTGCGCAGCGTGTAGCGCCGGTACATCTCCTCGACCACCTCGCGGCCCTCGGCGACGATCCGCGCCGCCGCGGTCGGGATCATCGCCGAGACGGTGAGGACGGCGACGCTGCGGACGGCGAGCACGACCCTCGACGCGATCTCGTAGATCGCCGCCGCCCTGATGTCGACCATCAGGGCGATGATCACCTTGTCGGTCTGGAAGTTGACCAGGTCGGCGAACCAGCCGACCTGGTTCTTGACGCTGAAGCCGAGCACCTCCTTGACCAGCTCGCGGCTGGGCCAGGCGACATAGGGCGAGCGCCAGACGAAACGCATCGCGATCGCCGCCGGGATCAGCGCGACGAGGCAGGCGGCGGCGTTCGCCAGCGCGTAGACGACGAGGCTGGAGCTGAGGGCAAGGGCGACGATGCTGAAGACGAAGTTGATCGTGGCGCCGGCGGTGGTGGCGATGTTGGGAGGGACCATTCGCCGCAGGCCGATCCCGACCGCCGTCAGCACCCCGTCGATCCCGTTCAGCGTCCAGATCGCCACCGAGGACAGCAGCACCAGCCGCATCTCGCCGCTGTCGAGGACGCCGAGCTGGTCGCTGGCGAAGGGCGCCACCAGAACCGCGACCGCCGCCGTCGCCAGGCCGACGACGAGGGTCGCGATCAGGCCGAGCCCGACGCTCTGGTCGATCCGGTGCTTTTCGTCGGCCGCGTCGAAGACGGCGATGAAGCGGGCGAGCGAGCGGCCGATGCCGAGGTCGAGCAGGCCGGCGTAGGTGGCGAAGGCCCCGGTCACGGCCCAGACGCCGAAGGCGTCGAGCCCCAGCCGCGAGATCATGATCGGGGCCAGCAGGAAGCTGAAGAGGTAGCCGGCGACGACGCTGGCGGACTGGGCGAGGGTGTTGCGGAAGAGCATGGTTAACCGTTGCCCCGGCGTCGTGGGGCGAGCAGATGCTCCTCGTAGGCTGCGAGCGTCGTCTCGGCAACCGAGCGCCAGTCCGCTCCCCCGCTCGCCGTCTCGGCGCCGGCGCGCGAGAACCGCTGCGCCAGCGCCGGGTCGGCGAGGATCTCTAGCAACGCGCCCGAGAGCGCTGCCGGATCCTCGGCCGGGACGGTCAGGCCGGAGCCGTCCGCGACGAGCTCGGGCAGGCCGCCGAGGGCGCTGACGACCAGCGGCCGCCCGTAGCGCTTGGCCAGCGACCCCACCCCGCTCTGGCTCGCCTGCCGGTAGGGCAGGGCGACGCAGCTCGCAGCGGCGAACAGGTCCGGCAAGTCCGTATCGGGTATGTGCTCGACGCGCACGGTCACCCGAGGATCGGCAAGGGCCGGGTGGTCCTCAAGCTCGCCGTTGCCGGCAACCGTCAGCCTCGCCTCCGGCAGCCGCTCCCAGACGCCCGCCATCGAGTCCAGCAGGACGTCCAGGCCCTTGTAGTGGCCGAGCCGCCCGAAGAAGAGGACCGTCGGCTGCCGCGGCAGCGGGCGGGCCTCGCCCCGGTCGACCCCGTGGGGAACGACGACGATCGGGGCCCGCGGCCGCGAGACGGCTTCGAGCTCCTCGCGCAGGGCCGCCGCGTGGACGAAGATCAGCCCGGCGGCGCGGACCAGCGCCCGGTTGCCGAGCACGGAGCTGCGCGCCACGTCTTCCCCGGGGTGGCGGACGGGATCGTGAATGGTCAGGGCGAAGCGGCGCGGGCGGGCGCCGCTGGCGAAGATCAGGCGCGCGTCGTTGCCGATCGACTCCTGGAGGTGGACCACGTCAGCCCCGAGACGCCGAACCGCGCGCCGGATCCGCATCGCCTCAGCCAGCCCGCGCGGCGAGCGCACCCGGCCCGGCACGACGTAGCGCTTCAAGCCTGCGGTCGTCGCCGTGGAGACGAAGGCGGCCGCGGCGCCCTCCTGCCCGCCGAACTCCTGGTCGTGGTCGCGGGTCAGCAACCCCACCTCGGCGCCGGCCCGCTGCATCCCGCCGGCCAGCATCGCGGTGTAGCGCAGGAAGAAGTCGCAGGCATGGAGCACGCGTGGGAGCGCCGCGGGCATGGCTCAGCCTCCGGCAGCCGGCTCGTCGAAAAACCCGGGCAGCGGAGCGGAGACGATCGCCGCCTCGAAGACCTCGGCGTAGTGCTCGGCCATGCGCGGCGCGTCGAAATCCCCGACCTGCTCGAGGCCCGCCGCGGCGAGGCGCCGGCTCAGGCCGGAGTCCCCGAGCACCCGCGCGCAGGCCTCGGTGAAGGCCCCCTCGTCTTCCTTGCCCACGCAGAGGCCGCCGCCGGTGGTCTCCAGCAGCCAGCGCACGTCGCCGACGTCGGTGGAGACGACCGGGGTTCCCACCGCCATCGCCTCCAGCAGCGACATCGGCAGGCCCTCGGCGGTCGAGGGCAGGACGACCAGGTCGGCGGCGCGCAGCAGCGCCGGCACGTCGTCGCGGCTGCCGAGGAAGGTCGCCCACTCGGCGCCGAGCTCGGCCGCCTCGCGCTTGACCTTGTCCTCTTCCGGCCCGGCGCCGGCGAAGAGGACGCGGACGTCGCCGAGGCTCTCGCGCAGGCGGGCCGCGGCGCGCAGAGTAACCGGCTGGCCCTTCGGCGGCGTGAAGCGAGCGGCGTGGACGATCAGCTTCGCGTCCGCCGGGATCCCGAGCTCCGCCCGGTCGACACCCGTCTCGGCCCGGCGGCGCAGGTCGGCCAGCGGCACCGCGTTGGGAATGCGGACGATCGACTCGGGCCGGACCCCCTCGGACTTCAGCAGCTCGACCTGGGCCTCGGCGACGACGATCGTCGCGTAGGTGGCGCGATCGAGGAGACGGTTGTGGAGGGCGATCGCGCGCTCGCGGGAGGCGCCGCTCTTGCTGACCTGGAAGCTGCGGCCGGCCGTGTGCTCGGTGACGATCGCCGGACGGCGGGCGCCGATCGCCGCCAGCCTCCCCCACAGGCTCGCGTCCCAGCCGGTGCAGTGGACGAGGTCGAATCCACGAGCGATGCGGGCCATCCGCGGCAGCGCCCGCAGCCGCCCGATCCGGTTCTCGACGCCGAGCACCCGCAGCTGCACCCCGGCCTCGTCGAGGTCGGCGACGTAGGAGGTCGCGTCGTCGACCGCGAGCAGGGTCACCTCATGCCCTAGCTTGCGCAAGCCGATCGCCAGGTGGCGCAGCTGCGTCTCGGCCCCGGCCCAGAAGAGCAGGTCGATGACCATGAGGAAGCGCCGAGGCCGGCCGGAAACGGCGCTCACGGGATCAGCTCCGAGTCGAGGGCATCGCTGGCCCGGGTCTCCCAGTCGGCGACGATCACTCCCGCCAGCAGGCCGAGGATCGCGGTCATGTCCTCGACCGAGAAGTAGATGGCGACGATCGAGCTGATCATGATCGTCGCGATCCCAACCCCGCAGGCGGTGATCGCGGGGTCGGTCGGGGAGCGTTTGAGCGAGCGCACGATCGGGACGCCGAGGAAGAGCAGGAAGGCGAGGAGGCCCGGGATGCCGCAGATCAGGAGCAGGTAGAGGTACTGGTTGTGGATGAACAGCTGCGGTTCGACTTTGATGCTGTGCGGCCCGACGAAATTGAGGTTATAGACGCCGAAGTCGACTCCAGGGCCGATCCCCAGCAGCGCGTTGCGCTTCGCCGCCGGCCAGGCGATCGCGGTTCTCTCGCTCGCGGTCCGTCAGCGAGCTCGAGGCCTCGACCTGGCGCGGGTTGAACAGGGTCGATCCGCGCTGGACGACCGGATCGAGCAGGCGGCTTTCGGTCGCCGTGCCGAAGGTGGCCAGAAGCACGAGCGCCGCCGCCGACACCACCAGCGCGATCGAGAGCCGGCTGCGCACGAAGGGGCCGCCGAGCGACCAGCATCAGCGCCAGCCCGGCGAGGATCCCCAGCCACATGTTGCGGTTGAAGCTGATCAGAATCGCCACCGACATCCCGCTCAGCACCAGCGCCCAGCCGATCCGGCGCCCGTGGTGGGCGGCGGCGAGCCGGATCGCGCACGTACCAGAACAACGCGTAGGCGGCCGAGAGGCCAGCGAGGCGGACCCGCAGCAGCCCCGCCGCCCCTTCCTCTTCCTTGACGATCGATTCGCCGCCGCCGGCGAGCGTGTCGCCGAAACCGGCGCCGAGCGCGACCAGCAACGCGACCCCGCCGGCGATGCCGGCGAGCACGGCGGCGCCGGTGAGCAGCGCCCGCCGCTGGTCCGGGCGCGGGAACAGCCTCACCACCACGTAGAAGAAGGTGAGCAGGCCGAACGGCCGGCCCCAGTTGAAGACGTCGGTGAGCGCAGCTTTGCCGTCGAGCACCGCCAGGCCGCCGGCGAGCGCCAGCATCCCGAGGAATGCGGCGAGCGCCAGCCCCGCCGGCCCTCCCCAGCTCTCCCGCTCGGGCCGGATCAGCGCCAGCGCCAGCAGGCCGGCGAGCGCGAGCTCGTGGGGCCGAATGCTGAGTGGGCCCAGTTCGAAGGCGAAGAAGGTCGGATAGAAGACGAAGTCGGTCAGGCCGAGGAAGACGAACGCCGTCGCCAGCGGGAACCGGAGGACAAAAGCGATGGCGGCGACGCCGAGGAAGAGCAGGATCGGTTTCGACAGGCCTTCGCCGACGACGCCGCGGGCCAGCAGCGCGTCGAGCGCGAGGGCGCCGAGCGCGAGGCCGGCGACCCGAACCGGGTCAGGTAGCCGGCGTGCCGCTTCCGACCAGATCGGAGCGGTAGTAGTGCGAGTATTTACCACGCTCGGGCTCCGTGAAGTTGGCGATGACGCCGATCGGCTTCTTGTCCAGCAGGGCGAACTGCTTGCTCAGCTCCTGTGCTGCCTCGCGGTCGGTCCTGCCCAGGGCGCCGACGACGACGATCGCCGAGACCTCCGGGACCAGGGCGAGGGCGTCGCTGACCGCGCCCAGAGCGGGGCTGTCGAGGATCACCACTCGGAACCGCTCCTGAAGTTCGAACAGCAGGTCGCGCATCCGCTCGCTCTCGAGCAGCTCCGACGGGTTCGGCGGCACGGGACCGCTCGGCAGCACCGCCAGCGAGCGCGAGTGACCGCCGCCGGGCAGTGGAACTTTCGTGTCGATCAGCACTTTCTCGAACGGGGTTCCAGCAAGGACGTTGGAGAGCCCACTGGCCGGAGTGCCGGTGACCCGCGCAGACTCGCCGCCTTTTCGCAGGTCCCCTTCGACGAAGACGACGTCGTCGCCCATCTCGGTCATCGTCATCGCCAGGGTGCGGGCGACCGTCGACTTGCCGTCGCCCGCCTCGGGGCTGGTGATCAGGATCGAGCGACGCTCCTGGTCGATGTTGAAATAGCGCAGGTTGGTGCGCAGGATGCGGAACGCCTCGCCCTCCGGAGTCTGCGGCCCGATCGCCTCCGAGCGCCGTTTGCGAGAGCCGCGGGCTGCGGGGGATGCGGGCGACGATCGGCAGCCCCGTAGAGATTCTCGAGCTCGTCGAGCGTGCGGACCCGGCGATCGAGGCGATCGAGCAGCGCGGCCAGGCCGAGGCCGAGCAGCGCCCCCAGAATCAGCCCCAGGGCGACGTTTCGGGCCGGCTTCGGCGAGGAGCGGCTCGACGGCGGATTGGCCGGCTGAACAAGCTCGGCGCCGCCCGTCTGCAGCGCCTGCGTCAGCTTCAGCCGGTCGAGCTGTTCGGTCAGAGCCGCGCCCTCTTTGCCTTCCTGCTCTTCCGGCGACAGCCGTTGGAGACCGGATTCGGCGACGTTTATCGCGTCCTGTACCTGGGCCCGGTCGGCGCCGCGCCGGAAGTCGATGTAGGCGGTGCCGTAGGCGTTCGCCATTTCCGCCGAGAGCTCGGGCGAGCCGGTGGTGGCGGAGATCTTCGCCGTATCGGCTTCGGAGCTCGGGTTCGACGCTCGACGCTTTCGAGGATTTCGGCCGCGTCGGCTTTGCCTTCCAGTTCTTCGGCGGCCTTCTCGGCGATCACCGGCAGGCCGACGAGCTGGCCGTTCGTGGCCGCCTCGCGGGTCGGGTCGATGACCGTTTCGCCTTCCTCCAGCCCGTCGGGCGCCTGGCGGAAGAGCAGCGTCGCCGAGGCCGTGTACTGATCCTCCTGGCTGAGCGAGAAGGCAAGCGCGATCAGCGGCACCACGATCAGCGCCTGCAGCACGACCCATTTCCTGCGCCGCACGATGCGGAGCAGCTGCTCGATTACACCCTCTTGTTGCGTCACAAGCGGCTCCTTCGACGTGGCGCGGATCATGCCTTCCGCGTTACAGAATGGCGAAGCCGGATTCCCGGCCGGGCGTCTGGACGAGAGGCGTCAATGCTTACGCGCCCGGCTCGCGCCGCGGCACCAGCACCAGGCGCTTGAACTCCGCCACCAGCACGCCCGTCCTGGTTCAGCACCCGGGTGTGGACCTTGACGACGCCGCGGTCGGGCTTCGATTTCGAGGGCTTGACGTCGAGCACCTCGGTCTCGCAGAAGAGGGTGTCGCCGTGGAAGACCGGGTTCGGGTGGCTGAGGTCTTCGGTCGCCAGGTTGGCGATCGCCTTGCCGGAGACGTCGGAGACCGACATGCCCAGGGCCAGCGAGTAGACGAGCGGGCCGACGACGACGTTGCGGCCCTGCTGGGACTTGCTCGCGTAGACGTCGTTGAGGTGCAGCGGGTGGTGGTTCATCGTGATCAGGCAGAAGAGGTGGTCGTCGGCCTCGGTCACGGTCTTGGCCGGCCAGTGCTTGTAGACGGCGCCGACCTCGAACTCCTCGAGGTAGCGGCCGTAGGCGTGCGCGCCGGATGCCTCGCGCTCGGCCTGGTCGGTGGTCAGCTCGTACGTCTGCTCGCTCATCTGCTCGCATCTCCTCTGGGTTGGACGGCGCGGGATGCTATCCGCGCGCGGCGCGTCGAGCGGCGTGCCGCTCAGTGGACTTTTCTGCAGCTTCGCGCGCTGCTCTTGGCGCTCGACCACCTGGGCGATCAGCTTCAGCACGTTGGAGTCGCCGCTGGCCTTGATGTGGCCGGTCTCGACCGCCTTGCGGTAGCTCTTCAGCGTGCCTTTCTCGGCCAGCTCGTTGAACTGGGGGCGGTCGATCTCGACCAGCACCCGCTCGTCCTGGGCCAGGTCCTTGCTGATCTTCGGCCCCGGCAGCTCGACCCGGTAGAGCTGGATGTCGTGTTTGGCTTTCAGCTCGCAGGCCGAAGACGAGTTTCAGTTTCTGCAGGGCCGGGACTTCGGCCTGGAAGCGCGTCACCGCGGTCTCGATCAGGGCTTTGGTGTCGGCCATCGAGCTCCGATGCTAGCCGAGCGCGCCGGGCGCCTACCCTTGTGGCGTGAGCGAGTACGCGAGCTGGGAGTTCGAGGAGGGCGAGGAGCTGCGCCCCGGGCGGGCGGTGCTGAAGACGATCGGCGGCGGCAACCGCTACGAGGTCTGCCTGGTCTGGGACGAGTCGCTGTTCGCGCTCGCCGTCGCCAAGGTCCTGCGGCCCGACCAGGCCGAGGAGGAGAAGGCGCTGCGCGACCTCGGGCTCGAGGTCGAGGCGCTCGAGGCGCTCGCCCACCCGACGCTGGTGCGCAGCTTCGACGCGGTCCTCGACGGGCCCCACCCGCACGTGCTGATCGAGCACCTCGACGGGCCCTCGCTGCGGCGACTGATCAAGCGCGACGGCGCGATCCCGCTCCAGCAGCTGCTGCCGCTCGCCGCCCACGTCGCCGGCGCCCTGCAGTACATGGCGCAGTCGCGGCTACGTCCACCTCGACGTCAAGCCCGACAACATCGTCATGGGCCTGCCGCCACGCCTGATCGACCTCAGCATCGCCCGCACGCTCGAGCGCGCGGCGCGGACCGAGGGCCCGCTCGGCACCGACCCCTACATGGCGCCCGAGCAGTGCGTGCGGCGACGGCAGCTTCGGCGCGATCGGCCCGGCCGCCGACTCCTGGGGCCTGGGCGCGACGCTCTTCCACGCGATCGCCGGCGAGAAGCCCTTCCCGCCGGGCTCGGGCGACAGCGGGCCCGAGCGCTTCCCCCAGCTCGAGCTGGAGCCCGCGGCCGCTGCCTGCCCAGCATCCCGGCCGAGCTGCGCGACGCTCGTTCTGCGAGCTGCTCGAACCGCGACCCGGCGCGCCCGCCCCAGCTGCGGCGAGGTCGTCGAGCGCCTGCAGCCACTGGTCGCCGCGCAGCCGCGCAAGGTGAAGCTCGGCCGGCGGGGCGCCGTCGGGACCTGACCGTGCGTGATCTTGGCCGTTCGCTCGGGTTCTAGGCAGAGAGGAACGGGTAACCGACCAGCACAGACACGACGAGGAGGCAGACGATGTCCAAGGCGAACAGCGACAAGGACAAGCGAACTTTGCCCCCCGCGGCTCGCGTCTTCGGCAGCCTGCAGGCAGACGACGCGCTGCTGCCGGGCGAGGCCTCGGCACTGCGGCGCTCGGGAGCGCTCTTGCTGGCGCTCCTCGTGCTCGGCGCGTCGCCGCTCTACCTGGCCGCCAACGCCGCCGGGCTGATCGGCGACGTGCCGGCGGCGCTGGCCAAGGGCAGCAACAGCGGCCCGGGCGGCGGCGATGACGACGACAGCAGCGGGCCCGGGCGGCGGCGACGACGATGACGACGAGACGACGACACCGGCACCCATACGCGAACCGGCGCACAGGGCCGAAGGCGACCGACGACACCAGCGCCAACGGCCATTCGACCCGCGGCACGACCAACGACAACGACACGCGCACTCAACACCGGCGACTCATCACCCGCACTCGGCGGCGACGACACCGACCAGGCACACCACGGGTACGAGCACCCAGACCTGCGACCGGCTCCGGATGATCTAAGCGAGGACGCCGCCAGGCGCCTCGCAGCGTCCTCGTCAGATCTTGTGGCGCTGCAGGAGCTTCTTGCCGATCACCATGCGCTGGATCTCGGAGGTGCCCTCGCCGATCAGCAGCAGCGGCGCGTCGCGGTAGAGGCGCTCGATCTCGTACTCCTTCGAGTAGCCGTAGCCGCCGTGGATGCGGAAGCACTCCTCGACGCACTCCTTGCCGGTCTCCGAGGCGAGCAGCTTGGCCATCCCCGCCTCGAGGTCGGAGCGCTCGCCGGCGTCCTTCATCCGCGCCGCTTTGCGGGTGACGAGGCGGGCGGCCTCGATCTTGGTCGCCATGTCGGCGAGCTTGAACTGGATCGCCTGGTGCTGGGCGATCGGCTTGCCGAAGGTCTTGCGCTCCTGGCTGTAGCGCAGGGCCAGCTCGAGGGCGCGCTGGGCGATGCCGACGCCGCGGGCGGCGACGTTGACGCGGCCGACCTCGAGCGCGTCCATCATCTGCACGAAGCCCTCGCCGACGCCCGCCTCCTCGCCGCCGAGCACGCGCTCGGGCGGGGCACCTGTAGCCGTCGTAGACGAGCTCGGTCGACTCGACGCCCTTGTAGCCCATCTTCTTGATCTTGGGCGGCACGATCAGGCCCTCGAAGTCGCCCTGAGTTGGTTTCCGCCCAGGGCTCCTTCTCGGTGATGAAGCAGGTCATGCCCTTGTAGGCCGGTTCGGCCTTGGGGTCGGTCTTCATCAGGACGAAGACGACGCTGGAGCCGAGCCCGTTGGTGACCCACATCTTCTGGCCGTTCAGCTCCCATTTGCCGTCCTCGCCCTTCTTGGCGGTGGACTTGATGCCCTGGACGTCGGAGCCGACCTCGGGCTCCGACAGCGAGAAGGCGGCGCGGATCTCGCCCGTCGCCATCTTCGGCAGGAAGTACTGCTTCTGCTCTTCGGTGCCGAACTTCATCAGCAGGTAGGAGCCGATGAAGTGGGTGTTGACGACGCCGGAGATCGAGATCCAGCCGCGCGAGAGCTCTTCGACGATCATCGCGTAGGTCGTCAGGTCGAGCCCCATGCCGCCGTACTCCTCCGGGATCGTCACCCCGAACAGGCCCAGCTCTTTCATTTCCTCGACGATCGGCTCCGGGAAGGAGTCCTCGTGGTCGTAGTGCTCGGCGTTGGGGATGATCTTCTCGTCGGCGAACTGGCGGACCATCTCGGTGATGTCGCGCTGAAGCTCGGTCTGCTCGCTGTATGCGGCGGTGTCTACGGCCATTTCTCCTGCTCGGGGTCGGTTGACGGAGGAGAGCGAAGGATATCGGCGCGGTTGTTTTGGGCGCTTCGCTCGTATATACGTCCAGGGGGTGGCAGGGGCCTGCGCGGGGGATGACCCCGATGACGACAACGGAGCGATGGGTCTCAAGCTCGCCACCGCTCTCGCCACCGCCTCGCTGTTCTGCCTGGCCCTCGTGCCGAGCGCGGGCGCGATCGGCACGCAGAAAGCGGTGACGCCGGCCGAGCGGTCGGCGACCGCTCGGGTCGCAACGACCAACCCTTTGATCGCGACGGCGGCGACTTGCCCAGGCAGCGAGGGCGCCGCGTCGGCGGAGGCGCGTGAGCAGGCGATGCTCTGCATGACCAACTTCGCCCGGGCCGCCGCCGGCCTCGGGGAGCTGAAGGAGGCCGAAGAGCTGGACCGGTCGGCGCGAGGCAAGGCCGGCGACGTGCTGCGCTGCGACAGCTTCAGCCACTTCGCTTGCGGTCGCGAATTCGTCTACTGGATTCGCGCGGCGGGCTACATCGGCGAAAGCTGCTGGCATGCCGGCGAGAACCTCGCCTGGGGAACCGGCAAGTACGGCTCGGTGCGGGCGATCTTTCGCGCCTGGATGAATTCGCCGACCCACCGCCAGAACATCCTCGGCGACTACGACGAGGCTGGCATCGGCCTTCTCACCGGCAACCTCGAAGGCCACGCCGGCGCATCCGTCTGGGCGACTCATTTCGGCTCGCGCTGCGAAGGCTGAGCGACAGCCCAGTCGAAGAGACGCCGGGCGCTCTGATTGGCTTCGCGCATGGAGAAACCAAAAGCCGATAAGTCCGGCAACGACGTCAACCGGATCCGCACGTATATCGCCCTAGCCTTGGTCGTGGTCGCGGCGGTCTTGCTGGTGGCCTGGCTTGCCTCGGGCGACGACTCCTCTTCGGACTCGGGCGAGGCGGAGATCGTCAGCGTCGAGTCGCTGCGCGACGAGGTTTCCGGCGAGGACACGCCCGTCTACTGGGCGGGCGAGCAGCCAGGGACCGAGCTGGAGCTGAGCCGACCCGGCGAAGGCCGCACCTACATCCGCTACCTCACCGACGGCGCCGAGGCTGGCGATCCGCGCGCCGACTTCCTCACCGTCGGCACCTACTTCCATTCCGACTCCTGTCGCGGCCCTGCGTCGACAGGGCGAAGAACCTGGCGGCGTTCTCGGTACCGCGCCGGGCAAGGCGGTCGTCTATTTCAACCGCGCCGATCCGACGAGCGTGTACCTGGCCTACCCCGGCGTCGACGTCGAGATCGAGGTCTTCGACCCGAGCTTCACCCGCGCCCTGCAGCTCGTCAACTCCGGTCAGATAGTCCCGGTCGGCTAGCAAAACGTCGCCCACCCCCCTGTGCCAGCGGGGGTGGGCGACAGCACTTCTCCCTGGCTGCCGGGCTAAGGAGTGGCGGTCGCGCAGAGCGCGTACGCCGTGACCGACCAGTTGACGCTGCTGCCGAGGCCGTCCTCGTTGACGGTGACCGTCCAGCCGTCGTTCGTGGCGGTCGGCTGGTTGACGCTGGGGGTAAGCGACTCGGGGTCGGTCGTGGTCGTGATCGAGAAGCCGCCGCCGATCACCGATTTGCCAGCGGCACACGTAGCGGTAGCGCTCTTCGGATCGGAGGTGCTGCTCGCCGACGTCGCCGTCACTTTGGCGTAGCCGGAAATCGAGCCGGCGACGCCGGTCGCGCCCGTCGTGCCTTTTGAGCCTTCCGGACCGGTTGCGCCCGTTGCGCCTTTCAAACCGGTTGCGCCCGTCGTTCCGACGGCGCCTTGCTGACCGGTTGCGCCGGTGGGACCAGCGGGTCCAGCCGGTCCGGTCGGGCCCTGCGGGCCAGCGGGGCCGGTCGCGCCGTCCTCGCCGTCGGCGCCGTCTTTGCCGGTCGGACCGGTGACGCCGTCCTCGCCGTCGGCGCCGTCTTTGCCGTCGGCGCCAGTCGGGCCCTGCGGGCCAGCGGGGCCGGTTGCGCCGTCCTCGCCGTCCAGCCCGTCTTTACCGGTGGCGCCGTCAGCGCCATCTTTGCCGTCGGCGCCGGTCGGGCCCTGCGGGCCAGCGGGGCCGGTTGCGCCGTCCTCGCCGTCCAGCCCGTCTTTACCGGTGGCGCCGTCAGCGCCATCTTTGCCGTCGGCGCCGGTCGGACCGGTGGCGCCGTCTTTTCCGTCGACGCCGTCGGTGCCGTCTTTACCGTCGGCGCCGGTCGGGCCGGTAGCTCCGTCTTTACCGTCTATCCCGTCTTTGCCGTCAGGACCCTCTGCGCCGGTGGCGCCGTCTTTGCCGTCGACGCCGTCTTTGCCTTCGGCGCCGGTCGGACCCTGCGGGCCAGCGGGGCCGGTTGCGCCGTCTTCGCCGTTAGTGCCGTCGGCGCCGTCTTTGCCGTCCAGCCCGTCTTTACCGGTGGCGCCGTCAGCGCCATCTTTGCCGTCGGCGCCGGTCGGACCGGTGGCGCCGTCTTTACCGTCGGCGCCAGTAGCGCCGTCATCTCCGTCTTTGCCGTCCTCGCCGTCTTTGCCGTCCAGCCCGTCTTTACCGGTGGCGCCGTCAGCGCCATCTTTGCCGTCGGCGCCGGTCGGACCGGTGGCTCCGTCTTTACCGTCTATCCCGTCTTTGCCGTCAGGACCCTCTGCGCCGGTGGCGCCGTCTTTGCCGTCGACGCCGTCTTTGCCGTCGGCGCCGGTCGGACCCTGCGGGCCAGCGGGGCCGGTTGCGCCGTCTTCGCCGTTAGTGCCGTCGGCGCCGTCTTTGCCGGTCGGACCGGTAGCGCCGTCATTACCGTCGACGCCGTCTATCCCGTCTTTGCCGTCGGCGCCAGCGGGGCCGGTCGGCCCCTCCGGGCCAGCGGGACCGGTTGCGCCGTCTTCGCCGTCGGTGCCGTCGGTGCCGTCTTTGCCGGTCGGACCGGTAGCGCCGTCATTGCCGTCGACGCCATCGGCTCCATCTTCGCCGTCAGCTCCGGCGGGGCCAGTCGCTCCGGCTGGGCCGGCTGGACCAGCGGACCCGTTTGCACCAGGGGCGCCAGCGGGACCAGTCGCACCAACGGGACCGGTGGGGCCGCTGAGACCTTGGGCGCCGCCAGGACCGGTCGTCCCGTCTTTACCGCCTGCGCCAGCTTTGCCGTCAGCGCCGTTTGAGCCGTCTTTGCCAGCGGCGCCGGCGGGGCCGGTCGAGCCGCTGCCGGCTTCGACGCCAAGCACGCCCTGCTGGCTCTTGGTGGTCAGGATGAGGACGCGTTTCTCGCCCTTGAGGCACTTCAGCTTCGGCTTGACGAAGCGAATGGCGCCTTTTTCCGGGCCGCTCTGCTTGATGCAGAGGTTGACGGTTTCGAGCGAGCGCTTCTGCGCCGCCGAGCTGGTAGCGGCGAGCACGCAGAACGCGACAAAACACGCCACCAAGGCCAGCACTAGCCAGCGAAGTTTGAACTGGGGGTGCGAACGAGCGGTCATCCGGATCTCTCTCTTTAGCTGTCGGGAATTCGGATCGGCGCCCCTGCGGGCGGTCCATGAGGAGCGGCAAAGTACCGACGAATTGGACGATTGCTCAGTTCTTCAGGTCCAACATCTGGCCAAACTCAATGTTTTCGCTCAAGGTCTCTCGCGAAAACTTGGGTTCGCAGGCAGGAACAGCTCGTTTTACTGCGACGAGCCGATCGCCCGCAGCGGCGCTTGCGCCTTCAGGAGGGCCTCTTCGAGCTCATTTTGGGCGTCAGATTGCAAGACGATGGCGCCTCCCGCGCCGATCGAGGCCGCCTTGCCGTCGAGCACGATCGTTCGAATCGTGACGCTGAGGTCGCAGCCGCCGCTAAGGCCGAAGTAGCCGATCGCACCCGAGTAGATGCCCCGCGCCCGACCCTCCAGCTCATCGAGGATCTCCATGGTCCGCAGCTTCGGCGCACCGGTCATCGAGCCGGGGGGAAAGCAGGAACGGACACAGTCGAGTGCGATTCCTCCCTCCCGCAGCCGCCCGCGGACGGTCGAGACGAGCTGGTGCACCGTCTCGTAGGTCTCGACCTCCATCAGCGCCGGGACCTCGACGCTGCCCACCTCGCAAACGGCGCCGAGGTCATTCCGCATTAGGTCGACGATCATCAAGTTCTCGGCCCGGTTCTTCTCGCTGTCCCGCAGCTCTGTCGCCAGGCGAGCGTCCTCGGCCGCAGAATCGCCGCGGCGCGCCGTGCCCTTGATCGGCCTCGTCTCCACGCCGCCGTGCCGGTCGATCCGGAGGAACCGCTCCGGCGAGGAGCTGAGCACCGCGAGGTCGCCGAAACGCAGATAGGAGGCGAACGGCGCCGGATTGAGCCGGCGCAGCTCCATATATAGGTCGAGGGGATCGGCATCCACCTCGGCCTCGACCGTGTTAGTCAGGCAGATCTCATAGCTCTCACCGTCCAGCAGGCGCTCTTCGCAAACGGCTATGTCGGCCAGATAGCGCTGCGGCGAACGAGCGAGATCGAATTCGACTTCGGAGGGGGGACTTGCGAGCGCCGCCGTGTCTGGCACGTGCCCAAGCGGCAGAGCCGTCAAGACCTCGGCTGTGGCCTCGAGCCAGGTCTCCGCCTCTTCGTCGCCGGGATTGCCCAGGCAGAGCAGGTATGTCCGACCACGCTCGTGCTCGAAGGCGATCATCCGCCCGGCGAAGACGAACGCCGCGTCGGGGAGCGGCGAACGGCGCCCCGAAGCGGCGCCGCAGTCGGCCTTCAGCTCGTAGCCAAGGTAGCCGGCGAAGCCGCAGTCGAAGTCGAACGGCAGCTCCGCCGCGAGCGGGCGCAGGCGCCGCAACTCACGCTCCAGGTAGTCGAGGATCGATTCCGCCAGTACCTCCGTGGCGCCGTCCCGCTCCACCGTCACCTCACGCGCGTCGACGTCGTAGACGGCCGTCGCGCCCAGCGAACCGCCGGCGTCGCCCATGAAGGAGAACCGAGCGCGCTGATCCGGCCGACTGCTGTCGAGCCAGAATGCGCTGGGACTGTCTCGGTAGAGCGCCGTGAAAGCCATCGCCGGATCGACCGGCCGGTCGATCCGGCGCACCAAGGTCATCGTTGAGCTGTGAGGTCGCGGAAGTTGGCAAGCAGACGCCGGCCGTGCTGGGTGGCGACCGACTCGGGGTGGAACTGGACACCCCATTGGGGCCTGGTCCGGTGCGCGAGCCCCATCACCACCCCGTCATCCGCCCAGGCGATCGGCTCCAGTTCGGCCGGTAGCGGGTCCCGAAGGCAGAGCGAGTGATAGCGGACCGCCTCGAAACGCCGTGGGATGCCGGCAAACAGCGGCGAGCCGGCGTGCGCGACCGGCCGTAAGCGCCCGTGCAGGGGCTCTGGCGCCCGCGCGACTCGACCGCCGTAGACCCAGCCGAGACCCTGATGGCCGAGACAGACGCCGAGCAACGGCGCCTCGCAGTGGCGAATCGCCTCGGCGCAGACGCCGAAATCGCGCCGCCGCTCCGGCCGTCCCGGCCCGGGCGAGAGGACGACGTTGTCGAACGCCAGCCGCGACAGTTCGGCCCAGCTCGCCTCGTCGTTGCGGATGACGACTGGCTCGACTCCGTTCTCCTCTGCCAGCAGCTGAAAGAGATTGAAGGTGAAGGAGTCGTAGTTGTCGATCAGTAGCGTTTGCATGGGCCCGAGACGAGGCCCGTCAAAATACTCTCGCGATGACCACTCCCCGCACCCCCGACAAAGCACGCGGTCTTTTCGAGACCCTGCTGGTCGTCGACGGCGAGCCGGTCGAGCTCGACGCTCACCTCGATCGCCTCGCTGCGAGCCTGGCCACCCTGTTTGGCGTCGCAGCGCCGCCGCGGCTCGGCGAGGAGGCCTGCGCGCGCGCGCGCAGCCTCACCTTGGGGCGTATGCGGATTACGGTCGACCCCGCCCACGCGAAGGCGGCGTTCGCGACGGAAGACGTCGACCCGGCTGACTTCTTCCCCGCCTGGGAGCGCGCCGCCATCCTGTGTTCGCTGCCCCGCCCGGGTGGGCTCGGCCGGCACAAGTGGGCCGATCGCCGACCGCTGGGAAAGATCGGAGGGGGAACCGTGCCGCTGCTGTTCGATCGCGCCGAGGTGCTCGAGGCGAGCCGGGCGAACGTGTTCGCAGCATGCGACGGAGTGCTGAAAACACCCGCCGACGACGGGCGCATCCTCCCCGGCATCGCCCGTGCCGGGGCGATCGCGGCCGCGCGCGAAGCCGGAATCGACGTCCGCGAGGCACGGCTGACGCGCAGCGACCTGCTGGCGGCCGACGAGGTCTTCCTCACCGGCTCGGTCCGCGGAGTCGAGCCCGCTCGCTCGCTCGACGGCGCCGCCCTGCCGCCGGCGGCGGAGCTCAGTCGCCGGGTCGGCGACGGCCTGCGGCGGCGCTGGCTGGCCGCCTCCAGCGCGGTCGCCGCTCCAGCGCTCGCAGCCGCGCCACAACCCGATCTGCGCGCTCGCTGAAGCTGCGCAGTGCGGCGTCCTCCGACGGTTGCTCCGGTAGGACTGCCGAGTTGACCGCCGCCGCCGCGCCGGCCTCGAGCGCGACCGCGGTTGCCCGCTCGGCGATGTCCGCGGCCCGGCGGGCCTGTTGCGCCGCGTCGAGCGCCGCGTCGCCAACCGCCATCGCAGCCTTTTCAGAGGCCCTGGCGATGATCAGCGCCTCGTCGATCCGCTGCTCCAGCTCGCTCAGCAGCGGCGGGGCCGAGCCCTCCGGCAGCAGCCAGTCCTGCGTGCTGTCGCGCTCGGCAGCCTCCATTGCAGGGAATTTACGGCCGCAACAGGCGGCAAAGACGCCGGCCGGCTAGATTCCCGCCGGCCCAGAGAGCGAACGACCCGAGGAGCACCTTGAGAAACCCCAGAGACTTCTTCCAGCCCCAGGCGATCGGCGCCCCGGCGCCGCTGCGCGAGATCCCCGTCAAGCCGTCGCGAATGATCCACTTCCTCGACTTCTCGAACGAGAAGATGGTCGCCAAGGCGGCTGGCATCGCCGAGAAGACCGACATCCTGCTCGGCAACCTCGAGGACGCGATCCCGGTCGACCGCAAGGAGGCCGCGCGCCAAGGCCTGATCAAGGCCGCGACCGAGTCAGACTTCGGCCAGACGGCGCTGTGGACGCGGGTCAACTCGCTGGAGAGCCCCTGGGTCCTCGACGACCTCACCACCCTCGTGACCGAGATCGGCGACAAGCTCGAGGTCGTGATGGTGCCCAAGGTCGAGGGGGCCTGGGACATCCACTACGTCGACCGCCTGCTGGCCCAGCTCGAGGCCAAGGCCAAGCTCGACCGCCCGATCCTGGTCCACGCGATCCTGGAGACGGCACAGGGCGTCGTCAACGTCGAGGAGATCGCCGCCGCCAGCCCGCGCATGCAGGGCATGAGCTTCGGCCCGGCCGACCTCGCCGCCTCACGGCGGATGAAGACGACCCGGGTCGGCGGCGGCCACCCCGGCTACCGCTCGATGGAGGACCCGGCCGACCCCGAGAACCCCGAGGCCGACCGCGTCACCGCCCAGCAGGACCCCTGGCACTACTCGATCGCCCGCATGGTCGACGCCTGCGCCGCGACCGGGATCCTGCCCTTCTACGGTCCCTTCGGCGACATCAAGGACACGGCCGGCTGCGAGACCCAGTTCCGCGCCGCCTTCCTGCTCGGCTGCGTCGGCGCCTGGTCGCTGCACCCGGTCCAGATCGACATCGCCAAGAAGGTCTTCAGCCCGCCCCCGGACGAGGTCAAGTTCGCGAAGAAAGTCCTCGAGGCGATCCCCGATGGACGCGGCGTCCACATGATCGACGGCAAGATGCAGGACGACGCCACCTGGAAGCAGTGCAAGGTGATGGTCGAGCTGGCGGAAATGCTGGCCGAGAAGGACCCCGAGCTGGCGCAGGCCTACGGAGCTGTAGCCGTTGCCCCGCACACGGGCCAGCAGGCGGAGGACGTTGCGGAGGGCTTTCGGCCAGCTCAGCGACGCCGATCTTGAGGTGGAGCTTGAGGTCCGGTGTCGGTCGAATGGACCGCGGTCCGCGGCAGCGCGTAACGGTTGCAGCCGTTCTGGACCGCCCCGCGGTCGACGGCAAAGGCGATCTCGTAGCCGGCGTCCTTGACGGCTTCTGCCACCTCGGGGGTCCAGAGCCCGTAGGGATAGGAGAAGGCCCGCGGGCGCGGCAGCCCCAGCGATTCGAGCCGGTCCGCGGAAGCGACCACCTCAGCGTCGAGCTGATCTGGCGGGACCTGCGGCAGGTGCGGGTGGCTCGCGGTGTGCGAGCCGATCTCGATTCCGCGTGCCGCGATCTGCCTGAGGCCGTCGGCGTCGAGCAGCTCCAGGGTTTGCGCGCCGTTCTCGTTGTCCCAGACATTGGTGCCGCCGACCCGATCGGTGACGGCGAAGGCGACCGCGGGAATGCCGCGCTCCTCGAGCATCGGGCAGACGACGTCGAGCAGGTCGGCATAGGCGTCGTCGAAGGTCAGCAGCACCGCGCGATCCGGCAGCGCCCGCTCGCCGTCCATGGAGGCGAGCACGGCGTCGAGGTCGACGAACGTCCAGCCTCGCCGAATCAAGGTGTCGAGGTGCTCGGCGAACCGCGCGGGCGCTACCGAGAACTTGCCGATCACCGGCTCGTCGTCGAGGTCGCGCTGATCGCGTCGATAGCCGAGGACCATCATCCGCCCCGACGAGGCTCGCGTCGATGGCCTGGTGGTCCTAGACGTCCCGGAGGTCGGCACGACCATCGCGCCGACCAGGATCAGTGCCGAGTACTGCCGCTATCGCTCGCGTCAAGCGGATCATGGGCCTAGGCCAGGCGCTGCTCGAGGCTGGCGAGCTGGTCGGCGATCTCCGGCGGCAGCTTGTCGCCGAACTTGGCCAGGTGCTCCTTGACCTGCGGCAGCTGTGCCTTGACCAGCTCGGTGTCGACGTTGAGCAGCTCCTGCATCGCCTCCTCGGAGACGTCGAGGCCGTCGGTGTCGATCGCGCCCTCCGTGGGAAGCAAGCCAATCGGCGTCTCGACCGCGCCGGCGGCGTCCTCGCAACGGCGGAAGACCCACTCCAGCACGCGGCTGTTCTCGCCGAAGCCGGGCCAGAGGAACTTGCCATCGGCGTCTTTGCGGAACCAGTTGACGTAGAAGATGCGCGGCAGCACCGCTCCCTCGCGCTTGCCGATCGCCAGCCAGTGGGCGAAGTAGTCGGCCATGTTGTAGCCGCAGAAAGGCAGCATCGCCATCGGGTCGAAGCGCAGCTGCCCGACCGCGCCGGCGGCGGCGGCGGTCGTCTCCGAGGACATCGTCGCCCCCATGAAGACGGCGTGCTCCCAGTCGAAGGCCTCATGGACCAGCGGCACCACCGTGGCCCGGCGACCGCCGAAGAGGAAGGCGTCGATCGGCACGCCGGCGGGGTCCTCCCACTCGGGTGCGATCGAAGGGCACTGCGAGGCCGGCGTCGTGAAGCGGGCGTTCGGGTGGGCGGCGGGCGTCTCGGAATCGGGCGTCCAGTCGTTGCCGTGCCAGTCGATCGACGTGCTCCGGCGGCTCGCCCGGTCATCCCCTCCCACCAGATGTCGCCGTCGTCGGTCTTGGCGCAGTTGGTGAAGATCGAGTTGCGCTCGATCGTGTCCATCGCGTTGGGGTTGGTCTTGTGGCTCGTGTTCGGCGCGACGCCGAAGAACCCGGCCTCGGGGTTGACCGCGTAGAGGCGGCCGTCCTCGCCGAACTTCATCCAGGCGATGTCGTCGCCGACCGTCTCCACCTTCCAGTCGGGCAGGGTCGGGACCAGCATCGCCAGGTTGGTCTTGCCGCAGGCCGAGGGGAAGGCGCCGGTGACGTATTTGACCGTGCCCTCGGGCGAGGTCAGTTTGAGGATCAGCATGTGCTCGGCCAGCCAGCCCTCATCGCGGGCCATCGCCGAGGCGATCCGCAGCGCGAAGCACTTCTTGCCCAGCAGGGCGTTGCCGCCATAGCCGGAGCCGAACGACCAGATCTCGCGGCTCTCCGGGTAGTGGACGATGTACTTGTTGTCCTCGTTGCAGGGCCAGGGGACGTCTTCGACTGCCCTCGGTCAGCGGCATCCCGACCGAGTGCACGCAGGGGACGAAGTCGCCGTCTTCGCCGAGCATCTCGAGCGCGGGCCTGCCCATCCGGGTCATGATCCGCATGTTCGTCGCGACGTAGGCGGAGTCGGTGAGCTGGACGCCGATTTCGGAGATGTCGGAGCCGAGCGGGCCCATCGAGAAGGGCACCACGTACATCGTCCGCCCCATCATGCAGCCCTTGAACAGGCCGTTCAGCGTCTCCCGCATCTCGGCCGGATCGCGCCAGTTGTTGGTCGGGCCGGCGTCGGCCTCGCGCTCGGAGCAGATGAAGGTGCGGTCTTCGACTCGGGCGACGTCGGCGGGGTCGGAGAGGGCGAGGTAAGAGTTGGGACGCTTGGCGTCGGAGAGGCGCTCGAAAGTCCCAGCCTCGATCAGGCTCTGCGCCAGACGCGTCGTACTCCTCGGCCGAGCCGTCGCACCAGTGGACGGCGTCGGGCTGGGTCAGGGCCGCGATCTCGTCGACCCAGGTTCGCAGCCTGGCGTGGGTGGTCAGCTCGGACGGGGCCGTGGTCAAGTCGCTCATTCGCCTCTCTCTAGTTATTCGGTTTGAGACCGACGAGACTCACGTCGGCATCCTGGTTGAGGATCTTCAAAGTGGCAATTTCCTGCCTGCCGTCGGAGAATTTCACCGAGCAGGCGAAGGTCTTGCCCGTCTCCACCTTTTCGTCGGCAGGACAATCCACCGCCGCAATCTTCTCATGAAGCGATTTCTCCAGGTTGCTTTCGATCGCACCCTCGGCCTTGACGTCGTCGATCACGGTTTCTCCGCAACCGGCCGCCAGAAACGCAATGAGGGCGATCGGCACGACAAGCGCGCCGAACCGGCGGGACAAGCTCATCTCATTCCTTTCGAAGTATCCACTCGCAAGTATCCCAAGGGTCCCGGTCAGCGATCGAAGATCGAGGAGCGGGGTTGAGCGAGCGCGCCTTCACGTAGGCGCGAACCGACGCCTCGGCATCGCCACGCTCCGCCTCGATTCGGGAGAGGACCAGCCACGTCCGCCAGTTGGTCGACTCCCTTTCGGCTGCCTCGCGGGCAGCCTCGGCCGCGGCGGCGAACTCCTCGCCCGCCTCCAGCACAAGGGCCTGCTGCAGGCGGGGGCTGGCCGCAGCCGGCTCGGCGTTCTCGGCGCTGCGGGCGGCATTCAGGGCCGCCGCGAGGTTGCCCTCACGGAAGTCTTCCTCGCTCTGCCGCAGCAGCGCAGTCGAGGCGAGCGGGATCGCGATCGCGACGATCGCGACCAGGGCAATCAGGGCAACCCCGAGTCGCTGCCAGAGGCCGAGCGCGTCGGGAGCGGGCTCGGCCGATCGCATGGCGGTCACCAGGGCGGCGGCAAGGATCAGCATCGCCACCGGCAAGACCGGCAGCTGCCACATCCAGTCGAAGGCGGCGGTGACGAAGAACGCCGTGCAGCCCGCCAGGGCGGCGGCCAGCGGGGGGCGCAGCCGCGGACTGACGAGGAGCGCCGCGTAGCCGCCCCCGGCCAGGACCGCGAGCATGAAGGCGACCAGCAGGAGCAGCCCGATTATTCCCAGCTCCCCCAGCGTCTGCAGGTACAGAGAGTGGGTGTCGCGGACGATCTCCGAGACGTCGCCGGTGCGCGCCCACCAGTACTCGAACGTGCCGGACCCAGTGCCGGATAGCGGCCTGGTGGCGTTCTCCTTCACCGCGGCGCTCCAGAGCTGGTAGCGATTCTGGCCGGCCGTGCTGCCGAGCCGGTCGGCGCCCTTGCCCGGCCCACCCGATTGCTTGAATTCGTCCCAGCCGTCGGAGGCGCGCCCGGGCGCGTCCAGAACCGCGGCGGCGCTCAGCACGACCAACACGGCCGCGCATACCGCGGCCACAGCCTGCCGCCTGGGTACGGCGGTCCAGGAGGGACGTCCGATCCGGCGCCGCGTCATCAGCAAGCCGGCCTGGATCAGGCCGGCGAGGAGGCAGACCACCAGGGTGATCGCCAGCATCGCATCGCCCTGGCTTTCGGCGGTGGAGTTGAAGAGCCCGTGCTGGAGGGTGTCGCGGCTGTCGGCAGCGAGGATCAGGATCGCCCCACCGAGCCCCCCGACGGCCAGGGTGGGGAGCTTGACGAGGCGGTCGGGGCTGAAGGCGAAGAAGATCGCGAGGGCGATGAAGGCGGCGGCGATGCCGCTGCGCGAGAGCGTGAAGAAGATGGTCAGAACCAGGGCGGGGAGCGCCGCCGCCGCGAGCACCCGCAGCGCCACCGACCTTGCCCCGGTCGCCACCTGGAGAACCAGCGGCAGGCCGATCGCGATCAGGGCGGCGAGGCCGTTCCAGTAGTGCAGGGGATAGGAGAGGCGTTCCCGGTTGTTGCTGAGGAAGTTCGCCGTCTCGCCAGCTCCGGAGAACCAGGCGGGGTGGAACCGCGAAAGCAGGGCGACGAGCGAAACCACGACGATGCCGGCTGCGACCGCGCCGACGAGCTGCCGCGACCCGCTGCGCCCGGCGGCGAACACCGCGAAGGCGAAAACGCCGAGGTAGCCGGCGACGCGCGCCAGGTCGGCAGCGGTGCGCTCGACGCTCTCGGTCCAGCTCAGGCTGAGTCCGGTCCAGAGCGTGAAAGCCGCGAGCAGGGCCAGCGCGGTCCAGGCCAGAGGGCCGAGCCGGCGCCCTGGCAGCGCGCCGACCAGGACCACGGCCAGCACGAACCACCAGATCGCGATCCCGACCTGATCGTGGACGAGAGGGTCGTAGCCCCCGCCCTTGAGACCGAGGTAGACGATCAGGCCGGAGCAGAGAAACCAGATCGCGACGGCGCCCCAATCGACGCTGCGAGCGTCGTCAAGGAGCGCTGCGCGGCGCATCGAAGCCTTCCTCATCGGGTTCTATGCTACGAAGCCGCGGCGGATGGAAGACCTTGAGGACCCTGCGAAACAGACTTGGACCGTTGGCGATCGCGATCGCCGGCCTCGCCCTGCCCGCGGCGGCAACTGCCGCGCCGGTCGTTCCGCCTGAAAACTCCGCGGCCACCCAGTACACCGAGGCGATTCCGACCGGCGGCGGCCGCAAGGACGCCGGCAAGGAAGGCGGCGGCAAGGAGCGAACCCCCGCCGAGGTGCTCGGCAACGGCAAGGCGGGCAAGCTGAAGGCGCACGGCCCCGAGGGGCAAGCGGCCGCCGAAGTGGCGGCCGAAACGGCCCCCACCGTCGACGTCGTGACGACCACCCCCGCGCCGGCGCCCGAGCCGCCGCCGAGTAAACCTGCGGCTGCCCGCGGCCCCGATCAAGGCGACGAGCCGCAACGGCAGGCCGACGAGACGGCGGTGGGCGACGCCGTGCCAGTTCTAAGGACGGCCGCCGCCGATCCGCCCCTGGCCGAGGAGTCTGCGTCCTCCGGCTTCGGCGAGGTGTTGGGTCAGGCGACCGGGTCCTCGGGGCCAGGCCAGCTGGGGCCATTGCTGCCGCTGCTGATCCTCGGGACGATCCTCTGGTCGCTCCTGTTCGCCTGGCGCCAGAGACGACACGCCAGCTAGCAACCTGTGAGCATGCGCGTCTTGCCATCGAATCCGACCCGCCCCTGCCTCCTCCTCGCCGGCTTCCTGTTTGCCGCGCTGACCGCCTTCGCCCTCCCTCCCGCCCCTGCGGAGGCCGGCGTGCGGGCGCTGCACACGGGCGTCTCCTACGTCTACGACAACGACGTCGCCGCCTTCGAGAACGCGAGGCGAACGGGGTCCCAGCTGGTCCAGACGCCCTTGCGCTGGGCCTCGGTGGCCCCGGCGAAACGGCCGACCAGCTGGAATCCTCAGGATCCCGCCGATCCCCACTACGACTGGGAAGAGATCGATCTCTGGGTGGCCAGAGCGGCGGCGGCGGGCCTGACCCCGATCCTGCAGGTTCGCGGGGCGCCGCTCTGGGCCCAACGCTGCCCGTCCAGCGAGACGGATGCCCCCTGTAACCCGGACCCCGACGCCCTCGCCGAGTTCACCACCGCGGCGGTTCGCCGTTACAGCGGCGCCTTCGGCGGCCTTCCCCACGTCCAGTACTGGCAGGGCCTCAACGAGCCCAACCTCAGCCTCTTCTTCAACCCCCAGTTCGAGGGCGACAGGCCGGTCTCTCCCGATCTCTACCGGACGCTGATCAACCGCTTCTACGCGGCCGTGAAGGCAGTCGACCCCTCGAACCTCGTCATCGCCGCCGGCCTCGGCCCGATCGCCGTTCCCAAATACACGATCGGGCCGATGCGCTTCACCCGCCTTCTGCTCTGCATGCGCGGCCATAAGAAGCCGCGCCCCGCCCCCGGCGATTGCGAAGGGGGGGTGCACTTCGACATCTTCGACATGCACCCCTACACCACCGGCGGGCCCACCCACGAAGGTGGCGTCAACGACGTTCAGCTCGGCGATCTCGCGAAGCTGAAGACGCTGCTGGCAGCCGCGGATCGGGCCGGCCGGATCCAGGGCGCCTTCGAGCACACGCCGCTCTGGATCATGGAGTTCTCCTGGGACTCGAATCCGCCCGACCCCGGCGGCCTGCCGATGAAGATCGAGAGCCGCTGGACCGCCGAGGCCCTGTACCAGTCGTGGAAGGCGGGCGTCGAATACTTCTTCTGGTACAGCCTGCGGGACCCCGAACCCGAACCGGACATTCCGTTCAGCCAGACGCTCTCATCGGGCCTTTACTTCCGCGGCGCCGACCGTCGCCCAGGACCAGCCCAAGGAATTCCTCTTTGCCTTCCGCTTCCCCTTCGTCGCCTATCCGACGGCAAAAGGCCTGTCCTTCTGGGGTCGCACGCCGAGCAGCGGCGCCGGCGAAGTCACGCTCCAGGCCTGGAAGGGGAATCGCTGGCGCAAGCTGGCCGCGACCGGCGCCAACAGCGCCGGAATCTTCAAGGGCCTGATCGACCGCTCTTATGGGCATGGCAAACGCGGCCTGGTTCGCGCCGTCTATGCAGGAGGAGCCTCGATCCCCTTCTCCATGCGCCCGGTCCGCGATTTCGCCCAGCCGCCGTTCGGATGATCGAACAGCTGCCTTAGAGTGCCGCGGATGAAGATCGGAATCGTCGGCCTGGGCTACGTCGGCCTGCCGCTTGCAGTCGCCTTCGCCGAAGCCGGACAGGAGGTCGTCGGCCTCGACGCGGACGCGAGGAAGGTCGAGGCGCTGAGCGCCGGGCGCAGCTATATCGAGGACATTCCGGACACCGTCCTGGCGCCGCTTTCGGAGCGGTTGCGAGCGACCGTCGACTACGCCGACCTCCGCGACTGCGAGGCGGTGGTGATCTGCGTCCCGACTCCGCTGACCGGATCGCGCGAGCCCGATCTCAGCTACCTGACGGGCGCCGGCTCGGCGCTCGCCGAGGTGCTCGCAGCGGGGCAGCTGGTGGTGCTCGAGTCGACCACCTATCCGGGGACCACGCGCGAGCGCCTGCAACCGATCCTCGAGCAGGGCGGCTTGTCGGCGGGCAGCGACTTCCACCTCGCCTTCTCGCCCGAGCGGATCGACCCGGGCCGCACCGATTACACGGTCCGCACCACGCCGAAGCTGGTCGGCGGCATCACCGCGAGTTGCGCCGAGCGGGCTCGCGCGCTCTACGAGCTGGTCTGCGACGAGGTCGTCGTGCTCTCCACGCCTGAGGCGGCGGAGCTCTCAAAGCTGCTGGAGAACATCTTCCGCTCGGTCAACATCGCCCTCGTCAACGAGCTGGCCCAGCTCTGCGACCGGCTTGGGATCGACGTCTGGGAGGTGATCGAAGCCGCCGGGACCAAGCCGTTCGGCTTCATGCGCTTCGACCCCGGCCCGGGAATGGGCGGTCACTGCCTCCCGGTCGACCCCTTCTATCTCGCCTTCAAGGCGCGCGAACACGGCTTCTACCCCGAGTTCATCGAGCTTGCCGGCAAGGTCAACCGCGCCCAGCCCACCTATTGCGTGGACCGGATCGCGCGGGCGCTGAACGAGATCGAAAAGCCCGTCAAGGGCTCCCGCGTGCTGCTGCTGGGCGTCAGCTACAAGGCCGGGGTCGGCGATGTCCGCGAATCGCCGGCCCTGGAGATCGCCGGCCTGCTGAGGGACCTCGGCGCCGAGATTGCCTACCACGACCCCCACGTGCCAGAGCTGAAGGCGCTCGGCCTCAGCTCGGTCGAGCTGGCCAGCGCGCTGCCCGAGGCCGATATCGCCGCGATCGTCACCGCCCACCCGGAACTCGATTATGAGAACGTCGTCGCGAGCGTGCCGCTCGTGCTCGATTTTCGCGGCGCCACCCGGGAGATCGACGCCGAGAACCTGGTGCAGCTCTAGCCGCAGAGAGCCCGGAGCAGAGGGTCGGATAGGGTTCCGCGCCGCTGATGAGGTTCTACGAGTACGAGGCAAGGAAGATCGTCGAGCTGGCCGGGATCCCGGTCACCAAGTACGGCTTCTGCAAGACCGCCGAGGAGGCCCGCAAGGCCGCCGAGGAGATCGGCGGGCCGGTCGTGATCAAGTCGCAGGTGCTGAGCGGCGGCCGGATGAAGGCCGGCGGCGTCAAGTTCGCCGACACGCCGGAGGAGGCCGCCGCCCACGCCGAGGACATCCTCAAGCTCGAGATCAACGGCCACATGCCGCGCGGCGTCCTCGTCGACCCCAAAGCCGAGGTCAAGCAGGAGTACTACGCGAGCGTCGTCTGGGACGGCACCGCGAAGAAACCGCTGATGCTGTTCAGCGACATGGGCGGGATCGACATCGAGGAGGTCGCCGAGACGCACCCCGACCACGTCGGCCGCGGCCACGTCTCCAACCTGATGCCGATCCCCGACTTCGAGGCCAAGCAGGTCGTCGCCGCCACCGGCGTCACCGGCTCGCAGCTGAACCGCGCCACGCCGGTCCTCGCCCGCCTCGCCCGCCTCTTCCGCGACTACGACATGACCCTGGCCGAGATCAACCCGCTGGCCGAGCTCACCGACGGCAGCTTCGTCGCCCTCGACGCCCACATGGAGATGGAGGACGAGGCGGTCGGGCGCCAGAAGGTCCTCCTGCGCAAGCAGCTCGGAGATCGCCGAGGACGACACCCGCGAGACCTACGAGCCCTCCGACTTCGAGCGCAACGTCGCCGCGATCGACGCCGCCGACCACCGCGGCGTGATCCAGGGCAAGGACCACGGCTTCGAGGGCAACCTCGGCCTCGTGATCGGCGCCGGCGGCGGCTCGCTGACCCTGACCGACGCCGTCCGCAGCCAGGGCGGCAAGCCCGCCAACTACTCCGAGATCGGCGGCAACCCCTCGGTCGCCAAGGCCTGCGGACTGGCCAAGGAGGTGCTGGAAAAGGACGGCGTCGAGAAGATCGCGGTGATGATGTCGATCGTCTCCAACACCCGCGTCGACATCGTCGCCCGCGGCGTCATCAAGGCCTGCCTCGAGCTCGGCAAGGACCCGGGCGAGACGATCGCGATCTTCCGCATCCCCGGCGCCTGGGAGGACGAGGGCTTCAAGATCCTCGAGCGCTACGGGGTCGAGTACTGCGACCGCTCGGTCTCGATGTGGGAGGCGGCCGGCCGCGCCGTCGCCAAGATCCAGGGGGCGCCCGCATGAGCATCCTGCTGAACCGCGAGACGACCTTCATCGTCCAGGGAATCACCGGCCGCGAGGCGGTCAACCTGACCCGCGAGTGCCTCGACTACGGCTCCAAGGTCGTCGGCGGCGTCACCCCCGGCCGCAAGGGCCGCGAGGTCCACGGCGTGCCGGTCTTCGACACCGTCGCCCAGGCGGTCGAGAACCACGGCGGCCCGATCGACGGCTCCGTCGTCACCGTCCCCCCCGCCTTCACCAAGGACGCCGTCTTCGAGGCGATCCTCAACGGGATCAAGCTGATCGTGATCGTCACCGAGCGGATCCCGCGCCGCGACGTCGCCCAGATGGTCGAGCTGGCGAACATGCGAGGGGGCGCGGATCATCGGCCCCAACTGCCTCGGCCTGATCGTCCCCGACGTCTGCAAGATGGGCGGCATCGGCGGACCCGCCAAAGACGCGGCCAAGGCCTACGCCCCCGGCCCGGTCGGCGTGATGAGCCGCTCCGGCGGCATGACCACCGAGATCTCCTCCTCGCTGACCCAGGCCGGCCTCGGCGTCTCCACCGCGGTCTCGATCGGCGGCGACGCGATCATCGGCTCCGCCTACGCCGAGCTGATGCCCTACTTCGAGGCCGACGAGGAGACGCAAGGCGATCGTCATCTACACCGAGCCCGGCGGCCGCATGGAGGCCCAGCTCTCCGAGTGGGTCGAGGACAACGACAGCCGCCTGCCGATCGTCGCCTTCATGGCCGGCAAGTTCATGGACGACGAGGAGATGAAAGGGATGAGCTTCGGCCACGCCGGCACGATCGTCGAGGGCAAAGAGGACACCGCGACGGAGAAGATCGCCCGGCTCGAAGCGGCCGGCATCCGCGTCGTCGAGCGGATCGACGAGATCCCCGACGCGGTCAAGGAGAAACTGGGGGTGGCGGCCTGATGGCCGAGAAGCTGAGCGGGGTCTTCATCGACGTCGAGGTCGACGAGTCGGTTGCCACCGACGCCGCGCTCGCCGCGAAGCTCGAGGAAGTCTGCCCCGTCGACATCTTCAAGGACGCCGGCGGCCGGCGTCGAGGTCGTCGAGCAGAACCTCGACGAGTGCGTCCTCTGCAAGCTCTGCATCGAAGCGGCGCCGGCGGGCACCGTGCACGTCAAGAAGCTCTACGACGGCACCGAGCTCAGCTAGACCCGACCGGCTGGGCGACAGCGGCGCGGCGGCTTCCTCGCGCAGGCGCTCGGGGACGACGACCATCGTCCCGTAGCTCCTCCAGCAGGGCGGCGGTCTTCCTGCGATTTCGACGCTGGGGACGCCGGCGGGGCCGATGACCACTGCGGCCAGGACCTCGATCGGGGCGCCGGAGAGGGTCAGGTCGGGGTCGCCGATGGTCGCCGCGGGAAGCGTCGATCCAGCCGTTGCGGGCGCGGAGGGCGAAACCCTGGTCGTTGCTGCGGAGGCCGAGGTCGAAACTCGCATCGGCGGGCGGCCGCAGGATCACCCGGAGCGCGTTGGGGAGGAAGAAGGAGCGAGGCCGACGACGTCCTCGGCCTTCTGCAGCTCCATCCCCCAGCGCGCCAGCTCGATCATCGGCCGCTCCAGGCCGCGGCCGAGCTCGGTCAGCTCGTAGACGGTGGCGGCGACCGGGGCGACGAGCTCGCGGCGGCTGACGATGCCGTCGCGTTCGAGGTCGCGCAGGCGCTTGGTCAGCACGTCGGTCGGCGCGCCGCCGACCGAGCGCGCCAGCTCCGAGAAGCGCAGCGGGCCGAGCGAGAGCTCGCGCACGATCAGCAGCGACCAGCGCTCGCCGATCGCGTCGAGCGCGCAGGCGAGGCTGCAGTCCTGCCCGTATTCGCGGCGCGGCATAGCCGGATTCTAACAACTGCTTTGCAATTCCAAAGCATTTACTTTGATATCTGGTACAGTGCCGTCGTCTCACGTTCCCGACCCCGGAGCGTTTAGCCGTCGATGAACCGGATCGCCGACCTCACCTGGAAGCACCCCAAGCTCGTCCTCGCCGCCGTCGCCGTCTTCGACCTTCCTCGCCCTCGCCGTCGGGCGCGACGTCGAGCAGCACCTGAAGGCGGCCGGCTTCACCGACAGCGCCTCCGAGAGCGAGCAGGCGACGCGCGCTGCTGCGCGACTCGCTCGGCTACGACCCCAACCCGGCGCTCGTCGTGGTCGTGCGCTCCCCCGACGGCGGCAAGCTCGACCTCACCACCCCGCCGTGCGGCGCGAGGTCGGCCGCCTCAGCCGCGAGGTGGCCGAGCGTCGAGTACGTCGGCCGCGTCCTCAACCCGCTGCGCGACCGCCGCGCCGGCGCGGCGCTGATCGCCCGCGACGGCGAGTCGCTGGCGATCGCCGCCTACCTCTCGACCGACGACATCGAGGACGCCGGCGGCATCGCCGCCGAAGCGTCAAGCCGGTGCTCGCCGCGAGCTCGCTCGACGTCGCCGATGGGCGGCTTCGCGCCGGGCTTCAACGAGACCAACGACCAGACCCGCAAGGACCTGACCAAGGCCGAGCTGATCGCCTTCCCGATCCTGGCGCTGCTGCTGCTGTTCGTCTTCCGCGGCGTCGTCGCCGCGGCGATCCCGCTGCTGATCGGGGTGATCTCGATCGTCGGCACGCTGCTCGTGCTGCGGGTGATGTCGGGCTTCGTCGACACCTCGCTGTTCGCGCTCAACATCGCCACCGGGCTCAGCCTCGGCCTCGCGGTCGACTACGCGCTGCTGCTGGTCTCGCGCTATCGCGAGGAGATCGGCGCGCGGCGGCGCCACCGCGGGAGGCGCACCGCCGCACCGTGCAGACCGCCGGCCGCACCGCGGTCTTCTCCGGCCTCACCGTCGCGGCGGCGATGGCGGCGCTGATCTTCATGCCGCAGCGCTTCCTCTACTCGATGGCGGTCGCCGGCGCCTCGGTCGCGCGTGCTCTCCGCGCTGATCGCGATCCTCGTCGTGCCCTCGCTGCTGGCGCTGCTCGGCACCCGCATCGACGCGCTCTCGATCCGCCGCGGCCCGGCCGTCTCCGACAGCTCCGACGGCTGGTACCGGCTGGCGCGCGGCGTGATGCGCCGGCCGGTCGCCGTCGCCCTGGCCAGCTCGGCGCTGCTGCTGGCCGCCGCGGCGCCGCTGCTCTGGACGACGCTGACCGGCCCCAGCGCCGAAGCGGTGCCGCCCGGCCAGCCCTCCTACGACGCCTACCGCTACCTCGAAGCGCACTACCCGCGCGACGTCACCGAGGCGGTCACGGTCGCCGTCGACGGCGCGCGCCGGCGCCGGCCCAGCTGGCGGCCTTCCAGCGCCGCGATCGAAGCGGTCGACGGCGTCGTCCGCGGCACGCCCTTCGTGCCCGCCTCCGGACGACGTCGCCTACGCCAACTTCGCCCTCGCCGGCCCGGCCCTCAGCGGCGCCTCCCAGGACTCGGTGCACGAGATCCGCGACCTCAGCCCGCCGGCCGGCGCCGACCGTGCTCGTCTCCGGCAACACCGCCGCGCTTCATCGACCAGAAGCAGAGCCTGCTCGAGCACGCGCCGCTGGTGGTGGCGATCGTCGCCCTCACCACCCTCGTCCTGCTCTTCCTGCTCACCGGCTCGGTGCTGCTGCCGCTGAAGACGCTGCTGATGAACACGCTGACCCTCGGCGCGACGCTCGGCATCCTCGTCCTCGCCTTCCAGGAGGGCTGGCTCGACACGCCGCTCGACTACACCGGCCCGGCCGCGATCGAGGTGACCAGCCTCGTCTTCCTCTTCGCCGTCATCTTCGGCCTCGCCACCGACTACGCGGTGCTGGTGATGGCGCGGATCAAGGAGCGCCACGACCTCGGCGACTGCAACGAGGAGGCGGTCGCGGTCGGCATCGCCCGCACCGGCCGCGTGATCACCGCCGCCGCCGCTGGCGATCGCCGTCGTCTTCCTCGCCTTCGGCGTCAGCAGCGTCTTCTTCGTCAAGCAGATCGCGATCGGCATGGCCTTCGGCGTGATGATCGACGCGACGATCGTCCGCGCCCTCCTCGTCCCCTCGCTGATGCGCCTCTCGGCGAGTGGAACTGGTGGGCGCCCGAAACCGCTGCGCCGCCTCTACCTCCGGCTCGGCTTCTCCGAGGCTGAGCTCGAGGCCAGAGTACGTGAGCGCGTCGCCTAGTCCCGCCGTCGCAACGTGAGGTCGGTCACATTACTGCATATATAAATTTATATCTGGGTAACGTTAGCTCGCATGGCTGCAACCCCGACACGTCCGCCTCTCCCGGGCCGACCGGATGGAGCAGACGCTGATCGCTGCCCACGGGCTCTTCGCCGAGCGCGGCTACGCGGCGGTGACGATGGACGAGGTCGCCGCCGCGGTCGGCGTCACCAAGCCGCTGCTCTACAACTACTTCGGCAACAAGGAGCAGCTCTACATCGCCTGCATGGAGCGGGCCGGCGACGCGCTGACGGCGACGTCGCTCGAGGCGGTCGGCGACAGCGACCAGCCCCGGCGAGGCGCTCGGCGCCGGCCTGCGCGCCTTCTTCGCCTTCCTCGACGCCGACCGCGCCGCCTGGGCGGTGCTCTTCGACGAGACCCTGCCGCACGGCGGCGAGGTCGCCGAGCGCGTCGCCGAGTACCGCGGCCGCATCATCGAGCTGGTCTCCGCCTCGCTGCTCGCCCAGCTGCCGGCCAAGCGCCGCGCCGCCGCCCGGATCGAAGTCGAGGCGCTCTCCACCGCCCTGCTCGGCGCCGCCGAGGCGCTGGCGCGCTGGTGGCTGCGCACCGAGGCGATCACCGCCGAGGAGGCGGCCGAGCTGCTGATCGCGACGGTCGAGCCCGGCCTGCGCCTGCGCTCCACCCCATCTGCCAAGTCACTCCCGACCAAAACCGAAAGGTGACCGCAGTTGACCGATAAGACCCGCCGGGTCGCCGTCGTCGGCGGCAACCGGATCCCCTTCGCGCGCTCCGAACAGCGCCTACGCGCACGCCTCCAACCAGGACATGCTCACCGCCGCCCTCGACGGCCTGGTCGACCGCTTCGGCCTCGCAGGGCGAGCGGCTCGGCGAGGTCGCCGGCGGCGCCGTCCTCAAGCACTCCCGCGACCGCGACCTGGCCCGCGAGAGCGTGCTCAGCACCCGGCTGGCGCCCGAGACCCCCGCCTACGACGTCCAGCAGGCCTGCGGCACCGGCCTGGAGACGACGATCCTGGTCGCCAACAAGATCGCCCTCGGCCAGATCGACTCCGGCATCGCCTGCGGCGCCGACACCACCTCCGACGCGCCGATCGCGCCTCAACGAGGAGCTGCGCGAGACGCTGCTCGACGCCAACCGCGCAGCGCTCGACCGCCGGCAAGCTGCGCGCGCTGACCCGGCGTCCGCCCCGGCCACGTCGTGCCCGCGATCCCGCGCAACGAGGAGCCGCGCACCGGCCTCTCGATGGGCGAGCACTGCGCGATCATGGCCGACCGAATGGGGGATCGGCCGCGAGCGAGCAGGACGAGCTGGCGGTCGCCAGCCACCAGCAACCTCGCCGCCGCCTACGAGCGCGGCTTCCTCGACGACCTGATCACCCCCTACCTCGGCCTGGAGCGCGACCAGAACCTGCGCCCCGACTCCGAGCCTCGAGAAGCTGGCCAAGCTGAAGCCGGTCTTCGGCGGCCCGGAGGGGACGATGACCGCGGCCAACTCGACCCCGCTCAGCGACGGCGCCTCGGCGGTGCTGCTCGCCAGCGAGGAGTGGGCGAAGGAGCGCGACCTGCCGGTCCTCGCCTACTTCACCGAGGCCCAGACCGCGGCCGTCGACCACGTCCACAAGCGCGAAGGGCCTGCTGATGGCGCCCGCCTACGCGATGCCGACGGATGCTCGACCGCGCCGGGCTCGAGCCTCAGCGACTTCGACTACTACGAGATCCACGAGGCCTTCGCCGCCCAGGTGCTCTGCACGCTGAAGGCCTGGGAGGACCCGGACTTCTGCAAGGAGAGGCTCGGCCGCGACGAGCCGCTCGGCTCGATCGACCGCGAGCAAGCTCAACGTCAACGGCGGCTCGCTGGCCGCCGGCCACCCGTTCGCCGCGACCGGCGGGCGGATCGTCGCCGGCCTCGCCAAGCAGCTGCACGAAGACGGCAAGGGCCGCGGCGTGATCAGCATCTGCGCCGCCGGCGGCCAGGGCGTCGTCGCGATGCTCGAGAGCGCCGGGAGGCAAGCACAGATGAGCGACCGCTACTCACAGGTCGTCAACGCGCCCGGTCGTCTCGACGATCGCCAGGCAGCTCGGCCTGCCGCAGCCGGTCGAGCTCGACCGCTACGAGCCGGGCGCGCCCGGTCGATCGCCGGCCCGGTGCTCTCCGGCGCCGCCCCCGGCGGCCGGCTCGGCAAGCCGCGTCGCGCGCGATCCTCGACAGCGTCGAGCGCCGAACGCGCCGGCGCCGAGGGCAAGGCGCAAGGCGCTGGTCTTCGACGCCACCGGGATCGCCGACTCGACCGAGCTGGTCGAGCTGCAGCGCTTCTTCTACCCGGCGGTCGGCCGGCTGCAGCGCAGCGGCCGCGTCGTCGTGCTCGGCACGCCGCCGGCGCAGGCCGGCTCGGCCCGCGGCCGCACACCGCGCAGCGGGCGCTGGAGGGCTTCACCCGCTCGCTCGGCAAGGAGATCGGCGGCCGCGGCGTCGACCGCGCAGCTGGTCTACGTCGCGCCCGGGCGCCGAGGACCAGCTCGACTCGACCCTGCGCTTCCTGCTCTCGCCCCGCTCGGCCTACGTCTCCGGCCAGGTGGTCGCGGATCGGCGCCGGGCGTCGCGCCGACGCCCGAGATCGACTGGGAGCAGCCGCTCGGCGGGCAAGGTGGCGCTGGTCACCGGCGCCTCGCGCGGGATCGGCGCGGCGATCGCCGACGACGCTCGCCCGCGACGGCGCCAAGGTCGTCGGGCTCGACGTGCCGCCGCTCGCCGCGGACCTCGAGGCGGTCGACCGAGCGCGCTCGGCGGCGAGCGCGATCGAGCTCGACATCACCGCCGACGGACGCGCCGGAGCAGATCGCCGAGCGCGCTCGCCGGCGGCGTCGACGTCGTCGTCCACAACGCCGGCGTCACCCGCGACCGCACGATCGCGAAGATGCCCGAGGAGCGCTGGGCGCAGCTGATGGAGATCAACCTCTCCAGCGAGGAGCGGATCGACGACGCGCTGCTCGAGCGCGAAGCTGCTGCAGCGCCAACGGCCGCATCGTCTGCGTCTCCTCGATGAGCGGGGATCGCCGGCAACTCCGGCCAGACCAACTACGCCACCTCGAAGGCCGGCGTGATCGGCATGGTCGAAGCGATGGCGCCGGAGCTGGCCGAGCGCGAGGCGACGATCAACGCCGTCGCCCCCGGCTTCATCGAGACCCAGATGACGGCGGCGATGCCGATCGGCCCGCGCGAAGCCGGCCGCCGGATGAGCAGCCTCTCGCAGGGCGGCCTGCCGGTCGACGTCGCCGAGACGATCGCCTGGTTCGCCAGCCCGGCCTCGACCGGCGTCAACGGCAACGTGGTCCGCGTCTGCGGCCAGAGCCTGCTGGGGGCGTGAGATGGCGACGCCGCACCCTCGACAGCTCGCCCAGCATCCTGCCGCTCTACGCGCGGGCCGCGGCGCCGATGATCCCCGGCGCCTCGCTGCTGCCCTTCGTGCCCGGGCGGCGGCGGCGAGATCCCCGAGCTCGAGCTCGAGCTCGCCGGCGTCGCGGCCGACGCCGGCGACGGTCGCCGCCTACGCCAGGGTCTGCGGCTTCGCCCTGCGCGACCACGCTGCCCGCCGACCTACCCGCACGTGCTCGCCTTCCCGCTGCACATGGCGGTGATGGCCGACGGCAGCTTCCCGTTCGGCGCCGTCGGCCTGGTCCACGTCGAGAACCGGATCGCGCAGCACCGGCCGATCGGCGCTCGGCGAGGAGCTGACGCTCCGCGTCCGGCCGACCAAGCTGCAGCCGCACCCGAAGGGCCGCACCTTCACGCTCGTCACCGAGGTCGCGGTCGGCGGCGAGCTCGCCTGGGAGAGCGACAGCACGATGCTGCGCCGCGGCAAGGGCGAGCTCCGACGAGCGCGCCGAGCGCGGCGACCGCAGCAGGCGACTCCGACGCGCGACCCGGCCGAGCGCGCCGGCGAGCGCCGAGTGGAGGCTCGGCGGCGACCTCGGCCGCCGCTACGCCGCCGTCTCCGGCGACCGCAACCCGATCCACATGCACTCGCTGACCGCGAAGCCGCTCGGCTTCCCGGCGCGCGATCGCCCACGGGATGTGGACCAAGGCCCGCTGCCTGGCGGCGCTCGAGAGCCGCCTGCCCGACGCCTTCGCCGTCGAGGTCCGCTTCCGCAAGCCGATCCTGCTGCCGGCGCAGGGTCGAGTTCGCCAGCGCCGACGGAGGGCGAGCGAGATCGCCTTCGCCGTGCGCGACGCCAAGCGCAGGCACACCGCACCTCGACGGCCGCGTGCGAGCCGCTCGAGACAGCCGAAGCCAAGACCGGGAGGAAGCAAGTGACGACCACCGCCAACGACCGACAAGGGCATCGCCGAGCGCAGCATGGGCTTCGGCCTGCGGGCGCTGAACCGCCTCGCCGGCTCCGACCTGCTCGACCGGATCCGCATCCGCAAGCAGGTCGAGCGCGCGCTCTTCCAGGGCGACCAAGAACGGCTTCCGCTCGGCGACCGCCGCCGGCCGCACCTTCAAGGCCGCCCAGCAGCTCGGCAAACCGGCGCGCCAGAAGCCGAGCAAGTCGACGCGGCCTCTTCGACATCACCCCCGACGACGAGCAGCAGATGTTCCAGGAGGCCGGCCGCGCCTTCGCCGAGGACGAAGGTCCGCCCGGCCGCGCTAGCAGGCCGACGCCGAGCGCGCGACGCCGCCGGAGCTGCTCGCCCAGGCCGACCGAGCTCGGCGTCAACATGCTCGGCGTCCCCGAGGAGCTCGGCGGCGTCATGCACGAGCAGGCGGCGGTGACCAGCGTGCTGATCGGCGAGGCGCTCGCCCACGGCGACATGGGCATCGCCTACGCGGCGCTCGCCCCCGGCGCCGTCGCCACCGCGATCGGCCACTGGGGCAGCGCCGAGCAGGAGGCGACCTACCTGCCCGCCTTCACCGGCGAGGACGTCCCCGCCGCGGCGCTGGCGATCCTCGAGCCGCGGCCGCTGTTCGACCCGCTGAAGCTGGAGACCGAAGGCGCGCAAGGACGGCGGCGACTGGGTCCTCGACGGCGCCAAGTCGCTGCGTCGCCCGCGCCACGCGAGTGCGAGCTGTTCGTCGATCGCCGCCGAGGCCGAGGGCATCGGCCCGGCGCTGTTCGTCGATCGAGTCCGGCGACCGACGGCCTCTCGGTCGAGCCGGAGCCGGCGATGGGCCTGCGCCCCGCCGCCACCGGCCGCCTGCTGCTCGAGGACGTCAGCGTGCCCGGCCGGCGCGCTGCTCGGCGAGGGCAAGCGCGAGGACTACGTCGAGTGCGTGCAACCGCGCGCGGATCGCCTGGTGCGCGCTCGCGGTCGGCGCCGCGCAGGCGGTCGCTCGACTACGTGATCCCCTACGTCAACGAGCGCCAGCGCCTTCGGCGAACCGATCTCCAACCGCCAGGGCGTCGCCTTCGCGGTCTCCGACATCGGCATCGAGACCGACGGCATGCGGCTCGCCACCTACCGGGCCGCCAGCCGCGCCGACCAGCGGCGAGGACTTCGCCCGCGAGGCGGCGATCGCGCGCCGGCTCTGCGCCGCCAAGGGCATGCAGATCGGCTCCGAAGGCGTGCAGCTGCTCGGCGGCCACGGCTTCGTCAAGGAGCACCCGGTCGAGCGCTGGTACCGAGACCTCCGAGCAGCGGGCGTGATGGAGGGCGCCCTGCTCGTCTAGGCGACCGCCGAGACTCGAGAGCGAAAGGCAGACCATGATCAATCTCGAGATACCGAAGAAGTTCAAGCCGCTGGTCAGCCAGGCCAACCAGGTCGCGACCGAGGTCTTCCGGCCGATCTCGCGCAAGTACGACGAGGCCGAGCACGCCTACCCGAAAGAGCTCGACATGCTCGCCTCGCTGATCGACGGCATGAACGAGGGCTCCGACATCGGCGGCGCCGGCGCCGCCGGCGTGCGCCGCGAGGACGAGCGACGGCGACGGCGAGAACCGCAACGGCTCCAACCTCTCGACCGTGCTCGGCATCATCGAGCTCTGCTGGGGCGACGTCGGCCTGCTGCTCTCGATGCCGCGCCAGGGCCTCGGCAACTCGGCGATCGCCTCGGTGGCGACCGAGCGAGCAGCTCGAGCAGCTACGGCGGCAAGTGGGCGGCGATGGCGATCACCGAGCCCGAAGCCGGCTCGGACTCGGCCGCGATCCGCACCACCGCCGAGCTCGACGGCGACGAGTACGTCCTCAACGGCGAGAAGATCTTCGTCACCTCGGGCGACCGCGCCGACCTGATCGTGGTCTGGGCGACGCTCGACCGCTCGCAAGGGCCGGGCGGCGATCAAGTCGTTCATCGTCGAGCGCGACAACCCCGGCCTGAAGCTCGACCGGCTCGAGCACAAGCTCGGGATCCGCGCCTCCGACACCGCCAACTTCACCCTGCAGGACTGCCGGGTGCCGAAGGAGGCGCTGCTCGGCGACCCCGACGTCAACGTCGAGAAGGGCTTCGCCGGGGCGATGCAGACCTTCGACAACACGCGGCCGCTGGTCGCGGCGATGGCGGTCGGCGTCACCCGGGCGGCGCTCGAGGAGACGCGCAAGCGGCTCGAGGAGGCCGGCGTCGAGGTCGACTACTCCGCGCCCGCCACTCTCCCAGCACGCCGCCGCGGCGCGCTTCCTCGAGATGGAGGCCGACTACGAGGCCGCCTGGCTGCTGACCCTGCAGGCCGCCTGGATGGCCGACAACAGCAAGCCGAACTCGCTGCAGGCCTCGATGGCGAAGGCGAAGGCGGGGCGCACCTGCGTCGACGTCACCCTCGGCTGCGTCGAGCTCTGCGGCAGCGTCGGCTACGGCGAGAACGAGCTGCTGGAGAAGTGGGCGCGCGACGCCAAGATCCTCGACATCTTCGAGGGGACCCAGCAGATCCAGCTGCTGATCGTGGCTCGGCAGCTGCTGGGGAAGAATTCCTCGGAACTGCGGTAGGTAGGCGAGGAGGAGCCGGGGTCCCTCCCCCGGAGGCCGTCGCGCAGCGGGTCGGCCGCCAGGGCTCGAGGCCATGGCGCCTGAGCCTCCGGGGGAGGGACCCCGGCTCCTCCCCACGGAAGCTCTGCCCTGATTTCAAGGGCAGGCAGCTTCCGTGGCCGGAAGCTTCCGTGGCCGGAAGCTTCCAGGACACGGGAGCTTGAACCGGGGGAGTGCGCTTTGGCGGACGGGCCGGGCGCCCCTCTCGATGAGGCTCCAGTTCCAACAATCCGAACCCCGGCAAGCGACCCAGTCTGCGCGACGGCCTCATCGGGAGGGGCGCCCGGCCCGTCCGATAGGAAAGACTCCCGATCCGTGAATCTGATCGAGGACTTGATGGAGCGGTCGCCGGCTTCGCGGCTGGGGATCGTCGCGATCGACGGCGAGGCGAACCGGCGGGATTGGCACTTCGGGGAACTGATTGCCTGCTCGGCGGGGCTCTCCGGGGCATTCGCGGCGCGGGGGGTCAGGCGCGGGGATGCGGTGATGACGCTGGTCGGCAACCGGGTCGAGTGGGTGCTGGCGCTGCTCGCCTGCTGGCGCATGGGCGCGGTGGCGCTGCCCTGCAGCACGCAGCTGCGCCGACACGACCTCGAGCTGCGCGTCGCCGCCGCCAACCCGAAGCTCTGCATCGGCGAAGAGGAGCTGCTGAGCGAGCTGCCCGACGGCGTGCCGGCGATGAGCCTGGCCGAGGTCGCCGACGTCCTCGACGAGGACCGCCCGCAGGAGACGCCGGCGGCGATCGAGGAGATGGACCCGGGGGATCCCGCCCTGATCGTCTTCACCTCCGGCACCACCGGCGAGCCGCGCGGCGTCGTCCACGGCTACCGGTACCTGTTCGCCCAGATGGCGCAGGCGGAGCACTGGTTCGGCTCGCGCAAGGGCGAGCTGGCCTGGTGCACGACGGCGACCGGCTGGTCGAAGTCGGCCCGCAACGTCTTCCTCGCCCCCTGGCTGACCGGGGCCGCCGCGGTCATCCACGACGGCCGCTTCGACCCGGCGGAGCGGCTCGACTTCGCGGCGGCGCTCGGCGTCAACGTGCTCTGCCAGGCGCCGACCGAGTACCGGATGCTGGCCAAGGGCGCCGCCCTGCGTCCCCTCCCGGCGCTGCGGCGGATGGTCTCCGCCGGCGAGCCGCTCGACCCGGAGACGATCGCCGCCTTCCGCGAAGCCACCGGCCTCGAGCCCGCCGACGGCTACGGCCAGACCGAGACGGGCCACGTCAGCGGCAACCCTGCCGGCGAGCGGGTCCGTCAAGGCTCGATGGGGAAGCCCCTCCCCGGTCTCGAGGTCCGCATCGCCGCCCCCGAAAGCGAAGCCGAGAGGGCGGCGGCCGGCGAGCTGCAGCTGCGCGCCGCCTCCTCCCCCACCTTCTTCTCCCACTACCTGGACGGCGAGCGCTTCGAAGGCGAGTGGTGGCCGACCGGCGACCTGGTCCGCGAAGACGAGGACGGCTACCTCTTCTTCGAGGGCCGCGACGACGACATCATCCTCTCCTCCGGCTACCGGATCGGCCCCTTCGAGGTCGAGTCGGCGCTGCAGTCGCACCCCGCGGTGGCCGAAGCGGCGGCCGTCGCCGCCCCCGACCCGGACCGCGGCGCCGTCGTCCGCGCCGTCGTCGTCATCCGCGAGCGCGAGCCCAGCGAGGAGCTGGCCCGCGAGCTGCAGGAGCACTGCAAGCGCGAGACCGCCCCCTACAAGTTCCCGCGCATCGTCGAGTTCGTCGCCGAGCTGCCGAAGACGAGCAGCGGCAAGATCAAGCGGGCGCAGTTGCGGCAGGACGGGTGAGCGGGAGCCGGTCGCGCTCCAGGAGTAACCTGGGCCAGGTGGCCACCAGCGAGGCAACCGATGCGGCGACCGTCGGGCGCGCCTACTTCGAAGCGGTAGGCAGGCGCGACCTCGACGCGATGACCGAGTTCTACGAGCCCGGTGGGGTCGGCGAGATCCACGGGCTGGTCAGCCTGACGGCGCCCGACAGCTATCGGGTCTGGTTCGGCAACCTCTTCCTCGCCTTTCCGGACTTCAAGATGGAGATCCTCGACGTGCTGGCGACCGGTGAGAAGGTGGCGGTGCGCTGGCACGCCACCGGCGCCTTCGACGGCACGGCCCGTTTCGAAGGCCTGGAGCCGAACGGCGCCAGGGTCGACATCCAGGGCTGCGACGTGCTGACGATCCGTGACGGCCGCATCCATCACAACGACGCCTACATGAACGGCGCCGAGATGGCGCGGCAGCTCGGCGCCCTGCCGCCGACCGGCTCGCTTCCCGAACGGGCGCTGACCGGCGCGCTCAACCTGAAGACCCGCCTCGCGGCGCGGATCCGCGCGCGTCGCGCCAGCGCCTGAGGCCGCCCCAGGCTAGGCGGTCGCGGCGAACAAGCCGTCGGCCGCGTCGACGGGGCGACCGAGGTGGAAGCCCTGGGCCATGTCGACGCCGTACTCGCGCAGCAGCTGCGTCGTCTCGTCGTCCTGGACGAACTCGGCGATCGTCGTCTTGCCGAGCCCGCGGGCTACTTCGACGATCGCCTTGACCGTCAGCTGGTCGGCGTCGTTGCGCGGCATGTCGCGGATGAAGGAGCCGTCGATCTTGATCATGTCGAAGGGCAGTTGCTTGAGGTGGTGGAAGGGACTGAAGCCCGCTCCGTAGTCGTCGATCGCGACCTCGCAGCCGAACTCGGTCAGCCGGTCGGCGAAGCCGACCGCGGTGTCGTAGTCGTCGACCCGGGCAGTCTTGGTGATCTCGAAGGTGCAGCGGCTGGGATCGGCGTCGCCTTCGTCGAGACGGCGCTCGATGAACTCCAGCACCGAGATGTCGGTCAGCGAGGCGCCGGAGAGGTTGACGTGGAGCGAGACCGGCTCACCGGCGCGCTCGCGCTCGGCCAGCAGCTCCAGCGCCCGCGCCACCACCCAGCGGTCCAGCTCCTGCACCATCCCCGAGCGCTCGGCGACGTCGATGAAGGAGGCGGCCGGCAGCAGCTCGCCGTCGTCGCCGGTCATCCGCAGCAGCAGCTCGTAGCGCTCGATCCCGCCGGAGGCGAGGCTGCGGATCGGCTGGCTGGCGAGGCTGAGGCGGTCCTGGGTAAGGGCGTCGCGGATCCGGGCGCTGGTCGTCTGCGCGCGCCGGGGCACACGCTTCGATTCCTCCGGTCCGTGGAAGAGGGCGATCCGGTTGCGTCCCTCTTCCTTGGCCCGGTACATCGCCTGGTCGGCGGCGACGAGCACCGCCTCCGAGCCGCCGTCGCCCTTGCCGCCGAACATCGTGATGCCGACGCTGATCGTCGCCATGCCCAGCTCGGCGCCGGCCGCGAACCCCTCGGCCACCTGCGCCCGCAGGTCCTCGCCGAGCTGCAGCGCGCCGCCGGTGTCGGTCTGCGGCATCAGCACCGCGAACTCGTCGCCGGAGAGGCGGGCGACGAGGTCGGTGGTGCGCACTCGCTCGCGCAGGATCTCGGCGACGTTACGGATCAGGTTGTCGCCCGGCTGGTGCCCGAGCCGATCGTTGACCTCCTTGAGCCCGTCGATGTCGATGATCATCACCGCGCCCTGGCCGCCGTAGCGGGCGGAGAAGGAGACGTAGCGGTCGAGCCTGGAGCGGAAGGAGCGCCGGTTCAGCAGGCCGGTGAGCGAGTCGTGATCGGCCAGGTGACGCAGCTCGGCCTCGGTCTTCTCGGCCTTCTCGAGTGCTCCTTCGAGGATCTCGCGATCCTCGCCGGCGAGCTTCTCGAGCACGGCTTCGACCTCGGGATCGCGCTGCTGGACGGTACGTACGTTCGCCACCGACGAAAGGTATTGGCTGGGCGAGGAACCATCGCTGCAAACCGGCGCGTTTCCGCTACAGGACTCGAATTTCGGTGATCCGGCGGCCCGAATAGTTGGCCTGCCGGGTTCCCCGGGTACTGTCAGGTCGAATGGCCAACCGGCTCGCTCAGGAGACCAGTCCGTACCTGTTGCAGCACCGCGACAACCCGGTCGACTGGTACCCCTGGGGGCCCGAGGCCCTGGAACGGGCGCGCGAGCAGGACCGGCCGATCCTGCTCTCGGTCGGCTACTCCGCCTGCCACTGGTGCCACGTGATGGAGCGCGAGTCCTTCGAGGACCCCGAAACCGCCGCCTACATGAACGAGCACTTCGTCAACGTCAAGGTCGACCGCGAGGAGCGCCCCGACGTCGACGCCATCTACATGGAGGCGGTGCAGGCGATCAGCGGGCAGGGCGGCTGGCCGATGACCGTCTTCCTCGACCCCGAGGGCGTGCCGTTCTACGGCGGCACCTACTTCCCGCCCGACGAGGGTCGCGGCATGCCCAGCTTCCGGATGGTGATGGAAGCCGTGGTCGACGCCTTCGAGCGCAAACGCGAGGAGATCCGCGAGCGCGCGGCCGGGACCAGGGCGAGGCTGGGAGCGATCGGCCTGGTCGAGCCCAGCCCCGAGCCGCCGCAGGCCGGCCAGCTGGAGGAGGCGGTGGCGCGGCTGCGCGCGAGCGCCGACAGGGAGCGCGGCGGCTTCGGCGGCGCCCCCAAGTTCCCGCCGGCCTCGGCGCTGGAGCTGCTGCTGGCCCGCGGCGAGCGCGAGATCGTCGAGCGCACGCTCGACGCGATGCTGGCCGGCGGCATCTACGACCAGATCGGCGGCGGCTTCGCCCGCTACTCGGTCGACGCCGACTGGCTCGTCCCCCACTTCGAGAAGATGCTCTACGACAACGCCCTGCTCGCCCGCGCCTACCTGCACGGCTGGCAGGCGCTCGGCCACGAGCGCTATCGCCGCGTCACTGAAGAGACGCTGGACTGGATGCTGCGCGAGATGCGCGGCCCCGAGGGCGGCTTCTACTCGGCCTTCGACGCCGACTCGGAGGGCGAGGAGGGCCGCTTCTACGTCTGGACGCCGGCGCAGATCCGCGCGGTGCTGGGCGAGGGCGCCGAGTCCGTGATCGCGTTCTACGGCGTCAGCGAGGGCGGCAACTTCGAGGGCGCCAACGTCCTCCACCTCGCCGCCGGCGCCGCGGTGTCCTTTCCTCTCGCATACCGAGAGGAAAGCACGCCGATCGACCTCGACGAGGCCCGCCGCGCCCTCTACGAGGCGCGCGCGAAACGGGTCTGGCCGGGTCTCGACGACAAGCGCCTCACCTCCTGGAACGCGCTGGCGATCGCCGCCCTGGCCGAGGCCGGCGCCGTGCTCGGCCGCGACGACTACCTGGACGCCGCCCGCAGGCTGCGCCGAGTTCGTCCTCGACGCGCTCACCGACGCCGAGGGCCAGCTCCTGCGCACCTACAAGGACGGCGACGCCCGCCTCAACGCTTACCTCGAGGACCACGCCTTCCTGCTCGAGGCTCTGCTCACCCTCTACGAAGCCACCTTCGAGCCACGCTGGTTCGAGCGCGCCCGCGCGCTCGCCGACGCCATCGTCGAGCGCTTCGGCGACAGCGAGCGCGGCGGCTTCTTCTCCACCTCCGCCGACCACGAGGAGCTGATCGCCCGCCGCAAGGAGATCGGCGACCACCCGATCCCCTCCGGCAACAGCTCGGCGGCGATGGGGATGCTGCGCCTGACGGCGCTGAGCGGCGAGCGCAAGTACGAGCGCCAGGCCGCAGGCGTCTTCCAGCTCTTCGCCAAACCGGCGACCCAGCACCCCGAGTCCTTCGCCCACCTGCTCCGCGCCCTCGACTTCCACCTCTCGCCAATCAGGGAGGTGGCGCTGGTCGGCGACGACCTGGATCGAGCTGGCGGCGACGATTCGCAGCGACTTCCGCCCCCATCTTGTCCTTGCCGGCGGACCGGAGGGCAGCGAGGAGCCACCGCTCCTGCGCGAGCGCCCCCTGGTCGAGGGCAAACCCGCCGCCTACGTCTGCGAAAACTTCGCCTGTCGGGCCCCGGTGACCGCTCCGCAGGACCTGGCCGCTCTTCTCTGATAGAGATGATGGAGTGCGCGGCTCGCTCTTCACCTTCCCAGCCGGTCGCCGAGCCAAGTGGATCGTCTTCGCCGTCTGGTTCCTGGCGATCTTCATCGCCGTCGTCGCGGCCGAACTGCCGGCCAAGTTCGAGGAGGCCGAAAGCAACGAGGCGACCTCCTACCTGCCCGGGGACGCCGAGTCGACCAAGGCGCTCGACGCGACCGAGGAGCTCCAGAACGGAGAAATCGCCCCCGCCGTAATCGTCTACCGCAACGACGCGGGGCTGACTCCGGCGAACTTCAGGACGATCGAAGACGACGTCGCCGGCATGACCGAGGAGAAGTTCGAAGGTGTGATCCCGGACGGGGCCACGGCCGCGTCGGGAGGCAAAGCCCCGGCCGCGGAGCGCGAAGCCGATGGCATCGACGAGCCCGGCTGCGGCACGCCGACCAGCACCATCCCCGGCCAGCCGCGCGACTACGCCCCGTTCGTCGGCCCGGTCTGCTCGCAGGACGACAGGTCGGCGATCGTCACCGCCTACATCAACGCCGAAGGCGAGGGCGACCGGATCGTCGACCCGGTCAAGGCCTGGCGCGAGACGATCGAAGACCCCGGCGGCGGGCTCGAAGTGAAGATCACCGGCGGCGCGGGGTTCTCGGCCGACGCGATCGAAGTCTTCGAAGGGATCAACGGAACCCTGCTCCTGGCGGCGCTCAGCCTCGTGATCTTCCTGCTGATCGTGATCTACCGCTCGCCGATGTTCTTCTTCATCCCGCTGATCGCGGTCATCTTCGCCGAGCTGCTGTCGCGGTCGATCGGGTACGGGGTCTCCGAGCTGGGGGTGACGATCAACGGCCAGTCGAGCTCGATCATGTCGGTCCTGGTCCTCGGCGCCGGCACCGACTACGCGCTGCTGCTGGTCGCCCGCTACCGCGAGGAGCTGCACCACACCGCCGACAAACACGAGGCGATGCGAACCGCGCTGGAATCGGCCGGGCCGGCGATCTTCGCCTCCGCGCTGACCGTCGTCGCCGCCCTGCTCTGCCTGCTGATCGCCAAGGTCAACGGCACCTCCGGCCTCGGCCCGATCGCCGCGATCGGCATCGCCTGCGCGGCGCTCTCGATGCTGACCCTGCTGCCGGCGCTGTTGACGATCTTCGGCCGCCGCGCCTTCTGGCCCTTCGTCCCCCACACCGCCGAGACCGCGCCGCCGGCCGAGGCGGTCTCGGTGGGCGTCCTCCAGCGGATCGTCAACGGCGCCCGCCGGCGGATCGTCGAGGGCTCCGGGGCCCTCGCCCTTCTGCTGGTCGTCCTCGCCTCCATCCTCGTCCTGATCCTGCTGCCCCTTGTCCTGCTCAACTGGGCGATTCGACGCCCGCTCAACCCGATCTTCAGCCGGTTCACCGACCGGCGGATCCCCTCGTTCTTCGGCTGGCTCGACCGAGCCGTCTTCACGCCCTACGAGATTCGCCGCCGCCGGCTCGAGCACGCCGCCGACGCCACGCACGGGGTCTGGGCGCGGATCGGCAAACGGGTTGCCATCTCGCCGCGCCGGGTGATGTTCGGCAGCATCGGCGTGCTGCTGATCTTCTGCGCCGGCTTCGCCTTCTTCTCGACCGAACTGACCAGCGAAGACACCTACCGCGAGGAAGTCGAATCGGTCGAAGGCCAGAATCTGCTCAACAAGAGCTTCCCGTCCGGAAAGACCGCGCTGACCGACATCGTCGTCGCCGAGCCGGGAGAGCTGGGCGCCGTGAAGAGCGCGGTCGAGGGCGTCAACGGCGTCGAGGAAGTCTCGGGGCCGGTCGCCAGCGGCCCGCCGGGAACCCTGATCCAGGCGACGCTCGAACCCAATCCATACTCGACCGAGGCCTTCGATCTGGTCGAACCGATCCGCGACGCGGCGGAGACGGCAGCGCCGGAAACCCTGGTCGGCGGGCCGAGCGCGGTCGAATTCGACGTCCGCGACGCGGCCGCCTGGGACTCGATCGTGATCCCGCCGATCATCCTCCTCGTCGTCTTTCTGATTCTGATCGGCCTGCTGCGCGCCGTCGTCGCGCCGCTGGTCCTGATCGGCACCGTGATCGTCAGCTTCCTCGCCGCGCTGGGGGTCGGCTACTTCGTCTTTGACGTGATCTTCGGCTTCCCCGGCTCGGACCCCTCGCTGCCGCTCTTCGCCTTCGTCTTCCTCGTCGCGCTCGGCGTCGACTACAACATCTTCCTCGTCGCCCGCGCCCGCGAGGAAACGGAAAAGCACGGCGCCGAACAGGGGATGCTGCGAGCCCTGGCGGTCACCGGCGGCGTCATCACCAGCGCCGGGATCGTCCTCGCCGGGACCTTCTCGGTCCTCGCCGTCCTGCCGCTCACCTTCCTCACCGAGCTGGGCTTCGTCGTCGCCTTCGGCGTCCTCCTCGACACCTTCCTCGTCCGCAGCGTGCTCGTCCCCTCGATCGCCCTCACCCTCGGCGACAGGTTCTGGTGGCCGTCGGCGCTCTCGCACCCCGGCGGCGGCGCTCCCACGCCGGCTGCCGAGGCGACCGGCGTCGCCGCCGACCGGCCCTAGCCCCTCCTGGCTAGTACTCGCGCACTTCGTCGAGGACGACCCGGCCGCCGACCTCGCCGCGGCCATCCCCAAGCGGCAGCGCGCGCAGCAGCGACCCCTCGCCCTGGTGGATCGTCAGCGGCCGACCGAGCTCGGCGCAGAGCATGATCGCGGCCGAGCCGGTGGCCTCGTCCTCGCCGACGCCATCCTCGATCGCGAAGCAGCGCGACCGCAGCGAGCCCGCGGCCTCGTCCTCCCAGGCCCAGCAGTAGACCTCGTCGAGGCCCGGCGGCGGCCCCGACAGCGCGTCGATCTCGGCCGGATCGGCCATCTGCGCGAGCTGCCATGGCGGCGACCACTCGGGTCTGGCGGCGATGAAGGTCAGCTCGCCCTCGAACCGCACGGCGACCTCGCCGGCGGGCGGGCGCAGGGTCTCGATCGCCTCGCCCCCGCTGGCCAGCAGCCAGGCCGTTCCCACGCTGGGATGCCCGGCGAAGCCGAGCTCGGAGCCGGGCGTGAAGATCCGACAGGCGCCGCTGCCAGGATCGTCGACGAAGACGGTCTCCGAGAAGCCCAGATCGGCCGCCACTCCCTGGCGCCGCTGCGCCGGAACCTCGCCACCGTCGAGGAAGACACCGAGCGGGTTGCCCCACTCGCCCGCCTCGTCGGTGAAGACGCGGAGGACGTGGAGCGTCGCCATTCGCCGGCCGCCTCAGAGGATCGGCAGGAAGTTCTCGATCTCGAAGGGGGTGACCTGGACCCGGTAGTCGTCCCATTCCTGCCGCTTGATCTCGACGAAGCGGCGGAAGGTGTGCTCGCCCAGGGTGCGCAGCACCAGCTCCGAGTCGGCGGCGACCTCGATCGCCTCGCCCAGGGTCGCCGGCAGCTGCTCGATCCCCTGGTGGGAGAGCTCCTCCTGCGAGAGGTGGTAGAGGTTCTGCTCCATCGGCTCCGGCAGCTCGTAGCCCTTCTCGATCCCTTCCAGCCCCGCCTGCAGCATGCCGGCGAAGCAGAGGTAGGGATTGGCGGCGGGGTCGGGGCAGCGCAGCTCGGCCCGGGTCGCGCCCTCCTTGCCGGGGTGGTAGAGCGGCACCCGGATCAGGGCCGAGCGGTTGCGGCGCGACCAGGCCAGGTAGACCGGCGCCTCGTAGCCGGGGACGAGGCGCTTGTAGGAGTTGACCCACTGGGCGAAGAGCGGCGAGATCTCGCGCGCGTGCTTGAGCTGGCCGGCGATGAACGACTTCGCGGTCGGCGAGAGGTAGTAGGGGTCGTCGGCGTCGTAGAAGGCGTTCTTGCCGTCCTTGGCGAGCGACTGGTGGACGTGCATGCCGGAGCCGTTCTCGCCGAACAGCGGCTTCGGCATGAAGGTCGCGTGCCAGCCGTATTTCATCGCGTACTCCTTGACGACGATGCGGTAGGTCATGCAGTCGTCGGCCATCTCGAGCGCGTTCTTGTAGCGCATGTCGACCTCGTGCTGGGAGGGGCCGACCTCGTGGTGGGTGTACTCGACGTGGATCCCCATCTTCTCCAGCGCCAGCACGGTGTCGCGGCGCACGTCGGAGCCGGCGTCGAGCGTGGTCAGGTCGAAGTAGCCGCCCTCGTCGAGGACCTCGGGCACGCCGCCCTCGGGCTTGGCGGAGCGGAAGTAGAAGAACTCCAGCTCGGGGCCGATGTTGTAGGCGTCGAAGCCCATCTCCTCGGCCCGCTTCATCGCCCGCTGCAGGATCCAGCGCGGGTCGCCCTCGTAGGGGCCGCCGCCGGGGACGCGGATGTCGCAGAACATCCGGGCGACCGCGTTCTCGTCCTCGGGGCGCCAGGGGATCAGGGCGAAGGTCGAGGGATCGGGCATCGCGATCATGTCCGACTCCTCGATCGGGTTGAAGCCGGTGATCGAGGAGCCGTCGAAGCCCATGCCGCCGTCGAAGGCGTCCTCGAGCTCGGCGGCGTTGATCGAGAAGCTCTTCAGCTGGCCGAGCACGTCGGTGAACCAGAGGCGGACGAAGCGCACGTCGTTCTGCTTGACGAGCTCGATGACGTCAGCGGCACTGCGGGGTTGCTCTGCCATTCCGGTCTCCTTGGCTTGTCCGCGAGAAGGGCGCAACGATAGGCGAATGAACCGAACGGGTGCAGAACGCCGTATTGCGGGTACAGGAACAGGATTCTCGACCGCTCCCAGGGAGCTTGCGAGGAGACACAAAATCAGCTATAACTTACTTCCTGTAAGTTACTGGCTCAAAGTAAAGTAAAGGCCACGTAAAGGCTCTGTAAAGCGAAATCGCCTCGAGCAGGGCGGAGACGAGAAGCGACGTGACTGTAAAAACGGCAGTAAGCAGATTCCAGATCCACGATGAGCTGACCGCTCCCGACGAGAGCGCTCCGCTGATCAAGAGCATCCAGGCCGCCGGCGGGGCGGTGACCAAGTTCGTCGGCGTGCTGGCCGGCTCCCCCGCCGTGCTCCGCGCCTACACGCGGATGCGCTCGGAGCTGCGCGGCGGCGTCCTGCCGCAGGCGACCCGCGAGCGGATCGCCCTGGCGGTCGCCGAGCACCGCGAGGACAACTACAGCATCGCCCAGCACGCGAAGTCGGCGCGGCGGGCCGGACTCGGCCTCGACGAGGTCTCCCGAGCCCGCAGCTTCACCTCCGCCGACGAGAAGGAGGCGGCGCTGCTCGCCTACCTCAAGGAGGCTCTCGACGCCGACGGCCCTCCCCCGCTCCACCTGCACGAGGAGGCGCGGGAGATCGGCTGGACCGACGAGGAGATCCTGGAGGCGGTCGGGCACCTGGCGCTGAACGAGTTCCAAAGCCTGATCGCCAGCGCGGCGGCGCTTCCTAAGGATCAGGCCACGCCAAGGGTTCTTCCTTCGGCTGCGGCGTAGCGAGGAGGGGGGCCGATACCCCTCCTCGCTCAACTTTTGTCTACCCCTCGACCAGGGTGGCGGTGTAGAGCAGTCTCGCCGTGGAGTACTTGCAGCCGAAGGTGGCGCGGCGGTTTAGTGTTCGAGGGGCTCGCCTTGGCGGATGGCGGTGGAGTTGGTGCATTTGCCGGGTTCGCGGCTGGCGCGCCAGACGTTGTCGGCGGGCAGGTCCTGGGCGAAGGCGGGGGCCCAGGTGGGGACGGTGAGGGCGACGATGTCGCCTTTTTCGACCTCCAGCGAGGCGCCGAATTTGACCGTCTGGCCGAGGTAGAGGGTGAGCACCTTGATCGAGCCCTGGCTGCGCAATTCATAACGGGGCGGGTTGGTGGCTGGGATCCGCCGCAGGATCGAGAGCCGCGCCTCCGGCGGCGTGCCGAAGAAGCCGTTGAAGAAGGTCCGCTGCTTGTTGGTCGGCTGCGCCAGGGTCAGCGTCCAGAACTTGATCGTGCCGTCATGAGGGACCAGGAAGGGCGAGCGCGCCTGGCCGTTGCTGACCTGGAAGCCGGTGACACTGCCGATCGCCTGGCAGGGCAGGCCCGGGCAGGAGGGGTCCGGGACCGTCGAGGTCTGACCGAGGACGACCGTGGTGCTGGGCGCCTTGGCGGCGCCGGCGCCGGTCGCGAGCACGGCCAAGGTCGCCAGGGAACCCACCGCCAGAGCCAGGATCGACCAGCGACCCTTCGACGGCACGGCCAGGGTGGATGCTCCGCGCGAAAACCTCGACATTCAGCTGCTCCTCTCGTTATCTGGGCACTGCCTGAACACGGCAGACTAGCCTTCGGAGCGGCTGCCGAGACCGGGCATCGGAGCGGGAAGTGGGCCGATTCAGCGCCCGACGCTGGGCCGGGCGTAGTCGAGCGCGACCGCGTAGCGGACCATGCCCACGCCGTCGAACTCCAGCGCTTCGCTGACGGCCGCGGTCAGGTCCCAGGCGCGGCCTTTGACGTAGGGCCCGCGGTCGATCACCTGGGTGATCAGCGCGCGGCCGTGGTAGACGAACTTGACCGCGGTGCCACAGGGCAGGTTGCGGTGGGCGACACCGAGCGTGCTCGGTCGCAGGGTCTGCCCGCATGCCGTCTTGTTGCCCCAGAGGCCCGGTCCGTACCAGCTGGCGCCGGCGCTGCGAAGGGGGCTGAAGGCGAGGTCCTCTCCCGCCGGCGAGGCGCCGTAAGACGTCGCGGCGCCGCCGGTCGCCGCCTGGGCGGAGCCGGCGCCGCACACGAGGATCGCGAGGGCGACAAGCGCAGCGCGCCAGCGCAGGCGCAGGGAGGCATGGGGATTTCTGCTTGGGGCATTCTCTTTCCAGGCGCTTACGGGGTTAGCTGTCGGGCTCGCGCTGAAAGAGCTGCGCTACGCGGCATATGCCGGCGATTCGCCCCCACTAATTGGGTCCCCCGCTCCCCGCGGTATGTAGGCGGAGATTCAGCGGAAGTTGGCGGCAGGTTAGCAAAGGCTAAGACAGAAAAACGTGCATAGATCGTTAACCCGCCCTGGAATGGGAAAGGCCCCCTCGCGGGGGCCTTTCCGTTAGCGGGCCTATAAGCCGGATCCTGTCGTGAGCGGCCATCTATCTATGCGGCCTACCTGGACCTCGCCGAGCCGGGTCGACGGTCCTGCTTGGCCTTGCACCGGGCGGGGTTTGCCTGGCCGCCGCGTCACCGCGACGCCGGTGCGCTCTTACCGCACCATTTCACCTTTGCCTGTACGCGACTCACGTGTGGCCGCGCCATCGGCTGTGTATTTCTGTGGCACTTTCCCGCGGGTTTCCCCGGGTGGGCGTTACCCACCGCCCTGCCCTGTGGTGTCCGGACTTTCCTCGAGGGGTTTTCTCTCCCCCCGCGGTCCGCTCGGCCCGCCCACCGATGGTACGCCTCCGGCGCCGTCGCGCCAAGCAGGCGCGGGGATATGGTGGCGACGATGCGAACCGCGGTCATAACCGGCGCCGGCGGAGGTCTTGGCCGCGCGATCGCAGCGGAGCTCGCCGAGCGCGGCTTCGCCGTCTGGGCGACCGACGTCGATGCGGAGGCGGCAACGCGGGCAGCCGCGGAGATCGGCGGCAGCGCCAGAGCGGCGGAGCTCGACGTCCGCGACGAGGCGGCTTGCCGGGCGGTGGCCGCCGCTGTCGTCGCCGAGGCCGGCTCGCTGGATCTCTGGGTCAACAACGCGGGCGTGCTCGGCACGGGGCTCGCCTGGGAGCAGCGGGAGTCAGCGCGCGCGGCGATGCTCTCGATCAACGCCGCCGGCACGATGAACGGCGCCGTCGCCGCGCTGGCGCCGATGCTCGTCGCCGGCCGCGGGCATGTGATCAACGTGATCTCGCTGGCCGGCATCGTCGCCGCCCCCGGCGAGGTCGCCTACTCGGCCAGCAAGCACGCGGCGATGGCCTTCACGCTCGGCGCCCTCTTCGACCTGCGCCGCGCCGGCCACAGCGGCATCGACGTCTCCGCGGTCTGCCCCGATGGGATCTGGACGCCGATGCTGGAAGACAAGCTCGACGATCCCGACGCCGCCGGCTCCTTCTCCGGCCACCTGTTGACGCCCGAGCAGGTCGCAAAAGAGGTTGGCAAGCTGGTCGAGCGCCCCCGACCCATCCTCATCATCCCGCGCTGGCGCGGCCCGCTGCTGCGGGTCTTCGATCTCTTCCCGCGCCTGGGTCTGCGTCTGCTGCCGGCGGTGATGTGGGACGCGCGGCGGCGCCAGCGCCGCTACAAGCGGCTCATCCAGAGCGGCAAGTGGCCGCGCTGATCCGTCAGACCGCGCGGAAGACGCCGACGACGCGACCCAGGACCCGCGCCTCGGTGGTGAGGATGGGGTCCATCTCGTCGTTCTCGGGCTGCAAGCGGATGTGGTCCTTCTCGCGATAGATCCGCTTCACCGTCGCCTCCTCGCCGAGCAGAGCGACGACGATTTCGCCGTTGGCGGCATCGTCGCTGGGCCGGACCACTACGTAGTCGCCCTCGAGGATGCCGGCGTTCTTCATGCTCTCGCCGCGGATCTGGAGGATGTAGTCGCCGTCCTCGCCGCCGATCACGTCGGGGATCTCGAGGTACTCCTCGATATTCTCCTCGGCCAGTATCGGCTCGCCGGCCGCCACCTGGCCGACCAGCGGCAGACCGCTTTCCGGGCGGATCGTCCGCTTCGCCTTGTCGAAGAGCAGCTCGATCGCCCGCGGCTTCGAGGGGTCGCGCCGCAGTAGCCCGATCTTCTCCAGGTTGGCGAGATGCGCGTGCACCGTCGAGGACGAGTGCAGGCCCACCGCTTTGCCGATCTCCCGCACGGTCGGCGGGTACCCCGTCTTCGCCGCGTACTTGCGGATGTAGTCGAAGATCTCCTTCTGCCTTTTGGTCAGGTCCAGATCAACCATCTCGTCCTATTCTCTCCCAGATCGCCAGCCGAAACAGATTCGAACACCTGTTCGCAGGCTACCGCCCAAAACGGACGCTTTCAACCCACCGGCTGTCCCAAGCCTCCGAACATCTAGAATCGACCGCCCTCGAGCGGCTGTGGCGGAACTGGTAGACGCGCAAGGTTGAGGGCCTTGTGGGTGGAAACACCCGTGATGGTTCGACTCCATTCAGCCGCATTAGGGACCTCCTGCAAAATCACGGAATCGGCCGCCGCCCCCTGACGGCACCGGCTGGTTCCTGGTCCTAAGCAGCCCGAGCGCTGAGTCGCCCCGCGACTCAGGTCCGCTCATTCGGAAGGGTGGCGCCGGGATCGGCTACTGCTTGTCGTTATTGACGCTCGGCCCGTGGTCCTCTGCCATTGCGCTCCTTTCTCTGGCTCAGGGCTTGAGGACGACCTTGATTGCCCCGTCTTCCTTTTTCTGGAACATCGAGTAGGCCTCTGGGGCCTGCTCGAGCGGCAGCTGGTGGGTGGTGAGGTCGTCGACCCCGAGCGGGTCCTCGGACTCGTCTTCGAGCAGCGGCAGGATCTCGTCGGTCCACTGGCGCACGTGGGCCTGCCCCATCCGCAGACTGCAGCCCCTTGTCGAAGATCTTCATCATCGGCAGCGGATCGAGCTGGCCGCCGTAGACGCCGGAGATCGAAACGGTGCCCCCGCGGCGCACGGTGTCGATCGCGTCGAGCAGCGCCGAGAGCCGATCGATGGCTGCCTTTTCGGTCATCTTCGCCGCCACTGCGTCGGGCAGGAGGCCGGTGATCGTCTGCGCCATCTTCGCTCCCGGGGCTCCGTGGGCCTCCATCCCGACTGCGTCGATCGCGCTGTCGGGGCCGCGGCCGTCGGTCAGCTCGCGGATCGCCGCCGAGATGTCGTCCTGGTTGTCGGAATCGATCGCTTCGACCCCGTTGCGCCGCGCCATCTCCAGTCGCTCGGGGACGTTGTCGATCCCGAAGACCTTCTCGGCGCCCTGATGGCGCGCGATTCTGGCGCTCATCTGCCCAATCGGACCGAGGCCGAAGACGGCCACGCTGCCGCCTTTGGGAATCGCCGCGTAGTCGACCGCCTGCCAGGCGGTCGGCAGCACGTCGGAGAGGAACAGGTAGCGCTCGTCGGGGCCGCCCTCGGGCACCTTGATCGGCCCGAAGTGGGCCTGTGGCACCCGCAGGTACTCCGCCTGGCCGCCGGGCACCTGGCCGTAGAGCTTGGTGTAGCCGAACAGCGAGGCGCCCTTTTCCTGCTCACGGTTCTGGGTCGTCTCACACTGGGCGAAGTACTCGCGCTCGCACATCCAGCAGTGGCCGCAGGAAATGTTGAAGGGGATGACGACCCGGTCGCCGGCTTTGATGTGGGTCACCTCCGGGCCGACCTCCTCGACGATCCCCATCGGCTCGTGGCCGAGGATGTCGCCCTCGTCGATGAACATCCCCAGCACCTCGTAGAGATGGAGGTCGGAGCCGCAGATCGCGGTCGAGGTGATGCGAACGATCGCGTCGGTCGGATCCTGGATCGAGGGGTCGGGGACCTCGTCGATGCGGACATCGCGTTTGCCGTGGAAGGTGAGTGCCTTCACGTTCGGTTGCCGCCGGCCGTCTGGACTTTGTTCTTGAGAGCGTCGTAGCCCTTCTCGTCTTTTCGCTCTTTCACGACGCCACTCCGAGGGGCACCTCGGGCCGGTTCCAGCTCTCAGCGACCCGCTCGGCCGCGCGGCGCTCCTCGGCGAGGATCGCCTTCGCCGTTGCCACCACTCCCTCGTCGCCAGCCCGGGCGGCGACCCGCTGCAGAAGTTCGTAAGCGGCGACCTCCAGATGCTCGAAGGCGAACGCGAAGCCGGCGAGCTTGGTGGTCGAGTCCGGCTGGGCGCCGAAGAAGGCGGAGAGGTTCAGCCCGCCGGCCTTCAGCAGCGCGTCCTTGACCAACGAGGGCCCGGCGCCACGCTCATCCAGCAGGTCCGCGATCCGCTCCCGCTGGCGCTGGGTCTCATCGAGATGGTCGCGGAAGGCTGCGCTGAGGCAATCGTCATCGACCCGCTCGGCACCGGCCTCCAACAGCTTTTCGGCCTGCCCCTCGAGGGCATGGACGTCACGCAGGTAGGCCAGCAGCGTGGAGTCGAGCTGGTCGGGATCGACCGCCGCCAGGGAGGTCTCCACCGCCGTGTCGAAAGACTGCTCCAGGCGCTCGGCCATCCGCCCCTCCTCCGCGGCGATGTCGGCGGCCATCCGCGCCGTCTCCTCATCGCCGGCACGCTCGGCCAGTCGCTTCAACAACTCATAGGCAGCAAGCTCCATGTGCTCGTAGGAGTAGGCATGCATCGTCAGCTTCCCCGGCGTATCGGGCTGAGAGGCCGCGAAGGCGATCATCGCCCAGCCGCCGGCCGCCCCGGCCGCGTCCTTCAGCTTCGAGGGCTCGCCGCCCAGAGCCTCCAGACGCTCGCGCACGCGCCGCTCCTGGTCTTCGGTCTCAACCAGGTGCTGTTCGAACACCTCGCAGAGGCGTTCGTCCCCGGCGATCTTCGGCGCCGCGCGAAGCTGCGCCAGCGCCTGCAGCTCGATCGAGTGCACATCGGTCAGGTACTTGACGATCTGCTCGTCGCGGTCGCGATTCCACTGGCGGGCGCCGACGCCGGTCTTGAGATCGTCGAGCCGGGCGCCGACACCGTCGGCTTCGAGCGGCGGAGTCTTGGCGCCGTGACCCTTGCGCAAACCCTCCAGCAACTCTTCCAGCGCCTCCACCCCACTGTGGCGGGGCTCCCAGCCAAGCTCCTCGCGTGCCCGCTCAGATGACATCAGCGGCACGTTCAGCGCCATGTCGAGCCAACCCGGCGGCGTCGGCTGCAGGCGCATCCTCCAGCTCAGGTCGGCGAGGCGCCGCACAACCCGGGCCGGCACCGGGAAGCTGCGCACGCCGATCCGCTCGGCCATCTCCTCGGAGCTGAGCGGTGGCTCGGCGGCGATGTTGAAAGCCCCGTCCACGTCTGCCAGGACAGCCCGCAGGTAGGCCCGCCCGACGTCCTCGGAATGCACGGCCTGAAAGCGCAGGCGCTTGACTCGGGGCAGCGCCGGGAGGAGGCCGCGGCGCAGAAGGAAGTTGGGCAGGAACGGCCCGATGAAGAGGCGGCGAATCTCGGTCGCGGCCTCGTCCTTGAAGATCAGGGCGGGGCGAAGCCGCACGACGCGCACTTCGGGGTTGTCGGATTCGAAGCGGTCCAGCTCGCGCTCCACCGCGACCTTGTGGCACGAGTAGAACGAGGTCGGGGTGCCCTCGGTGGGCCAGTTCTCATCGACCTCGCGGTCCTTGGGGCCACGCGAGTAGGCGCCGACCGAGGAGGCGTGGACCAGCTTCGGCGCCCCCGCCGTGGCCACGGCCTCAAAGACGCGCCGGCTGCCCTCGACGTTGATCCGCTCCAGCGTCACTGCGTCCCGAGAGGGCTGAATCGCCCAAGCCAGGTGGATGACCGCGTCGGCGCCCTCGAAGATCGCGCCGAGATCGGAGGTGAGGACGTTTGCCTCGATCCAGCAGGTCTTCGGCGGCGTCCAGGTGGGCTCGCGCCGAGCTACCCCGACGATCTCGTCGATCTCCCGGCTTTCGCTCAAAGCTTGGACCGTGCTGGTGCCGACGTTTCCCGTCGCGCCAGTGACGACTACCTTCATCTTCGTGCTCGCCTTTTCCCGTGGGTCTGGGGTTCGAAGTTGGCGAGGAGTGAGCGGGGGCCGCTCCCTTAGGGCCTCTAGGCCTTTCTACCCCCCAGGGTCAGCGCAAAACGCCGCGCCCAGGTGCAGGCGAGGGAGGCGCGTTTCTGCCCGCCGCACGGGTGGCGGAGCGTGCACAGTCCTATTCCTTGATCGAGCGCGGCTAAGGGGCGAGCAGCGTCAGCTCCCAGCCGTCTCCGTTGCGCCTGAATAGCCGGCGCTCGTGGAGGCGGTCGGGGAATTCGCGCCAGAGCTCGATCGTCTCGGGGCGGACGCGGAGGGCGCCCCAGTCGTCGGGGCACTTGGGAGCCGTCTCCTGAACCGTGGCGAGGTGCGCGAGGCGGTCGCGGAGGCGGTCGAGGTCGTCGATCGGCTCCCCCTGGCGGGAGACGATCGTCTGCAGCCGGTGCACCGGGTCGCGCTCGTCGAAGAGCTCCTCGGCCAGGCTGCGCTCGGCGAGGGTCGCTGTGCCGGTGACGTGTGCCTGCCGGCCCAGCGCCGGCCAGTGGAAGAGCAGGGCGACCTGGGGGTTGGCCTCGACCTCGCGCGCCTTGCGGGTCCACAGCGCCGAGGTGAAGACGAGCGCTTCCTGCTCGAGGCGCTTCAGCGTCACCGTCCGCGCCGAAGGCCGGCCTCCCTCCCCGACGGTGACGAAGGCGACCGAAGCCGGCTGCGGGATCCCCTGCGCCCGGGCATCCTCGATCCAGCGGTCCAGCTCGCGAAGTGGATCGGCGCCAGGCACGAAGCCAAGGATAGTTCGGCGCCCGCGGAGATGCCGGGTACGCTCTTACCGAGCGAGCCGAGTGGGATCGGCGTGACCGAGGAGGAGATCCGATGTACGACTACGTGATCGTCGGGGCGGGCTCCGCCGGATGCGTGCTGGCGGCGCGCCTCTCCGAGGACCCGGACGTCAGCGTGCTGCTGCTGGAGGCCGGGCCGCCGGACGTCAACGAGAACCTGCACGTGCCGCTCGGCTACCTGAAGCTGGCCCGGACCGAGGTCGACTGGGACTACTGCACCGCCCCGGAGCCCAACTGCGACGGCCGCCGCATCCCGATCCCGCGCGGCAAGGTCCTCGGCGGCTCCTCCTCGATCAACGCGATGATCTACATCCGCGGCAACCGCCGCGACTACGACGCCTGGAACGCCGCCGGCTGGGGCTGGGACGACCTCTTCCCCTACTTCCTCAAGGCCGAGGACAACGAGCGCGGCGCCTCCGAGTGGCACGCAACCGGCGGGCCGCTGCCGGTCTCCGACCAGCGCTCGGGCAACGTGATCACGCCGGCCTTCGTCGAGGCCGGCGCCGAGGCGGGCCTGCCCCGCAACGAGGACTTCAACGGCGCCGAGCAGGACGGCGTCGGCATGTACCAGGTGACGCAGCGCGGCGGGATGCGCGCCAGCGCAGCCGTCGCCTACCTGCACCCGGCGATGGAGCGGCCAAACCTGACGGTGATGCCCTACATGCAGGTCACCCGGGTCCTGTTCGACGGCACCCGTGCGGTCGGGGTCGAGGCGACCCAGCTCGGGCAGACGCAGGAGCTGCGGGCCGAGCGCGAGACGATCCTCTGCGGCGGCGCCTACAACTCGCCGCAGCTACTGATGCTGTCTGGCGTCGGCCCGGCCGACCACCTGACGCTGCGCGAGATCGAGGTCCTGCTCGATCAGCCCGCGGTCGGCGAGAACCTCAGCGACCACGCCGCCACCTACAACGTCTGGACCACGCCCGAGCCGAAGAGCCTGCTGCTGGCGCTGGAACCGGCGGCGCTGGACGAGTTCACCGCCTCTCAGACCGGCCCCTTCGCCTCCAACCTGGCCGAGTCCGGCGGCTTCGCCCGGGTCGACGCCGCCGCCGCCGCGCCGGACGTCCAGATCCACGTCGCCCCGGTTCAGATCGTCGACGAGGGCATGGGCGACCCCGAGGCGCACGGGGTCTGGGTCTCGCCCTGCCTGCTGACGCCGGGCAGCCGCGGCACGGTCCGGCTCGGCTCCAACGATCCGACCGCGAAGCCGATCGTCCGCAACGAGTTCTACGCCGCCGAGGAGGACATGCCGCGGATGATCGCGGCGCTGCGCCTGGTCGAAGAGATCTGCGCCCAGCCGGCGATGCAGCCCTACTGCGCCGAGCCCTTCACCGCCCCGGTCGGCGATTCCGACGACGCCCTCCGCGCCCACGTCGCCCGCACCACCTTCCCGATCTACCACCCGGTCGGCACCTGCGCGATCGGCACGGTCCTCGACACGGAGCTCGACGTGCAGGGGCTGGAGGGCCTGCGCGTCGTCGACGCCTCGGCGATGCCGACCGTGCCGCGCGGCAACACCAACGCTCCGACGATCGCGGTCGCCGAGCGCGCCGCCGACCTGATCAAGGGCGCGACGCCGCTTGCGGCCGACGGCGCGCATTCGGTCGCCAGCACCTGAGCCTGGCTAGGCCGCGCTCCTAAACTGCAGAGGATGGCGCGGAGCGATCGCTATGCATCGGCCTTCGGTGCGGCCTTCAGCGCCTACATGGAGCGTCCGCGGCTGAGCCGGCTGATCGCGAAGGTGGTCTGGGGCAGCGACGTTCGGCCTTATTACGAGAGCATGCGCGCGATCTCCGAAGTCGCCGGCGACGGTGGGATCGTCGACTGCCCCTGTGGCGCCGGACCGGCGTTCAGGGAGCTCGACCCAGCGCGCCCGGGCAGCTATATCGCCGCCGACCTCTCCCCTTCGATGCTGCGCCGGGCTGAAAAGCGCGCCGCGGCAAGAGGCCTAGCGAACATCGAGCTGGTCCGCGCGGACGCGACCGAGCTGCCGCTGCCAACGGCCAGCGCCGACCTCTTCCTCTCCTACTGGGGCTTGCACTGCTTCGACGATCCGCAGGCCGCGATCGCCGAGGCTGCCCGTGTCCTCAAGCCGGGCGGCCGCCTCGTCGGCGCTGCCTTCGTTAGCGAAACCAAGGGCCTCCGCCCCCGCCTGCTGCTGCGGCCGGGGGTCGGCGACCTCGGACGGATCGGGAGCGAGGAGGAAGTCCTCGCCTGGCTCGGGAACAGCGGCTTCGAGCTGTCCGGCCTGCGGCGCTCCGGGGCGATGCTGTACTTCGACGCCCGGGTAGCGGCCGGATCAGGGTGAGCTGACGCCGAGCGCGCGGTCGATGAAGGGGCCGAGCAGGTCGGCCACCGCGCCAGCGGTCGTCTCGGGCGACTCGCTTGGCGCGGTGATGTAGCTGATCGCCAGCCGAACCAGCGATTCGGAGAGGAGGAGGACGTCGGCCTTGGGGGCCTGCGGCCAGCCCTGCTCGATCGTCGTCGCGAGGCGGGCGGTGGCCCACTGCAGGACCGGCATGCCCTGGGTGGTGACGAAGGGGAGCATGCCGCCGGTGCCGTCGTCGCTGAGCAGGATGCGGATCAGCGGGTCCTCGCCGGCGGTGCGCAGGAACAGCTCGAGCGCGGCGCCGACCGCGGCGCGGGGGTCGTCGCGGTGCTCCAGAACCGCCGCCTCGACGTCGTCGAGGAAGCGCTCGCCCTCGTGGATCACGAAGGCGAGGCCGAACTCGTTGCGGTTGCCGAACTCCTTGTAGAGGGTCTGGCGGCTGACGCCGGCGGCGCGCGGCGATGTCGGACATCGTGATCTCCGACCAGGCGCGCCGCTCGAGCTCGTCGCGGGCGGCGCCGAACAGCGTTTCGCGCAGCAGCTCGCGAGCCGCCTGCGGGTAGGGAGTGCGCGGGCTGGTCGCCATCCGCCCAATCGTCGCAGCGGAAGCGGTCACGCGGCCTCGCCGTCGGGCTCGAAGTCGACCTTGTCCCGCACCCCGCAGTCGGGGCAGGCCCAGTCGTCGGGAACCTCGCTCCACGGCGTCCCCACGGGAAAGCCCTCGCGCGGGTGCCCCGCCTCCTCGTCGTAGACGTAGCCGCAGCCGGGGCAGCGCCAGCGGCTCACGAGGCGCCTGCCATGGGCGCCCGCCCGTAGCGAGCGAAGATCCTCTCGCGCTTGCGCGGCTGGATGTTGGCCCGGGTGACGTCGCCCTCGAAGTGATCGAGCAGGCGCGGGTCCATCACCCTTCGCCACAGCGGCGGGAACCAGGCGAGGACGATCATCCCCGCGTAGCCGGTCGGCAGCTGCGGCGCCTCGTCGACGTGGCGCAGCGCCTGGTAGCGGCGGGTCGGGTTGGCGTGGTGATCGCTGTGGCGCTGCAGGTGGTAGAGCAGGACGTTGGAGGCGACGTTGTTGCTGTTCCAGCTGTGCTCCGGCAGGCAGCGCTGGTAGCGGCCGTCCTCGCGCTTCTGGCGCAGCAGGCCATAGTGCTCGAGGTAGTTGACGACCTCCAGCAGCGAGAAGCCGAGCACCGCCTGGATCAGCAGGTAGGGCAGGACGACCGGGCCGAAGGCGATCGTCAGGACCGCGAAAAGGCCGACGGTCATCGCCCAGGCGCCGAGGATGTCGTTGTGCAGGCTCCAGTGCGACTTGCCGAGACGATCGAGCCGCGTCGCCTCGATCCCCCAGGCGGAGGTCAGGCTGCCCTTGACCGTGCGCGGCAGGAAGGCCCAGAAGCTCTCCCCCAGTCGCGAGCTGGCCGGATCCTCCGGGGTGGCGACGCGCACGTGGTGGCCGCGGTTGTGCTCGATGAAGAAGTGGCCATAGCCGGTCTGCGCCAGAGCCACGCGGCTGAGCCAGCGCTCCGAGCCGGCGCGCTTGTGGCCGAGCTCGTGGGCGGTGTTGATCGCGATCCCGCCGACCACCCCCATCGTCAGCGCCAGTCCGAGGCTTTCGACGATCGAGAGATCGCCGCTCGACCAGAGGTAGCAGGCGAGCACGAGGCCGGCGTACTGGATCGGGATGAAGACGTAGGTGCACCAGCGGTAATAGCGGTCCTGCTCGAGGTACTTGAGGACGCTGTCGGGTGGGTTGCTCGAGTCGAGTCCGATCGCGATGTCGAGCAGCGGGAAGGCGACGAAGACGAGCAGCGGGCCGAAGAAGTAGAAGCCGCCCCAGCCGGTCAGCGCGACCGAGCCCCAGGCGATGAACGGCGCCAGCGGGACGACGATCCCCAGCAGCCAGGCATAGCGCTTGCCGTCGCTCCAGCTCGCCGGATTGACCTCGACATCGTCGTGATGGTGGTGATGATGATGCGAGTCCGCGGTGGTGGCCTCCATGGCCTCCTCCTTGTCAGAGTTTCAAAGAACGTCCACACCGTAGACAAATCGGTCTTGTTTGTCAACCAACCGAACAAGGAGCCCCCTACATGTCCCCCGAACAGGCACGGCCAAGCAGAGCCCGCGAAGGGCGCTGGGGAGATCGGCAGGACCTTCGCCCTTTAGATCTTGAGGAGGATGAAAGTGTTGAGGGCCCAGGCCACGGCGATGAAAACAGTGGCGCGGGTGAGGTTGCGCTCGACCATCGAGCCGCCGCCGATCGAGCTGCCGCCGCCGCCGACGCCAAAGGCCCCGGAGAGGCCCGCGTCTTTCCCCGAGTGCAGCAGGATGAGGAAGATCAGGACGGCGGACATGATGACCTGGAGGGTGCCAAGAAGCGTGTACATGGTTCGCGAAGTCTAGACCTTGTCGAGAATCTCCACCGCCTCGCGCCGCAGCTCGGCGTCGAGCAGGGCGAAGTCCTCGTCGGAGAGCTTGCCGGCGGCATGGTCGAGCTCGGCGTCGCGGATCTCCCGGTACTTCGCTTCCTTCAGCGCGTCGGTCTCGGTGTGGACGACGGCGCCGCGGCGGCGGCCGCGGGCCGGCCACAGCGCGATCAGGGCGCCCGCCAGCGCGATCAGGCCGCCGATCCACATCCACGTCACCAGTGGGTCGACGATCACCCTGAAGGTGGCCGGGGCGCGGTCGCTCAGGTAGCTGCGGGCGATGCGGTCGATCGCCAGCGATTGCAGCTCGGCGATCTGACCCAGCGCCCGGGGGCGCAGCGCCGGGTTGGCGGCGGCGGCGCGCATCATCGCCGCCAGCGCTTCGCACTCGGGCGGCGAGCCCGGCGCGGCTCGCACGCAGGCTTCGAACCCTTTGTCGGCCGCTCGCACCCGCCGCTGCACGGCGGCGATGCTGGGCTGCACGGCGGTCCAGAGGTCGCTGCCGAAGCCGGCTCTCAGCCCGACCTCGCTGGTCGCCTCGCCGTCGAAGAAGCTGCCGAGCGTCCCGCCCTCCTGGCCGGTCGGGCGGAAGTAGCGGCGGCTCGGGTGCAGCGTCGCTCGCCCGCCGTCCTCGTCGACCCGCAGCACCGCGCCGAACTGGATGTACTCGGGGGAGACGTCGACCGTCGGCTTGACGTAGGTGATCTCGCGTCCGTCGACCGTCGTCGCCTCTCCCGGCCGCAGGGTGGCGTCGCGGCTGGTCTGGAAGCTGGAGGAGGCCGCGATGCCGATCAAGAGGACGACCACGCCGACGTGGACGACGTAGCCGCCGTAGCGGCGGCGGTTGCGGGAGACGACGGCGAGCAGCGCCGCCGGCAGCGAGCCGCCGGCGAGCGAGCGCCGGGCCGAGGCCCCGCGCCAGAACTCCTGGGCGAGCCCGGTCAGGGCAAATGCCGCGAAGACGAACAGCGCGAACGCCCAGGGCTCCCCCGCCGCGTCGAACGCCAGCGCCAGCGCTGCCGCGGCGAGGAGGGCGACGCCGGCGGGCACGAGGAAGATGCGCCGCGCCGAAGCCCAGCTGACGCGGCGCCAGGCGAGCAGCGGCCCGATGCCGGTGAAGAGGACGAGCCCGATCGCCAGCGGCGTCGCGTAGCGGTCGAACCAGGGCGCCGCCAGCGAGGCCTTGCTGCCGGTGAACAGTTCCGAGATCAACGGGAAGAACGTGCCCCAGAAGATCACCGCCGTCAGCGCCACCAGCAGCAGGTTGTTGACGAGGAAGACCGACTCCCGCGAGGCCAGCGAGTCGATCCGCTTCTCCGAGCGCAGGTCGTCGAGGCGGGAGACGATCAGCGCCGTCGAGCCGATCAGGACGACCGCGATCAGGCCGAGGACGTAAGGGCCGACGGTGTTGTCGCCGAAAGCATGGATCGACTGCAGCACGCCGGAGCGGACCAGGAACGTCCCCAGCAGCGCCAGCGAGAAGGTCCCGACGACAAGGCAGGCGTTCCACACCTTCAGCATCCCCCGCTTCTCCTGGACCATGATCGAGTGCAGGAAGGCGGTGCCGAGCAGCCACGGCATCAGCGCCGCGTTCTCGACCGGGTCCCAAGCCCAGTAGCCGCCCCAGCCGAGCTCGGTGTAGGACCAGCGGGCGCCGAGCAGCAGACCGAGGCCGAGGAAGGCCCAGGCGATCAGCGCGAAGCGGCGGGTGGCCCGGATCCATTCGGCGTCGACGCGGCGGGTGAGGAGGGCGCCGATCGCGAAGGCGAAGGGGATCGTGAAAGCGACGTACCCCGAGTACAGCATCGGCGGGTGGATCATCATGCTCGGGTGCTGCAGCAACGGGTTGAGGCCGAGGCCGTCGGCCGGCGCCGGGCTCAGCGTCGCGAAGGGGTTGACGTCGGGCGCGAACAGCATCAGGCCGGTGAAGAAGGCGGCGACGCCCATCATCGTCGCGGTCGCCCAGGGGACGATCTCGCGCAGCTTGTTCCGGGTTGCGTAGAGGGCGGCGCTGGAGGCGATCGAGAGCACCCAGGCCCAGAGCAGCAGCGAGCCCTCCTGGCTGGACCACATCGCCGCCAGCTTGTAGAAGGTCGGCGTCTCGATCGAGGAGTGGTTGGCGACGAGGTCGAAGGAGAAGTCGTCGCCGGCGAAGGCGATCTCGACGATCGCGACGCAGGCGGTGACGAGAACGCAGAAGGCGTAGACCGCGCGGCGCGAGAGGTCTATCCAGCGGCGCTCGCCGTTGCGGCCGGCGAGCGCCAGCGCCGCGGCGAGAAGCGTGGTGAGGAAGGCCAGCGCCAGCAGGGCGCTGCCGAGGCTAGGCATCCTTCTCGGTCGTGAACTTCGAGGGGCACTTCGTGATCAGCGTCTCCGGCTCGCCGACGAACGTCCCGCCCTCGACGCTGCCGGTGAGGACGATCTCGCGGCCGCCGCGGAAGGGGTCGGGGACGGCGCCGCTGTAGGTGACCGGCAGGCTGCGGCCGCCGCCGTCGCGGTCGACGACGCGGAAGGCGATGCCGCTGCCCTCGCGCTGGATCGAGCCCTTGACGACCCGGCCGGTCATCTCGTAGCTAGTTCCCGGCGCGGCAGCGAGCAGCTGCGAGGGCTCCTTCGCCTCGGTCGAGGCCGAGAACGAGGTGTAGACCAGCGCCACCGCGAGCAGCACGGCGACGCCGAGGGCGGCCACGAGCCGGATCTTCCGCTTGCGCTGAGGGTCCAAGGCCCCGGGATTATCGCAAGTGGAACAATCCCGGTCATGGCCGACCCAGTCCTGCTGATCACCGGAGCGAGCAGCGGTATCGGCGCCGCGACCGCTCGTGCGGCTGCGGGGAAGTACCGCCTGGTGCTGGCGGCGCGGCGGCTGGAGGAGCTCGAAGAGCTGGCTGGGGAGCTCGGCGGCGAGGAGCGGGCGCTGGCGGTCCGCTGCGACGTCACCGAGTGGGAGCAGGTCGAGGCGATGGCCGCGGCGGCGCTCGAGCGTTTCGGCCGCATCGACGCCGTCTTCGCCAACGCCGGCTTCGGCGCCACCCGCGGCTTCCTCGAGGAGTCGGTCGAGCACTGGCGCTCGATGATCCTGACCAACGTCTACGGCGTGGCGCTGACGATCCGCGCCACCCTCCCCCATCTGCTCGAGCGCGGCGACGGCCACTTCCTCATCACCAGCTCGATCGCCGGCCGCCTGGCCCTGCCGGGCTCGCTCTACTCGGCGACGAAGTGGGCAGCGACGGCGATCGGCGAGGCGCTGCGCGCGGAGCTGCGCCAGATGCACGACAACACCGCGATCAGGGTGACGCTGATCGAGCCGGGGATGACCGACACGCCCTTCTTCGACAACCGCCCCGGCGAGTGGGCGCTGCGCGACGACGACATCGCCAAGGCGGTCATGTACGCGCTCGAACAGCGCCCGGGCGTCGACGTCAACGAGATCCTGATCCGCCCAACGACCCAGCCGATCTGACGCCGAGCAGCAGGCGGACCACGCGCCAGTAGCTGCGGAGGAGAAGGCGGGCTGGCAGGGAGCGGGCCAGGGGTGAGATGAAGGGGGAGTCGAGGTCGGGGGTGAGCCAGGAGGCGAACTCGGCGGCGCTGACGGTGCGGGTCGCCTGGATCTGGCGGCGCTCGCGCAGCAGGCGCGGCAGCCAGCGCAGCGCTTCCAGGTCGGCCGCCAGCTTCTGCCCTCCCCAGCCGCCGGCGGTCGCGACGGCAAGAAGAGCCAGCTCGGTGGCGATCAGCGCCGGCGCCAGCAGGACCAGCAAGGGCGCCGGATAGGCGCGGACGAGGAAGGCGAGGCGGTTGCGCTCGAGCCAGCGCCACTTGTGCTGCGCTGGAGCCGAACTCGTAGTCGTGGTCGACCACCGCGGCCGGCTCGATTCCCAGCGTCCCGCCCCGCAGCCGCAGTCGCAGCGAGAGGTCGACGTCCTCGTGGTAGAGGAAGAAGCGCTCGGGAAGACCGCCGGCCTCCCGCCAGGCGGCCAGCGGGATCGCCAGGCAGGCGCCGGAGAGGGCCGGCACCTCGCCGGCCGGCGGGGCCTCGGCGATCGGCTGGCCGTGGCCGCCGGCCCAGACGATGCCGGTGAAGTGCACCGGGTTGCCGGCCGAGTTGATCTCGGTCCCCCCCGCGCTGGCGACCAGCGCCTGCCAGGCGGCCCAGCCGCGCTGCTCCAGCCAGGGGCGGCGGATCGCCTCGCCGAAGCCCGGCAGCGGCGCCGCGTCCGGGTTGAGGATGACGAGCAGGTCGCCGCTTGCCGCCTCCGCCCCGGCGTTGCAGCCGGCGGCGAAGCCGAGGTTACGACCGCTGCGCAGAACCAGCGACCGCGGCGCCAGCCTTTCCACCGCCTCGGGCGTGCCGTCGCCGGAGTCGTTGTCGACGACGATCAGCTCGTCGCCGTCGCTCAGCTCCGGCAGCAGCGCCGGCAGGGTCCTGGCCAGCTCCTCGCGGCTGTTCCAGGCTACGATGAGGATAGAAAGCGACGGGCGCACCGGCGCGGAGGCTATTCGGCCATCCGCGCCGGCGCGAGTGAGGTCGCTAGCGGGCTATTTCTTCTTGCCGCACTTGTCGATCCGCAGCCCGTACTTGTTGTTCTTGACTTTCTTGCCGTTCTGAGCCTTGATGTTCAGCACGGCTTTCTGCTTTTTCCCGCAGAGGTTTTCCGAGTTGACGAGCAGGCTCTTCTTGCCGCCCTTCATGTTCAGGATGAACTTCTTCACGGGCACATCGGGGACTTCGGGGAACACGGTCTTGAGGCCGCCCCGCTTGGAGCTGATCACGCCGCGCAGCTGGATCCTCACCTGGCCGCGCAGGTCGGCAACCAGGTTCGGCAGCGGATCGTTGGAGGAGACCAGGTAGACCGGGCCCTTCAACTTCTTGTCGAGCAACGGCGATTTCGCTTCCGCCTGACCGTAGACCGCGCCTTGCGGACAGGTCTGGGAGGCAAGCTGCGGCCTCGTGCAGATCGTCCTGATGTGGCTCTGGTCGAGGAACAGCGAGTGCGGCAGCGTCAGCGCCGTGCGGGTGACGTTGGCATCGCCGCTACGGGCTTCCAGGATCGCCCGGATGCGCGGGTTCTTGGCCCGCTTGGTTGGCCCGAAGAGCCGCGTGAACAGCTTCGGCTTGAAGGCCAGTTTGTTGCATTCGGTCGCCTGGAACGGCGCGCTGACGGCGTAGGAGCTCCACGTCGCCGGAATCGCCGGGTTGCCACCGCCGCCGTTGATCACGCCGCTGGTTGCCTGCGCGGCGCAGTTCGTCGGGTTGAGCATGAACTGGGGCCGGTCGACGTTGACGTCGATCGTGCGGATGTCCAGCTTCGCCCCGCCGAAGACGTCGGGGATCGGATCGGAGACCGCGTTGACCTGGGCGGTCTGCGGGTTGACGTTGAGCGCGACCCTGACCACGACCACGCCGAGGTCGAACGGTCCCGCCACCGCCGGGGTGATGACCGCCATCGAGAGCGGCGCCCCCTTGAACGGGCCGGCGAGGTACGCCTTGCCGCCAATTTTCAGCGGGTTGGCGCCGGTGCCGGAATCCGTCGAGGTGGTGGCGATCTGACTTGCCGACGAGCAGCTTGGGCTGGCCAGCTCGGCTTTGCCCGTGCTCGACACCGCGGCGGCAAGCGCCGCCTCGGAGCAGTAGGGAATGCCGGCGAGTTTGCCGGTCAGGCCCTTGGGCAGGGTGACGTTGACGACCTTCAGCTCTTGCTGGCCGTCGGTGCGAGCGATGCGAACCCGGAACGGGCTGTAGGCCCCGGCTTTGGCGCTGTCGGATTTCGCCGAGTAGCCGGGTGCGAACTTACGCTCGGCCAGCGTCTGCGGGCAGGCGCCGCCCGCGGGGTCGCTGGAGAGGGTGAATTTGCTGTTCACCGGTGCGGTGGTTCCCGGCCGCGCCCACGGTTCCATCGCCCCGGTCGTCGCCGACTCCGAGCAGGTTGGCGGGCTCGTCAGGACCTCTTTCGAGCCGTCGAACTGCAATCTGACGAACTCGAACGGGACCTGCGGCAGTCCTTTCGGCAACGTTCCGACGAACTCGCCGGTCTGCTGTTCGTCGAACACCGCGGTCAGCTGGCCCGTTTTGTTGTTGGCCTTCACGTTCCCGACCAGGCGGGCGACGATGCCCTCTTTGTCGGACTTCGCTTCGACCAGGATCCGGAACATTTCCCCGGATTCCGGATCCGAGCTCTTCTGCTCGCCCACGTAGACGTCGCCTTTGAGCGGTTCGTCGAGCGGCGGCGAGTCGACTTCCACCGTGCCGATGTCGGAGGCGACGGGACATTCGTTCGCCGCCACGCGCTGATTCTTCTTGAACTCGGTGTCGGCGCACGCCACGAGGCCGTTGGCGCCTGAAGGATTCAGGCCCATGCCCTGCGGCAGCGAGACTTCCGCCCGGCGCACGTGGGACTGGGACTGCCCGGTATCGCCTTCTTTGGCCGGATCGAAGGGCAGTTTCGTCGTCACCGTGGCCGGCGCCGGGGAGTCCACCGCGCCGGTTCCGGGATTGACCTCGACCGACGGTTCGAAGGGAACGGTCTCGCACCCTTCCTGCATGATCCGTTCGCCCGATTCGTCTTTCGGCAGTTTCGCCTCGAACGGAGTCGAGCCCTGCGGGAACGTCGGATTCGGTTGCCCGTGCGACTCGGCACGGAACCAGGTCGAGTACAGCTTTTCGAACGCCGCTTCGTTCGGGTTGAAGCAGGTGGTCGGGTTGGTGATGTACGTGCCGTCCCCGGTTTTGTCGCCGAAGTTGATCAGGCGGCTGATCAGGGTCGAGAGACCGCTGGCCGTCGTGTTGACGAGTTTGATCCTGAAGCTCTCATGGAAGTCGTTCTCCCACGCGACCTCCGTTTCCAGGAAGACCGGAACTTTTTCGTTGATGACGAAGCCGAATTTGGCCGGTTCGCCGAACGCCGGCTCGAGGTTGAACACCGAAACTTTGGTTTTTCCTACGGTCGGCGGGACGACGAACCCTTTCGGGGGTTTGAAGCCCGGCGCGATTTCGACTTCGTTCTGGTTCGTGACCAGGGTGACGCGCTCTTCGCCGACTTTCGTCTCTTCGAGACAGGCGGGTGCAAAGGTTCCCGGCGTCGGACCTGGGGTGAGGAATTCCGTCAGCGAGCAGCGCGACGGCGTCGCCTCCGGGTTCACGGTGAGGCCGGGTGGCAGATCTACCCGCAGCGTTTTGATCGTGCGGTTGATGAACGGTTCTTTGATCGGCGCCAGCAGGCTCCCCGGTGGGAACGGAGGCGTCGGCAGCGGCGTGAAGGGTTCGTGCTGGATGAAGTACTGGGTGAATCCGATCGGCGGGTGTCCGCCGGCGGTTTTGAAGAAGATGTTCGGCGTTTCCGGCGAGCACGGTTTGCCCGGGACTTCTTCGTTCACCGTGCAGGTCCCCGCCTGGAACCCCTGACCCGCGGTTTCGTTCTGCGGTTCGATGATGTCGCCGGTGTCCGCCTGCACGGCGGGCACGGCAAAGACTGCGAGAAACGCCGTAACCGCGATCGCGATCAAAGAGCGCCTAGCCATTAAATCCCTCCTCTGTTGAGCGACAACGCTTCCCCTGCGTAGCGCCCAGTCCTTCTCCCACCGAAGACATTACAGACCGGTGTACGCGAATCAAGTGCGGATTGCGACAAATGTGCCGTGGCGTCCATCAGCGCCCTCCCCCGCCGCCGCGCCGTCCTCCACGTTTTGCCTTGCCGGCCTGCTTGCCTTTGCACGGAGTGCGGAGCTGCTGCCGCTTGTTGAGCTTCTTGCCGTTCTGGGCTTTGAACCGCACGATCGCTTTGACCGGGTGTTTGCAGAGGTCCTGCGAAGCGACCAGCAGTCCCTTTTTGCCACCCGGAAGGACCATCGTGAATTTGGAGACGGGCACGTCGGGGACGCGGCCGAAGGTCGTGCGGATGCCGCCGCGGAAGCTGTCGATTCTTCCGACCAGATCGATCTCGACCTGGCCCTCGAGATGAGCGACGAGGTCGGGCAGCGGGTTGTTCGACGAGCGCAGGTAGACCGGACCTTCCAGCGGTTTGCCGAGCAGCGGCGTGAAGGCGCGGGCGCGACCGTAGACCGACCGTTTCGGGCATTTGTCCGCGGCGAACTGGACCCGGGTGCAGATCGTCGCCAGGCTGGCCTGGTCGAGGAAGAGCGCGTGCGGCAGGCCGACGGAAGCGCGCGCGATGTTGGCCTGGCCGGGACGCGCTTTCAGGGTCGCCCGCAGGCGCGGGTTCTGGGCGCGTTTGGTCTTGCCGAACAGACGCAGGTGCAGTTTCGGCCGGAAGCGCAGCGGTTTGCATTTGGTCGCCTGGAATGGCGCCGATACCGCGAAGGCGGAGAACGTCGCCGGGTTGGTCGGGTCCGCGCCGCCGCCCCGCAGCGAACCGGCGGTGGCGAATTTCGAGCAGTTGGTCCCGTTCAGCGTGAACTCTTTGCGGTTGACGTTGACGAAGACGGAGCGGAGGCTGAGCTTGGCGCCGCCGAAGACGTCGGGGATCGGATCCGAGACGGCATGGATCTGCGCCGTCTCCGGGTCGACGAACAGCGGCACGCGGACGACGACGTTGCCGAGGTCGAAGGGTCCTGCCACGGCCGGCGTGACCACCGAGAGCGAGACCGGCGCCCCCTTGTAGCGGCCGGAGAGGAACGCCTTGCCTTCGATGCGCAGCGGCGAGGGGCCGGTGCCGGCAGTCGCCGTGACGACGCCGACCTGGCTTTTGTCCGGGCAGCTCGCGTTGGCTTTCTCGGCGGCGCCGGAACGGCTCGCTGCCGCGGCGAGTGCCGAGGGCGGGCAGTAGGGAACGCCGGCCAGTTTGGCGGTGGCGCCCGGCGGCAGGGTGATGTCGACCCCCTTCAGCTCCTGTTGTCCGTCTTTGCGGACGATCCGGGTCGTGAAGGGGGTGAAGGCGAGCGCCTCGTCGCTTTTCGGGGCCGCGGCGAAGCTCGGTGAGAAGGGACGTGCGGCCATCGTTTTCGCGCAGGCCCCGCCGCCCGGGGCGCTGGTCAGGGTGAAGCCCGGGTCCTGCGGGCCATTGTCCGGCGTGCCCGACCAAGCGGTCATCGCGTGGCTGGTCGCGTTAGGGCCACAGGTGGGCGGGCTGCTCAAGGTGGCCCGGGCGCCGCCGTCGAGTTTGACCCGGACCAAATCGAACGGGACCTGGGGCGCTTCGCGCACCTCGGCGGTCAGCTGTCCCGTCTCCGGGTTGGCGATCACGTTTCCGATCAGCCGCACGGAGAGGCCCCTGCTCGCCGCCTCGGCGGCGATGAAGATCCGGTACTCCTCGCCGGAGCTGGGGTCCCGGCTCAGCTGCTGGCCGAGGTAGACGTTGCCGGTCAGGGTTCCGTCGGGAAGCGGCGGCGTGTCGATCGCGACGGTTCCGATCTTCGAGCCGGCGGGGCAGGCGATCGGGTTCCGCATCCCCTTGCCGAATTCCTGGTCGCTGCACGCCTGAAGAGCCGGCGCCGCCGACGGGTTGACGCCCATGCCGTGGGGAAGCGTGACGCGGGCGACCCTGACGTTCGACTGGTAGATCTCGGCCGCAGGGTTGAACGGCACTTTGACGTCGACCGTCGCGCCGGCGGGCGAATCCGTCTGGCTCGTCCCCGGCTCCACCGAGGTCGACGGCTCGAAGGGGACGTTCTCGCATCCGGTCGGCTTAATGCCTTTCGGCAGCGGCGCCTCGACTTCTTGGGCGCCAGCCGGGAACTGCGGAGCTTCGTCCTGGAAGGAGTCGGCGCGCAGATAGGTCGAGTAGATATGCGCGAACTCCGGCTGCGCCGGGTCGAAGCAGGTGCTCGGCGTCGTCAGGAAGGCCCCTCCCGGGCCAAGCTGGCCGGTGTTGCCGAAGAAGACCAGGCGATTTTTCAGCAGTCGCACACTCGCCAGCGCGCCCAACGGGCCGATCGGCAATTCGATTTTGTGGACGTGGATCGTGAAGAACTCGTGGTAGTCGCCCTCCCACGCGACCCCGGCATCGAGGAAGACGTCGCTGCCGGCGACGCTGAAGCCGAAGCGAGCGGGTTCGCCATCGCGGGGCGCGATGTTGTAGACGGGAACGGGCGGCACGGTGACGGCCGTGCCCAGCGGCAGGCCGACGACTTCGACGGCGGAGGCGGTAACCGCGCTGATGCCGACCTGAGTGTCCGCAGTGCAGGTGGCCGGGCTCTGGCCCTCCGCGAGCACGCATTGCGGCGTCGCCTGCGGGTTGACGCTGAGGCCAGGCGGCAGATCGACGCGCACGGTTTTCAGGTCGCCCACGGGGGTTTCCCCGGGAGGGGCGTGTTTGACGATGATCTGGGTGAAGCCGTCCGGCGGGTGCCCGGCGGCCTGGGTGAAGAAGAGCTCCGGCGTCTCCGCCGAGCAGGGATCCACTTTGCAGGTTCCGGCCTGCCAGCCGGCCTGGTCGGTTTCGGCTTCGCCGTTCGGCGCCTGGCTTTCGATGATGTCCACGGCCTGAGCGCCCGGCGCCGCCATTAGCACGAGCGTCGCGATCGCGACGACGATCGCGCCCGTCTTCCCTGCCCCGTTGCTCATCGATTCTCCTTCTCGTTTCCTTGCATGGACATCGACCCCGCCGGGGGGAAGGCCCCTGCCAAAAGCGATACCCGCAACGGGGCTGCCCCAATCAGCGCTTCGGCTTGTGCTTGCCGCTCTTGCCGCAGGCGGGCGCCCGCAGCGGCAGGCGCTTCTTGCGCAGCTTCTTGCCGTTCTGCGCTTTGAAGTTGAGGAAAGAGAAGGAGGGATGGGCGCAGAGGTCGCGGGAGTTTTCGAGCAGGCCCTTCTTGCCGCCCTTCATCGTCAGCACGAACTTGCTGACCGGGACGTCCGGCACGGAAGAGAAGACGTTCTTGATCCGAGCTTTGGATGCGCCGATAACCCCGCGCAAGCGCACGTTCACCTGACCCCGCAGGTCGACGAGCAGATCCGGCAGTTCGTTGTTCGACGAGGTCAGGTAGACCGGGCCGGCGAGTTCGTCGTCGAGCAGCGGCGTCTGCGCTCGCGCGTAGCCGTAGATGGCCGCTTGCGGGCAATCGTTCGCGGCCAGCTGGACGCGGGTGCAGATCGTGCGGATGTGGCTCTGGTCGAGGAACTGGGAGTGCGGCAGGGTCAGCGCCGTGCGGGCGATGTTCGCGTCGCCTTTGCGAGCGACGAGAACGGCGCGGAATTTCGGGTGGCCGGAGCGCTTCATCGCTTTCCGCCCCGCCGTACAGACGCGTGAACAATTTTGGTCGGAAGTCGAGCGCGGCGCAGTCGCTGGTCTGGAAGGGAGTGCTGACCGGGAAGGCGGTGAAGGTCGCTGCGTTTGCCGGATCGGCCCCGCCCCCGTTGAGGACGCCGCCGCTGGAGAGCGGGCCGCAGCTGGTCGGGTTGAGCGTGAATTCTTTGCGGTCGATGTCGACGTCGACCGAGCGGATGCTGAGCTGGGCGCCGCCGAAGACGTGGGGGATCGGTTCCGAGAGGGCGCGGATCTGCGCCGTCTCGGGGTCGACGAACAGCGCCACCCTCACCACGACCGTGCCTAAGTCATAAGGCCCGGCCGTGGCGGGGGTGACGACTGCTAGGGAGAGAGGAGCCCCGTGGAAGGGGCCTGAGAGGAAGACCTTGCCGCCGATCTCAATCGGCGCTGGACCGGTTCCGGTCTTGATCGTGGCGACGCCGACCCGGCTCTGCTCGGGGCAGCTCGAGCGGGCGCGCTCCGCCCTGCCTTCGTTCGCGGCCGCGGCGGCGATCGCCGCCTCCGGGCAGTAGGGAATGCCGGCGAGCTTGCCGGTCATCCCGGGCGCGAGGGTGATGTCGACGCCCTTGAGCTCCTGCTGACCGTCGCTGCTGCGGATGTCGAGCGAGACCGGGCTGAAGGCGCCGGCTTTGGCGCCCTGCGGCTTTACCTCGAAGCCCGGAGCGAAGGGGCGTTCGGCCAGCGTTTTCGCACAGGGGCCGCCGCCGGGGGCGGTGGTGAGAACGATCGGCGACTCCGGCGAGGCCGGCGGGTTGCCCGACCAGGGCGTCATCTGGCTGGTTGCTTTGTTCGGTCCGCAGGTCGGCGGGCTGCTGAGAACCGCTTTCGGGCCATCGTCGAAGTCGAGCTCGAAGGAGGTAAACGGCACCTGCGGGGTTTCGGAGAAGGTGGTGGTCAGCTGACCGGTCGCCGGATCGGCGCGGACGTTGCCGACGAGGCGGACATCGACGCCGTAGCGAGGGGACAGAGCGCGGACGAAGATCCGGTACACGCTGCCCAGAGGCAGGGTCCCGGCTTTTCTGAGTGCCGACATAGACGCTCCCGGTCAGGTCCTCGTCACGCAGCGGCGGGGAGTCGATGGTGACGGCGCCGATCTTTGAGGCATCCGGACAGGTAACGGGGTTCCTGGTTTCCTTGCCGAACTGACCGTCGTCGCAGGCCTGCAGGCCGTTGGCGGCAGAGGGATTGAGGCCCATGCCCTTGGGCAGGGAGACCTGGGCGGTCCTGGTGTTGGAGCTGTCTTGCTCGTCTGCCTCGAGGATGTGGGGAACGTCCACGTCGACTTTGGCTCCGGTCGGAGAATCGGTAAAGGCCGTGCCCGGATCGACGTTGAGTTTCGGCTCGTAGGGGATGGTGTCGCAGCTTTTCGGTCGACGTCCCCGGCGGTATCGGCGACTCCAGCGGCGGCATCGCGCTCTGCGGGAAGACGTAGTCGGGATCTTCTTCCTCTTCCTCGTAGGAACCGGCGAGCAGGTAGGTCGAATAGACGTGACCGGAGGGTCCATTCGGGAAGCCTTCGCCCAAGCAGGTGCTGGGCGTGGTGATGAAGGTGCCATCGCCGGCAATCCCTTCGAAGACCAGGCGGTTTTTCTTGATCACGCCGCCAGAGCCCAAGGGCAAAGCCTCGGGCACGTCGATCGTGAACCCCTCGTGATAATCGCCATCCCAGGCGACGTCGCCGCGGAGGAAGATTTCGTTGCCGACCAGTTCGAGGCCGAAGCGCGCGGCCTCTCCGAAGACCGGCTCGACGTTGTACACGTCGGCTTCGATCTCAGGAAGCTCGGTGCCGATGAGCGGCAGCGCGGGGGTGACGATGCTTTCGCCGACTTTCGACTCCAGCGGACAACTGGCGGGATCGGTTTCAAAGTCTTTCAGCGGACACTGATCGGTCGCCCCTGGGTTGACGCTGAGGCCCACCGGAAGGTCGACGCGAACGGTTTTCAATTCGCCTTTCGGGCGCCGGTTCGCTCCTGACGATGAACTGCGTGAACCCCCATTTGGGATGGCCGGCTGCCGTTTCGAAGAACTGGTCTTTGGTCGCAACCGAGCAAGTTTCCGCGCCGAGTTCGGGCGGTTCGCTTTTACAGGTGCCCGCCTGCCAGCCCGAATCGACCTGAGGATCGGCGGGATCGCTGGGGGCGATGATGTCGTCGGTGCTGGCCTGCGCCACCGATGCGAAAAGCGCCAGCAACGCGGCAGCGATCGCAGCGATCGACCTCGCACGTCCTCCCATAGCTCTCCTTGTTTCCCGTTTCATCGAAAAATATGCTACCCGAAATTGATGACATGAATCAATAATTTTTGGTATCTTTCGCTCATGAAAAGTCGTAATGGTCATTCCCCCAACGGCCAGAACGGGATCCATGCGAACGATGCGAACGGAAATGGATATGGGAACGGCAAGCGTTCCTCGCTTCCGCTCGATTGGGAGCACCTGGCGCGGGCAACCGCGCACCCGCTGCGGATCTCGATCCTGGAAATCCTCGGACTGGACGGAGGCCGCACCCTCTCCCCCAGCGATCTCAGCCAGGAGTTGCAGATCCCCCTCAGCAACACCAACTACCACGTCACCGAGCTGGCCAAAGCCAGCCTGATCGAGCTCACCGGGCAGCGCCAGGTCCGCGGCGCCACCGAGCACTTCTACCGGATCCCGCAAGCTGGCAAGGCCGAGAAGACGCGCGAGGATTGGATGCCCGCGACGGCCTAAGGAAAGCATCGTCGCCTTTCGCTAAGCCGTTTCGACGGCTCGTAGAGCGGGAACCCGACTGCCTCTGGTACCCGCCAGCGGGCACACTCATCTCATGGCCAACCAGCGCAAGCAACGCAACGACCGCGTACAGGTCCCCCGCGACCCGGCCCTGGATCGCGCGATCAAGCGCGGCCGCGCCGCGATGGGCCCCTCGACGCCGACCTCTAAGGTCGTGCGGGAGTTGGCGCTGCGGGGCGCAGATGCCTTCGAGGGTGACGAGACCGCCGAGAGGAAAGCTGTGGACTTCGCGCTCAGCGTCGCCGACGGCACTTCCGGTCTTGACCTCCATCGCTTGCGGAGCGTCCGCGAGCGCGCCTGCGGCAGGTGAGCTGGTCGCCTGTGCACCGGTGACGATGGAGATGATCTTCGACGCGCCCGACCGCGACGCCGTCGAGCGCGTCGCGGTGGCGATGGCTGGCTTTCGCCAGGCGCCGATCAGCCGCTCGGTCACTGACGCCGCAACCTGGGCGATGCGCGAGCTGGCCCAGCGAGGCGCCGTGGGCGCCCACCGGGTCAGGGTCCCTGACGCGCTCATCGCCGCAGCGCCAGCGGAGCGAGGATTCGGGGTGCTTCACTACGACCATCACTTCGACACTCTCGCGACCGTGCTCTCCTTCACCAGCCAGTGGGTCGCGCCAACCGGCTCGATCGACTGATCTCCGCTAGCCGGATCAGCGCGACTCGCGAGGATTGGATGTCCGCCACGGCCTAGGGAAAGCATCGTCGCCTTCGCTTTCAAGCTCATCGATCGAACAACTCGCTGGCGCGAACAGCGGCCATGGTGGGAAAGACGCTCTCGCCGTCGATCCGCAACAGGCCATGTCGGCAGAGCTCTCGGATCGCCCGCTTCCACGGTTCGACCTCCCCGACCGCATCCGACATATCGGCGCCGAGGACGCGAATGAGCTCTGTTTCGGAGAGAGTGGCCGGGTGCAGTTCGAGGACTTCGTGCAGCACCTGCCGTTCCTTGCCGACCTCTTCCTCGGCGATCGACAGCGGGGCGTTCATCGGACCCGATCGCCGGCGAGGGATGTGCGACCGGGGACGACCCTGGCCCCCTCAATTCTCAACAGCCCGGCGCCGACGAGATCGCGCACGCCTCGCTCCACCGCGTCGTCCTCGCCGTCCTCCGAGAACTTGCGCGCCAGCTCGAAGATCGTCTCCTCGTGGTGGCCCTCGCCGACGACGTAGCCGAGAATCGCCGACTGGATTCGCAGGTCCTCGTAGGAGGGGCAGGCAAGCGGGGACCCAGCCGGATTCGCAGTATGTCTCCATCGGTGCCGCATCGGGCCGGTGTGTGGCGAGAGCGTGGGAGCACGGCGCCTAGCTCTAGCGGGCCTCAGCTCCTAGTGGCGAGGCGGCGGCTCTGGCGGGGCGCCCGGGGAAGATCAAAAGCGCCCCGCCAAGCCTGACCTTGCCGAGTCCCATGCTCAGGGCAGGGCACTCCTTGGGTGGCAAGTGGATGAGTCACTGGCGGCCCTTTGCTCCGCTCGGCGAACCGCTGGCAAAGAAAGCCACGGCGCCCATGAACGGCGTCAGCGCGGAACCGGTTTTTGCAGCTCGCTCGCGGCTCCGCCTATCGACCTCCTTGAGCTTCGTCAGAGTACCTTGCGTGACCTCCTCCGCCTCCGCGCGACCAGTGGCATCGAGAGAGAGCGTCATCGCGCTAAGTGACGTTCCGTCCTGGTCCGCGACGCCCGCTTTGAGCGCCGCGAACAATTTGTCTACGAAGTTCTTGAGGGAGACAACGATGACGCTGCCTTTCAGAGCGCGCGGCACGTTTCGCCAAAGCTGATGACCTATATAGGACTCAGGCAACGCCCTGTAGAAATGCTCAACTGCGCCTCGTTTCTGTTCGGTGCGGGTGAGTTCGACACACCCGCACTTATAGAGAACCTTGGCGTGGTAGGAGATCTTGTACACCTTCTCCCCGAGAATTCCCTCAAGCGATTTCGGACTCCCCTCCTCCTGGCCCAGGGCCTCCAGAATCTCGACACGGAGGGGATGATTGAGCGCGCGAACCAACTCTTCTCCCGGGAATTTTTTCCTCTTCTTGTTGGCCACTCTTCAAGAAATCCTGTTCAGTGGATTGCTGCTTCTGTGCGGCAATTCTTGCGCATTCAACCGCCTTTTTTGACAGATCACTCGACTGAACAAAAGGTTTTGAACATCTGGGGGACGGGTTAGGCCCTGGCCCCAAACAGAACGTGAGAGACCAGAGCCTTCTGCCCTATGCCGTCTTCTTGATACTGATCGCGGGAACCACCCGTTCGATACGAACGATGCTCATACGGCTTCACCTCCCCCTTGCACGTGGGCCGTGGAGGTGTGAACGAGCGGTCGTTAGAGCAGCCGCAACCCCACAGCATTAGCCGTAGGATTGCTAGAAATATTCCTCTCAATCAGTTGCTTTGACAAAAAGGGCGGAATGAGCGCGGAACACGGCAGCAGCGTCGTTTAATCTGCCGTGCCAAATAAACTCAAAGTTCTTGGAGGAACTTTCTTGTCTCGCGCCCTCCCCTTAGTCGTGAATCCCGTTTTGGTGACGGCAATGGCGCACCCGACGAGGGTGCATGCATTGACGTGGCTGATTGAAAACCCCACCACCCCCGCAGATATCGCTAAGCGCCTCGGCCTGCCGATCAACAACGTCATGCACCACATCAGGGTGCTTGAGAAGCTCGGCTGCGTCGAGCTAGTGAGCGTCGAACAGGCGCAGGGAGGACGCGTTGCTCAGCAGCTATACAGGGCGACCGTCAGGCCTTCGCTCGACGCCGATGCCTGGGAGCAACTAGGCGATACCGAGAAAATGCATTTCTACTCGACCCTTCTGCGCCTCGTTTCCGGGGACATTTCAGAGGCGATGCTCTACGGAACCATGTATGACCCTGACGACAATCACCTCACCCGATCCCCATTGAATCTCGACATGGAGGGCTGGGACGAAGTTATTGAGCTTCTTGATGCAACGGTAGACGGGCTAAGCGAAATTCAGGCCAATGTGACGCAGCGCTGCGGAAGCAAGGAGACCTTCCCTGTCAAGGTCGAGATACTTCACTTTCGATCACCCCACAGGAAGGTGAGAGAAGAAGGCTAGGTTCGTGACGGACCGGGATGGGCCTGGTGCCGAGTTCTCGAGCAGAGGCATGGCCCAAACCCGGCCCTGCTCGCCCGATCAGCCCAGCTTCTTGATCTTTAGCGTCGGGACAACACGCTCACTCTTTGAAATGCTCATCGAATTCTTCACCTCCTCTTCCAAATTGCACGAGATCGGTTTCCAGCGGCGCAGGGAGGGGTGAGTTTAGATGCAAGGTCGTGCGTCCCTCGTCGGTGAACGGGTCCGATGAACGCCCCGTGATCGAGTCGGCCAACTCCTCGCTTCCACAGCCCTCGCCTCTGTCGTCCCAAACTAGAGTCGGCTCCGCCAAGAAGCGGACGTGCGACCGCGCCGCCCATGCTCTTCTGGAAGGGGAAGATGATCGACCCCGGCTAAACCGGGGCCGATGCAGGCTTGCTAGCCCTGCTTGACGATCGAGACCGTCGGAGCCATCCGAGAGCTCGCATTGATCTGCATTCGCTTCACCTCCCCCGCGGCGAGGACCGCCAGGCCGTGCACCGGCTGGCGGTCGTGGACGTGCGTTGATACGACCGATATTTAATAAAATTTGTTCCATTATTAAATTGCCGGTTTCGAAAGTGTCGCAATATTGGGCGAATTCAGCTTTAAGCTGATAGGAATGGAGTGCTCAATAAACCTGGGGGCTTTCGCGCCCAACCCGAATCTGGAGACGCCTAAATGCCGAAGAAGAAGCCCCCTCACAAGGTCGCGAAGCGAAAGGGGAAAGCTCGAGAGAGCGCAGTCGACTATCGCCTGATTAAGGCGTTCGGACACCCGCTGCGGACTCGAATTCTCTCGGTGCTCAACGAAAAGATTTCGAGTCCGAGCGACCTAGCGGAGGAACTCAACTCCAAGACGGGGCATACCGCGTATCACGTCAAAATTCTGAAAGAGATTGGCTACGTCGAGCTGGTAAAAACCAAACAGCGGCGGGGCGCGCACGGAGCATTACTACCGGGCCGTTCGTCGAGCCATTATTCCCCCCGACGCCTGGGAGAAGCTGCCGGTCGCAACCCAGCAGAACATCGCGACCGACACCTTTCAACTGATCGTCGATGACGCAAGCGCGGCCGTAGAGGCCGATGCCTACAGCAAACGCCCGGATAGTCATGTCAGCTGGACTCCGATGACGCTTGACGAGGAAGCCTGGTCGGACTTCACGGAGCTACTCGCAAGTACGTTGGACCAAGCCATGAAAATCCAGACTGAAGCAATGTCGCGTATGGCCGAGAAGAAAACTAAGCCCATTCCGGTGAGTATGGCGATCGCGGGCTATGAGTCGGCGCGCCCCGAGGGCTGACATGCACCTTCAATTCGAGCAATAGAAGAGGCCAAGGGAAGCGGACGACGGGTCTCGAACCCGCGACCTCGAGCTTGGGAAGCTCGCGCTCTACCAACTGAGCTACGTCCGCATCGTGGCTGATTCTACGACTGCTGGGCCGCTGCCGACGACGAGCGGGTTCTAACCTTCGGCGCTCTGTGAGCGTGCGCTCTGCCATCGCTGTCCTCGCCGTGCTGGCCGTTGTCGGCCTGCTCACCTTCGGGCTGCTCAGCAAGGGCTCCTCGGGGGTCGCGCTCGGCGAGCCGGCGCCGGCCTCGCCGCTGCCCCGTCTCGAGGGCGGCGGCAGCGGTTCCCTGGCCGAATACCGCGGTCGCTGGGTGCTGGTCAACTTCTGGGCCTCATGGTGCATCCCCTGCCGCGAGGAGGCGCCGGCCCTGGAGGACTTCCAGCGGCGCCACGGCGACGCCGGCTTCACGGTGCTGGGCATCGACAGCCGCGACCTCAGCGGCGACGGCCGGGCCTTCGTCGAGCGCTACGGGCTCACCTACCCGCAGCTGCGCGACGGCGACGGCGACGCCGCGCGGGACTTCGGGACCACCGGAGTGCCGGAGAACTTCATCGTCGATCCCGCCGGGAGGGTGCGGGCGCTGGTGCGGGGCCCGATCACGACGGAGTACCTCGACCGTTACGTGGCGCCGCTGTTGAGGGGAGACCGCTCGTGAGGGCCCGCGCCGCCCTGGTGCTGGCGCTCGCCGCGCTCGCGGCGACGCCGGCGAGCGCGGTGGCCGCCACGCCCCAAACCTCGGTCAGCGAGATCTCTTCCGAAGTGATGTGCCCCGTTTGCGGCACGCTGCTGGAGCTGGCCGAAGCGCCCCAGGCCCAGCGAGAGAAAGCCTTCATCGCGCGACTCGTGGCGGCGGGCAAGAGCAAGGAGCAGATCAAGCAGGCGCTGGTTGCCGAGTACGGCGACGAGGTGCTGGCGCTGCCGCGCGGGTCGGGCTTCGATCTCTCGGCTTACCTGGTCCCGATCGCCGCCTTCGTCATCGCCGTCATCGCCCTCGCCGTTGGCGTGTCCAGGTGGCGACGCGCCGCGGGCCCGCGGGACGGCGAGCCTCCCGCCTCAGCAGGCCCGAACGCCGAGGAGGCCGAGCGACTCGAGGCCGACCTGGCTCGCTACGACCTCTGAAACCGGCTCAGGATTCGCCGACGACGATGGCGCCGGCGACCGCCCCCGGCAGCTTGCCCAGCACCGCGCGCAGCTCACGGCGACGACGCCCGGAAGTGGCGGTGGGGGGAACCGCGGCGACGCTCGTGTCGGCCTGGGCGGCGAGCGCCTCCAGCAAGCCGTAGCCCGAGTCGAGGGCCGGCCCGGCGATCAGGACCAGGTCGTAGGCGCGGCGCAGCTTGGCCAGAACGTGACGGAAGCTGGCGAGGCCGATCAGCGTCGCTGGATCGGCTGCCCTTCTGCCGGCAACGATGCAGACCAGGGGGCCCGACGCGCCCCGCGATGCCGGGCCGGCCAGCGCCAGCGGCTGCAGGAGCTCGGGGGCGGTTGCCTCCCAGCGCAGGTACTCGTGCAAGCCCGGGACAGGAGCGAGGCCCAGGTCAGCCGCGAGTCGCGGCCCCATCAGATCGCACTCGAGCAGAACCGTGCGCCGCCCCCCGGCGCTGGAGGCGCCGGCTAACGCCACCGCCGCAGCCAGTCGCTCCTCCCCCCCGGTGATCAGCACGACACCGTGGTCGGCCAGAGAGCCTTGCAGCTTCGCGAGCGCCTGCAGATCCCCGCGGCGCAGCGCCCAGGCGCGCGAGGAGCCAGCGCCGGGGCCGGCGATCTTGGCCAGGACGGGCAGCTTGCGGCGCCTGCCCAGCATCACATCCGCTCGGGGGCAGAGATCCCGAGCAGCCCCAGCGCGCTGGCGATCGTCCGCTTGGCGCAGAGGCAGAGCGCTAGCCGCGAGCGCTCGACGCCCTCGCCCTCGGCGCCGACGACCTGGCAGTCGCGATAGAAGGCGTGGAAGTCGGCGGCGACGGCGGTCGAGTAAGCGCAGACGCGGTGCGGCGCCCGGCGTGCCGCGGCCTCGCGGATCTCTTCGGGGAACTCCAGCAGCCGCTTGATCAGCGCTTTCTCGCTGGCCTCCATGGCCGCTGCCGGCATCTCCGCGGCAAGCCCGGTCGCCGCCTCCTCGGCGGCGGCGCCGGCTTTGCGCAGGATGCTGGCGATACGGGCGTGGGCGTACTGGACGTAATAGACCGGGTTGTCGCTGGACTGGCTGCGAGCCAGCTCGAGGTCGAGGTCGACCGTGGTCTCGTGGCTGCGCCAGAGCATGAACCAGCGGGTCGCGTCGACACCGATGTCGTCGAGCAGCTCGTCGAGCGAGATGAAGTCGCCGCTGCGCTTGGACATCTGCGCCCGCTCGCCTTCTTCGACAACGTGGACGAGGCTCATGATCAGCGCCTCGAACGCCTCCGGGTCGGCGCCGAGCGCCGCGATCGCCGCCCGCACACGCCCCACGTAACCGTGGTGGTCGGCGCCGAGGACGTCGATCAAGCGGCCGAAGCCACGCTGCAGCTTGTCCCAGTGGTAGGCCACATCGGCAGCGAGATAGGTCGGTTCGCCGTTGGCCCGGATCAGAACGCGATCCTTGTCGTCGCCGAACTCGGTCGTGCGCAGCCAGAGCGCATCCTCGTGGCGGTAGGTGTTGCCGCGCCGATCGAGTTCTTCGAGGGCGGACTCGACCTCGCCGCGCCGATAGAGGTCGCGCTCGGAGAACCAAGTGTCGTAGGGAGGGACGGCGAACCGCTCGAGGGTCGACTTCACTTCTTCCAGCATCAGCTCGACGGCGCGCCGGCTCAGCGGCTCGCGGTCTTCTGGATCGATTCCCTCGGTGGCGAGGCGCTCGGCCAGCTCGCCGATATAGGCGCCTTCGTAGCCGTCCTCGGGCGGCTCGACGCCTTTCATTCGGGCGGCGATCGAGTCGGCGAAGCGGTCGATCTGACCGCCCGCGTCGTTGACGTAGTACTCGCGCTCGACCTCGTGTCCGACCGCCTCCAGCAGCCGCGCCAGCGTGTCGCCGTAAGCGGCGTGGCGGCCGCCGCCAACGTGCAGCGGCCCGGTCGGGTTGGCGGAGACGAACTCGACCAGGACCCGCTCCGGGCTTGCGGTCGGGGCTGGCCCTAGGTCCTCGCCGGCGGCGAGAAGAGCGCCGAGCGCGCGCTGGTACCAGGCGTCGGAGAGGAAGAGGTTGACGAAGCCGGGGCCGGCGACCTCAACCCGGTCGAGGCTGCCGGAGGCGCCGAGATCGCGCTCCAGCTCGGCCCGCAGGCGTTCGGCGACGGCCCGCGGATTGTCGCCCAGCGGCGCCGCCAGCAGCATCGCCGCATTGGAGCTGTAATCGCCCAGCTCCGGCTTCGGCGGGCGGTCGAGCGATGGCGCCGGCTCGGTCCGCTCGCCGTCGCGCAGCGCCCTCGCCGCGCCGTCGACGGCAGCTCGCAGCTCGGCGATCGAATCGGTGGCAGTCACCACCCAATCGTATGGACCGGCGCTGGCCCAGGGTACGCTGGCCGCTTGCGCGTAGCCGTTCTCAGCGATGTCCACTCCAACCAACCCGCTCTCGAGGCCGTTCTCGCAGCCATCGAGGAAGCCGGCGCCGAGGAGCTTTGGTGCCTCGGCGACGTGGTCGGATACGGAGCTCAGCCCGACGCCTGCGCGGAACTGATCCGCGAAAGCTGCGACGTCTGTCTCGTCGGCAATCACGACCTGGCGGTGCTCGGTGGGCTCGACATCTCGTCCTTCTCGGAGACCGCCGCCGCGGCGGTCGACTGGACCCAGGCCGAGGCCAGCGAGGGCACGCTGGAGTTCCTGCGCGGGCTCGAGCCTGCGGGCGAGCGCGAGGGCGTTGGTCTCTTTCACGCCTCTCCCCGCGATCCGATCTGGGAGTACGTGCTCTCGATCGAGCAGGCGGAGGCGGGGATGGACGCACAGAAGGAGCGCGTCGCCTTGATCGGCCACTCCCACGTTTCCCTCTTCTTCTGCCGGCCCGAGAGGAACGGGCCCGGGCCCGGGGACACCCAAGGCGCCCAGGCCGGAGATGGCGCCCTGCTCAGCCTCGACGACGGCACCTGGCTGCTGAACCCTGGCAGCGTCGGCCAGCCACGTGACGGCGATCCGCGCGCCGCCTGGCTGGAGCTCGACACGGCGGAGTGGACCGCTCGCTTTCACCGCGTCGGCTACGACATCGAGCTGGCGGCGGAGACGATCCTCGCCGCCGGCCTGCCGAGTCAGCTGGCAGAACGCCTTGGGGTCGGCCGCTAGTGGCCAAATGCAGGCAAAATCCGGCTCGGCGAGCGTTGTCTAGACTCGATTTCATGGGCCGTGTAACCGCATCCCTTATCGCCCTCGTGCTCGGCGCCGTGGCAGCGTTGGGGCTGGTCGCCTGCGGTGGCGGCAGCGACGCCGATCTGCTCCCCGGCAGCACCGCCAGCGAGATCAACGCCAACCTGGACCAGGTCGAGCAGCTGGCGAGCGAAGGCGACTGCGTCGGCGCCGCCGACGCGGCCCAGGCGGTCAGCTTGCAGGTCGAAGAGCTGGGCGGCGTCGACGCCGAGCTGAAGCAGGCCCTGCAGGAAGGCGCGGCGAGGCTCAACGAAGTCATCTCTGGCTGCGAAGAAGCGACGATCGAAGAAGAAACGGCGCCGGTGATCGAAGAAACCGAAGAACCGGAAGAGGAAGACGAGAAGGAAAAGGAGAAGGCCGAAAAGCCGGACGAGTCGCAGGCGGAGAAGGAAGCGGAAGAACCGGAAGAAGAAAAGACCCTGCCGCCGCAAGCCGAAGGCGAAGCCAAAGGTCACGAAAAACAGGAAGAAGAAGCGCCACCTGCGGAAACCGGTGGCGGCGCCGCTGCGGGCGGAGTCGCCCCTAGCGCCCCGGCGGAAGGCGAATGATGGAGGCGGGAACTCTCTCCGGTCGCTACCAGACGGCCGAGCGGCTCGGCTCCGGCGGCATGTCGAACGTCTACAAGGCGACCGACCTGATCCTCGAGCGGACGGTGGCGGTCAAGGTCCTGGCCGAGCACCTCTCCGACGACGAGCGCTTCATCGCCCGCTTCCGTCGCGAGGCGCTGGCCGTGGCGAAGCTGATCCACCCCAACATCGTCCAGGTCTACGACACCGGTATCGACGAGGGCCGCCATTACATAGTCATGGAGTACGTCGACGGCCGCTCGGGCGCCCAGATCCTGCAGCGGCAGGGCCCGGTTGGCCCGGAGATGGCCGCCGAGATCGGGATCCAGGCCTGCGCCGGCCTCGACTACGCGCACCGCCGCGGGATCATCCACCGCGACGTCAAGCCCGGCAACCTGATGGTCGTCGGCGGCCCGGTCGGCGGCGGCGAGATGACGATCAAGCTGACCGACTTCGGCATCGCCCGCGCGATGGAGCAGACGCGGATCACCCAGGTCGGCTCGGTTGTCGGCACCGCCGCCTACCTCGCGCCCGAGCAAGTGCGGGGCGAGGAGGCGACGCCCGCGACCGACGTCTACGCCCTCGGGGTCGTCCTCTATCAGTTCCTCGCCGGGCGCCTGCCCTACGAGGGCTCGTCCCTGGCGGAGCTGGCCGTGCGCCAGCAGAACGAGAAGCCGCTGCCCCCCACCACCTACAACGACGAAGTGCCGGAGACGCTTGGCGCCGCCGTCCTGCGGGCGCTGGAGGGCGACCCGAACCGGCGCTACGCCTCCGCCGACGAGCTCGCCGCCGGCCTGCGGCTGGGGCTGCAGGGCGAGGACGTGACCCTGCCGCTGCAGGAGGGCACCGCCGCCACCGGCGTCCTCGGCGGCGAGACCGCCGCCACCCGCCATCTCGATCGCAGCACGGCGCAAACCGAGTACCGGCCGGCGCAGTCGCAGACGCGGCGGCCGGCGCCGCGCGTCTCCCCGCCGCCGCCCGTCGCGCCGTCGGGCCCACCGGCCGCGCGCCGGCGCTCCGCCTTCTCCCGCTTCGTTCGCTTCGTCCTCGCCCTCGTCGCCCTGGTGCTCGTGGCGGCGGCCGTTGCGGCCGCGGTGATCGTCACGACCGACAAGGCCGCCGGCGTCAAGGTCTCCAAAGTCGCCGGCGACAGCGTGGACAAGGTCGTCGAAGAAGTTAAGGAACTCGTCGAGCGGAACACCGAATAGGAAGGTCGGGGTCCCGACCTCCCTAGCCGGCCCAGGGAGTAGCGCCGGCGAGGACGGCGGTGCGGTAGGCGTCGAAGCGGCCAGCGGCGATGGCGGCGCGGGCGTGGGTGGTGAGCTCGCGCATGTAGGTGAGGTTGTGGAGGACGATGAGGCGGACGGCGGTCAGCTCCTCGGCTCGCGAGAGGTAGCTGATGTAGTCGCGATCGTGGTGTTGGCAGGCGGGGCAGGGACAGCCGTCGACGATCGGGTCGCGGTCGCCGACCAAGCGCGACTTGCGCAGGTCGAGGCGGAAGCGGGTCTCGGGGTCCGGCGCCAGGGCGACGCCGTGGCGGGCGAGGCGGGTGGGAACGGCGCAGTCGAAGACGTCGAGGCCGAGGGCGATGCCGCCGAGCAGGTCGTCGACCTCGCCGATGCCGAGCAGGTGCTTGGGCGCCGCCTCCGGCAGCAGCGGCGCGGTCATCGCCAGCACCGCGTGCATCTCCTCCTTGTCGCGGCCGAGGGTGCCGCCGATCGCGAGACCGTCGACTCCGGTGGCGGACACGGCCTCGGCCGATTCCCTCCGCAGGTCCTCGTGGACGCCGCCCTGGACGATGCCGAAGACGGCCTGCCGCTCCGGGCCCTCGCTGCTCGTGCCAGGCAAGGCAGCGGTCGAGCCAGCGATGCGTGCGCTCGGTCGAGCAGGCGGTGTAGTCGCGGTCGGCGTGAAAGGGCGTGCACTCGTCGAAGGCGAGGGCGATATCCGAGCCGAGCTCGGCCTGGACCCGCATCGAGACCTCGGGCGAGATGAACAGCTCCGAGCCATCGCGCGGGGAGCGGAAGCGGGCGCCCTCCTCCGTGATCTCGACCTTCGAGCCGTGCTCGCCGCCCCGCTCGCCCACTGCCCTTGACCTCGTTGGCGACGCCACCGTGGGCCAGCGAGAAGACCTGGAAGCCGCCGGAGTCGGTGATCAACGCCCGCTCCCAGCCCATGAAGCCGTGCAGGCCGCCGGCGGCGGCGATCCGCTCCGGCCCGGGCGAGACGAACAGGTGGTACGTGTTGCCGAGGATCAGCTGGTAGCCGAGCTCGGCGACCTCGCGCGATTCCAGCCCCCGCACCGTCCCCTTCGTCGCCAGCGGGATGAAGGCCGGCGTCTCGACCGGCCCGTGGCGCGGTGTGGATACGCCCGGCCGCGCCGCCCCATCGCGAGCGCCGATCTCAAACCTCAGCCTGTTCGGATCGCTCCTCATTCGACCGAGTGATGCCTCAAGCCGCCCATAGCCGGCTCAAGGCATCACTCGCGGCCGACGATCAGCGGCTTGCCCGTCATCGCCTCGGGCTGGGGGATGCCGAGCAGGTCGAGGGCGGTCGGGGCGACGTCGGCGAGGATGCCGCGCGTCGCGCAGCTGCAGGCCCTCGGCGGTGACGATCAGCGGCACCGGGTTGAGCGAGTGGGCGGTGTTGGGCGAGCCGTCGGGCTCGAGCATGTGGTCGCAGTTGCCGTGGTCGGCGGTGACGATGCAGGCGCCGCCCTTGGCCTCGACCGCGGCGACGACGTCGCCGAGGCAGGCGTCGACCGTCTCGACCGCGGCGACCGCGGCGGGGATCACGCCGGTGTGGCCGACCATGTCGGGGTTGGCGAAGTTGATGATCCCGAAGCGGTAGTCGCCCTCGGCCCAGTGGCTCGACGAAGGTGTCGGCCGCCTCGCGCGCGCTCATCTCCGGCTTGTGGTCGTAGGTCGGGACGTCGCGCGGGGATTCGACCAGGCAGTGCTCCTCCCCGTGCAGCTCCTCCTCGCGGCCGCCGTTGAAGAAGTAGGTGACGTGGGCGTACTTCTCGGTCTCGGCGACGTGCAGCTGGCGGCCGCCGGCGCGGCAGATCGTTTCGGCCAGGGTCGTCTGCGGCCGCTGCTCGGGGAAGGCGACGGGTAGGGCCAGCCTTTGCGGTAGGAGGTCATCGTCGTCAGGTCGAGCGGCGGCGCCGCCGGCGCGGGGGAACTCGTCGAAACCGGGCTCGGCCAGGGCGCGGGTCAGCTGCCGCGCCCGGTCGGGGCGGAAGTTGACGAAGATCGCGACGTCGCCGGCGGCGGCGCCGTCGTAGTCGCCGATCACCGTCGGTTTGACGAACTCGTCGGTCTCGCCGCGCTCGTAGGAGGCCTCGATCGCCTCTGCGGCGCTCGGCCGCGTGCAGGCCGCGGGCATGGACGATCGCGTCGTAGGCGAGCTTGGTCCGCTCCCAGCGGGTGTCGCGGTCCATCGCGTAATAGCGGCCGCCGACGGTGGCGATGCGCCCGGCCTGCCGCAGCCAGCGCTCGAGCTCGGCCAGGTAGGTGCGACCGCCGTGCGGCAGCGTGTCGCGCCCGTCGGTGAAGGCGTGGAAGACGATGTCGGGCACGCCCTCCTGGGAGGCCAGCTCGATGCGTGGCCTCGATGTGCTCCCAACCGGAGTGGACGCCGCCGTCGGAGACGAGGCCGAGCAGGTGCAGGCGCCCGCGCGGGCTGTTGCGGGCGCGCTCGCAGGCCTCCAGCAGCGCCTCGTTTTCGAAGAAGCCGCCGTCGGCGATGGCGTCGTCGATCCGGGCCAGGTCCTGCTTGACGACCGCGCCGGCGCCGAGGTTGAGGTGGCCGACCTCCGAGTTGCCCATCTGCCCGTCGGGGAGCCCGACGTCGCGGCCCTGGGCGGAGAGCTGCGTGTGCGGGTAACGCTCCCAGAGGCGGTCGAAGACCGGCGTCTCGGCGAGGGAGATCGCGTTGCCGGGGCCGGGCTCGGCCAGGCCCCAGCCGTCGAGGATGACCAGCGCCAGTGAGGGGACCAGCGTCACCCGGCCGCTTCCACGATCGCGGCGAAGTCGGCCGCGTCGAGGCTGGCGCCGCCGACCAGCGCTCCGTCGACGTCGGGCTTCGACATCAGCTCGGCGGCGTTGGCGGGCTTGACCGAGCCGCCGTAGAGGATTCGCAGGCGGTCGGCGGCGGCGCCGCGCATGCGGACGACGTCGCGGATGAAGGCGCAGGCTTCCTGGGCCTGCTCGGGAGTGGCGGTGCGGCCGGTGCCGATCGCCCAGATCGGCTCGTAGGCGATCACCACCTCGGCCAGCTGACCGGACTCGAGCTGCGCCAGGTCGGCCTGCAGCTGGCGCTCGAGCACTTCCTCGGTCTCGCCGCCGTCGCGCGCCGCCTCGCTCTCGCCGACGCAGAGGATCGGCTCGAGGCCGGCGGCGAGCGCGGCCGGGACCTTGCGCGCCAGCGCCTCGTCGGTCTCGCAGAAGTGCTGGCGGCGCTCGGAGTGGCCGAGGACGACCGCCTCGACGTCGAGCTCGGCCAGCATCGCCGCCGAGACCTCGCCGGTGAAGGCGGCGGCGCCCTCCTCGTGCATGTTCTGGGCGGCGACTCGGACGGCGGTGCCGCGACGCCGCTCGACCACCTCGGCCAGCGCCGTGAACGAAGGGCAGACGACGACGTCGCATTGCGTGGCGGCGATCCGCGGCAGCAGCGCGTCGATGAACTCCGCCGCCTCGGCGACGGTCTTGTGCATCTTCCAATTGGCGGCGATGTAGGGCGTGCGGTCAGCCATCGGTGCTCTCCTTGACGGTCGTCTTGTCGAGCAGGGCCTCGACTCCGGGCAGCGTCTTTCCCTCCAGCAGCTCCAAGGATGCTCCTCCTCCGGTCGAAAGCCAGTCGACGCGGTCGTCCAGGCCGAACTTGCGCAGCGCCGCGACCGAGTCGCCGCCGCCGACCACGGTGGTCCCCGGGGCGGCGGCGACCGCCTCGGCGATGGCGCGGGTGCCGGCGGCGAACGGCGCCAGCTCGAAGGCGCCCATCGGCCCGTTCCAAAGCACCGTGCCGGCAGCTGCGATCGCCTTCGCGTAGCGGGCCGACGTGCGCGGGCCGACGTCGAGGCCCATCCAGCCGCTCGGCGTCTCGATGCAGTCCTGTTCGCGGCGCTCGGTGGCGGCGTCGAAGCTCTTGCCGAGGACGAGATCGACCGGCAGCTCCAGCTCGCAGTCCGAGCTTTTGGCGCGCTCCAGGGCTTCCGCCGCCAGCTCCACTCCCTTCTCCTCGACCAGCGAGTCGCCGGTGGACACGCCCTGGGCGCGGAAGAAGCTGAAGCACATCGCGCCACCGATCAGGATCTGGTCGGCGATCTCCAGGAAGCGGTCGATGACGCCGACCTTGTCGGAGACCTTGGCGCCGCCGAGAACGACGACCAGCGGCCGCCGCGGCGACTCGACCACCGCGCTGAGCTCGGTCACCTCCCGCTCCAGCAGCAGGCCGGCGTATCCCTGCAGGCGCCGGGCCACGCCCTCGGTGCTGGCGTGGGCGCGGTGGGCGGCGCCGAAGGCGTCGTTGACGTAGAGATCGGCCAGCGCGGCCAGCGCTTCGGCCAGCTTCGGGTCGTTCTCGGTCTCGCCCGGCTCAAAGCGGGTGTTCTCGAGCAGCAGCAGGTCGCCGGGGCCGATCCCGCGCGCCAGCAGCTCGACGTCGCCGCCGACCACGGCCGGCGCCTGCTGGACCTCGACCCCGAGCAGCTCGCCGAGCCGCCTGCCGACCGGCGCCAGCGAGAGCGCCGGGTCGCGCTTGCCCTTGGGCCGCCCCAGGTGCGAGGCGAGCACCAGCGCGGCGCCGCGCTCGCGCAGCAGCTCGATCGTCGGCAGCGCCGCCCGGATCCGCATGTCGTCGGCTACCTCGCCTCCGTCCAGCGGCACGTTGAAGTCGACCCGGACCAGCACTCGCCGCCCGGCGACCTCGGCGTCGCGGACGCTTGCCTTGGAGAACGTCGTCAACGACAGCCCTTCGGCGCAGTCCGGCGAGCCCTAGCTCGCCAGGACCTTGCCGGTCAGCTCGACGCAGCGGTTCGAGTAACCCCACTCGTTGTCGTACCAGCTGACCGCCTTGACCATGCGACCGTCGCCGCTCACCATCGTCTGGCCGGCGTCGAAGATCGAGGAGTGCGGGTCGCCGACGATGTCGGTGGAGACGATCGGGTCCTCGGTGTAGGCGAGGATCCCTTTCAGCGGACCTTCGGCGGCCTCCCTGACGGCGGCGTTGACCTGGTCGGGCTCGACCGCGTTCGGCGTGCTGAAGACGAGGTCGACGACCGAGCCGGTCGCCACCGGGGCCCGCATCGCAAAGCCGTTCAGCTTCCCGTTCAGCTCCGGCAGCACCAGGCCGACGGCCTTGGCGGCGCCGGTCGTGGTCGGAATCAGGTTCAGCGCCGCGGCCCGGGCCCGGCGCAGGTCCTTGTGCGGCATGTCCTGCAGGCGCTGGTCGGCGGTGTAGGCGTGGATCGTCGTCATCAGCCCCTGCTCGATCCCGAAGGAGTCGTTCAGAACCTTGGCCAGCGGCGCCAGGCAGTTGGTCGTGCAGGAGGCATTGGAGATGATGTGGTGGCTGTCGGGGTCGTAGTCGCTGTCGAAGTTGACGCCGAGCGCCACGGTCACGTCCGGCTCCTTGGCCGGGGCCGAGACGATCACCTTCTTGGCGCCGGCGCTGAGGTGTTTCGCAGCGTCGTCGCGGGCGGTGAAGAAGCCGGTCGACTCGATCACCACGTCGGCGCCGAGGTCTCCCCAGGGAAGCGCCGCCGGATCGCGCTCGGAGAGGACCTTGAGCGCCTTGCCGTCGACCATGATCGCGTCGCCCTCGACCGAGACCTCGCCGGGGAAGCGGCCGAGGATCGAGTCGTACTTGAGCAGATGGGCGAGCGTGCCGGGGTCCGTGAGGTCGTTGACGGCGACGAAATTGAGGTCCGCCCCGGCCGCGTGTGCCGCGCGGAAGACGTTGCGCCCGATGCGTCCGAAACCGTTGATGCCGACCTTCACAGCCATGAAGTCATTTCCTCCTGAATTCGTTGTGGGAAGCCGATCCTAGGGAGTCGGCGAGCTAGTCGGCGCCGATCGTGATCTCGATCTCGTACCCGTCCGGGTCCTTGAGGAACGCCGAGTAGGAGCCCGACCCGTGCGAACGATTCTCGCCGGGATCGCTGACGTTGGCGCCACCGGCCCGCATCCCGCCTTCCCAGGCGGCCTTGACCGCGACGATGCCGAGACCGGAGAAGCTGAGCAGCCCGAAGCCCGGTTTGGGCTCGTGATGCGCGGCGACGAAGAAGACGGGCTTGGCGATGCCCCAGCCGATCGTGTCGTCCTCCTCGAAATGGCGCCGCCAGCCGAGCGGCGCGAGCAATGAGTCATAGAAGGCGCCGCTGCGGTCGAGGTCGGAGACCTCCAGGAGAACGTGGTGGAGCATTGCGGCGAGGAGGCTATACGGGTCACTCCCCCGAATGCCCGCCGATGGGCCGATTTCGGGACGCATGGTCCCGGTTTCGGCCCATCGACCTGGCTTCAGCCGCCGCGCGGGGTCCAGCGGAAGAAGCGGATCGCGAGCAGGAGGCCGGCTACGCCCCAGATTGCGACGACGGCGAGGTTGCCCCAGTCGAGCCCGGAATCGCCGCCCGGCAGGTAGGCGGTGAAGAAGGCCTGGAAGAAGTCGCGGACCGGGAAGTGGTTGGCGAAGCTCGATGACTCCGTCGGGCAGCTCGTCGTCGGGGATGAAGATCCCGGAGAGGAAGTAGAGCGGCAGCAGCAGCGCGTTGACGATCGGGGCGGCGGCGTCCTGTGAGGGGATCGCCGCGGTGAGGGCGATGCCGAGGCAGCTGAAGGCGGCGGCGCCGACGACGAGCGTGACCAGGATCGCCGGCAGTTCGCTCCAGGGGATCGCCACCGAGTAGAGGAGGCGGCCGAGCACGGCGATCAGGGCCAGCATCAGCAGCGCCACCACGATCGAGTTGCCGACGCGGCCGGCGATGAAGACCCAGGCGGGCATCGGCGTGCCGCGGCCGCGCTTGAGGCGACCGTCCTCGCGGGCGATCACGAGCGACATCGCCAGGCTCTGCATCGTCGCCGAGATCACCGAGAGGGTGATGATCGCCGGCACGTAGTAAGCGGTGATCTCGATGCCGCCGTCGACCTCGATCGTCTGGCCGTCGAACACGGTGGCGAAGATCAGCAGCAGCACGACCGGGAACATCACCGTGAAGAAGACCGAGGCCGGGTTGCGCCAGAAGGCCTTCTGGTCGTAGCGGAACTGGTGGAAGACGAGGCTCATGCCGGCGGCGCCCCCTGCTCGACCGGCGCCTCCGCCGGTTCGGTCAGCTCCAGGTAGACGTCCTCGAGCGTCGGCCGCCGCACTTCCAGGCCCTCGAGCTCGAAGCCCTGCGCCAGCGCCTCCCCGGTCAGCTCGTTGAGGGTCGCGACCGGCGTCGTCGTGCTCAGCGAGACCTCGCCCTCGGGGCCGCGATAGGTGATCACGGTCGGCTGGCTGTCGCGGTTGCCGAGATCCTCCGGCGCCCCGCGCGCCACCACCTCGCCGCCGGCGATGATCGCCACGCGGTCGGCCAGGCGCTGCGCCTCGTCCATGTAATGGGTGGTGAGGAAGACGGTCTTGCCGAGATCGCGCAGGCCGGCGATCGTCTCCCAGGCCTGCCGCCGCGCCGCCGGGTCGAAGCCGGTGGTCGGCTCGTCGAGGAAGAGCAGCTCCGGGTCGCCGACCAGGGCCATGCCGACGTCGAGGCGGCGCTGCTGGCCGCCGGAGAGCCTGCCGGTGCGCTCCTCCGCCTTGCTGGCGAGGCCGACCAGCTCGACAACCTCCCCGACCGGGCGGGGGCTGCGCGTAGTAGCCGGCGTAGAGCTCGAGCGACTCGCGCACGGTCAGGTAGGGGTCGAGCCGGCAGCTCTGGAGGACGATGCCGATCCGCTCGCGCCAGCCGCCGCGAGCCCGCTCGGGATCCTCGCCGAGCACCTCGACCTCGCCCCCGCTGCGCTTGCGGTAGCCCTCGAGGATCTCGACCGTGGTCGTCTTGCCGGCCCCGTTGGGTCCGAGGCAGGCGAAGACCTCCCCGGCATCGACCTCGAGGTCGATGCCGCGCACGGCTTCGTTGTCTCCGTAGCTCTTGCGCAGGCCACGGACGGAGATGACGGGTTCGGTCAAGGACGGGCGATTCTAGGTGGGGAGGCGAGGAGGACCCCGGTCGCCCTCTGGGGGGATACCGGCTCCCGGCCACACACCGGTCAGTCCAACTCGACGTCCCGATGCTTCATCCGCACGATCACGTCCTCGCGCGCCGCCAGGTCCCGGCGGATGCGGTCGGCGACGGTGACCGAGCGGTGGCGGCCGCCGGTGCAGCCGACGGCGATCGTCAGGTGGCTCTTGCCCTCGGTGACGTAGGCGGGGACGAGGAACTCGAGCAGCGGCAGCAGCCGGCCGTAGAACTCGCCGGCCTGGGTGCCGGACTCGACGTAGGCACGCACGTCCTCGTCGAGGCCGGTCAGCGGCCGCAGCTCGTCCACGTAGTGGGGGTTGGGCAGGAAACGGACGTCGAGGGTGAGGTCGGCGTCGCGCGGCGGCCCGTTCTTGAAGCCGAAGGTGAGCAGGGTCAGCGCCAGCTCTCCCCCCTTCTGGCCGCCCAGCATTTCCTCGGCGATCCGTCGCCGCAGCTCGGCGCCGGTCAGGTCGGTGGTGTCCATGACCACGTCGGCGCGCTCGCGCAGCGGCGCCAGCAGCGAGCGCTCGGCCCGGATCCCCTCGACGATCCGCCCTTCCGGCGCCAGCGGATGGCGCCGGCGGGTCTCCTTGTAGCGATCGAGGAGAGTCTCCTCGTCGGCCTCGAGGAAGAGGACCCGCGGCTTCAGGCCGTCGCCGCCCAGGTCCTCGAGCACCTGCAGCAGGTCGTCGAAGTACTCGCCGCCGCGCACGTCGGAGACGACCGCGGCGCGCTCGACGCCGCTGCCCTCGTGGCGGAACAGCTCGCCGAGGCTGTCGATCATCCGCGGCGGCAGGTTGTCGACGCAGAAGTAGCCGCCGTCCTCGAAGGCGGCGATCGCCTCCGACTTACCGGCCCCGGAGTGGCCGGTAATGACGACCAGGGTCACCCCGCCGTTCGTCGTCACCTAGTTGGTCCTGTTGAGTTGCTCGTGGATCTCACGCCCTACTTTGCCAGGCAGGCCGGGCACCGCCTCGAGCTCCTCCCTGGTCGCCGCCAGAAAGCGCTCCGGGGAGCCGAAGTGGTTGAGCAGGGCGCGCTTGCGGGCGGGGCCGATCCCCTTCAGCCCGTCCAGCACCGATCCGGTCATCGCCCGGTCGCGGCGGCCACGGTGGTGCTCGATCGCGAAGCGGTGCGCCTCGTCGCGGACCCGCTGCAGCAGCTTCGATGCCTCCGACTCGGCCGAGAGGTCGAGCGGGTCGGGACGGCCGGGGACGTAGACCTCCTCCAGCCGCTTGGCGAGGCTGACCACGGTGACGCCGCGCTCGGCGAACGGCTGCAGCACCTTCATCCCCGCCGCCAGCTGCCCCTTGCCGCCGTCGATCACGATCAGCGAAGGCAGCGAGGCAAAGCTGGCGTCGCGTTTGCCGTCGTGGGGGGAAAGGTCGACCTGTTCGAGGTAGCGGGCGACCCGCCGCGCCAGCACCTCCTCCATCGAGGCGAAGTCGTCGGGGCCGACGCTTGCTGCCTCGCGGGCCTCGCCGCGCACTTTGAAGCGCCGGTAATCGGCCTTCTTGGTCGCGCCCCCCTCGAAGACGACCATCGAGGCGACCGTGTGCTCGCCGCCGATATTGGAGATGTCGAAGCCCTCGATCCGCACCGGCAGCTCCTCCATCCCCAGCGCCTCGCTCAGCGAGGCCAGCGACTCGACCCGCCGCGCCCGGCGGTGCTCGCGCCGCAGCCGGTCCTGATCGAGCGCGAGCCGGGCGTTGCGCTCGGCCAGCTCGCGCAGGCGGCGTTTGTCGCCGCGCTCGGCGACGCGCACCTCGACCGGGGCGCCGCGGCGCTCGCTCAGCGCCTCGGCGATCACCCCCGCGCGGTCGCGCAGATAGGGACCGACGACGATCGTCTTCGGCACCGCCGGCGAAGCCGAGTAGTACTGGCCGATGAACTCCTCTGCCACCTCGGCCTGGTCGCGCTCGGCCTCGTTCTCGAGGTAGAAGCTCTGGCGCTCGGCGAGGATGCCGTCGCGGACCTGGAAGACCTGGGCGTTGGCGTCGGCGCCCTCGACCGCGACCCCGATCAGGTCGGCGGTCCCGACCGAGCCGCCGGCGATGCGCTGGCGCTCGAACAGCGAGCGGATCGCTTTCAGCCGGTCGCGGTGCAGCGCCGCCCGCTCGAATTCCTCGGCCTCCGCCACTGCCTGCATCTTCGCCTCCTCCTCGGCCTCGACCTGGCGGTAGCGGCCGGAGAGAAAGTCGACGATGGCGTCGATGTTGGCTCGGTACTCCTCCTGGCTGACGTGGCCGACGCAGGGCGCCCCGCAGCGCTTGATGTAGTAATCGAGGCAGGGGCTGCCGGAGCGGCGGCCGGGCTCGGCCCCCTCGCAGGTGCGGAACTGGAACAGCTTGCCGAGCAGGTCGAGCGTCTCCCGCACCCGCTTGGCACTGGAGAAGGGACCGAAGTAGGCGCGGTGCGGGCGATGCTTCTCGCGGGTGAAGTAGACCCGCGGGTACTCCTCGTCGAGGCTGACGCAGACGTAGGGGTAGGACTTGTCGTCGCGCAGGCGGATATTGAAGTGCGGACGGTGGCGCTTGATGAAGCTCTGCTCGGCCAGCAGCGCCTCCGCCTCGTTGGCCGTCACCAGCGTGTCGATGCGCTCGACCCGCGCGGTCAGGCGCGAACCGCCACCGGAGAAATGGCCGCCGACCCGCTTGCGGATCGAACGCGCCTTGCCGACGTAGAGCAGCTCGTCCCGCTTGTCGTAGAAGAGATAGACGCCGGGCGCGTCGGGCAGGGAGCGACGCTGCTGGGCGAGGCGCTCGGCCTGCGAGGGGTGTCCGTTTTCGGCGCCTTCGGCCATCGGTCTAAGGGTAGGCTGCTGGCCACCCGGCCAAACGGACGCCAAGACGGAGAGTGAGATGAGCACCCAAACTTTGAGCCCCCCGGAGCTGAACACCCTGCGGATCGAGATCGAGGGGGAGATCGGCACGCTCACCCTCGACCGTCCCGACGCCTTCAACGCGATGAGCCCGGAGATGATCGGCGAGATGACCGTCGCCTTCGCCTGGCTCGCCGACCGGGCGCCGCTGCGAGCGCTGATCCTCACCGGCGCCGGCAAGGCCTTCTGCGCCGGCGGCGACGTCACCTGGTTCCGCAAAGGCGTCGAGGACGAGGAGCTCGACCTGCCCTCGGAAGTGCGGCGCGGGGCCGAGGCGCTGCACGCGGCGATCGTCGACCTGCGCCGGATCCCCTATCCGGTGATCGCCGCGATCAACGGCCCGGCCGCCGGCGCCGGCTTCTCGCTGGCCCTCGCCTGCGACACGCGGATTGCTTCCGAGGCGGCCTTCCTGGCCTGCGCCTACGGGCGCATCGGCGCCTCGCCGGACGGCGGCATGACCTACTTCCTGCCCCGCGTCGTCGGCCCCAGCCGGGCGCTGGAACTGCTGCTCGAGGACCCGAACCTGAGCGCCGCCGAGGCACTCGAGGAGGGCCTCGTGCGCAAGGTCGTGGCGGCGGACGAGCTGATCGGCGCGGCGCGGGCGAAGGCAGAGGAGCTTGCCGCGAAGGCGCCGCACTACGTGCGGATGGCGAAGCGGCTCTGCGGCGTCAGCATCGAGAACAGCCTCACCGAGCACCTGCAGCTGGAGCGGCACGGGATCGCCGACAGCATGGCGACCGAGGATCTCCGCAACGGCGTCGAGGCGTTCTTCGGCGGCGGGACCCCGCAGTTCAGCGGTCGCTGAACCCGCGCCGCCACCCCCTCGTATCCGAGTTACAGTCAAGAGCCGATCAGTCAGTCCTCAGCGGGAAAGGACCGCCATGAAGAAAGCTGCATTTGGATTCGCCCTCATCCTCGCGGCAATCGCGCTCGCCGCCTGCGGTGGCTCCGACGACGACTCGAGCACCGCCGAAACCCAGCCCCAGAGCGGCGGAGCGGAAAGCAAAGAAGCCGAAGGCGGATCGGCGGGCAGCGCCGCCAGCCTCGACTTCGAAGCCGACCCGGGCGGCGGCCTCGCCTATACCGCCAAAACCGCGACGGCAAAAGCCGGCAAAGTGACGGTCGACTTCACCAACCCGCAGCCGCTCGGCCACGATGTCGCGATCGAAGACTCGGGCGGCAAAGAGGTCGCCGCCACCGAAGTGATCAGCGAAGGCTCCGACTCGACCGTGGCAAACCTCAAACCCGGCGAATACACCTTCTTCTGCTCGGTGCCCGGGCACCGCGAGGCGGGAATGGAAGGGACGCTCAGCGTCAAGTAGTAAGTGTGAGGTCGGTTGAGGCAAGCTTGCATTGTCCGGACAAAAGCCGTACATTGCTCCCCCATGGAGCGTCTGACGAGCGCCAAGACCCGCCGCATCGAGATCCGGATGACCGACGAGGAGCGCGATCTGGAGCGGGCGGCAGCCGCCGCTCGCGGCCAGACGCTCAGCGAGTTCGTTCGTCAGGCAGCACGCCGCGAGGCGGAGGAGGTGCTGGCCGAGCAAACGAGCATCGCGCTCAATCCAGAAGAGGCCACTCGCTTCCTGGCAGCGCTGGACGATCCCTCTTCCTTCGAGGCCGGCCTCGGCGCTCTGACCGAACGTCCCAGCGTCCTCGGCGGTTGAGCGCTCGCTTCGGAGCGGTCGAGCCACTCGGGCCGCACCACGACGTCGATCGCTTCGAGTGCGGTCGCGAGCAGCTCGACCGTTGGCTGCGGGCCTACGCCGGGCAGGGCCAGCGCCGCGACACCGCCCGAACCTTCGTCGTCGGCCGAGCGGGCGAGGCCGAGGTCGTCGGCTACCACACGCTGGTTGCCTCGCAGGTCGAGCAGAACGAGGCAACAGGTGAAGTGCGGAGCGGAACGTCCAAGCACTTCCCGATCCCCGTCTGCCTGATCGCCCGTCTCGCCATCGATCGCTCCGAACAGGGCATCGGCCTTGGACGAAGCCTCCTCCTCGACGCCCTACAGCGCACCGAGCGCGCCTCGCGCTCGGTCGCCATGCGCGCCGTCCTCGCGCATGCCCTCGATGAAGAAGCCGCCGCCTTCTACGCACGCTTCGGGTTCAGGCCGGCAAGCGAAGATCCGCTGACGCTCATGGTCCCGCTGGAAGCCGTCCGGCGAACCCTGAGCAGACGGAGCCAGCAACCCTCCGCAACGGACCACCCGTCGCAAGCTTCCGGAACTGTCAACCGGCGGGCGCCATCACGCGGGTGACGCTGTCCCCCACGAAGCACGGCTTCTCGTTGCCCTCGACCTCGAGGGTGAAACGAGTCACTACCTCCCACCAGCCGCCGCCTTTCTCGTCGATCGAGACGACCTCGGCTTTGCCGCGGACCTTGGAGTCGACGGGGACCGGGGCGGGGAAGCGGATCTTGTTCCAGCCGTAGTTGACGCCGAGGGCGAAGCCGGTGGAGGAGATCAGCTCGGTGCGGAAGCCGTCGACCAGCGAGAGGGTGAGGTTGCCGTGGGCGATGGTCGTGCCGAAGGGGCTCTCGCTCTTGGCCCGCTCGACGTCGACGTGGATCCACTGGTGGTCGCCGGAGAGCTCGGCGAAGGCGTCGATGTCCTCCTGGGTGACGGTGCGCCACTCGCTCGGGCCGATCTCCTGCCCGACCAGCGCCCGCATCCCTTCGACGCCCTGTACCTCGACGGTTGCCATCGGCGCGCAGTCTAAGCGAGGCGCGGGATCAGTCGCTCCACCAGCCGGGGATGACCTCGCCGTCGCCGTCGTGGCGGGCGCCGACCGCGAGCACTTCGATGCCCTCTGGCCCGGCCTCGAAGGCGCGGACGACCTGCGGCGAAACGCGGATCGCGTCGAGCCTCTCGACCTCGACGATCTCGTCGTCGAGCTTGAGCCGGCCGGAACCGCCGATGACGACGTAGACCTCCTCGGCGTTCTCGTGCTTGTGGCCGAACGGCGTGCGCTGACCTGGCTTCAGCCGGTGGTGGCTGACGCCGGTCTCCTCGGCGTCGAGGTCTTTCTTGGCGAAGCGCGCTTCCTGCACGTCTTCCATCCCGAATTCGGGCGCGGAGTCCTTGAGGTCGGTGAGCTTCTTATGGGTGAAGGGAGTAGTCATGCTCACGTCGCTACCCGCCACTGCTCGATTCGAAGCTCCGGCATTGGGAAGTCCTTTACGTTGCCGGTTGCGAGGGGAACATTCCGAATCCCAGCGGTCGCCGCGATCACCATGTCGGGAAGCCCGAGCGTCAGCCCGCGCAACCGATACTCCCGCCGCCAGCGAGCGCTCAGCTCCGCCTCGGCGATACCGACGGGGACGATGGCAAAGCTGGCAAGCACGGCTTCGGTCAACTCGGCTTCCCCCTCCCGCAACCCGGCGAGGACCTCGTGCACGGTGACGGTCGAGACCATCACCGGCTCCCGCGCCGCATCGAGCACCGATTCGTCGGCAACGTTCCCGCGCAGCAGGTCGATGACAATCGAGGTGTCCAGAACGAGGCCCACTGTCAGTCACGCCGCCAGTGCTTGCTGAGTTGCTCCTCTCGCGCCCCGCCTTCGCGCTTGCGATTCTCGCTGATCCAATCAGGCGTCATCCAGGGGGCGAAGTCCGGGACGGACCCGACGAGCCGGCGCCGCGCCGCCACCCGCCTGTCCACCTCCAGCCTCGCCTCGATTGCCTCGCGGATGTAACGGCTCCTCCCCCGAGGGCCGGCGATCTCGTCGATCTCTCGGCCCGCTCATCCTCCAGGTTTATGTGTAAACGCATGTGCATACGATAGCCCGATCTAAGCAACGAGCCGGACTTCGAAACTCGGCAGGGCGAGCGCGCCAGCGCCGTCGAGGAGGGCGAGGATGCGGCTGACGTAGGCGCGGGTCTCGGGATAGTCGGGGACGCAGTTGCAGGCTTCGACGGCGCCGGGGCCGGCGTTGTAGGCGGCGAGGGCGAGTTCGGGGGCGCCGAACTGGCGCAGGAGGTCCGACATCAGATGGGCCTGGGCGTCGATCGCGGCGACCGGGTCGAAGGGGTCGTCGAGGCCGTAGGCGGCGGCGGTGCCGGGCATGAACTGGGCGATGCCCTGGGCGCCCGCCGGCGAGACCGGCGTTGGGATCGAAGCCCGACTCCGCCATCAGCTGGGCGGCGAGCAGCGCCGGCGAGACGTTCCAGCGAGTCGCCGCGACCGAGCAGGGGCTGCGCGGAAGCTGGGCCGGGACGAACGGGGGCAGGGACGCGGCGGTCGCGGCGGCGTCCCTCGCCCCGGTCCGCGCTCAGCGAGTTCCCCGCCTGCGAGCACGGCGGCGGGCCCGCGTCGAACCCGTAGTGCCAGGCCTCCCAGGAGTAGCGCTGGACGAAGCCGAAGCGGCTGGCGTTGGCCGCCAGCCAGCCATAGGCCGCTTCCGGACCGAGGTCGAGCTCGGTCGCGCAGCGGTGCAGCGACTGGCCCGGCGGCGCCACCCATCGCGGGTCCGGGTGGGCGGCGAAGAGCGCCGCCTGTTCGGCGTCGGAGCGAAAGCCGGAGACGACGATGAGGTCGACGCCGTCGGCCTGCGCCGCCGCCGCCATGCGGTCGAAGGCGGCGGCGACGTCGGGTCGCATTCCCTCCCCGTCGCGGTAGACCAGCGGGCCGCCGTAGCCGCCACCGCTCGCCATCGTCGAGCGCGCCGCTGGCGGCGCCGAACGGCGCCGCCGCTTCGGCAACGGCCGATGCCTCGACCCGATGCGGCTCGGCGCCCACCTCCAGGTCGGCGAGGACGACTGCCTTGGCCCGCACCGGGGCGAACGAGCTCCTGGTCGGGAAAGTCGATGCGCAGCGCGCCGGGGTCGACCCCGTTGGCCGCGCTGACGTCGAACGCCGCCGTCCGCGCCCGCGCCAGGTAGGCGGACTTGTCGAGGTGCGCCGGGTTCGGCAAGCCCGTTGGGCAGGGTCGGTGGCGCCAGCAGGCGCGGCAGGTCGTCGCGCATCGAACGGGCCGCCGAGATCGCCGCCAGGTCGGCTGCCCGCTGCGCCCTTCCCTTGCCGGTTACCGCGCCGGCGATCGCGACCAGCGCCAGGGCGCCGGCCAGCAGCACGAAGGCGCCGCCGATCGCCAGGATCAGCGCCTGCCCGGACTCCGCTCGCGCCGCGCATCGCGGCGACTATGGCGAGCCTGGCGGCGCGCACCGTGGCGCGCGGAAGCAAACGATCGCTGAGCCAAGGCGCGACGGATTCGCAAACTGGCGAGTCAGCGAACCTTTCGCGTGCTCAGCCCGTAGAACCATCGACCCAAGCCGACCGAAGGAGTCCTTCGCATGCGGCGCCTCGACGCTCAGCTCACTTCGATCCTCGTCCGCGTCGCCCTGCTGGCGACGACCCTGACCGCTCTGCTCGTGCCCACGGCCACCGCTGCCGCCCAGGCCACGAAGAGGTCGCCAAGGAGGCGCAGAACGCCGAGCCTGGGCAAGACGATCCTCACCACCACCAAAGGCCGCACCCTCTACAGCCTCAGCGCCGAGACCAGCGGCAACTTCATCTGCACCGGCTCCTGCCTCTCGACCTGGCGCCCGCTGGTGGTCCCGGACGGCATCAAGCCGACACGGGCCGGCGAAGCTGGGCGCGGTCAAACGCCCCGACGGCAGCACCCAGGTCACCTTCAAGGGCCGCCCGCTCTACACCTTCAGCGGCGACACGAAGGCCGGCGACGCCAACGGCGAGGGGATCAAAGACGTCGGCACCTGGCGCGCCGCGGCCACCGGCAAGCTCGCCGCCGCGCGCCCGCAGCCCCAGCCCGAACCGCCCGACCCCTACCCGTATCCGTAGTAGGAGCGGTCAGCGAAAGCCCAGCGGTCTCGACCGTACCGCTGCAGGCGACAGCAGCCAGAAGGCCGCGGCAGGCCGGCCGAGTCCGCCGCCGCCTCGGCGGCAGGCGCGCCGAAGAGCGCGCGGCGCTCGGCGACCCAGCCGAGCCGGTGCTTGAGGACGGCGACGCGCAGGTCCGCGGCCGAGCAGGTCGCGGACGACCAGGGCGAGCAGGGCGCGGTCGGCGCCGAGGTCGGCGCGCAGCAGCACGCCGGACGGCGCCGGGCCGGCCTCGCTCGAGCAGCGGCTGCAGCTGCGCCGGCGGCAGGTGCAGGACGCGCGAGCGCGCCGCGGGCCACGGTGACCGCGGCCGAGGCCGCCTCGAAGCCCTCCGGCTCCGGCCGGCACCGCGAGGTGGCAGACCTGGCCGCGGGCGGCGACGCGCGGCTCCGGCAGGTGGGCGGCCAGCCGCTCCTCGAGCCGCCGCGCGGCGGCGGAGGCGAGCAGCGTCGGCCGCGGCGGCCGGCCGCCGAGGTCGACCAGCAGCGTCGGCCCGGTCGGCGTCGGCGCCGGCGCAGGCGAGGGCCGCGGCGGCGGCCGCGCGAGCCCTCGGCCTCGCCGACCGCGGTGACCAGCACGGTCGGCGCGTCGGCGAGCCGGCTGCGCGCGGTCACCGCGCCGGCCTCGCGCTGGCCGAGCTGGTCACCGCGAGCCGGTCGGCGAGCGCGCGCAGCGGCGAGGGCGGCCGCAGCCGCACGGTCACCGTCCCGCCCCGGACCGCGACCGCGACGTCGTCCTCGGCCCAGCCCGGCAGGGCGGCGCGGGCCGCCTCCGCCGCCGAGCCGCCGGAGGCGAGCGCCAGCGCCCCGGCCTCGGCGGCGCCGTCGGCGAGCGTCAGCGCGTAGCCGGCGGCGAGCAGCTGCAGGGCCACCAGCGCCGCGAGCAGCAGCGCCGGCAGCGCCGCGACCAGCTCGACCGTCGCCTGGCCTGACTGCGTCGGCCTCACTCCATCGCACTCGCGCTCCAGCGCCGCGCTCGCCCCGACCATCACCCGCGGCAGCCCCGGCAGGAGGCGCGGCACCGGCACCCGCACCGAGACCCCGTCGGCGTCCTCGACCTTCGCCCCGTCCCGCAGCGACGGCGGCAGCGCCCGCCGCGCCGCCGCCGTCGCGTCCCCTCCGACCAGCGCCGCCCGCGCCCCGGCCCGGGCGGCCACGCTCGCCGACCACAGCGCGTGGCCGGCGAGGGCGATCTGGGCGGCCGCCAGGACCGCCAGCAGCAGGAACGGGACCACCGCGACCAGCTCGACCGACGCGGTTCCCCGCTCCCTGTGGCCTGCGCTGCTGACGGTCCTTGGCGGCACCGGCCAACCGTCCCAGGCAAGAGCGCACGCGTGGCGCGCACGAGATTCACAATTCGGTCGAAGAGCCTCCCTACGTCAGTAGGTGTTCGCCTCGGTCCAGATCCGCCAGATCGCCGCCACCGAGGCGCCGAGCAGGAGGATCCAGAGCGAGCGTGCCGCCGCCGCTGGAGAAGAGCTTGTCGGTGCCGGCGATCAGCAGGGCGATCATCCCGAAGGCGCCGTAGAAGATCGCCCGCCGGCCGTCGCTCAGCGTCGCCAGGGTCAGCTGGTTCTGGCGGCTGAGCGTGTAGAGCATCCAGGCGATCCCGGCGAGGAAGCCCATCGTCAGCGCCGTGAAGACCGCGTCGACGACGTTGCCGCCGCCGGGGACGAAGGCGACGCCGAGCGCCAGGACCATGACGATCGCGACGTTGCGGGCGGTGCGCACGGAACCAGTGTACGCCGGCCTACTTGCTCGTCATCACAGAGATCCCGACGACCACCGCAGCCGCCGTAGCGGGCAGGGCCAGCGCGGCGACGGCCGCGGCCGCCCCGGCCGCGAGCGGCCGTTCGCCGCGGCTGAGGTCGGCGAACCGGGCCACCCCCCAGATCGCGATCGAGAAGACGAAGGTGACGCCGACGCCGGCGACGACCGAGGCGAGCACCGTCTCCAGCAGCTCCTTGCCTTCGACGATCGTCGCGATCATGCGCCCGAGGCCGGGACCGGCGAGCCGCGCTCGGCGCGGCGCGCGAACAGGGCCGCGATCAGCGAGAGCGCGGCCAGGGTGACGACGACCGGGCCGAGCGCGCCGGTGCCGAAGATCCGCGTCAGGCCGTAGGTCGAGCGCCCCGATCGCCGCCGCCGCCGGCAGGGTCAGCACCCAGGCGGCGACGATGTTGCCGGCGACCCCCCAGCGCACCGCCGAGAACCGCTTGGCGGCGCCGGCGCCCATGATGCCGCCGTTGATCACGTGGGTGGTCGAGAGCGGGAAGCCGAAGTGGGTCGAGGCGAGGATCACCGCCGAGCCGGCCCCCTGCGAGGAGAAGCCCTGGGCGGCGTCCATCTTGATGATCCGGGTGCCGGTCGTTTTGATGATCCGCCAGCCGCCGCTGTAGGTGCCGAGCGCGATCGCCGCCGCCGCGGAGGCGATCACCCAGAACGGCGGGTCGGCGCCGGCGGCGAGGCTGCCGTTGGCGATCAGCGCCAGCGTGATCACGCCCATCGTCTTCTGCGCGTCGTTGGTGCCGTGGGCCAGCGCCAGCAGGCCGCCGGAGACGATCTGGCCGTACTTGAAGCCGCGGGTCACGGTCCCGGGCCGCTGCTTGCCGACGATCCGGTAGATCAGCCCGATCGAGATGCCGGCGACGACGAAGGCGAGCAACGGCGCGACCAGCGCCGGGATCAGCACCTTGCCGACCAGGCCTTCGGCGAGCACCGCGTCGAAGCCGGCCGCGGCGACGGCGGAGCCGACGACGCCGCCGATCAGCGCGTGCGAGGAGCTCGAGGGCAGGCCGAAGTACCAGGTGATCAGGTTCCAGGCGATCGCCCCGATCAGGCCGGCGAAGACGATCGTCGGCGTGATCACGTCGGCGTTGACGACGTCGTTGGCGACCGTCGCGGCGACCGAGATCGAGATGAAGGCGCCGGCGAAGTTGAGCAGCGCCGCCATCCCGATCGCCACCTGCGGCCGCGCCGCGCCGGTCGAGATCGAGGTCGCGACGACGTTGGCGGTGTCGTGGAAGCCGTTGGTGAAGTCGAACGCCAGCGCGGTGCCGACGACGATGACGAGGATGATGTCAGAGTCCATCGGCGACGAGCGTCACGAGTTCTTGATGACGATGCCCTCGAGGATCTGCGCCGCGGTCTCGGTCGCGTCGATCGCGTTCTCGAGCACCGCGAAGATGTCCTTCCAGCGGATCACGACCATCGGGTCGATCCCGTTGGAGAAGAGCGAGGCGACCGCGTCGCGGGAGATCCGGTCGCCCTCGTTCTCGAGCCGGTGGATCTCGATCCAGTACTTGTCGAGGTCCTTGAACTCGCGCAGGTGCTCGAGCCCCATCGGCGAGCTGCTCGCAGGCCGCGACCAGGACCTTGGTCAGCGCCCCGGCCTGCTCCATCGGCGCCTCGATCTGGTAGAGGCCGAGGAAGTCGGCGGCCTCCTCGGTGAAGTCGACGATGTCGTCCATCTGCGTCGCCAGGCCGTAGATGTCCTCGCGGTCGATCGGCGTCACGAAGGTGGAGTTGAGGCGTTTGACGATCTCGTGGGTGATCCGGTCGCCCTCGTGCTCGGCCTCGACGATCTGGCGCGAGAGGCCGCCCTCCTCCGGCCACTGGTCCATCATCCGGTCGAGCAGCCGGGCTGCGTTGACGCTGTTCTTCCCGGCCTCGATGAAGAGGTCGAAGAAGGTGCGGTCGCGAGGGAGGAGCGAGAAGCGCGCCAAGGACCGCATCCTAGTGGCGCGCGAGGCGGGTCGGCAGCGTCAGGCCGTGGCCGCGGCGAGCTGCTCGGCGGCTCGCGCCGCATGGCGCAGCGCGCAACTCCTCCTGGACGCTGCGGCGCTCGTCTGCCGGCGCCTCGAGACGGGTCCAGCGGCCCTCGGCGTCGAGCTCCCAGGCGTTGGCGTTGTCGGCGAAGCAGCGCTCCAGCACGTCGAGCATCTCCGCCCGCGGCTCCGGGTCCTCGACCGGCGCGACCAGCTCGACCCGGCTGTCGAGGTTGCGCGGCATCAGGTCGGCGGAGCCCATCAGGACCCGGGTCTCGCTCGCCGCGCTGGAAGGCGTAGATGCGCGAGTGCTCGAGGAAGCGGCCGACGATCGAGACGACGCGGATGTTCTCCGAGACGCCCGGCACCCCCGGCCGCAGGCAGCAGATGCCGCGCACGTTGAGGTCGACCCTGACCCCCGCCTGCGAGGCCTCGTAGAGCGCCTCGATGCAGCCGGCGTCGACCAGCGAGTTCATCTTCAGCGCGATCCGCGCCTCTTCTCCGGCTTCGTGGGCGGCGACCGTCCGCTCGATCTCCTCGACGATCCGCTCCCGCATCGTCGTCGGCGAGACCAGCACCTTGCGGTACTCGGCCGGGCGTCCGTAGCCGGTGAGGAAGTTGAACATCTCGGCGACGTCGGCGCCGATGTCGGCGTCGGCGGTGAAGAGGCCGAAGTCGGTGTAGAGGCGGGCCGTCTTCGGGTGGTAGTTGCCGGTGCCGATGTGGACGTACTCGCGCACCCGCTCGCCCTCGCGGCGGACAACCAGGATCGCCTTCACGTGGGTCTTCAGGCCCGGGATGCCGTAGACGACATGGACGCCGGCCTCCTCCAGCGACTTCGCCCAGTGGATGTTGGCCTCCTCGTCGAAGCGCGCTTTCAGCTCGACCATGCAGACCGCCTGCTTGCCGCGTTCGGAGGCGCGAATCAGCGACGGCACCAGCGGCGAGTCGTCGCTGGTCCGGTAGACGGTGTGCTTGATCGCCAGCACGTCGGGATCGGCCACGGCCTGTTCGACGAAGCGCTCGACCGAGGAGGCGAAGGAGTCGTAGGGATGGTGGACCAGCAGGTCGCCCTTGCGGATCGCCGCGAACATGTCGCAGGGCTCCTCGTCCTCCCCCTGCAGGCGCGGCGACGTCACCGGCGACCAGGGCGCGTAGCGCAGCTCGGCGTGGCCGGGGACGTCGGCGATGTCGCCGAGGTCGCCGAGGTCGATCAGGCCGTCGACGTCGTAGACCTCGCGGTCTTCGAGCCGCAGCGCCTCGATCAGCTGCTCGCGCAGCTTCGCGTTCATGCCGGCGGCGACCTCCAACCGCACGACCTCGCCGAAGCGGCGGCGGCGGATCTCGTCCTGGACCGCCTGCAGGAGATCGTCGGCCTCATCGCTGACGGTGAAGTCGGCGTCGCGGGTGACCCGGAAGTAGCCGTGGTCGATCACCTCGGTGCCCGGAAAGAGGGCGTCGAGGTTGGCGGCGATCGCCTCCTCCAGCGGCACGAACGCCTTGCCGTCGCTGCCCAGCGGCAGGAAGCGGCCGAGCAGCTCCTTCGGCACCTTGACGCGGGCAATGATCTCGCTCCCGCTCTCGGGATCGCGCAGCAGCACGCCGAGGCTGAGCGAAAGGTTGGAGATGTAGGGGAAGGGCCGGCCGAGGCCGATCACCAGCGGCGTCAGCGCCGGGAAGACCTGCTCGTGGAAGCGCAAGTCGATCTCGCGCAGCTCCGCCTCGTTGGCGCCGTCGAGGGTGACGATGCGGATCCCCTCCTGCTCCAGCGCCGGCCGCAGGATGCCGCCGAAGCAGGAGTGGAGGCGGCGGTCCAGCTCGAGGACACGCGCGTGGATCGCGTCGATCTGCTCCTTAGGGGTGAGCCCGTCGGGGCCGTGGGCGTCGATGCCGGCGTCGAGCTGGTCGAAGAGGCCGGCGACCCGGACCATGAAGAACTCGTCGAGGTTGGAGGCGTAGATGCCGCAGAAGCGCAGTCGCTCGAGCAGCGGCGCCTCGGTGTCCTCGGCCAGCTCCAGAACCCGCTGGTTGAAGTCGAGCCAGGAGAGCTCGCGGTTGAAGTAGAGCGCGGGATCGTCGATCGATCCATCGTACTGAGGCGTCACGGCTCGGCCGGCGCCCGTCAGGCGGCTTCGGCGAGCGCCGCCGGGCGGGTCTCGAGCGCACGCCGGTAGCCCGCGGCGAGCTGCCGCAGGGCCCGCTCCCAGGAGCGACCGCGAGCGGCCTCCGCGCCTGCCGTGCCGAGTCGCTCGCGAAGCGCTGGCGAGGAGGCGAGCTGCAACAGCGCCCCCGCTAGGTGGTCGGGGTCGGGACGGCAGAGCAGGCCGGTGTGGCGGTTCTCGACCAGGGCCGCCGGGCCGCCCTCGGCAACGGCGACCACGGGCAGGCCGCTGGCCGCCGCCTCGAGGATCACCTGGCCGTAGGTGTCGGTGCTGCTGCAGAAGAGGAAGGCGTCGGCGCTGGCGTAGGCGCGGGCCAGCTCCTCGCCACCGAGCCAGCCAAGGAACGTCGCCCGCCCGCCGAGGCGCGCCCGCAGCTCGGCTTCCTCGGGCCCGCCCCCGGCCAGCAGCAGATGCAGGCGGGGGTCGGAGCGATGCGCCCGCAGGAAGCTCTCGGCCAGCAGGTCCACGCCCTTCTCACGGGTCAGACGGCCGGCGTAGAGAACCTTGATCTCGCCGGGATAGGCATCGGGATCGGCCTTCTCCGCGTCGAAGCGATCGGTGTCCACACCCCGCTCCCAGCGGCCGATCCGGGCCGGGTCGGCGCCGAGGTCGACCAGCGAGGCATCCGCCGCGGGGCTCGGCGAGAGGACGATTCCCGGGGTGCCGTAGAAGGCGCCGAGCGCCCCGCGCGCCATCGCCTCGACCCCGCCGTCGCCGCTGCGCATCCCGGCGTAGGCGGCCAGCTCGGTGTGGTAGCTAGCGAGCAGCGGCACGCCGGTGAGCCGGCTCAGCAGGGTGGCGGCCACGCCCGTGGGCCCCGGTGCGGTGACGTGGACGAGGTCGTAGTTGCCGTCGGCCAGCGCCTCGACCAGGTCGGGTAGACCGGGGACGCCGAGCATCAGCCCCTCGTAGAAGGGCATCTGCAGCTCGGTCGCGGCGGGCAGACGGCGGTCGACGCCGGCGTCGGTCCCGATCACGTCGATCTCGAAACCGGGCACGCCGCGCTCGCGGATCTGTTCGATCGTGTGGGTGACGCCGTGCATCGAGCCGATCCCGTCGGCGATCACCGCCACCCGCTGCGCGCCCTCGCGGCGAGAGAGCTTCGCCTTCTCGGCGCCGAGGAAGACCGTCGAGGGCGCGTAGGGAACGGCGGGGACGAGCGCCTCGAAGATGCCGTTGACCGCACTGCCGAGATCGCCGCGCGCGACCGCTGCGGTTCCGAGCTCGACGGCGGCGCGCAGGCGGCGGTCGTGGATGCGGCGGGCGCGGCGGTAGAGATCGGCGTGCGAGAAGCGGTCGGACTGCAGGTAGGCGATCAGCTCGCGTCCGCGCAGGTCCAGTCCGATCCCCGCCAGCCAGGCCTCGAGCAGACAGCGGGCGTCGTCGGGGCCGAGGTCGGCGGCGATCTTGCCCTCGCGAGCGGCGCCCTCGCGGATCGTCCGTTCCGCCATCTTCAGCACCGCCGTCGGATCTGGCGGACGCAGTTGTCCCCGGTATGCGGGGACAACTGCGTCCGCGTGCGCCTCGCCCTCCTCGGACAAGGAAAGGGAACGGGTGGCCAGCGCCATCGCCGCGTGCGTCCACTTGGCAGCGCTGCCCTGTTCGCCGCCGGCTTCGGCGTCGCCGCGGCGCAGGTGCTGCAGAAACTCTTCCGGCGTCTCGGCGACCGGCGCCTCGGTGTAGGTGCGGCCGATGTCGACGCCGGCATGGTCGTCGGAGCCGCCGATGCCGGTGCCGCCGTGCGTGTCCACGTAGACGGCAGCCGGCATGTTCAGCTCCGCGGCCCGCGACCCGTTGCGGACCTCCCAGACCGGGAACAGCTCCGCCAGGCGGCGGCGGTGGCGCCGGGTCAGCGGCGCCGCGACATTGAAGAAGGGATGCGCCAGGGCGCAGGCGATCCCGTTCTCGTGCAGGTATGCGGCGCAGGCATCGAGGTCGCCGAAGTGCGCCTGCAGCCACTCGTGGTCTCCGGGGGTGATCCCATAACAAAGGACGTGAACCGCCTGGGGCTCGCCGGCGAAGCGGGCGGTCAGCTCCTCGGAGACGAAGCAGTCGGGGCGGCCCTCCAGTTCCAGGCAGCCCGCGATCGTGTCGTGATCGGTGATCGTCACGAAGTCCATACCCCGCCGCTTGGCCAGCTCGTAGACCTCCGCTGGCGGCGTCGCGCACTCGGGCAGGCCGAGCGAACGCTGCACCCCCAGCCGGGAGAGCTGCGAAGCGGTGGAATGGCAGTGCATGTCAACTCGGGAAGTCATCGGTGTCTCCCTCTCGCTATCTGTCGGTCCTCCACAGAATTCGCGCTTTGCAGGGCAAGCTTGTGAAGTGACGGCAAACGCGGTGTGAACATCGTGTGACCGACTAAGGGCGGAGAGAGCGCTGCAGGGCGGACCAGGTACCGCGATCGGCCTCGGCCAGGCAGAGCTGGCGGAAGCGCTGGAAGAGCAGCTCGCGCCTGGTCTGCAGCAGCGTCCGCAGCGATGACACGTCGCCAGCGCCGGGCAGCATCACGTCGCAGTCGTGGAGCTCGCCGAGGACGCCCTGCAGCTGCTTCGCCGCCCTGCGCGCCGCCTCCGCCTCGGCGCCGAAGCAGGGCCCGACGAGCTCGAGCACGTAGCGCAGTCGCTTGGCGGCAATGCGCAGGTCGTGCTGGGCCTGCGCCGCGCCGGGGTCGAGCGCCGCGCCGGCGAGGGCGAGCAGCTCCTCGAGGCGGGTGGCGACGATGCGGCTCGCGTTCGGACGCAGCGGCGCCGCGGGATCCAGGCCCTCCACCCTGCGCGCCTTCATCGCTCCGCCCCTGCGACCAGCCTCTCGAGGCGCCGGCGCAGCTTCTGCAGCCGCTCGGGTGCGAGGTGGGGAGCGAGGTCTTCGTTGGACTGGCGCTGCTCCCCTCGCAGGGCCTCGATCCGCGCCGCCAGAACCGGCCGCTCGCCTTCCGGCGCCGCTTCTGCGAACCCGGTCAGGAACTCGATCTCGACGTCGCGGTCGCGCCGCTCGCCGAGCGCGTCCGCCAGCGCCTTCACCCGCTTCAGCGCCTTGCGGAAGCGCTTGCGCGGGAAGCAGGTCTCGAACACCTCCAGCGCCGCCCGCAGCCGCCGCGTCGCCACGCGCATGTCGTGCAGCCGCTCGATCTCGTCGAGATCGAGGACCCCGCCGGAGTGCTCGAAGACCTCCGCCGCTCGTACCCGCACCGCCCGGGCCGCAGCCGCCGCGAACGGCTCCTCGCAGTCGAACCCCGGCACCTCGCGCCCACGCGCCACGCGCCCAGGCTAGCGAGAGTCGCTAGGCGGCGAGGCGGGCCGGCGAGGAGCCGTTGGCGTCGCCGTTGAGGAGGTCGAGGATGACCCCCTCGCGCAGGCCGCCCTTGCCGATCTGCAGGGGCTGGCCGAGCAGCTCGGAGACCTTCTCCAGCAGCAGCACGCCGGTGGTGAGGATGCGGACCCGCTGCGGGTCGAGCTCGAACCGCCGCGCGACCTCGGCCGAGGGGTCGCCGCAGAGCACGCGTATCCCCCGCTCCAGCGTCTCGTACTCGAGCACGGCGCCGACCAGGCGACGCAGCGAGGTGGCGCTGCCGCCGACGGCGACGGCCTGGGCCGGATGCTCGATCTCGACCCCCTCGAAGATGTCCTCGACGCGGTCGCGAACGCGGCGGATCTCGGCCGCCGAGGGTGGGTCGGAAGCGATCAGCTCGTCCGCCAGGGCCCCCGATCCGACCCGCCAGGAGCGCACCTTCTCGACCCCTCCGGGCACGGTTCCAACGATCACCTCGGTCGAGCCGCCGCCGACGTCGACGACCCCGATCTTGCCCGCGACCGGGTGCCCCAGCGTCTTGGTCGCGCCGATGAAGGAGAGCCGCCCCTCCTCCTCGTCGCTGAGCACTTCGACCGGCACGCCGGCAGCCTCGCCAACCTCAGCGGCAACCTGCTCGCCATTCGCAGCCTCGCGCACGGCCGCAGTCGCCACCGCCCGGATCGTCTCCGCCCCGAGCTCCTGAGCCAACCGCACCTGAGTGGCAACCACCTCGCACACTTCTTCGGCTTTCTCGCCAGAGATCGCCCCATCCCCGTCGATCGCCTTGCCGATCCGCGTGTAGGCCCGCTGCTCCATCACCTTCTTCAACTGCCCATCCACCGGCTCGGCAACGAGCACTCGCGTCGTATTCGAACCGATATCTATTGCGGCGCAAAGCATCGCGGGGATCTCCACCATGTTCCCAGCCAGCCCGGATCTCAACCCCTGCTCGCGACGCGAGGCTTGGCTGGCGGGGTCGGGCGCCGCTCCCCGCGGCTTGTACTTTTTTGCTGACCGCGATCTCGGATGGCCGCGTTCGATCCACAAAAAAGTTGAGCGGGGAGCGGCGCCCGACCCGCCTACTGCGCCGGGTGCGAGGCGTCCTCGAACTCGCGGAAAAGCCCCGTGACCACGAACGCCACCTGCTCGCCGATATCCACCGCGTTGTCGGCGATCCGCTCGATCGCCCGCGCCGCCAGCAGCATCGTCATCGCCCACTCCCGCTTGTCGGCATCGTCGCCGATCTCCAGCGCCAGGTGGAAGCACTCGCGGTTGAGGTTGTCGACGACGTCGTCCTGGCGGACGAGGTCGCGCGCCAGTTCGACGTCGCGTTCGCTGAAGGCCCGCTTGGACTGGCCGATCAGCGTGCGCGTCTGCCGGCCCATGGTGAGGATCCGCTTCACCATCTCCTCGTCGGCCGGCGGCTCGTTGCCGGTCAACGGGATCAGCTTGCAGACGTTGACGCACTGGTCGCCCATCCGCTCGATGTTCTTCAGGACGTGCAGCAGGGCCGAGATCAGCCGCAGGTCCGTAGCCACCGGCGACTGCGTCGCCAGCAGCGTGATCAGGCTCTGGTGCACCTCCAGGTAGCGCCCGTCGATGCGGTCGTCGTCGTTGACGACGATCTGCGCCAGCTCGACGTCCGCCTGCTCGACCGCTTCGAGCGTCCGTTCGAGGGCCGTGTTCACCAGGTCGAGCCCGCCGAGCGCGCTCGCCTCGAGCTGTTCCAGTTCCTCCTGGTAGTAGACGCGAACCGATTCCGCCATCAGCCGACCTTCCCGGAGACGTAGTCCTCCGTGCGTTTGTCGCGGGGGTTGGTGAAGATCTTCTCGGTGTCGTCGTACTCGACCAGACGGCCCCAGCGGTTCTGCTCGTCGGCGTCGAGCTCGACCATGAGGAAGGCGGTGCGATCGGAGACCCGCGCCGCCTGTTGCATGTTGTGGGTGACGATGACGATCGAGAACTCGTCTTTGAGCTCGATCATCAGGTCCTCGATTTTGCCGGTCGAGATCGGGTCCAAGGCCGAGCAGGGCTCGTCCATCAGGATCACGTCGGGCTCGACGGCGATGCAGCGGGCGATGCAGAGCCGCTGCTGCTGGCCGCCGGAGAGGCCGAAGGCGTTGTCCTCGAGGCGGTCCTTGACCTCCTCCCAGAGAGCTGCGCTCCGCAGCGCCTTCTCAACGGTCGCGTCGAGGTCGTCCTTGCGGCCGAGGACGCGGGGGCCGAAGGCGACGTTGTCGTAGATCGACTTCGGAAAGGGGTTCGGTTTCTGGAAGACCATCCCGATCAGCTTGCGCGCCTGCACCGGGTCGACGGTCGGGCCGTAGAGGTCCTCGCCGTGGTAGAGCAGCTCGCCTCTGACTTCGGCGGTGGGGATCAGGTCGTTCATCCGGTTGAGGCAGCGCAGCAGCGTGCTCTTGCCGCAGCCGGAGGGGCCGATCAGCGCCGTCACGTCGTTGCGATGGATGTCCATCGAGATCCCCTTGACCGCGGTGACGCCGCTGTAGGAGACGTCGACGCCCTTCAGCTCGAAGACCTTTTCGCGCTCGCCGCTGAAGCGCTGCTGCTGGAACTCCTCCGGACGCACGGCGATGCCCGCCCGCGCCGCCGCCATTTCGCGCGTGTCCTTGCTGCTCTGGGCTCTATCGTCCTGCGCCATCTGCTCGCTCCTCAAAGTAGATCACCTACCACCTTTGCTCGTAACGATTTCGTAGCCAGATCGCAAAGGAGTTCATTGCGAGCAGGACGAACAGCATCACGATGATTCCCGCCGCCGCCAGCGCCTGGAACTCCTCCTGGGGCTGCAGGGCGTAATTGAAGATCTGCACCGGCATCGCCGAGTAACCGTCGGTGCCGAACGGCGTCGGGTCGAAGGTGACGAAGACCGTCGCGCCGACCAAAAGCAGCGGCGCGGTCTCGCCGAGGGCGCGGGAGACGGCGAGGATGACGCCGGTCGCGATGCCCGGGATCGAGGCCGGCAACACCTGGGTGCGAATCGTCTGCCACTGGGTCGCGCCGAGCGCCAGCGAGCCCTGGCGGATCGAGTCCGGGACCGCGCGGATCGCCTCGCGGGCGGCGATGATCACCATCGGCAGCACCAGCAGCGCCAGGGTCAGCGATCCGGCAGCGAGAATGAAGCCGAGGTCGAGCGGGCCGCGGACGATGAAGGCGAGCCCGAGGATCCCGTAGATGATCGAGGGCACGGCGGCGAGGTTCTGGATGTTGACCTCGATCAGGCGTGTTCCACCAGCGCGACTTGTCCGCGTACTCCTCGAGGTAGAGCGCGGCGCCGATCCCCACCGGCACGACGAACAGGATCACGCCGGCGATCAGCTGCAGCGAGCCGATGATCGCCGGCCGGTAGCCGGCGTTCTCCGGAAAGACGGTGGAGGGCGGGTTGGTGATCAGGTCGAGGCTGAGAGCCGAGGAGCCCTTGGCGAAGGCCTGGATCAGCAGCGCCAGCAACCCCGCGAGAGCGATCAGAACCGCCAGCAGCAAGAGCCCAGCGAAGAGGGCGTTGCGAATTACGTCGCCCCGCGGCTGCCCGCTCAGAATCGGCCTGGGTCGTCGCCCTGGCGCCGGCGACCGCGAGGCGGTTGCGCGGGGCGTCGGCGTCGCCGATGCCCATCAGTCGTATACCTCGCGGTACCTGCGGACCAGGCGGATGCTGATCACGTTCATGACCAGGGTGATCGCGAAGAGCAGGGCGCCGACCGCGAAGACGGATTTGTAGTCGACCGATCCGGTCGAGATGTCACCGGTGGCGGTGGTGGCGATGTAGGAGGTCATCGCCTGGATCGATTCCAGCGGATTGAGGGTGAAGTTGGGGGTCGAGCCGGCGGCGAGGACGACGATCATCGTCTCGCCGGCGGCGCGGGAGATCGCCAGCACGATCGAGGCGACGATCCCCGAAAGCGCCGCCGGGAAGATGACCCGCACCGCGACCTTCGCTTTGGTCGCTCCGAGCGCGTAGGCGCCCTCGTGCAGGCCGCGGGGAACCGCCGACATCGCGTCCTCGGAGATCGAGGCGATGATCGGCACGACCATCAGGCCGATGCCGAGGCCCGCCGCCAGGGCCATGAAGGGTTTGCCCACGGCGCCGCCGAGGAAGTCGCCGGGCCAGAGCGGCACGATGACCTCCGGCAGGATGAAGCTGACCGCGAAGAAGCCGATCGCCACGGTCGGGATCCCGGCCAGCACCTCCAGCGCCGGCTTCACCGTCTTGCGCACTCGGGGCGAGGCGTACTCGCTGAGGTAGATCGCCGAGCCGAGCCCAATCGGGATCGCGAACAGCATCGCCCAGAGGGTGACGCTGACGGTGCCCGCGACGATCCCCAACACGCCGAAGCTGGGCGGCTCGAACTGAGGCGTCCAGTCGATCCCGAAGAAGAATTCGCTGGCCGGGACGATTTCGAAGAAGCCGATCGTCGGCCCGATCAGCGAGATCACGATCGCCGTCGTGGTGAGGACGGAGAGGATCGCGCAGGAGGCGAGGAGCCACTTGATCGCCTCCTCGCCGTAGCGCTTGCTCGACGCCTGGAGCCGGCGGGGTGGTCCCCCCGCCGGCTCCGCGGTGCTCGTTCCTGAGTTCATCGAGCGGAGCTGGCCCCTAGGCTCCGAGTTTCGCGGCGGCCGTTTCCGATGCGCTGAGCTGTTCTTCGGTCAGCGGGACGAACCCGAGCGATTCCGCCGCCGAGTTGACGTTTTCGAGGTAGTAGGTGATGAACGCCTTCACCTCGGGCTTCTTCAGCGCCTCCTCGCTTGGGTACATGAACAGCGGCCGGCTCAGCGGGGCGTAGGAGCCGTCCTGGGCGGTTTCGACGGACGGCAGCACACAGCCTTTGCCGTTGTCGACTTCCAGCGCTTTCAGGTTGTCTTCGTTCTCCTGGTAGAAGGAGAAGCCGGCGTAGCCCATGCCTCCGGGCGAGCCCTCGACACCTTTGACCGTGGCGTTGTCGTCCTCGCCGACGTTGTTGTAGTCCTTGCGGGTCGCGCCCTCCTCACCGTTGATCGATTCGGTGAAGTAGTCGAAGGTGCCGGAGTCGGTGCCAGGTCCGAATAGCGCCAGCTCCTCATCGAAGTCCTCTTTGAGGCCGGGGATTTCGTTCCAGTTGGAGAGCTTCGAATCCGGGCCCCAGACGGCGGCCAGCTGGTCGACGCTGAGACAGGAGACCGGGTTCTCGTTGTTGATCATCACGGTCAGCGCGTCGGTGGCGACGTGAACCTCCTCGTAACCGACCCCGCCCTGTTTGCAGGCGTCCTTCTCTTCGGGCTCGATCGCGCGCGAGGCGTCGCTGATGTCGGTCTCGCCGGCGCAGAATTTTTCGAAGCCGCCGCCGGTGCCGGAGGTCCCGACCGTCACCCGGACGTCCGGGTTTTCCGCCATGAACTGCTCGGCGACCGCCGAGGTGAGCGGAGCCACGGTGCTGGATCCGTCGATGCGAATCGAGCCCGAGAGGTCTTCGCCTCCGCCGCTGGCGCTGGAACTTTCGTCGTCGCTCCCGCATGCCGCCACCCCGAGGACGAGGATTGCCGCGGAAGCGAGAACCGCGAGCCACTTGGAGCTGGTCACTCTGTCTCCTTCTGGTTGGTTCACTCAGATTGCCGACCCTCTGGCCGGGTTCGAGAGGACCCTGTCAGCGGCCCGGAAGGAGCTTGTTACGTGCGTGTGTCGAGGATGTAAAAAAGATGTAAAAGACCAGGGGGAAGCCCCGACGCCTTCAGCCATCGGGCGAGAAGCGGTAGCCGATGCCGTTGTGCGTGTGGATCAGGCGCATTTCCGGCAGCGCCTCGCCGAGCTTGGCGCGGAGGCGGCTGACGTAGACGTCGACCGAACGGTCGTCGCGGCGAGGTTGACTGCCCCAGACCTCTGTGAAGAGCTCCTCGCGGGTCATGATCCTCTGCGGATGCGAGGCGAGGGTGACGAGGAGCTGCAGCTCGCGCATCGTCAGGCTCAGCGGACGGCCGTCGACGAGCGCGGCGTGCTCCCCGGGACGGATCTCCAGGCGGCCGTCGAGCTGCTGCGAGGACTGCTCGCTCCCTATCGCCATGATCGCCGAGGATGGCGAGCGCTGCGGGGGCGGCGGTTATCCCGCCGTGAAGCTGCTGTGAACGACCTGTGAAGAAGGCTCGGGCTCGGGCGGAGACTCCGGCTCGAGTTCCGGTAGCACCGGCTCGGCAGAGCCACCGACCGGCTCCGGATCGAAGCGGTAGCCGACGCCGAAGTGGGTGTGGATGTAGCCCCAGCCGGGCGAGCGCTTCTCCAGCTTCTGCCGCAGCTTGCGAATGAAGACATCGACCGAGCGGTCGCCATGGGCCATCGCGTAGCCCCAGACCCGCTGGTAGATCGTCTCGCGCTCGAGAACCTGGCCCCTGGCCTCGGCCAGCAGGCGCAGGAGCTCGAACTCGCGGCGGGTGAGGTCGAGGCTGCCGCCGGCCGACGAAAGCCTGGAACCGATCGGGACGGATCTCCAGCTCGCCGGCGACCAGCGGGCCGGCATCCAGCTCGGTGCGGCCGCGGCGACGACGGCGCGAGACCGCTTCGATCCGGGCCATCGCCTCCTCGGGATGGCACGGCTTGGCGATCCAGTCGTCGACGCCAAGGCGAAGACCCCGGACCCGCTGGGCGACGGTGGAGCGGCCGGTGCAAACGACGATGCCGAGGTCGGGCAGCATCCCGCAGATCCGCTCCAGATACGCCCAGCCTTCGTCGCCGAGCAAGGCCGGGTCGAGCAGCAGCGCGTTCAGCTTCATCGCGACCAGCTCCTCCGGCGGGATCGCGCTGGCAACCACGCGCAGTTGCCAGTTGGCAGCGTCGGCGCGCTTGGCGAGCACGGTGAGGAAGCCGCTGTCGTTATCGATTACGGCGAGGCCGGACGATGGCGCGATTGTAGCCGCCTGCGACGCCGGAAGTCCCTGCGTTCACAGGATTTTCACAGCCGCTCACTGCCAAATTGCGGCATTCAGCCGATGGCCCCGCTGCCCGCCAGGCCCAGAACCAGCACGCCGAGAGCGATCCGGTAGACGACGAAAACGCCCAGCGTGTGGGTGCTGAGGTAGCGCAGCAGCCAGGCGATCGCCAGGTAGCCGGAGGCGAAGGCGACGAGGGTGGCGACGGCCGTCGCCCCGGCCGAGGCGCTGCCGTCCTCGCCGATCTTGCGCAGCTCGAAGAGGCCGCTCAGAACGACGGCCGGCACCGAGAGCAGGAACGAGTAGCGGGCGGCGGCGACCCGGTCGAACCCGCGCAGCAACCCGGCGGAGATCGTCGCCCCCGAGCGGGAGATGCCCGGAATCAGCGCCAAGGCCTGGGCCATGCCGACGAACAGCCCGTCGCGACCGTTCATCTCGGTCAGGGCCCGGCGCTGGGCGCCGACCCGCTCGGCGAGGACCATCACGAAGGAGAAGAGGATCAGCGCCGAGCCGATCAGGTAGAGGCTGCGGGCGCCGGACTCGATCTGGTCGCTGAAGACGAAGCCGAAGATCGAGATCGGGATCGTGCCGAGGACGATGAACCAGCCCAGCTTCGCGTCCTGGCTGCTTTGGCGGATCGGCGTCCGCAGCTCGCGCAGCCAGGCGATGGCGATGCGCCAGAGGTCGGCGCGGAAGTAGATGAGGACGGCGGCCATCGTGCCGAGCTGGATCACGGCGGTGAAGCCGGCGCCGGGATCCTCCCAGCCGAGCATCGCGGGGACGATGCGCAGATGGCCGCTGGAGGAGATCGGCAGGAACTCCGTCAGCCCCTGCACGAGGCCGAGGACGATGGCCTCGAGGGTGCTCATGGCGGCGCATCCTATGGCGAGGGCGAAACGGAGCCGGGGACCGGCGCTCGACGCCGCCGGGGTGCGCTAGATTCCCGCCCGTGAAGCGCACTCTGGCGATCCTCATCTCCCCCCTAGCGACGATGCTCGTGCTTGCCCCGGCGGCGATGGCCGAGAACGGCGTCGGCCTGGCCGGACCGACCGACGACAAGATGGTCACCTTCTTCTGCTTCGGCGTGATCGCCTTCTTCGCGCCCTGATCCCGATCGTGATGTCGCTGATCCAGGGCAAGCTGGAGAAGCGCAAGGAACAGCGCCGCTCCGACCTCGAGCGCTACGGCTAAGACAGCCGGAAGCCGCTCAGGAGGCGTTTCTCCGTCTCGCCCTCGATCTTCGCCACGACTTCGACCCGTCCCTCCAGCGGGGTGTCGCGGATCTTCGTCGCCAGCAGGTCGTCGACCTGGAAGATGCCGGCCGAGTTGTTGAGCTCGATCTCGATCCGCACCGCGCGCTCCTCGCCAGGCTCGATCCGCACCTCGTCGATCGCCGCGGCGGAGATCGAGTGGATGCCCTCCTGGCCGGCCTCGAGCGGGATGCGGCTGCGTCCCTGGGCCATGTCGAGCGCATCGGCGACGCGAACGACCCCGGCCTCGACCGTGTACGGCTGACCGCGGCGGCGGTGCCCGATGATCGCATGCAGGGTCTCGGCCGCGACGACCGTGCGCTCCGGCTGGCGGTAGCAGTCGGCGAGCAGCCGTTCGAGGGCGCCGTTGGCGAGGAACAGCGAATAGGCCTCGTGGTCGGCGCGGTGGATCGACATGCCGACGTCGTGCAGCAGGGCACCGCCAGCGACGACGACCTCGGCGTCGCGGTCGCGCATCCCGTGGTCGGCGACCATCGCCGGCTCGACCCCCGCCTTGACCAGCAGGCGCAATAGCCTCAGGGCGATGTTGAGCACGATCTGCATGTGGACCCAGGAGTGGTCCGACATGCCGAGGCGCTCGGACTGGACCTGGGCCATGTACCACCAGGCCCGCACCTGCTCGTCGCCGTTGACGGCGTCGAGGAAGCCCTCCAGCTTGCGGTTGCCGCGCGTCGGAGCGCGCACTTTCGCCTCGGCGATCGCCTCTTTCGGCGGCTTGCGAGCGGGGCCCGCGGGATCGGGCGTGGGGACTGGGTCCGTCACTTGGGGGCGGATCGTAGGGAAGGGGTCGGGTGGCCTCTGGCCGCGTGGGGGGAAGGACCGGGCGCCCGGTCCTTCCCCTGTTAGCCGCAGATGGGCCAGGGGCTGGAGCCGGACTGGGAGTACAGGAGGGCTGCTCGGTAGTCCTGCTCGAACTCGGGGGCGGCTGCGGGGTCGCCGGCGCCGCCGACGGCTTCCCAGGTGCCGAAGTCGAACTGGTATTTGCCGCGGTAGCTGCCGTCGGAGGAGACGGCGGTGGGGTCGCCGCCGGACTCGCAGGAGGCGATCGATTCGAGGGTTGCCATGGTGACCCCGGCGGGGAGGGTCGCGAAGAGCTCGCGGCGCCTCTTGCGCTGAATCGCGCGGTGTTCGGCGTGGATCCGGTCGGTGATGATCGCGATCGCGCGCTGGAAGCGATCGATTGGACGCTGCAGCGGCGCCAGCTGGGCGACCCTGGCGGGGGCGAGGGCGGGCGCGGCGCCGTCGCCGTCGGCGCCCGTCGCGGCGAGCGCGGCGGCCGGGAAGGCGAGGCTGAGGAGCAGGGCGGAGATATATGTGCGTTTTGTGAGCAAGCGCGGGACCGTGGCGTGGTTCGCAGGTCCGGTGGGTGATCGAGCGCACACAACGAGGCCTACAAGAGACAATCGGCGCCAGCTCAGGCACGGATCCGGCTTGCCCGCGGCGCTCCTTGCAGCGGGTCTTGCGTCAAGATCAGCGGATCGCCGAGCACCCGACCACGCGCCTGCTGCTTGCCTGCCCGGACCGCCCGGGCCTGATCGCGCGGGTCAGCGGCTTCCTCGCCGACGCCGGGCTCAACATCGTCGACGCCGATCAGCACTCGACCGCCGAGGGGCGTTTCTTCATGCGGATGGTCTTCGATCCGGTCCCGGCGGGAGAGCGCGAGGAGCTGCAGCGACGCTTCCAGGAGGAACTGGCCGAGCCGTACGAGATGGAGCACCGCTTCGCCGAGTCGGACGCCCGCAAGCGGGTCGCGATCATGGTCTCGCGCGAAGACCACTGCCTCTCGGACCTGCTCTGGCGCTGGCGCAGCGGCGAGCTCGACTGCGAGCTGACGGCGGTGATCTCCAACCACCCCGACCACGCCGAGCAGGTTGCCGCGGTCGGCCTCCCCTTCCACCACGTGGCGGTCGCTGCGGACGGCAAGGAGGCGGCGGAGCGGCGCATCCTCGAGCTGCTGGGCGGCGAGCTGGACCTGCTGGTCCTCGCCCGCTACATGCAGATCCTCTCCGACGGCTTCCTCGGCGAGCTGGCGGCCCCGGCGATCAACATCCACCACAGCTTCCTGCCCGCCTTCGTCGGCGCCGAGCCCTACCGTAAGGCGCACGAGCGCGGGGTCAAGCTGATCGGCGCCACCGCCCACTACGTCACCGCCGAGCTCGACGCCGGCCCGATCATCGACCAGGACGTGACCCGGGTCAGCCACCGCGACGAGGTCGAGGACCTGGTCCGGATCGGCCGCGACATCGAGCGCCTGGTCCTGGCTCGCGCGGTCGCAGCCCACCTCGACGACCGGGTCCTGCTCGACGGCGAGCGCACGGTCGTCTTCTAGGTTCGGGATCGGGCAGAAACTGGCTGTTCAGCCAGTCGATGCCGTAAGGTCCCGGCGATGGAGCAGGCCACCCTCCCCCAGCGGGCGCTCGGGCGCAGCGTCCGGCCCCCGGGACCGCGCAGCCCGGCGCTCGCGCAGGCACTCTCCTACGCCCGCGACCCGCTCGACTTCCTGCCGAAGCTGCAGCGCCGCTACGGAGATCTGTTCAGCGTCCACTTCCCCTACTTCGGCCACGTTCTCTACGTCGCCCGCCCGGACCTGGTCAAAGCGGTCTTCACCGGCGCGCCGTCCGTATTCCACGCGGGCGAGGCCAACGCGACCGTGCTCGAGCCGGCGCTGGGCCCGAACTCCGTCCTCACCCTCGACGACGAGCCGCACATGCGCCAGCGCAAACTGCTGCTGCCGCCGTTCCACGGCGAGCGGGTGCAGCGCTACGGCGAGCTGATCGCCGCGATAACTCGCGAGGAGATGGAGAGCTGGCCGGTCGGGGAGGCGTTCGCGATGCGCCCGCACACGCAGCGGATAACCCTGGCGGTGATTCTCCGCGCCGTCTTCGGCGTCCACGACCGCGACCGCTTCGAGCGCTTCGAGCGCCTGATCGACGACTTCGCGCGCCGGGTCGGTCCGATCACCTCCTTTCCCTTCCTGCGACGCAACCTCGGCCCGTTCAGCCCCTGGGCGCGGTTCGTCCGCTCGCGGCAGGCGCTCGATGCCTTCCTCTACGAGGAGATCGCGATGCGCCGGGACGAATCGGGACTCGAGGATCGCGACGACGTCCTCTCGCTGCTGCTCGGCGCCCGCCACGAGGACGGCACGCCGATGAGCGACGAGGAGCTGCGCGACGAGCTGGTGACCGTGCTCGGCGCCGGCCACGAGACGACGGCGACGGGGCTCGCCTGGGCGATCGAGCGCCTGGTCCGCAACCCGGATGTGCTGGAGAGGCTGCGGGAGTCGATCGCCGCCGGCGAGGAGGACTACCTGACGGCGACGGTCAAAGAGACGCTGCGCTCGCGGCCGGTGATCGTCGACATCGCCCGCAAGCTGACCGCGCCGGCGAACATCGGCGGCTACGAGCTGCCGGCCGGCAGCTTCGTCCTGCCGGCGATCGCCGCCCTCCACTACCGCGAGGACCTCTTTCCCGAACCGCACGAGTTCCGGCCCGAGCGCTTCCTCGAGGGCAAAGCCGACAACTACGCCTGGATCCCCTTCGGCGGCGGGGTGCGCCGCTGCATCGGCGCCGCCTTCGCCGAATACGAGATGCGGACGATCCTGCGCGAGTTCCTCACCCGCGCCGACCTGGCGGTCGTCGACCCGAAGCCGGAACGGGTCAAGATCCGCAACATCACCCTGGCGCCGGCGCGAGGCGCGCGGGTAGTGCTCAGGCGCCCGCTGGCGCCCGCCTAGGACGCCTCCACGGCGGCGGCCTGCGCCGCCTCCCATTCGCCGTACAGCTCGTCCAGCGCTGCCTTGGCCTCGCGGTGGCGCTCGCTCGCCCGTTCGGCGCGGCCCGGGCTCGACCAGGCGGCGGGATCCGCCAGCTCCTCCTCGAGCTCGCGCAGCTCCGCCTCGGCGCGCTCGATCCGCTGCTCCAGCTTGGCGGCTTTCTTCGCCGCCTTCTGCGCCGGCTTGGTCGCGCTGTACTTGCGGCCGCCCGCCGCGGCCGGTTTCGCCGCCGCCGCGGCCGCCGACGCGCGCTCGTCGCGGCGGCGCTGGTACTCGGCCCAGCCGCTGGGATGACTCTGCAGCTCGCCGTCCTCGCAGACGAGGGTGCGGCTGCCGACCGCCTCCAGCAGGGCGCGGTCGTGGGAGACGAGGACGACGGCGCCCTCGAACTCGGTCAGCGCGTCCTCCAGCGCCTCGCGGCTCTCGATGTCGAGATGGTTAGTGGGCTCGTCGAGGATCAGGACGTTGGCGCCGGAGGCGACCAAAATCGCCAACGAGAGCCGGCGCTGCTCGCCGCCGGAGATGTCGCCCGAGCTGCTTCTCGGCATCGGCGCCGGAGAAGAGGAAGCCGCCGAGCAGCCCCCGTGCCTTCTGGCCGGTCAGACCGGTCGCCCGCTGCACCGCGTCGAGCACCGTCCCCTCGCCCGCAGCGGTGTCGGCGTGCTGGGAGAGGTAGCCGAGCTTGACCTTGTGTCCGCTGCGAGCGATGCCCGCGGCGGCGCGGCGGCGCCCGGCCAAGGTCTCGATCAAAGTCGTCTTGCCGCTGCCGTTGGCGCCGACGAGGACGACGTGCTCGCCGCGCTCGACCTCGAGGTCGGCGCCCGAGAGGAGGGTGCGCCCGGGGACCTCGATCGTCGCGTCGACCATCTTCAGCACCACTCGGCCGGGCCGCCCGGGCGGCTTGAAGGAGAAGCGCAGGCGCCGCGTGTCACGACTTTCGGCGACCGGACCGTCGCGCTTTTTCTTCTCGATCTGTTTCACCCGCGACTGCGCCTGGCGCGCCTTGGTCGCCTTGTAGCGGAAGCGTTCGACGAAGCGCTCCATCCGCTCGATCTCGGCCTGCTGGCGCTCGATCGCCTTGCCAAGCGCGATCTGCCGCGCCGCCTGTTCCTGGCGCCAGGCGTGCCACGGACCGGCGAAGAAACGGGCGCGCTGCGCCTCCAGCTCCAGCACCGAGGTCCCGACCGCCTCCAGGAACCAGCGGTCGTGGGCGACGAGGACGACGGCGGCGTCGAGCTCGACCAGGTAGCTCTCCAGCCACTCCAGCGAGGGGATGTCGAGATGGTTGGTGGGCTCGTCGAGCAGCAGCAGATCGGGGCCGCTGGCCAAGGCGCGCGCCAGCGAGGCCCGCGTCAGCTCGCCGCCGGAGAAGGTCGAGAGCCGCCGCTCGGCCTGCTCGGGATCGAAGCCGAGCCCGCGCAGGACTTCGAGGACGCGGTCGCGCCAGCGGTAGCCCCCGCCCGCTTCCAGTCGCTGCTGGACGGCGGCGTAGGCGGCCATCGTCTCCTCGCTCCCGTCGCGCGACATCTCGCCCTCCAGCCGCTCCAGCTCGGCCTCGGCTTCGAGCATGTCGGTGCGGGCGGAGAAGACGTAATCGCCGAGCCTGGCGCTCGATTCGCGCGGCGGCCGCTGGTCGTGCAGAGCCACCCGGGCGCCGCGCTGGATCGCGAGCGAGCCGGCGTCGGGTGAGAGCTCGCCGGCGAGGATCCGCAGCAGCGTCGACTTGCCGGCGCCGTTGCGACCGGACAGGGTCATCCGCTCGCGCGGCTCGAGCTTGAAGGAGACTTCGGCGAAGAGCAGCTTGCCGCCGACGTGGACATCGAGCGAGGTTGCGGTCGCGATTGCCATGGCTCGGTCAACTTAGATCACCGCGGGCGGGCGTAACCTCCCCTCCGTGGCAGGCCCGCTGCGACATCTCGGCGAGCTGGCGAAGGCGCGGGCGACCCGACGCTCCTCCGAGCGCGCCGACGACCAGGCGCTGGCCGAGCTCGAGGCGCGGCCCCTGACCCTGCCGGCGGGGCTGGAGGTCGAGTGGCTCGGGGTCTCCGGCTACCGGCTCACCTATGAGGGGCGGACGCTGTTCGTCGACCCCTACCTCTCCCGCGTCCCATTCCGCGACCTGGTCCTGCGGCGCCAGGCGCTGCCCGACCCGGCGGCGCTCGACCGCTTCCTCGACCCCCCCGGCGAAACCGTTGGCGTCCTCGTCGGCCACACCCACTTCGACCACGCGGTCGACGCGCCGGCGATCGCCCGGCGCACCGGCTGCAGGGCCTACGGCTCGCGCTCGCTGCTCAACCTGATGGCCCTGCACGGGCTCGCCGAGCAGACGGTCGAGGTCGAGCCCTACCGGACCTACGAGCTCGGCCCGTTCGAGGTCTCCTTCACGCCCAGCGTCCACTCGAAGCTGCTGCTCGGGCTCGCCGTCCCCTACGACGGCGAACTCAGCTGCGAGCACCTCGACTCGCTCTCGCCCGGCGCCTACCGCTGCGGCCAGGTCTGGGGCATCACGATCGCCGTCGCCGGCGTGCGCTTCTACCACCAGGGCAGCGCCAACCTCGCTCGACGAGGCGGTCCGCGAGCGCGACGTCGACGTCTTCCTCGCCGGCGTCGCCGGGCGCAGCTTCACCGACGCGACTACTGGCAGCGGATCCTGCCGCGCCTCGAACCCGCGCGCCGTCGTCCCCACCCACTACGACAACTTCTTTCGCCCGCTCGGCCAGCGCCTCGAGTTCGTCGCCAACGTCCAGCTCGCCGAGCTGCCGGAGGAGATCGGCGCCGTCAGCCGCGACATCGAGGTAGCCGCGCTGCCGCGCGAGCGGACCTAGCCTGCGCAGTGCTTGGCGGCGATCTGCTCGATCGTGCCCCTGGTGCGCATCGTGCCCTCGCCGAGAGCGGCGTCGATCGCCTTGAGGTCGAGATCGGATTCGCTGATGCCGCGCCCACCGAGGTTCATCCCCCGCAGGAAGGCCACGTAGCGCTCCATGCCGGCAGCCTACGCGTTGGTCGAGGCTGCTAGCCGCCGTCCTCCAAGTCGTTGTCTAGCGCCGCCATCTCATATAGCGCCACGATGTCCCGAACGATCTCCAGCGAAGAATCGAGAGTCGGTCCCGGCTCCTCCATCGGAAGCTCACGCTTCGCATGAGCTAGTCGCCGCTCGGCAAGTGCCTGGATGAAGCTCTCGTCCAGCGATTCTCCTTTATTCACGCGCACGTGAATCTCAGACATCACAAACTTCCAGTCGACCTCAGATCGTTCCGCCACTCCTTGCAGAAACTCGGCATCCGGCATCTCGACGCCCAGAGCCTCAGCATCGGGAGTGTCGTATTCGCTCACACTTCCCAGCGTCAGTCCCCCTTGGACGAATTGCCCGCCGCTGGCGTCAGCAGACACCCCGACCGGCGCAGGTTCGGGAGGAAACCGCTCCCAGGATCCGATGATGATCTCCCAGTACTGACGCCCTCGAAGCCGGGCACTCAGGCGTCCATGCAGACACAACCGGGACTCGGCGTCATACATTCCAGAGCTGGGCTGCACGCCGCGCCCGACGATCACGGCGAATTTACTGAGCAAACGATCCGCTGCCTCGCCCTGCTGTTCGGCAAAGACGTGACAAATCAGCTGGCCGACGTTCGCTTCGCCGTCCTGAAACTCAAAGACACGGCGGGAGGCCTCGAAACCCGGTGACGGAAGCTCGTACCAAGCGCTTGACACCAGCTCGGAGGGCGAGCTATTCCGCCAGGCGGGCAGAAGAAAGCGGATCGCCAGCGACAACCGCAGCCAGCGCACGATGCGTCTAGCCGCTCCCGGGCGTTCTGGGTTCACGGGCTGTTCGAGAAACATCGGAAGCCTGTATTTGAATTTCTCCAAACCGCCGACGATGGCGTAGCCGATCTCACGAGTAGCTCCCGTCCACCGGCTTACGGCCAGATCGAAGACCGGCGGCACCTCCATCCGGTACCTGACCAAAAGCTGGCAAGTAGTGCGCTCGACGACTCCTGGTCCAACCCTGTCTCGCCGTGCCAGCCTCCGGCTGGGAGATTCGATGCTCACTATTCCTCGCTGATCGGCTCTAGTCACACTCATCGCTATACCTCGGCAGCCAGTTGATCGTCTAACCAGAACCTGCGGATCGCGCAACAGTCACGGACAGCGAGCTGAATGTGGGTGAGTTTCCTCAATAGGGCGGTCGGAAGTTTTCCGTCGGGGTCCGAGAAGACGTAGTCGCCCTCCTCGAAGGGAGATCGAATGACGTGGATGTCCCAGCCGTTCTCAGCCATCCGCTTGCAGCACCAGTTGATCACACGGCAGCTGAACTGCCGGTTTCCCGAAGTCTCCTTCAGTCCCGCAACGTGCTCCTTACCGAAGGTGGCGACGTAGTGCTTGAAAAAGGATTCGAGGACGGTCACGCCATCGGGGTCCGCGAGATCGAGGCAATTACGGCCTAGGGCAATCTCCGCTGCCATGACACAGACGTTCGAGTCAGGATGCTGCTCGTTGGCCCAGGCCATTGCTCGCGTGGGGGAGTTTTCGAAGAAGTACACCCCGTGGCCCAGCCAATCGTATTCGTTCCTCTTGGCTTTGAATCCTGAGTCGAAGATCGCATCTGCTCTCTCGGTAGTAGTGCCGTGGTGCCCTAGGACTAACCTGTCGTGTTTCGCCAAATCCTCTCCCGCGAGCGGGCCGATGGTGGCATCGACCATTAATGTCGGCTTGAGCGTATAGAACCTTTAAATACCGAGGTGTCGCGGGCCGCTGGTCAGGCGAAGCGGGAGCAGGAGGCAACCCCTCGGCGGAGTGGCCGAGGGGTGCGCTCTAGAGGATGGAGGCGCCGAGATTCGAACTCGGATCCGCGGACGCGGTGCGATGGTGTCTACAGGTTTAGCCGGCGCTTGAGTCTCGTCTCCCGGGGTCCGCGCCGGCGGGCACTACGGGAGACACAGCCCTCTGAAATTTCCCCTGACAGACGGGGCGATCCGCCTGGGTGAGCCCGCATTTTGAAGCCGGCTCCCCTCCCTGCGGGCGAGGGAGGACCGACTCTCACAGCGCTTAGTTTTAGCTAAGCGGCGAGGGCGAACTCATGGTCCGCACGTATTGGTTTTTGCCGGTGTTTAACGAGGCCTCCGGCAACCTCGACCTGCAACCGTTCGCACGAGTCGACCACGTCGAAGCCTGTCGCCCCCGTGCTATGTGCTTGGAATTGTACGGTGTCGGGGATGGGTGCTTCCGTGAGCGAGCAGACCCACGACGCGATCGTGCTCGGGGCCGGTCCCGCGGGGGAGGTCTGCGCCGGCCGCCTCGCCGACGGCGGGATGAAGGTCGCGATCGTCGAGCGGCATCTGATCGGCGGCGAATGCTCCTACTACGCCTGCATGCCCTCAAAGGCGCTGCTGCGCCCCGCCGACGTGCTGGGCGAGGCGCGGCGCATACCGGGAGTCGCCGAGGCGGTGAGCGGCGAGCTCGACTCGCAGGCGGTCCTCGACCGTCGCGACGAGGTGATCCACGACCTCGACGATTCCGGCCAGCTGCCCTGGCTGGAAGAACGGGAGATCGACCTCTTCCGCGGCGAGGCGCGGCTCGATGGCGAGCGCCGGCTGGTCGTCGGGAACGACGTGCTCGCCGGCGCCGCGGTGGTCGTCGCCACCGGCAGCGGCGCCGCGATGCCGCCGATCGACGGCCTCGACACGGTCGAGCCCTGGAACAACCGCCAGGGGACCACCGCCAAGCGGGTCCCCGAGAGCATGATCGTGCTCGGCGGCGGCCCGGTCGGCTGCGAGCTCTCCCAGGCCTGGGCGAGCCTGGGGACCCGCGTGACTCTGGTCGAGGGCAACGGGCGCCTGCTCTCCCGCGAGGAGTCGTTCGCCGGCGAGGAAGTGGCGAGCGCCCTGCGCGACAACTTCGGGGTCGCGGTCCACACCGGCGTTCAGGCCCGAAAGATCGAAGCGGGCGGGACCGGCGTCATCGCCGAGCTCGGCGACGGCAGCCGGGTCGAGGGCGCCGAGATCCTGATCGCCGTCGGGCGGGTCCCGAACACGCGCGACCTCGGCCTCGAGTCAGGCCGGCGTCGAGCTCGGCGAGCACGGGTTCCTCGAGACCGACGACCGGCTCCGGGTCGGCGGCAGCGACTGGCTCTTCGCGATCGGCGACGTCAACGGCCGCGCCCTGTTCACCCACATGGGCAAGTACCAGGCCTGGGTCGCGGCGGAGAACCTGCTCGGTCGCGAGGTCGAGGCGGTGGCCGAGGGAATCGGCTCGCCGCGCGTCACCTTCACCGACCCGCAGGTCGCCGCCGCCGGCAAGACGCTCGACCAGGCGCGCGAAGCCGGGTTGGACGCGATCGCCGTCGACGTCCCGACCGACGGCTCGCCCGGCGCCAGCTTCCAGGGCAAGGACACCGGCGGCGCCTCGCGGATCGTCGTCGACCGGGCTCGCGGCACGATCGTCGGCGCCACCTTCACCGGTTTCGAGACCGCCGACTTCCTGCAGGCGGCGACGGTGGCGATCATCGGCGAAGTGCCGCTGGCTCGGCTGCGTCACGCGATCGCGCCCTACCCGTCGCGCAGCGAGATTTGGCTGAAGCTCCTGGAGAAGTACGAAGCCTGAGCCGGCCGCTCAGACGGTCGAGCGGCTCTTCAAGTCCAGGAGCAGGTCCTGCGGGAAACCGGGAACCTGATCGAGGTCGTCGAGCGACTGGAAGCCGCCGAGGCGCTCGCGGTGGGCGAGCAGGCGGGTCGCCTGGGTGACCGAGAGGTTCTGCTCGCGCAGCTGCTCGAAGGTGACGGCGTTGAGGTCGATCCCTCCCCCCGCGGCGAGCGGGCCGGGAGCGTTAACCGCGGCCGGCGGCGGCGTCGGCGGCTCGGGCTGAGGCGACAGCGGCGACGGTGGTGGCGGCTGTGGAGTCGGCGGTTCCGGAGCGGGCGACGGTGGCGGTTCTGGCGCGGGCGGCGGGGTCGGAGCGGGGGTCGGCGGCTCGGGTAGGGGCGTGGGCGGCTGCGGCAGCGGTGGAGCGGGCGCAGGCGGCGGGGTCGACTCCGGTCCGGGAGCGGGCGGCGGCGGCACGGGGGGTTGGGGCTGCGGCTGCGGCTGCGGTCCGGTCCCGCCCTGAACCGAGCGGACGACGGCCTGCTCGGCTTCCACCGCCCGGCGCTCGGCCTCGCGGGCGCGCTCCTCCGCTTCGGCGACGCTCTGCTGCATCTCCCGCAGGCGCTGCTGGCGTCCTTCCTCCTCCGCGTGAAGCTCTTCCAGCCGCTTGGCCTCGGCGGCGCGCTGTTCGGCGGCTTTGGTCCGCTCTTCGATCTGGCGCAGGCGCTCCTCCGCCTCCGCCATCGAGCGTTCCTGCGCTTCCCGTTCTTCCCGCAGCTTCTGCTCGGCGCTGCGCAGGTCCGGGACCGGCGCCAGGGCCGGTGGCTGTTGCGCCTGCCCCTCTTGCTGCCTGCGTTCGGCCTCGGCGCGGATCCGCTGCTCTTCCTGGCGCACCTCCTCGACCTTGTCGCGGACGCGCTGCTCGGCTGCGGCGGTGTCGTACCCGGTCGGCGCCGGCGTCACCTGGCCGCCGGCGGGCGGGGGCATCTGCGGCATCGGCGGCGGCCCCTGGCCCGGCGCGGGCTGCAACGGGGGCGCTTCCTCGAGCGGGACCATCGGCGCCGAGGCTGGGGCTGCCGGCGGCTGGACCGCGGGGGGCGCCCCGCCGGCCTGCGCCATTTCGCGCTCACGCGCGGCGCGGGCGGCGGCGAGCCGCTGCTCCGCCAGAGCCGCTTCCCGCTTCTGCTTGCCGCCGCCGTACTTGATGCCGAAGAAGCTCTTTTGCTTGAGCTCGGGCTCGACCGCCGCGGGCGGCTGACCCGGCAGAGGCGGTGGAGTGGCTGGCGCCGGTTGCGGTCCCCGGCCGCGCTTGGCGGCGCGTTCCTGCTTGCGGCGTTCGATCTGCTCGCGTCGCTGCTGGCGCTGCTGGTCGCGCCTGGCGCGTTGTTCCTCGCGCACGCGTCGGCGGCGGTCCTTCGAGCTCTCCGGCTGCCCTGGGGGCGGTGGCGGTGGGGCGCCGGGGACGCTCGTGGGGGCGACAGGCGGCGTCGCGGTCATTTCCGCAGTCGGGGCCGCGGCGTGAGCAGGTGGCGGCGGTGGGATGCTGCCAGGCAGGGTGGGCGGAGGCGTCGCGGCTGCGGGCGGAGGCGGCGATCCGGGCGGCGGCGGCGCACCTGGCTGCGGCGGCGCGCCCGGGGCTGCGCCTTTCTTCGCCTTCTCCTTGCTGCGACGCTGGGTGACGCGGGTAACGAGCAGAAGCAGGAGGATCGCGACGAGCAGCGCGCCGACGAAATACTCCGTGTGGTCGCTGACATAGTCGCTGGCATCGTCCGTGAAGGACGCGGCGGCGGTCGCAGGGGCGATCAGGGCCGCCAGCCCGAGAAAGCACGAAGAGAGGAGCAACCGGATCCGCATGCCCGTGCATCCTTGCATGTGATGCGGCCGATGCAAGCCCGCGGGAGACGCTGCAACGGACCTACGTTCGAGCTGCCGGCCGGCGCTCAGCGCATCCGCCCCTTGAACTCCCGTTCAACCTCGCGGCGCACGTCGCGGTCGGCGATCTCGCGACGCCGGTCGCGGCCCTCCTTGCCCCGCGCCAGAGCCAGCTCGACCTTCGCCCGCGGCCCCTTGAAGTAGATCCGCGTAGGGATCAGGGTCAGGCCTTTTTGCGCCGTTTTTCCGATCAGGCGCTCGATCTCCTCACGGTGCAGCAGCAGCTTGCGCGGCCGCTCGGCTTCGTGGGCGTCGACGCTGGAGAACTCGTATGGCGGGATATGGAGCTTGCGCAGCCAGACCTCGCCCTTATCGACCACGGCATAGGCGTCGGTCATCTGCGCCTTTCCCCCGCGCAGCGCCTTCACCTCGGAGCCGGTCAGGACGATCCCCGCCTCCAGCTTCTCCACCCACTCGAATTTGTGGCGGGCGCGGCGGTTGGTGACGACGTCGCCGGAGGCCGGCAGGCGCGGTTTTTTGGCTTTCTTAGACACCGGCAAGCACCAGGTCCACGCGTCCGCGGGGAGCGTCGACGCCGGCGACGCGAACGCCGACCGGGTCGCCCAGGCGCAGCGACGCCTTCGAGCCGCGATTGACCAGCGCCACCTCGACCTTGTCGAGCTCGTAGCGCCCACCGGGCAGGCGCCGCGCCGGCAGCATGCCCTCGTAGGCGTCGCCGAGCTCGCCGGCGAAGGAGACGAAGGCGCCGGCCCGGATCACCCCCGAGACCTCACCCTCGAGCTCAACGTCGAGCCCGCGCTCGCCGAGCTCGCGTTCGAGCAGGTAGGCGGCGCAGACGTCGTCGGCGGCGCGCTCGATCTTCGCCGACTCGCGCTCGCGGGCGGAGCAGTCGGCGGCGACCTCGCGGGCCTCCGCCAGGCGCGGCGCCCCCTCCCCCTCCCCCAGCGCCGCCAGCAGCGCCCGGTGCACGACCAGGTCCGGATAGCGGCGGATCGGTGAGGTGAAGTGGGTGTAGGCGGCGCTGCCGAGCCCCGCGTGGCCGCTATTGCGCTCGCTGTAGGAGGCCTGTTTGAGGGAACGAAGCACGAGGGAGGTATACGCCTCGCGGCCGTGTCCGCGCCGCGCCGCCTCTCGGCGCACCAGGCGACTGGCCTCGGCCGCGACCCTGCCCGCCTCCTGCGCCGACAATCCCTGGCCCAGCGGCGGCGTCGGCACGCCCAGCGCCGCCAGCTGCTCGACCAGGCGTTCGATCCGGGTCGGATCGGGCTGGGCGTGGACGCGATAGATCGCCGGCGCCCGCTCGTGCTCGAGCCGCTCGGCGACCTGCTCGTTGGTCAGGATCATCAGCCGCTCGATCAGACGATGGGCCTCGGTCTGCGGCGCCCTGTGCGCAGCGACGACGTTGCCCTCGGCGTCGAAACGGAACTCCGGCTCGGCCGAGTCGACCTCAAGGCTGGTCGATCCGCGGTGCTCGCCGAGGGCGGCGGCGACATCGCGGGCGGCGGCCAGCGGTTCCGCCACCTCGGCCGGCGGCGCGACCCGGCCGGCGAAGATGACGTCGAGCTGGTCGTAGTCGAGGCGGGCGTCGGAGCGGATGCGGCTGCGGTAGAAGCGCGTGCGCTGCGGCGCCATGCCGGGTCCCAGCTCGATCTCCGCCGTCACCGCCAGCCGCTCGACGCCGGGAGCAAGGCTGCAGGCGTCGCTGCTGAGCGCGTGCGGCAGCATCGGCTCGACCGCGCCGGGGACGTAGGTGCTGTTGGCGCGCCGGCGCGCCTCGAGATCGAGCGGCGAGCCGGGCCGCACGTGGGCGGCGACGTCGGCGATGTGGATCCAGACCCGGGCGCCATCGCCCTCGCGCTGGGCGGAGACGGCGTCGTCGAAGTCGCGAGCGCTGGCCGGGTCGACGGTGAAGGTCGAGAGCGCCGTCAGGTCGCGGCGGGGGCCGGAGTCGCGCTCCGCTGCCATCGCCGCTCGCGCCGCTTCCTGCTCGAGCGCGGCGCCGAAGCCACGGAAGCGGAGCCGCTCGCGCAGCAGCGCCTCGACCGCGTCGCGGGCTTTGGGCACGGCGTCGCGCCGCCCTTGACGGCCTTGGGCGTGGTCGCGACGCGCCTGCGCACGGCGCGCGCCCCCCGGCCGTGCCTGCCGGCGCCGGCTCAACTCCCGACCTGGCCGGCCAGCACCCCGAGCGCCCGCTTTTTCCCCTCGTCCACCGCCGTTTCCGGGTCGTCGCTGGCCTCGACGTCGGGGTGAATGCCGCGGCTCCGCGCCAGGTTGACCCCCTCCGGAGTGAAGTACTCGCCCACGGTCAGCTTCAGGGCGCCGCCGTTGGAGAGCGGCTCCTCCTGCTGGAAGACGCCCTTGCCGAAGGAGCGGGTCCCGACGACCTTCGCGCCGGCGTTGTCGGCCAGCGCCGCGGCGAGGATCTCCGCCGCCGAGGCGGTCCCGCGGTCGATCAGGACGGCGAGCGGCAGCTCCGTGAGGGCATCGCCGATCGTCTCGTGAACGCTCTCGCCCTGGCTGCGGGACTCGGTCCGGACGACGACTTCGCCCTCGGGCAGAAAGAGGCTGGCGCTCAGCACTGCCTCGTCGAGCAAGCCACCGGGATTGCCGCGCAGGTCGAGCACGATTCCCCGCGCGCCTTGACGATCCACCTTGCGCACGGCTTCGGCAAGCGGGGCATGGGCGCCTTCGCTGAAGCTGAGCATGCGGACATAGCCGAGCCTCTCCCCGTCGACGCTCTCGATCCGGCTGCTGACGTTCGGCAGCGCCACCTCGGCTCGCGTCAGCCGCAGCCGCCGCAGCTTGTCGCTCTTGCCGTCGCGCACGCCGAGGGTCACCTCGGTCCCTTCCGGGCCTTTGATCTTGGCGGTCGCCTCGCTGCTGCTCTCGCCCGCGATCGGGTCGCCGTCGACGGAGACGATCGTGTCGCCGGGCGCGATCCCCGCGCGCTTGGCGGGGGAGGCGGGAAAGACCTGAACCGCGCGCAGGCCCTGCTTGACCGGGACGACGGAGAGTCCCACGCCGGAGAACCGCCCTTCGATCGCCTGATTGAAGCTCTCCAGGCTTTGCGGCGAGAAGTATTCGCTGAAGCGGTCGCCGTGGCGCTTGCGCAGCTCCCGCACCATGCCCTGGAGGGAGGCGTTGCCGAGCTCGGTCTCGCCGACCGGCCGGTAGTAGCTGTCCTCGATCGCTTCCGCAGCTTCGGCGGTCAGCCCAGCCGAGGAACCGACGAACGGATCGCGGACGAACTCGGGCAGCTTGCCCCGGGTGGCCGCCGAGCCAGAGGCCGGCGCAGAGGAAGGCGATCAGCGACACGGCGTAGGCCAATGCCCCCCGTGCCCTCATGCAGGCTGCCTCAGACCTTGAGGAAGCGACGCAGGGTGATGCCGGAGCCGATCGTCGAGACCAGGACCGCGGCCGCAAAGAGGATCGCGACCAGGGCGGGGAACGACAGCGTGCTGCTGTTCTGGGCCGCCAGGAAGGAGAAGGAGTCGCTGAGCGGGTCGACGACCGTGATCTTGCCGAGCCACAGGATCAGTATGGCTACCAGACCCCCTGCGAAGCCGACGACCACGCCCTCGATCATGAACGGCCAGCGGATGAACCAGCGCGTCGCCCCGACCAGCCGCATCACCTCGACCTCGCGGCGGCGGGTGTAGATCGAGAGCCGGATCGTGTTGCCGACCAGCATCAGCGAGGCAAGGATCAAGAGCGCGGTCATCACCGTGAGCACGATCTTCAGGGCGCTGGTCACCTCCTCGATCTCTTCGGTGGCCTGCTGACGGTCGAAGAGCTTCGCGACGATCGGCGAGATCGGCTGTGGCTCTCCGCTCGGCCCAGTCGGCACGATCGCAGCCCGGACCCCAGCCAGGTTCGCGGCGTCGTCGGGAATGACTTTGAAGCTCCTGGGCAGCGGATTTTCATTTAGCTGCGAGGTGAGTTCGCGGCTCTTCTCCGCCCCGAGGGTTTCCCTCAGTTCCTCCAGCGCCTCGGCCTTGCTGATGAATTCCAGCCGGGCGATGTGGGGGATCGCTTCCAGCTCGATCCTGAAGCGAAGCGATTTCGGCCTTGGTCGCATCGGCGTGGAGGCCAACCTGGATATTGAGCTCGTTTCGAACCTCCTCGCTCTTGGCCTGGGTGGTCTGGAAGATTGGGATAAGCATTCCCAGCAAGACGACCGTGACTACGGTCGTGATCACAGCGGCGAGGGTCGGCGCGCCGTTGCGGCGCAGCGCCCGCAGTGCCTCCTGCAGGAAGAAGATCAGGCGCGACATCAGAGCAACGAGCCCTGGTCGTAGTCGTAGCCGTTGGTCTGTCCCTCGCCCTCGGGCCCGACCCCCATCTCGGCCCGCATCCGCAGCCCGAACTCGGTCGTCGACTCCTCGGTGTAGCCGCCGCTGACCTCGTCGCGGACGACCCGGCCCTCATAGAGCTCGACCACGCGGCGCTGCATGCTGTCGACCATCTCGCGGTCATGGGTGACGACGAGCACCGTGGTGCCGGTCTTGTTGATCCGGTAGAGCAGCTGCATGATCCCGATCGAGGTGACCGGGTCGAGGTTGCCGCTGGGCTCGTCAGCCAGCAGCAGCGGTGGGTGGTTGACGAAGGCGCGGGCGACGGAGACGCGCTGCTGCTCGCCGCCGGAGAGCTGGTCGGGGTAGCTGTTGAGCTTGGTCGAGAGGCCGACCAGGCGCAGCGTCGCCGGCACCTGCTCGCGGATTTCGGCGCGGCTGGCGCCGATCACCTGCAGCGCGTAGGCGACGTTGTCGTAGACGGTGCGGTTGGGAAGCAGCTTGAAGTCCTGGAAGACGGTGCCGATGTTGCGCCGCAACTGCGGGATCTTCTTCTCCGGCAGGGCGCCGATGTCGCGGCCGGCGATCTTGACCGCGCCCTCGCTGGCCGAGAGCTCGCGGATCAGCATCTTGATCAGCGTCGACTTGCCGCAGCCGGTCGGCCCGACGAGGAAGACGAACTCGCCGCGGCCGATCGCCAGGTTGACCCGGTCGAGCGCCATGTGGCCGCCCGAGTAGACCTTGGTCACATCGCTGAGCTCGATGATCGGCGCGCGGCGGCCGCTGGGCCGCCGCGGCTGCTCGTCGCGGGATTGTCTCTTCTTCGATTTCGCCATGCGGTGGGTGGGTTCTGCGAACACAGGGTGACTCCTTCGCACCGCAGGTCGCGCAAGAACGCGCCCACCGCAGATTGGCGAAATCTTAGCCGATCATGAGCGACTGCTCATATATGCGGAGCGCTCCACTTTCGCTCAGTCGACGGTGAAGGGCGTTGCCATCCCTTCGAAGTCGGCTTTTAGTGTGCTGTCGCCGACATAGGAGCCGTTTTCGAATGCGCCTTCCACGGGGCAACCGGCGTCCAGTTCGTAGTCGAGTCCTTCGATGTTGAGTTCGACCTCGACGTCCTGCGCCATTGTTTTGTCCCTATAGGTGACTTCCCCGAGGCCGAGCTGTTCCGGGATTGTCAGGTGGCAATTCTGCATCGCTGTGATCAGGAAATCGATCTTGTTGCCTTCGGGGCACTTCACGTCCATCGAGCCTTCGACTGTGTCCATCGCCAATGTGGCGCCGGCGTGAAACCGGTAGTCGCAGCCGTTCAGGCTGACGTGGACTTGGAGGCCTTCGATTTCGCAGCTTGTGCCGTAGGCGGGCGTCAGTGTCAGGTCTTCCGACGCTTCCGCCAGTTCGCCGTGGAATTTGACCCCGCATTCCATCGTGCCCAGTTCGGTCGTCAGTTCCTGAACGTTGACGTTCTGGCCTGTGATTGTGGCCGGGTATCCCCCGGCTGTGAATTCTCCGGCCTGGGCTCCAGGGGCCGCCGTGGCGGCGATGGCCAGCATCGCGACGACGGCGAGCCCAAGCTTGCGAGTCGTCTTCATTGTTTCCTCCCTACGTCTGGTCGCTCCCCGCCTCGAGAGCATCCATAACGCAGCTGGAACCGATAATCAAGAAGTTCCAAGTAAACAACGCGGTTTCGTGCGTACCGAGCGCCCCTGCTAGCCGATCGCGACCATGCGCTCGATCGGCGCCCGCGCCCGCTCCGCCACGTCGGCCGCGACGCTGACCTCGAACTTCATCTCGCGCAGAGAGTCGCGCAGCTTCGGCAGCGTGATCATCTTCATGTACTTGCAGAAGGCCATCCGGTTGGCCTCGATCAGGTTGGCCTGGGGCGCCGCCTGCTGCAGCGGGTAGAGCATCCCGTTCTCGGTGGCGACGATGAAGCTGCCGTCGGGATGCGCTTCGACGTGCTCCAGCATCCCCGAGGTCGAGAGCATGTGGACGCCCTCGGCCTCTATGTCCCCGGAGGCCACGTACTCCATCGCCTGCGTCGAGCAGCCGCACTCGGGGTGGATCAGGAACTCCGCCTCCGGATTCTCGGCGCGCGTCTGGGCGATGTCCGCGGGGCGAATGCCGGCGTGGACGTGGCACTCGCCGTCCCAGATGTGGAAGCGACCGCGCCGCTCCTGGTCGTCGACGAGGCCGGTCTCGCGCTCGACGAAGGCGCCCAGCCACATGTCGGGGCCGAAGAGGATCTCGGTGTCGGGGCCGTGCTCGGCCCAGATGTGCTCGACGACGCTGACCGCGTTGGAGGAGGTGCAGCAGTAGTCGGTCTCGGCCTTGACCTCGGCCGAGGTGTTGACGTACATGACGACCAACGCGCCCGGGTGTTCGGCCTTCCACGCGCGCAGCTGGTCGGCGTTTATCGAGTCGGCGAGCGAACAGCCGGCATCGAGGTCGGGGATCAGCACCTTCTTCTCGGGCGAGAGGATCGAGGCCGTCTCGGCCATGAAGTGAACGCCGCAGAAAGCGATCGCCTCGGCCTCGGTTGCCGCCGCCTGGCGCGAGAGCCCAAGCGAGTCGCCGAGGTAGTCGGCGACGTCCTGAATCTCGGGCAGCTGGTAGTTGTGGGCGAGGATGACGGCGTTGCGCTGAATTGCGAGCGCGCGAATTTCCTCGCTGAGCTCAGCGATCTGCTCCGGCGAGAGCTCCGGTGCAAGCGTAGGTTGGATCGTCGGGAGCTCCTGCATGAGCCCTCTCTTTCCTGATGTTCGCTGGTGGGGCGCGAGCCCGAAACCAGTCGAATGAACGTAGGACAAGTTTACTCGGTGGCGGCGCCGAAGCGGCAGACTTGTCTCATGCCCGAGTTGCCCGAGGTCGAGATTGTGGCGCGGCGCCTCAGCTCTGGCGTGTCGGGGTCCGTTGTGGAATCGGCGCTGGCGCCGGGGATGAATGTGATGAAGACCTTTGATCCGCCCTTGGACGCGCTGGTGGGGCGCGAGCTGACGCGGGTGCGCCGGGTGGGGAAGATGCCGGTCGTCGAGTTCGGCGACCTGGCGCTGCTGATCCACCTGATGTCGGCCGGGCGGCTGCGGGTCTTCGACAAACGCGCCTCGGCCAAAGACCGCGCCTCGCGGGTGTTGGTGCGACTCGAGGACGGGCGCGAGCTGCGACTGCGCGAGTTCGGGACCAAGCAGCGAGCCTGGGCGAAGCTGCTGGCGAGCGATGCGGTCGCCGAGGACGAGATGGTGAAGACGCTGGGGCCGGAAGCCTGGCCTGCGCCCCCGCTCGAGGAGTTCGCGCGGGCGGTCGACAAACCGCGACACCTGCACCCCTTGCTGCGGCATCAGAAAGACATCGCCGGCATCGGCCGCTCCTGGGTCGACGAGATCCTTTGGGAGGCGCGGCTCTCCCCCTTCAAGAAAGGATCGGAGCTGGACGCTGAGGAGGTGGAGCGCCTTCACGCTGCCCTGCACGTGCTCGGCGACGCGATCGGGCACTACGAGCAGACGATCGGCCCAGAGGCGCCCGACAAAGTGCCGATGCCGCTCCAGATCCACAGGCGCGAGGGCGAGCCCTGCCCGCGCTGCGGAACCACGATCGAGGCCGTCTTCTTCTCCGAGCACCAGACCAACTACTGCCCCGCCGAGCAGACCGGCGGCCGCGTGCTCAAGGACCGCCGCCTCTCGAAACTCCTCAAGTAGGGAGGCCGGCTAGGCAGGCTCGAGCAGGAGGCTGAAATCGAGGGTCGGGGCCGAGTGGGTGAGGGCGCCGATCGAGATGAAATCGACGCCGGTCTCGGCGATGCCGCGGACCGTCTCGAGGTCGACCCCGCCCGAGGCCTCGAGCGTGGGGCCCTCGCCGGCGGCATGCTCGTCGCGCAGCTTCACCGCCGCCCGCAGCATCTTGGCGTCCATGTTGTCGAGCAGCAGCCGCTCGACCCCGACCCCGAGCGCGTAGGCGACCTCTTCGAGGTCGCGGCACTCGATCTCGATCGGCAGGTCCGGCTGAGCGTGCCTTGCTCCGAGGACCGCTTTCGCCACGCCGCCGGCGAGGGCGATGTGGTTCTCCTTTATCAGGATCGCGTCGTAGAGGCCCATGCGATGGTTGACCCCGCCCCCGGCGGCAACTGCCTCCTTCTCCAGCTGCCGCAGCCCCGGCGTCGTCTTGCGCGTGTCGAGGACGCGGGCGCCGGTCCCCTCTACCGCCTCGACAAAGCGCGCAGTCAGAGTGGCGATGCCGGAGAGGTGGCCGAGGAAGTTGAGCGCGGTGCGCTCCGCCGCCAGCAGCGACCTGGCGGTCCCGCTCGCCAGCAGGACGTCGGCCGGAACCTCCTGCCGCCACTGACCCTCGACGACGAGCCTGTCGACGTGCTCGACGCCGCACTGGCGCATCGTCTCCTCGACCAGCTCGAATCCGCAGGCGACGCCCGGCTGTTTTTGCACGATCCGGGCACGGGCGCGGGTATCGGCCGGCACCGTCGCCTCACTGGTGAGGTCGCCGTCGCCGACGTCCTCGGCCAGCGCGCGGCGGACGATCTCGCTCAACGGCTCGCCGGGGGGGCCCATCGCGCCAGCCTAGATCAACGACGAGCGATGCATTTGTCATCCCACAGATGACAAATGCATCGCTCGTCATCCCTCCATCTCACGTTCCGCGCCGCCGCCGCGTTTAATCCCCGAGGTGAGCGAGCTGCCCCCGTTCCAGTCCCTGATCGACGAGCATGCCGACGACGTGATGGCGGTCCTGCGCGGCGCCGTCGGCCGAACCGACGCCGACGACTGCTTCCAGGAGACGTTCCTCTCCGCCCTGCGCGCCTATCCGAAGCTGAACGACGCCGGCAATCTGCGCGGTTGGCTGATCACGATCGCCCACCGCAAGGCAGTCGACCACCACCGCGCCCGGGGACGGCGGCCGGTGCCGGTGGCCGAAGTGGCCGAGGTCGCCGAGGTCGCGATCGCCGATCCGGAGCCCGGCGACGGAATCTGGACAGCGGTCGGCGCCCTGCCGCCGAAACAGCGGGCCGCGGTGACGCTGCGCTACGCCAGCGACCTTCCCCACGCCGAGATCGCCGCCGCCCTCGGCTGCTCGCCGGAGGCGGCTCGCCGCAGCCTGCACGAGGGAATCAAACGACTGCGAAAGGAGCTGGCATGAAGGCATCGCTGAACCGCCTCGCCGCGCGCGCCGCCGCGGAAGACCTGCTCGACGTCGCCTACACGACGACCGACTCGCCCTTCGGCCCGCTGCTGCTGGCGAGGACCCCGCGCGGCCTGGTCCGGGTCGGCCTGCCGAACCAGGACGCCGACGAGCTGCTCGTCGACCTCGCGGACCGGGTCTCCCCACGCGTGCTCGAGGCGCCCGCCGCAGCTGGACGAGGCGCGCCGCGAGCTCGACCTCTACTTCGAGGGCAAGCTGACGGATTTCGACCTGCCGCTCGACTGGCAGCTGAGCCGGGACTTCCGCCGTCGCGTGCTGCGGGCGATCGCCCGCATCCCCTACGGGCAGACCCGCAGCTACATGGAGATGGCAAAGAGCGCCGGCAACGAGCGCGCGGTGCGCGCCGCGGGAACCGCCTGCGGATCGAACCCGCTACCCCTCGTCGTCCCCTGCCACCGCGTGCTGCGGACCGGCGGCGCCCTCGGCGGCTACGGCGGCGGCCTGCCGATGAAGGAGGGGCTGCTGCGGCTCGAGGGCGTGCTCGAGGTCGAGTCAGCTAGCTAAAGGCACGGCGCCGGCGAGCCGATCTTCTGGGCATGCCCAGAAAGCCGTCCCTGCTCGCAATCCTCGCCCTGATCGCACTGCTCGGCCTTGCCGGGTCGGCGCAGGCCCTGACCGTTCCCACCCCGGACAGCGTCCAGTCCTTGGTCGCGCCGGCGCCGGACGACGAAGAGGGAGAGGGCGAAGCCGAAGCGAGCGAAGGCGAGGAAGCCGAAACCGAAAGCGAAGAGTGCGAAGCCGACGAGGAAGAAGAATGCGGCGAAGACAAGAGCGGGACCGAGGCGCCGCCCGAGTGCCTGCTGAGCAGCATCGAGCCGACGATCTTCGCCTCCGGCAACAGCGACCGGATTCGCCTCCAGGTCCGCTACGCGACCAGCTCCCCCGCCGCCGTCGCCATCGCCTACGGACTGCACGGCGCCAAGGGCTCGCTCTTCCTCGGCGGCGAGAAGAAACGCCTCGGCAAGAAGGGCGTGCTGCGCCTCAACCGCAACCTGACCGAGGCGCAGATGGCCAAGGTCATGGCGGCGAAGGACTTCACGGTGCGGATTCGGGTCCTCGAGGCCCCGGGCTGGTGCCAGCCGATCTTCGACCGCCACCTGACCCTGCGACGCACGACCCCCAGCGGCCTCTCCTGGCAAGAGCGCGAATAGCGCTCAGTCGGCGAGCGTCTCGCCGAGCCAGGCGGTCGCCGTCGCGCAGGTGCGCGGGGTCGATCTGGTGGCCGAGGTCGGACTCGCGGTAGTCGACGGAAAGTCCGCCTGCCTCCAGCAGATCCCGGGCGCGCTGGGCGAAGCCGACTTCGATGATCGGGTCGCGGCGGCCGTGGGCGATGAAGGCGCGGGTCTCCTGCCGGTCCTCGAACACGGGCGCCCAGTCGCTCGACAACCGGCACGAAACCGCTGAAGGCGAGGATCCCCGCCACCGGCGGGCGATCGGCGCCGAGCGCCATCGCGTAGCTCATCACCGCGCCCATCGAGAAGCCGCCGAGCACGGTTCGCTCGGGACCGACGCCGGTCTCCTCCCAGAGCCGGTCGTGGAGGCTGGCGAGGACCGCCCGGGCGGCGTGGAAGCTGTCGTGGTCTGGGTAGCCGACGCGCGGCGCCAGATACCAGTGGTATCCAGGCGATCCCGGCAGGCTCAGCGGCGCACGCGGCGTCACCACACGCAGCCGCCGCGCGGGATCGAGCAGGTCGGCCAGCCCGAGCAGATCGCGCTCGTCGGCGCCGCGGCCATGGTGCAGCACCAGCAGCCCCTCCCCGGCGGCCTCGGCCGGGCGTTCGAGGTAGGTCAGTGCCTCCATCTAGCTCGCCGAGGCGGCGGCGGTTTTGTTCAGGTAGTCGCGCACGAACTCGTCGAGATCGCCGTCGAGCACGCGCTGCACGTCGCCGACCTCGTGCTCGGTCCTGTGGTCCTTGACCATCGTGTAGGGATGCATGACGTAGCTGCGGATCTGCGATCCCCAGGCGACGTCTTTGACCTCGCCACGCGCCTTCGCCATCTCCTCGGCCCGTTTGCGCTCCTCCAGCTCGATCAGCTTCGAGCGCAGGAACTGCATCGCCACCGCCTTGTTCTGCGTCTGCGAGCGCTCGTTCTGGCACTGGACGACGACGCCGGTGGGCAGATGGGTGATCCGCACCGCCGAGTCGGTCTTGTTGACGTGCTGGCCGCCGGCGCCGGAGGCGCGGTAGGTGTCGACGCGCAGGTCGGCCTCGTCGACCTCGACCGCGGGCCCGGCGTCGACCAGCGGGCCGACGTCGACCTGGGCGAAGCTGGTGTGCCGCCGCGAGGAGGAATCGAAGGGGGAGATCCGGACCAGCCGGTGGACGCCGCGCTCGGCGGCGAAGAGGCCGTAGGCGTTCTCGCCACGGGCGATGAAGGTCGCCGACTTCAGCCCCGCCTCCTCCCCCGGCGAAGCCTCCTTCATCTCCACCTCGAAGCCGCGCCGTTCCGCCCAGCGCAAATACATGCGCAGGAGGATCTCCGCCCAGTCCTGGGAGTCGGTCCCGCCGGCGCCGGCATGGACGCTGACGACCGCATCGCCGGCGTCGTACTCGCCGCTGAACAGCCGCCCCTCCTCCAGCTCGGCCAGGCGCTGCTCGGCGACGCTCGAGCTGGGTCTGCAGCTCGGCCGCGATCTCCGCATCCTCGCCGGCCAATTCGGCCAGCTCGTCGAGGTCGGCGACGTCAGACTCCAAGCTGCGAAACATCTCGAGGCGGCGCTGCGCGCGGGCATGCGCCGCCGAGGTGCGCGCCGCCGCCTCCTGGTCGTCCCAGAAGCCGGGCCTGCCCATCTCGCCCTCCAGACGCGCTGCCTCGGCCTCTAGCGCAGCCGGGTCAAAGGTAGTCCGAGAGCAGGGTCAGCTGCTCGCGGACGGCGGCCAGGCGCGGTGCGATCGCTTCGGTAGGGGCGGCGTCGGCCATGCCTGCAGGTTATCCGGCGGCGCCGGCCTCGTTCGCGAAGCCGCCCGCCCGCAGCGCCTCGGCGCGATCGTCGTAGGGTCGCCAGCTGCGCACCCGACGCCGCCTCAGCTCGAAGACCCAGGCCATCTCGTCGAGGCCGGCCGCCGAGCCGTCCTCGTCCCAGCGCCAGTGACGCTGGATCAGCGCCACCGCAGTGCCGCCACCGCCCTCGAAGCCTTCCTCGTAGAGCTGCTCCAGCTCGATCGTCTGCTGGACCCCGCCGGGCGCCCGCGTCGCCCACACCCGCGCCGCATCGAGTCCCTTGCGCAGCCCCCGGCTGGCGTGCAGCTCGACCTCCGGATCGAGCACCGCCACGAACGCATCCAGGTCCCGCTCGTTGAACGCCCGGATGAACTCGCGGACGGGGTCTACGCCCCGTGGCACTTCTTGTACTTTTTCCCGCTGCCACACCAGCAGGGGTCGTTGCGGCCGATTTTGTCGTGCTCGTCTTTGACCACGGTCTCGACCACCTCGCCGGCAACCGCCTCGGATGCCGCGGCATCGACGGCGGCGGCCCCGCCACCCGCGACGGCGACCTGTTCCAGCGCCGAGGGCTGCCCCTCGAGGGTGCCGCCGGAGTAGTCGAGCGCCGACGGCTGGCTGCCGCCGTTGGCGGCGGCGCCGTTGCCCAGCCTGCGAGGGATCGACTTCGACTTCGGCGCGGAAGACGAGGCGGCTGAACTCGTCCCAGATCGAGTGCATGAGCTCCTCGAACATCGAGTAGCCCTCGTTTTTGTAGGCGACGAGAGGGTCGATCTGGGCGAAGCCGCGGAGGTGGATGCCTTCGCGCAGGTAGTCCATGTCGAAGAGGTGTTCGCGCCAGCGGTTGTCGATCACCTGCAGCAGGATCGAGCGCTCCAGGTAGCGCAACAGCTCCTCGCCAAGCTGCTGCTCACGCTCGTCGTAGGCGCTCATCGCATCGTCGTCGAGGGCGTCTTTGAGCTTCTCGCGATCGACCGTCTCCGGCGCCAGTCCGGCGACCTCGATGCCGACCGGCCAGATCTGCCGCAGCTGCGTCTCCAGCTCCCCCAGGTCCCATTCCTCGAGCAGCTCGCCAGACGTGTACTCGTCGACCAGGCGCTCGATGACGCCCTCGACTTCGTCGCGGGCGGTTTCGGAGATGTCGCGGCCTTCGAGGATCTCGCGGCGGTATTTGTAGACGACGCGGCGCTGCTCGTTCATTACGTCGTCGTACTCGAGCACCCGTTTGCGGATCAGGAAGTTCTGTTCCTCCACCTTCTTCTGGGCGCTCTCGACGGTTTTCGTCAGCATCTTCGCCTCGAGCGGCACTTCGGCGCCGTCGTCGTCGACCGGCCCCAGGCGATCGAGGATTTTGTAGATGCGGTCGCCGGCGAAGAGGCGGATCACGTCGTCTTCGGCGGAGAGGTAGAAGCGCGACTCGCCGGGATCGCCCTGGCGGCCGGAGCGGCCGCGCAGCTGGTTGTCGATCCGCCGCGACTCGTGCCGCTCGGTGCCGCAGATGAAGAGGCCGCCGAACTCGCGCACTTCCTCCGCCTCCGCCTTGCACAGCGGCTCGAGCTCGGTCGTTTTCGCCGCCAGCGCCTCCTCGTAGCCCTCGCTCTCGGGCGTTATCCCCTTTTTCTTTAGCTCGGTGACGGCGAGCTGCTCGGGATCGCCGCCGAGCTTGATGTCGACTCCGCGGCCGGCCATGTTGGTGGCGATCATCACCGCGCCCTTTCGACCCGCCTGGGCGATCAGCTCGCCCTCTCGTTCGGCGTGCTCGGGCTTGGCGTTCAGTACCGCGTGCTGGATTCCCTCGCGCTTCAGCGCCTCGGAGATCATCTCCGAGACCTCGACCGAGACGGTCCCGACCAGGATCGGCTGCCCTTTCTCGTGCCGCGCGAAGATCTCCTCGAGAACCGCCTTCCACTTGCCGTCTTTGGTTTTGAAGATCTGGTCGTTGTGGTCGGCCCGGACCATCGGCTGGTTGGTCGGGATCTCGACCACCGGCATCTTGTAGATCTTCATGAACTCGGTCGCCTCGGTCAGCGCCGTTCCGGTCATGCCGGAGAGCTTGTCGTAGAGGCGGAAGTAGTTCTGCAGGGTGATCGTCGCCAGGGTCTGGTTCTCCTCGCGGATCGCCACGCCCTCCTTCGCCTCGACCGCCTGGTGCAGCCCCTCCGACCAGCGCCGGCCCTCGAGGATGCGGCCGGTGAACTCGTCGATGATCATCACCTCGCCGTCGATCACCGCGTAGTCCTTGTCTTTCCTGTAGAGCGACTCGGCCTTCAGCGACTGGACGAGGTGGTTGACGAGGCTGCCGTGCTCGCCGAGGTAGAGGTTGTCGACGCCGATGAACTGCTCGGCGTTCTTGACCCCCCGCTCGGTCGGGGCGACGGTCTTGTGCTTCTCGTCGTACTCGTAGTCGTAGTCGACCTCGGAGGTGTCCTTGGACTCGCCGAGCGATTTCAGTTTCTGTTTGGCCGGAACGCCGGCCAGCTGCTTGGCCAGACGGGCGAAGGTGTAGTAGGTCTGCGCCGCCTGTTCGGGCTGGCCGGAGATGATCAGCGGCGTCCGCGCCTCGTCGATCAGGATGTTGTCGACCTCGTCCACGATCGCGAAGTTGTGGCCGCGCTGGACGCAGTGCTCGAGCGAGGCGGCCATGTTGTCGCGCAGGTAGTCGAAGCCGAACTCGGAGTTGGTCCCGTAGGTGACGTCGCCGGCGTATTTGCGCTGGCGGGTAGCGTGGTCGTCGGCGTCCTGGACGGCGGAGACGCTGACCCCGAGCGCGTCGTAGATCGGCTTCATCCATTCCGAGTCGCGGCGGGCGAGGTAGTCGTTGACGGTGACGAGATGGACGCTGTCGCCGGCCAGGGTGTTGAGGAAGACCGGCAGGGTCGCGGTCAGGGTCTTGCCCTCGCCGGTGCGCATCTCGGCGATCGCGCCGTCGTGGAGGACCATGCCGCCGATCAACTGCACGTCGTAGTGGCGCTGGCCGGTGCGTGCGCCGCGACGCCTCGCGGGTCAGCGCGAATGCCTCCGGCAGCAGGTCGTCGAGCGACTCGCCGTTGCGGGCGCGCTCGCGCAGCGAGTCGGCCTCCTGCGCGAATCTCGTCGTCGGAGAGCGCTTCCATCTCCGGCTCGAAGCGATTGATCGCCTCGGCGCGCTTCTGGTAGGCCTTGAACTTGCGCCCCTCCCCGGTGCGCAGGGCCTTGGTCACGAGGTCCATTGCAGGCATCGGTCAAGGGTAGCGGTGCGGACAGCCCGCGCGATCGTCGGAATGCCCCTTGCCGGAAGCGGGTAGCGGGCGTACGATCGGAGTGAAACCACAAGGAGGCGCTCATGCGGATTGAGATTCGGGGCCGGAACGTCGAGATGACGGATGACCTGCGTGAGATGGTGCGGAAGCGATTCCAACGCTTGGGCCGGCAGGTCTCGCCGCTGGCGACGCTGGAGGTGGTGCTCTCGGAGGAGCGCAACCCTCGATCGCCGACAGCCAGGTGGCAGAGGCGACCTTCTACCTCAAGGGCGTGACCCTGCACGCGCGCGAGGCGTCGCCCGAGATGACCCACACGGTGCACGAACTGGCCGAGGACGTGCGGCGCCAGGTCAAGAAACACCGGGAGCTGCGGCGCAAGCGCAGCCAGACGCGGCGACTGGTCGACCAGATGCGCGGGCGGCCGGCGGAGCTGCACCCTTAGAAAGCTAGGCTCAGAGGCGCCGGGCGAAGGTCACGGCGACCACGCGGGCGGCCCCGGCCGCCCGCAGGGCCTGCGCGCAGGCGCTCATCGTCGCCCCGGTCGTGAGCACGTCGTCGACCAGGAGGACGCTGCGGGGAGCGCATGCCGGTGGCATGGATCCGCGGCGGCTGGCCGAGCCGCTCGGCGCGCCGGCGGCCGACCTGCCGCCGCCCGCCGCGCCGCGCCAGGCAAGCCTCCAGCGGCGAGCCGAGCCGCTCGGCCAGCGCCGCCGCCAGCTCGCCGGCGGGATCGAAGCCGCGCCGCCGCAGCCGCGAGGGCGCCGGCGGCACCGGCACGATCGCGCCGCTCAGCATGTGCGCCGGCGCCAGCCACTGGATCCGGTCCGCCATCAGGTCGGCGACCGGCAGCAGGCGGCGGAACTTCAGCGCCGCGACCAGATTGCGGGCGACGCCCTCGTGCGGACGCCGAGGACCAGGCCCGGTCGAGCCCCGGCGGCCCCTTCCCCAGCAACGGCTCCGCCCCCGCCAGCCGCCGCCCGCAGCGAGTGCAGACGACCGCCTCGGGCCGGCAGGAACGGCCGCAGGCGGCGCACAGCGGCGGCGCGAACGCGGCGGCGACGGCATGCAGAGTCTCCATCGCCACGATCCTCGGCATCCCGAGCGCACGCGTGGCGCGCACAATGTCATTTCTTCGAAGCGTCTTTGTAATCGAGCTGCGTCCGGTAGGAGACCGGGGTGTCCTCCCCCGGAGGCCGTCGCGCAGCTGATCGCTTGCCAAGCTTCGACAGGTTGGTCCGGGAGCCTCCGGGAGGACACCCCGGTCTCAACCACACGCAGCTCTGGCACGACGCTGACGATGGTTTGCAGAGGGGTCAGATGCCCCTCCCAGGAGGCTCCCGGACATGCATTCCGAAATGCAGCAAACGATCTGCTGCGCAACGGCCTCCTGGGAGGGGCATCTGACCCCTCTTCGCTCCGCCGTCAGCGCGGCGGCGGCGATGGCGCCGATCAGCACCGAGCCGGCGGGGATCTCGGCGCCCGGCAGGGCGATCACTTCGCGCAGGCGGCTTCCGGCGCCCACGCGAGCGCCCTCGCCGATCACCGAAGGCCCGTCGATGCGGACGTCGTCGCCGATCTCGCAGCCGGCGCCGAGCAGCACCGGGCCCGACAGCGCGCCCTCGTCGCCGACCGGCGAGCCGCTGCGGAAGCCGTCGACCAGCTCCCCCTCGCGCTCGACCTCGACCGCGCCGCTGAGCGCGTCGAGGGTGCTGGCGCGCAGCTCCTCGAGGTTGCCGATGTCGTTCCAGTAGGCATCGATCTCGTGCGAGTAGAACGGCACGTCGCCCTCCAGCAGGCGCGGGAAGACGTCCATCGCCCAGTCGGCGAAGCCCGGCGGGTCGCCGGGGCCGGCGGCTTTGCTGGTGCCCGGCTCGGGGAAGAAGTCGAAGATCTCCGAGCGGAACATGTAGATGCCGCAGTTGGCCAGGTCGGAGAGCGCTTCGGCCGGGTCGGGCTTCTCCTGGAAGCCCTGGATGCGGCCGTCGGCGCCGGTGATCGCGACCCCGAACTGGCTGGTGTCGTCGACCCGCTTGGTCGCCAGCGTGGCGATCCCGTCGTGGGACTCGTGGAACTCGCGCATCGCCGCCAGGTCGAGGTCGGTGAGCGCGTCGCCGGAGATGACCAGGAAGGAGTCGCCGAGGAAGCCGGCGGCGTTGCGGACGCCGCCCGAGGTCCCCAGCAGCTGCTCCTCGAGGCTGTAGGTGAGCTCGACCCCGAACTCGCAGCCGTCGCCGAAGTAGTCCTCGATCAGCGTCCGGGAACCAGTGCAGGTTGGCGATCGTCTCGGTGAAGCCATGGCGGGCGAGCAGGCGGAGGATGTGCTCCATCACCGGCCGGTTCAGGACCGGCACCATCGGCTTCGGCATCTCGTAGGTGATCGGCCGCAGGCGGGTGCCGAGGCCGGCGGCCAGGACCATCGCCCTCATGGCCGGCCCCATCGCCTGCTTGAAGCGCTCGATCGCCTCGACCGGGAGCGGGTCGACCCCGCGCGCCTCGGCCAGCTCGAGCGAGACCAGGTCGCCCAGCATCGTCGCCCAGAGCAGGCGGGCGACGCGGGTCTCGCCGGCGGTCTCGACGCGGACCGCGGCGGCGCCCGTCGGCGGCGACCGCGGCGGCGGTGAGCTCGAAGCGGCGGCGCTCGCGCGGGTGCTGATCGCGGTCCTCGAGGAAGACGGCCGCGAGGCTGGCCGTCCGGCGGTCGCCCAGCCGCAGAGCTCGTTGTGGTCGGCCTCGGGCAGCTCGGAGAAGAAGGCCGGGAGCTTGGCGTTCTCGTTGACCTGGCGACTTCCAGCGGCGCGCCACCGGCGCGGTCAGGTCGGCGCCGTAGACGACCGGGGAACGCGCCGTCGAGCTCGGCGGCGATCTCGGCGGCGCGGGCCTGCAGGGCCTCGGACTCGCCTGCGAGGAAGGCGGCGGCGGCGTCGATCTCGGTGTGGATGCGGGGCGCGAGCACCGGCCAGCGCCGCGACCTCGGCGGCGACGGCGAACATGTAGGCGACTGCGGCGCGAGGCTGGAAGATCCCCGGCAGGCCGACCACCGGCACGCCCGCCTCGCGAGCGCTGTCGACCAGCGCGCCGCCGGTGCTGGCGACGATGCGGCGGGCGCCGAGCGCCTCGGCGGCGGCGAAGCAGGCGAGCGTCTCCTCGGTGTTGCCCGAGTAGCTCGAGCAGAGCACGGTCCACTCCGGCGTCGCCCAGCTCGGCAGCTCGTAGCCGCGGACGGTGAGCAGCGGCCGGGTCAGGCGGTCGCCGAGCGCGGCGGCGGCGAGATCGCCGCCGATCGCCGAGCCGCCCATGCCGCAGACCATCAGCCCCGGCCGCCTCGGCGGGCTCCAGGCGCGCCGACTCGATCCGCCAGAGGGCGTCGCGTAGCTGGTCGGGAATGCCGAGGACGTCGTCGATCATGGTGCGCTGGCCGGGCACTCTCTCATCCCGGCCGACGATCGCGCCGTCGAGCTCGCGCGCCTGCATCGACAGTGACGCCCGGCCGCAAGCACGGCGCCGCTGACGCGCGGCGCCCTCGCCGACGCTGCAGCCTCCGAGCAGGACCGATTCGCGCACCTCGGCGCCGGCGGCGATGCGGCAGCCGGGCGAGACGACCGCGCGAGGGCCGACGCGTGGCGCCGCTGTCGACCTCGGCGCCGGCGCCGACGAACAGGCCGGGCGCGGTCGGGCCGGACCCGCGTCGCCACCCGGCCCTCGAGGATGTCCCAGCTCGCCTGCAGGTAGCGCTCGGGGCGTGCCGATGTCCATCCAGTAGCCATCGAGGCGCAGGGCGCCGAGGCCGTCGCCGATCAGCCGCGGGAAGACCTCGCGCTCGATCGAGACCTCGCGCTCGGGCGGGATCAGGTCCAGGACCGAGCGCTCGAGGAAGTAGGCGCCGGCGTTGATCTCGCCCGGCGCCGCCTCGCCCGGTCTTCTCGACGAACTCGCGTCACCCAGCCCGTCGGCGTCGACGCTGACCAGCCCATAGGCGGCGGAGTCCTCGACCGGGTAGAGGGCGATCGTCGCCCGCGCCGCGCGCTCGCGGTGGGCGCGCATCAGCGCGGTCAGATCGAGGTCGGTGAGGACGTCGCCGTTGAGGGCGAGGAAGCGGTCCTCGAGCCGGTCGCCGAGGGCGTCGGCGGCGAAGCGGATCGCCCCGGCGGTGCCGCGGCGATCGGGCTCGGTCACGTAGGTGAGCCGCACGCCGGCGCGCTCGCCGTCGCCCAGCGCCTCACGCAGCACGTCGGGCAGGAAGCCGCAGGCCAGCACCGCCTCGGTCACCCCGTGGCCCGCCAGCCACTCGATCATGTAGGCGAGGAAAGGCCGGTCGACCAGGGTCAGCGCCGGCTTCGGCACGTCGTCGGTCAGCGGCCGCAGCCGCGTCCCTTCGCCCCCGACGAGGACGATCGCCTGCATCTAGTCGCTGGCTGCTGGCGCCGGCGCGGGCTGGCGCCTTGCCGATGCCCTCGTACTCGAAACCGGCGGCCGCGCAGCTTTTTCGGATCGAGGAAGTTGCGGCCGTCGACGATCAGCGGCCGCGCCATCCGCGCCGCGACCTCGCCCCAGTCGAGCTCGGCGAACTCGCCCCACTCGGTGACCAGCACGGCGGCGTCGGCGCCATCGAGCGCCTCCAGCGCCGAGCCGGCCAGCTCGACCGAGCTGAGCAGCTCGCCGGCACGCTCGCTCGCGACCGGGTCGTAGGCGACCACCTCTGCCCCCTCGCCCTGCAGCCGCGCCGCTAGCACCAGGCTCGAGGCCTCGCGCATGTCGTCGGTGTCCGGCTTGAAGGCGAGGCCGAGCAGCGCCACCCGCTTGCCCGCAGCGAGCCGAGGTGCTTCTCGAGCTTGCCGACCACCCGCCGCTTCTGCAGCTCGTTGACCTCGATCACCGCGGTCAGCAACTGAAAGTGGTAGCCGGTGTTGCCGGCCAGCATCTTCAGGGCGCTGACGTCCTTGGGGAAGCAGGAGCCGCCGTAGCCGATGCCGGCGCGCAGGAACGACTGGCCGATGCGCTCGTCGAGCCCCATGCCGCGGGCGACCTCGCCGACGTCGGCGCCGACCTCCTCGCAGACGTTGGCGATCTCGTTGATGAAGGAGATCTTGGTCGCGAGGAAGGCGTTGGAGGCGAGCTTGATCATCTCGGCGCTGGCGACGTCGGTGCGCAGGATCTCGCCGGCCAGCGGCTCGTAGAGACCGGCAACGGCGGCGGCGGCCTCTTCGTCGCCCGCAGTCGGCGCCGATCACGACCCGGTCGGGATTCATGAAGTCCTCGACCGCGGTTCCCTCCTTGAGGAACTCCGGGCAGGAGACGTAGGGGAGGCCCGGCAGGTCGCGGCGGATCGACTCGCCGGTGCCGGCCGGAACCGTGCTCTTCATGACCAGCACGTGCTCGCCGTCGGCACGGCAGCTCCTCGACCACGGCGCGCACGCGCGAGAGGTCGGCGTCGCCGGAGTAGGTGGGCGGGGTGTCGACGCAGACGAAGAGCAGCCGCGCGCCGCTCGAGCAACTCCGACATCTCGGTCGTGAAGGTGAGCCGCTCGGCGTTGCGCGCGACCAGCTCGGCCAGGCCGGGCTCGTGGATCGTCAGCTCGCCACGCGCGAGCGCCGCCGACCTTCTCGGGCAGGATGTCGCGAGCGACCACGGGGTGGCCCAGCTCGGCGAAGCAGGCGGCGGTCACCAGGCCCACCCAGCCGATCCCGACCACACCTACTGGCTCGCGCTGCTCGTTCACCGCGTCCGCTCCCGTTTCGGCTTCTTCTTCGGCACGATCACGTCCGCCGACCGCGCCATCCCGACCATCTGGTCGTTGGTGAAGGTCTGTAGCAGGTCATTCGAGATCCAGTAGCTGTTATCTCCGCGGTGCCAGGCGATCAGCTTGATCCGGTCGCCGTCGACGAAGATCTCGTACTCGCGCCCGTTGATCGTCTTGGTCAGGCTCGGGTTGCTGAGGATCGGCGGGTCCTCCCAGCCCCGGATCCCCTGCACTCCGAAGTAGTGGGTGCCGTCGGAGAGTTCCGCGACGGCGACCATCCGGTAGGCGGCGTGGCGCTCGCCGTCATCGTCCTTGAGGTGGTAGACGCGCGGGTCTTGGATGTGCGCTTCGGGATTGCTTTCGACGTAGAAGGCGCCGGAGGGCAGACGGGTCGGGTAGAAGATCGGGAAGCTGCCGTGGACGCGGCGGGCCGCCACCTCCGCCTCGGCCTCGCCCGCTTCGCGCGCCGGTACCAGCCCGTCGCTGCCCGGCGGCTTCGGCTTGGCGATCTGCGGCTTCTTCGGCTTCGGCCTCTTCCCTGCCTTCTTCCCCTTCTTGCTCTTCCTCTCCCCGCCAGTCGGCTTCGCCTTCTTCGAGCGAACCGCGCGAGCCGCCGCTGGCTTCGATCCCGAGGAAGAGGTTGACCGCTTCGCCGACCGCCTGCGGCGTCGTGTAGACGTAGCTGGGTCCGAGTTCGGCCGGGAAGTGGACCTCCTTGATCGAGGCGTTGCGCGAGGCGAGGAACAGCTTCATCACCTGCAGCATCGTTTCCTTGTCGTTGATGTCGGAGGTGGTGTATTTGGTGAAGATGTCGATCAGGCCGCTCTGGTCGAAGACCAGGTCCTGGACCGAGATCCGCTGGCGGGCGGCGCTGATGAAGTCCTGCTGGCGGGCGGAGCGGACCAGGTCGGTGTCGGTGTGGCGGTAGCGCACGTACTGCAGCGCCTTTTTGCCGCAGAGCAGCTGGTAGCCGGGCTGGACGTTGATTTCGGCGTACTGTTCGGAGGCCGGCACGCCGACGTTGGAGTGGTAATAGCGGCGGTCGACGTCGGTGTAGACGCAGCCGATCGCGTAGACGGCGCGGACGAAGCCGAGGAAGTCGACGTTGACGACGTGGTTGATCGGCAGCCCGGTCAGCTGCTTGACCGTCTGCAGGGTCAGCTTGGGCCCGCCGTAGGCATACGCTTCGGCGAACTTGGCGGTGCCGACGCCGGGGATTTCGACTTTGAGGTCGCGGGGGATCGAGAAGACCGCGATCGCGTTGCGGTCGGGGTCGAGGCGGATCAGCATCGTCGTGTCCGAGCGCCCCGGGTCTTCCTCCAGGTTGGCGCGCTTGTCGGAGCCGAGGATGAGGATGTTCTGCGCCTCGCCACCGTCGACCGTCGCCAGATAGCGCTTCAATTTGTTGCTGTAGACGTCGTTGTGCGAGAGCGCGTGGGCGATGCTGTCGAGGTAGAGGAGGACGCTCGTCGCCGTCGCCGCGGCGGAGACGGCGACGATCAGGACCGAGGCCAGGGTGAAGCGCCACCAGTAGCGCTTCGGCTTCGGCGGCGGCTCGGGATCGCCCGCCGGCGGCGGCTTCTTCGGGGCCCAGCCGGCCCCCGCGAGGTCAGTCATCGAGCCGGCCCGGGATCGACCGCAGGAACGAGTCGAGCGCTTGCCGGTAGGTCTCCAGCGAGGAGACCGAGACCCACTCCCCGGGCCCGTGATGGCCGGCGCCGAGCGGGCCGAACTCGACCGCCGGCACCCCGACGCGGAGGAAGGAGACCGCGTCGGAGGCGCCGTCGCGGCCGACGCTCATCGGCTCGCCGTCGTGGTGCGCCGCCGCCGAGGCGCGCAGCGCCCGCACGAAGGGCGAATCGCGGTCGACGGTGGCCGGCGGGCGTGTGAAGAGCGAAGTCGCCTCGCTCCGGGCAGGCCGCGCACTTCCTCGAGGATGGCGGCGGGATCCTGATCGGGCAGGTAGCGGATGTCGACGTCGATCACGCATCGGTCGGGCACCTTGTTCAGCGCGTCGCCGCCCCAGATCCGGCCCAGGTTGATCGAGGGGCGGTCGAACAGCTCGGAGCTGTGCCGGGCAAACGGTAGCGACTCGATACTGCGGAAAACGTCGATCGCGTTGAGCACGGCGTTGTCGCCCAGCCAGGGAGTGGCGCCGTGCGCGGCGGTCCCCCCCACCTCGAGGCGCAGCGCCAGCACGCCCTTTGCCTCGATCCCGATGTGGAGGTCGGTCGGCTCGCCGGTGATCGCGAAGTCGCCGATGAAGCCGCTGTCGACCAGGTGGTCGCTGCCGCGCTCGGCCTCCTCCTCGGACTCCTCGTCGCCGACGATCCCCAGCCGCACCCGCACCCCTCCTGGTCGCGCATGCCCGCGAGCACGACGAGCATCGCCGCCAGCGCCCCCTTCATGTCGTAGGCCCCGCGCCCATATAGCCGGTCCCCCTCGATCCGCGGCTCGAACTGCCCCGCCAACCCCGGCACCACGTCCAGATGCCCGTGCAACACCACGGTCGGCGCCCCCTCCGGCCCAACTTCAGCCTTGATCACAGGCAGACCCCGCACTTCGTCCCGCTCAGCCTCGATCCCCCGCGCCTCGAGCCAGCCCTGGACGAATCCAGCCGCCTCCGAGATCGACTCCTGTTCAACGGTCTCGTAGCCGATCAACTGCTCGGCAAGGACTACAAGCTCCTGGCTCATGAACGGACCCTCTGCGTGGCCGGGGACAAGCTCCCGCCAGCTTCATGCTGCCGAGACGGGGGTGCGGCTCTGGAAGCTGCAAGCAGACGAGACGATGCCTCGGGCTTCGAAGCTTCCGGCGGACGACGTGGGGGCGTCCCGCGGTTGCGGTTTAGAGCGAGGGGAGCCGGCGCCCCTCCGCGGGAATGTGCGCGAAGCGCGCGGAAATGCAATCCGATTCCTGCGCCCCATAGGGGCGCGCCAACATCCGGAGCCGCGCCCGACAGGGCGCGCGACTCAATTCCCGCGGAGGGGTACCGGCTCCCCTCGATCCATCCCTCGGCAATAGCGAGGAAAGCTTCCGCCCTATCGCAGATCTTTTTGAGCCCGCGCGTAGTCGGCGCTGCCCTGCTCGCACTCCGAGAGCCGCTGTTCGGCATCCGTCGAGCTGCTCTTTCAGCGTGCCAGCGTCGAGGTCCTCCGGGGCGATCGCCTCCTCGACCAGGAGACGGGCGCGGTTGCCGAAGATCTGCAGCCAGCCGTGGGCCTGGGCGTAGCGGCGGACCTCGGAGTCGGAGACGTGCAGCCGCAGCTCGGTCGGCCGCAGCGCCGCCAGCAGCGGCGCGTGGTTGGCGAGGATGCCGAGCTCGCCGGTCTCGCTGCGGGTCGAGACCTGCTGCGCTTCGCCGCTGAAGACCTCCCCCTCCGGGGTGAGGACTTCGACGTCGACCATGTGCTCGGCAGCCACTCGGATCCCTAGGCGGCCGCGGCGGCGCCGGCGTTCTCGGTCACCTGGTCGATCGAGCCCTGCATGTAGAAGGCGCCCTCGGAGAGGTCGTCGTGCTGACCGTCGAGGATCTCGCGGAAGCCGCGCACCGTCTCGGCCACCGGCACGTACTCGCCGGTGCGGCCGGTGAACTGTTCGGCGACGAAGAAGGGCTGCGAGAGGAAGCGCTCGATCTTGCGCGCTCGCGACACCGTCTGCTTGTCCTCGTCGGAGAGCTCGTCGATGCCAAGGATGGCGATGATGTCCTGCAGCTCCTTGTAGCGCTGCAGCACCTGCTGGACCTCGGTCGCGGTGCGGTAGTGCTCTTCGCCGACGACGTCGGGCTTGAGGATCGTCGAGGTCGAGTCGAGCGGGTCGACCGCCGGGTAGATGCCTTTCTCCGAGATCGCCCGCGAGAGGGTCGTGGTCGCGTTGAGGTGGGCGAACACCGAGGCCGGGGCCGGGTCGGTGAGGTCGTCGGCGGGGACGTAGACGGCCTGCACCGAGGTGACCGAGCCGCGCTCGGTCGAGGTGATCCGCTCCTGCAGTCCGCCCATCTCCGTCTCCAGGGTCGGCTGGTAGCCGACCGCGGAGGGCATCCGGCCCAGCAGCGCCGATACCTCGGAGCCCGCCTGGACGAAGCGGAAGATGTTGTCGATGAACAGGAGCACGTCCTGGCCGCCCTGCTCGCGGTAGTACTCGGCCATCGTCAGGCCGGAGAGGGCGACGCGCAGGCGCGCGCCGGGCGGCTCGTTCATCTGCCCGAAGACGAGCATCGGTCTTGTCGATCACGCCCGACTCTTTCATCTCGAGCCAGAGGTCGTTGCCCTCGCGCGAGCGCTCGCCGACGCCGCAGAAGGCGGAGAGGCCCTCGTGCTCCTCGGCGATGTTGCGGATCAGCTCCTGGATCAGCACGGTCTTGCCGACGCCGGCGCCGCCGAACAGCCCGACCTTGCCGCCTTTGGCGTAGGGCGCCAGGAGGTCGATGACCTTGATCCCGGTCTCGAGGATCTCCTGGGTCGGGGTCAGGTCGGAGGCCTTGGGGGCCGGGACGGTGGATCGGCCAGCGCTCCTCGGTCTCGACCGGCGCGCCGTCGTCGATCGGCTCGCCGAGCAGGTTGAAGATGCGGCCGAGGGTCGCGTCGCCGACCGGAACCGTGATCGGGTTGCCGGTGTCGACCACCTTGTCGCCGCGGCGCAGGCCGTCGGTCGCGTCCATCGCGACCGCGCGCACGCGGTCGTCGCCGAGGTGCTGCTGCACCTCGCAGACCAGCTCGGCCGGTTCGTTGTCGCCATCCCCCGTCATCTGGATCGTCACCGCCGCGTAGATCTCCGGCAGCTTCTCGGGGAAGACGGCGTCGACGACCACGCCGGTGACCTGCTCGACGCGCCCTACGTTGGTTCCGTTGTTGCTCTCAGCCATTGGTTCCTTTGCTCGTTTAAGTCCGGTCTAGCCCAGCGCCTCGGCGCCGCCCACGACCTCCAAGATCTCCTGCGTGATCTCCGCCTGCCGGACCCGGTTCATCTCCAGGGTCAGGTCGTCCATCATCGTCTCCGCGTTCTCCGCGGCGTTGCGCATCGCGGTCATCCGCGCCCCCAGCTCGGAGGCGGCGGACTCGAGCAATGCCCGATAGACGGAAATCGTCACGTACTCCGGAATAAGCCTTGCGAGAAGCTCCTCGGGCTCGGGCTCGTAGAACCACTGCGAGCGGCTCTGGGCCTGCTCGGCCTCGGTCAGCTCCTCCCCCTCGCCCTCGTCCTCGGCGCCCTCGCCGACGACCTCGGCCTGCTGCAGCGGCAGCAGCGTCTGCCGCCAGACGTTCTGCGTCAGCGGCGAGACGTAGCGGTTGTAGACGAGCTCGACCCGGTCGAGGTCCTCGTCGACGTAGCGCGCGGTCAGCTCCTCGGCGATCTCGCGCGCGTTGGCGAAGCCGGGCTGGTCGGTGAAGCCGGTGTAGGAGGTGCGGACGTTCTCCTTGCGGAAGGTCAGGGTGGAGACGCCCTTGCGCCCGACCACGGAGAAGGCCGGCTCGGCGCCGTCGCCGCGGACCTGGTCGCGAACCCGCATCCCCTCGCGGATCACGTTGGCGTTGAAGGCTCCGGCGAGGCCGCGGTCTCCCGTGACCAGCACGATGCCGACGGCTTTAACGTTCTCGTGCTCGTCGAGCACCGGCACCCGCGGCAGGCCGCCCGCCTGCTCGGCGGCGCGCCGGGTCAGTTTGCGCATCCCCTCCGCATAGGGCCGCAGCGCGTCGATCCGCTGCTCGGCGCGGCGCAATCGCGCCGCCGCGACCATCTCCATCGCCCGCGTGATCTTGTTGATGTTCTTAATCGACGCGATTCGATTCTTGACTTCCTTCTGGGTGGCCATGAGCGGGTGGGGTCTAGGGACGGTTTGCGCCTGTGGGGGCCCCGATGAGGCGCCTGCGGGCGGGCGAACTGGCTCCGTTCTCGGCGTCCTCATCGGGGCCACTCGAACGAGATCGTCAGACCGAGACCTCCTCCGTCTCGGCAGTACGCGAAGGAGCCTCGCGCTCCTCGGCTCGACTTGACTCGGTCCGACTCGCCCTCCTCGAGGGCGTCGCCGTGCTCGTCGAAGTCGGGGCCGAAGTCGTCGACGAAGTCCTTGATCGCCGCGCCCAGCTCCTCCTCGTCGGACTCCTCGAGCTTGCCGCTCTCTTCGATCCGCTTCAGCAGGTCCGCCTTCTCGGAGTGCAGGCGCACGCGCAGGTCGGCGAGGAACTCGCCGACGCGCTCGACTTTGATCCGGTCGAGGAAGCCGCCGGTGCCGGAGTAGATCGAGGCGACCTGGTCGCCGACGCTGAGCGGTTCGCGCTCTTTCTGTTTCAGCAGCTCGACCAGCCGTTCGCCGCGGGTCAGCGCTTTCTGCGTCTCCGCGTCGAGCTCCGATCCGAACTGGGCAAAGGCCTCGAGGTCGCGGTACTGGGAGAGGTCGAGGCGCAGTTTTCCGGCGACCTTCTTCATCGCCTTGGTCTGCGCGTTGCCGCCGACCCGGGAGACCGAGATGCCGACGTTGATCGCCGGCCGCACGCCCGAGAAGAAGAGATCGGACTCGAGGAAGATCTGCCCGTCGGTGATCGAGATCACGTTGGTCGGGATGTAGGCGGAGACGTCGGAGGCCTGGGTCTCGATGATCGGCAGCGCCGTCAGCGAGCCGCCGCCGAGCTCGTCGTTGAGCTTGACCGCCCGCTCCAGCAGCCGCGAGTGCAGGTAGAAGACGTCGCCCGGGTAGGCCTCGCGACCCGGCGGGCGCCGCAGCAGCAGCGACATCTGGCGGTAGGCGTAGGCGTGTTTGGTGAGGTCGTCGTAGACGCAGAGGGCGGCTTTGCCGTTGTAGAGGAAGTGCTCGCCCATCGCGCAGCCGGCATAGGGGGCGATGTACTTGATCGGCGCCGCCTCGTCGGCGGGGGCGGCGACGATGATCGTGTTCTCCATCGCGCCGTTCTCCTCGAGCACCTCTTTCAGCTGCACGACGGTCGACATCCGCTGGCCGATCGCGACGTAGATGCAGACCATGTCCTTGTCGCGGGCGTTGATGATCGTGTCGATCGCGATCGCCGTCTTGCCGGTCTGGCGGTCGCCGATGATCAGCTCTCGCTGGCCGCGGCCAATCGGGATCATCCCGTCGATCGCCATCAGGCCGGTCTGGACCGGTTCGGTCACCGGCTGGCGCTGGACGACGCCAGGGGCTTTGAACTCGGCCGGGCGGGTCTCGGTGGTGGCGATCTCGCCGCGGTTGTCGAGCGGGCGGCCGAGCGGGTCGACCATGCGGCCGAGCAGCTCCTCGCCGACGGGGATCTCGCAGCAGGTGGCCGGTGCGCTTGACGGTGTCGCCCTCGACGATCTTGTCCCACTCGCCGAACAGCACGACGCCGACGTTGTCGGCCTCGAGGTTGAGCGCCAGCCCGGTAACCCCGTGCGGCAGATCGAGCATCTCCAGCGCCATGCAGTTGTCGAGGCCGTGGACACGGGCGATGCCGTCGGCCACGGAGAGGACGGTTCCAACCTCCGAGAGGTCGGCGGAATCCGCCTCCAACCCTCGATCCGCTCGCGCAGAATGCTTGCGATCTCGTCCGGCTTGATCTCCATCGGGTGCTCTGATTCCTCCTTACGCCGCGGTCGCGACGGTCTTTCGAAGTTTCTCCAGGCGAGTGCGGATGCTCGCGTCGAGGACCATGTTGCCGACCTGCAGGACGATGCCGCCGAGGATTCCGTCGTCGACGCGGCTGGCCAGCTCGACCTCCTGGCCGGTCTGGCGCTCGATCTCCTCGCCGATCTTGCTGACCACCGCCGGGTCGAGCTCGACCGCACTGGTCACGGTCACGTCGATGCGCCGGTTCTCCTGCTTCCAGAGCTCCTCGAGCTCGCGGCGGATGCGGAAGATCTCCGGCATCCGCTCCCTTCTCGATCAGCAGCTCGAGGAAGTTGACGAACTCGGGGTCGGCGCCCTCGATCGCCCGCTTCAGCCCCGTCGATCTTCTCGGCCGAGGAGAAGTAGGGGCTGAAGAGGAAGACCTGCAGGTCGCGGTCGCCTTCGACGGCGTCGGCGAACTGGCCCAGCTGCGATCGCGGATCGCGTCGAGCTTGCCCTTCTCCTTGGCGACCTCGAAGAGGGCGTCGGCGTAGGCGTGAGCGGCGTCCTGCATTGCCTAGTTCTCCGACCCCGAGAGCTTCGAGAAGTCGACCTCGTCGAGGGCCTCCTCGACGAGGCGGCGCTGATCGTCGGCGTTGAGGCTCTTGCGGGTGACCTTCTCGGTCGCCAGCACGGTGAGGTCGGCGACCTCCTTGCGGATCTGCTCCAGCGAGCGCCGGGTCTCGGCCTCGATGTCGCGCTTCGCCGCGGCGACCAGCTCCTCGCGTTTCTCCTTGCCGGCGACGGTCGCCTCCGCCTTCGGCCGTCTCGGCGGCCTTGCGGGCGCGGGCCATGATGTCGTCGGCCTGCTCGCGCGCCTCGGCCAGGCGGGCGCGGTACTCGGCCAGCAGCTCGTCGGATTCGCGCCGCTGGCGCTCGGCCGCGTCGATCGACTCGGCGATCGTCTTCGCCCGTTTGTCCAGCGCCTCCTGGATTTTCGGGAAGGCGAACTTGCTCAGGACCCACATCGTGAACAGGAAGAGGACGAGGGTCCAGATCATCAGACCCAGGCCCGGCGAGACGAGGAAGCTGCCACCGCCTTCCTCGCCCGCCGCCTCCGCCGCCAGCGGCAGCGCGCCTATGTAGCCGAGCAGCTCCATGCGCCTAGAGGAAGAAGGCGATCAGGCCGAAGATGAACGTGTAGAAGGCCACGGCCTCGGTCAGCGCGAAGCCGAGCCAGCGGATGCTCTGGAGCTCGTCTTTCATCTCGGGCTGACGGGCGACCGACTCGATCTCCTTGCCGAAGATGATGCCGATGCCGATGCCGGCGCCGATCGAGCCGAGGCCGGCGCCGACGCCGAGGGCGATCGCCTTGCCGGCGGATTCGATGCCTTCGTCGGAGATGGCCGCGACGACAGGGGACAGGTCCATTGGAACAGTGCTCCTTTTCTAGTGACTGGCGGAGGTTGCTCCGCCGAGGTAGATGGCAGTGAGGGTCGAGAAGATAAAGGCCTGCAGCGTTGCGATCAGCCCGACCTCGAGGATGAAGAAGAAGAAGGCGAGCGGGAAGGTGAGCGCGCCGAGCGCGGCGATCCCGAGCAGCACCGCCAGCCCGCCGCCCATGAAGAGCAGCAGCAGGTGGCCGGCGAGGATGTTGGCGAAGAGTCGGACGGAGAGCGAGATCAGGCGGGCGAAGTGCGAGACCGCCTCGATCACGAAGATGAAGGCCTTGGCGGCCGGGTTCATGTCCTCCAGGCCGGGCGGCAGCCAGCTGGCGAGGTACTTGATCAGGCCCCTTCGCCCGCACTCCTTCGACGTGGTAGGAGATCCAGACGACCAGGGTCAGGACCAGCGGGATCGAGAGGTTGGCGGTCGCCGCGTAGATCGCGAAGGAGGGGATTTCGAGGCCGAAGACGTCGACCGTGTGTTCGGTGTTGGTCGGCAGCGGCAGGAAGCCGATCATGTTCGAGAACCAGATCCAGAAGAAGAGCGCGGCCAGGAAGGGGAACCAGCGGCTGGCCATCTTCGGATCCATGTTGCCGCCGGTGATCGTGTTCTTGGTCATGTCGTAGGCGACCTCGATCGCGGTCTGGACCCGGTTCGGCTTCTGCTGCATCCGTTTCGCGATCCACAGCATCGTGCCGATCGTCAGGGCGCTGGCCAGCAGCAGGTAGAGGACGGCCTTGTTGATCGAGAAGTCGATCCCGCCGAGTTCGAGCGTGATCCAGGGCTCGAGTTTGAACTCGTTCTGCGGCTGGAAGTGTTCTTCTTTGCCGGAGCTGGCGAAGATCAGCAGCAGCAGGATCGCGATCGCGAAGTAGACGCCGAGGCCGATGAAGACCTTGGCCTTGGTGCTGAGCCCGTTCTTCGGGGCTGCCTCGTGCGTTCGGCGTCAGCGCCCCCTGACCCTCGGGCTCGCCGAAGAGGTGCGCAGGTCCCTGGGCCGCAAAGGAGACCGTGAAGAGGACGAGGACGAGGACGGCGGCGGCGAGCCCGGCCTCGCGCTCGGCGAGACCGACCAGGAGCACCGCGGTCGCCATCAGCCAGACGCGGCCGAGCGTGGTCGTCGCGGCGAGCCCCATCGCCTTCTGGCGGTTGCCGGCCTTGAGCTCGCTCTTGACCCGGCCGGCGACGACCATCTGGACGCCGCGCTGGAGCAGCCAGGCCGCGGCGGCGACCGCGTAGCCGAGCAGCGGCAGACCGGCCACCAGAAAGACTGCAAGGGCGGCGGCGAGCACGCAGTAGGTCGGCGTATTTCGGAGGAGCCATCAAGACAGAAAGCCGCCCGGCTCGGACGGCGCGGGCGGACTGGCGACTATATCCGAATGGTCCCGAGAATGGCTTTGTGAAGCCACTTCGTGAGGGTTGACACTACCCCGGCGGCGGCCCCGGATCGATCGCCTCGAACTCCCCCGTCTCCGGGTCGACGACGGGGAAGCTGCCGGTCTCGAGCTCCTGGGCGACCGCTCTGTCGACCTCCTGGGCGGCGGGCGCCGCGCGCCCTGCCTGGCGACGGGCGCCGACCAGCTGGCGCAGGCGCATCTGGCGCAGGGTGAGGATCTCCAGCACCGAGACCAGGTAGACGCTGGCGGCGAGCGCCAGCAGCCCGAAGACGATCATCACCGCGGTCCAGAGCGGGATCGAAGTTGCCGTGGTCGTCGCTGTAGGGGACGAAGCGAAGGGCCAGGGCGAGCGCCGCCATCACCAGGGTCCAGCCGTAGAGGTAGAGCAGAGTGCGGCGCTGCGAGAAGCCGATGTTGGCCATCCGGTGGTGGAAGTGCCAGCGGTCCGCTTTGTAGATCGGGCGCCGGTACTTGAGCCGCTTGGCGACGACAAAGCCGGTGTCGAGGATCGGCACGGCGAGGATGATCAGCGGCAGGAAGAGGGCGACGACCGCGTTCGTCTTCAGCGCCCCCTGCACGGCCACCGTCCCGAGCAGGTAGCCGAGCAGGTTGGAGCCGGTGTCCCCCATGAAGGTGGTGGCGGGCGGAAAGCCGTGGCGCAGGAAGCCCAGCGAGGCGCCGGCGGTGAGGGCGGCGAGGACGCCGGCCGCGGTGCGGTCGAGCGAGAGGGCGACGATCGCCAGCGTCAGCGCCGAGATCACGCAGACGCCGGCGGCCAGCCCGTCGACCCCGTCGATCAGGTTGATCACGTTGATCACGGCGACGATGCCGATCACCGTGCCGACGTCGCCGAGGTGCGACGACGCCGTCCCAGGGAAGCGTCACCAGGTCGACGGTTCCGGGCGTGAGCCGGCCGAAGAAGGGGAAGGTGAAGTTGTCGACGGTGACGCCGGCCGAGACGGGGATGATCACCGCCGCCGTCTGCCCGAGCAGCTTCGGCGCCGGGGCAAGTTCGAAGACGTCGTCGAGCGACGCCGACCAGGGCGATCGCCACGGCGCCGATCAGGATCGCCCGGCTCTCGGCGTCTCAGGGCAGCCAGAGCAAGCCGGCGACCAAGACGCCGGCGAGGATCGCCAGGCCGCCCAGCTTCGGCATCGGGGCGGTGTGCAGGGAGCGCTCGTTGGGCTGGTCGATGGCGCCGATGCGGACGGCGAGACGCGTCGTCAGCGGCACCAGCAGCAGCGTCAGGATCCCCGCGACAAGGAAGGCGAAAAGCGCGTCCAGGGAGTTCGGCGTCTGCTCCATTCGGCTCCGGGAACTGCGTGCTCAGCCTAGGGGACGCTAGACCGCGTAGCGGTCGAACCAGAGCGTGAAGGCCATCAGGCCCCAGAGCTGGCGGCTCAGGTCTTCGCGCCCGGAGCAGTGCCGGTCGAAGAGCGGCGTCACCGCCGCCGGGTCGAGGCAGCCCTGGCGCGCGAGCGTCGCCGGCGAGAGGACCTCGCGCGCGAACGGCTCCAGCGGCCCGCGCAGCCAGGCGGCGAGCGGGATCGAGAACCCCTGCTTGCGGCCGCCGACGACCTCCTTCGGCAGCAGCGGCGCCAGCGCCTGACGCAGCAGGCGCTTCTTGGCGAAGCCGCGCACCTTCAGCGCCGTCGGCAGCGCCAGGGCGAACTCGGCGACCCGCTGGTCCAGGAACGGGACCCGCAGCTCCAGCGAGTGGGCCATGCTCAGCCGGTCCGTCTTGACCAGCAGGTCGTCGACCAGGTAGATGCCGAGGTCGACGTCCTGCATCCGCGCCAGCGGCTCGGCGCCGGCGGTTTCCGCGTAGCGCTCGCGGTAGAGGTCGACCGGGTCCCAGCCGGGGTCGCGCGCCTGCCGAGCAGGGAGCGCTGGCGCTCGAGCGAGAAGATCTCCTTCCAGGCGTGGTGGCGCTCCAGCGGCGGCAGTCCGGCGGCGCGGGCGAAGCGCTTGGCTTTGTAGTCGAGGCCGACCCTGGCGATCCGAGCTCGGCAAGGCCTCGATCAGCGGCGAGGCCAGCGTCGCCAGGCGGCCGAACCGCGGCGCGAGCAGGTCGGCGACGTAGGTGTAGTAGCCGCCGAAGAGCTCGTCGCCTCCCTCGCCCGGAAAGCGCCACCTTGACCTCGCCGGCGGCGAGCTCGGAGACGAGGTAGGTCGGCACGGCCGAGGAGTCGCCGAAGGGCTCGTCGAAGGACTCGACCAGCCTCGGCAGCAGCTCGACCGCGTCCGGGCGCAGGATCAGCTCGTGGTGGTCGGTGCCGAAGCGCTCGGCGACCAGGCGCGCCCGCGAGAGCTCGTCGAAGCCGCTCTCCTCGAAGCCGATCGAGAAGGTCTTCAGCGCTTCCGGCGACTCGGCGGCCGCCAGGGCGGTGATCGCCGCCGGAGTCGACGCCGCCGGAGAGCAGCACCCCGACCGGGACGTCGGCGACGAGGTGGGCGCGGATCGAGTCCCGCAGCACCTCGCGAAGCTCGGTCGCGAGCGCGTCCGCCGACTCCTCCCGCACCCGATCGGCGGCAACCGGCGCCGGCCGCGCGTAGCGGCGCAGCTCGATCGTGCCGCCGCGCCAGGAGAGCAGGAACCCCGGCGGCAGCTTGCGCGCCTCGGCGAAGATCGTCAGCGGCGCCGGGATCGAGTTGAAGGCGAGGTAGGCGGACACCGCCCGCGGGTCGATCGCGCGCGAGAAGCCGGGCTGCTCGAGCATGGCCTTCAGCTCCGAGGCGAAGGAGAGGTCGCCGTCGGCGTGGCGGTAGTAGAGCGGCTTGATCCCGAAGCGATCGCGGGCCAGCAGCAGGCGCTGCTCGCGTTCGTCCCACAGCGCCACCGCGAACATCCCCCGCAGCCGCTCGACGAAGGCGTCGCCGTGCTCCTCGTAGAGGTGGACCAGGACCTCGGTGTCGCAGTCGGTCGCGAAGCGGTGGCCGCTGCTCTCGAGCTCCCGCTTCAGCTCGCGGTAGTTGTAGATCTCGCCGTTCTGGACGACGACGACGCTGCCGTCCTCGTTGGCGATCGGCTGGTGGCCGTGGTCGAGGTCGATGATCGAGAGCCGACGCGCCGCCAGGGCCACCGGCCCGCGATGAAACATGCCCTCGTCGTCCGGCCCGCGATGCACGAGCTTGGCGCTCATCCTCGCCACCGCCTCGAGGTCCGGCGTCCCGTTGGGGCTAGCGATTCCGCAATGCCGCACATGAAGCGGGCAGTCTCGCAGTAGGGGTGGCGTGAGAGGGATCGGGGCGCCCCTCTCCCTCGCTGGGCTATTCGCCTGGGGAGAAGCTGCGGCAGTCCTAGATGGAGCTCCGGTGCGAATAGCTAACGCCGCTCGTACGAGGGGCGCCCAATCCCTCTCCCACGAGCCGCATCTGCAATCCAACGATGGAGCGAGCCTTCTCCTCTGACCAGAGCGGCCCCGGCCTCCCCCGTCAGCTAAGAGCAGGTCCCGGACCGTTCGGAGGGTGGGGCATCCTCCGTACGAGCGGCGTTAGCTATTCGCACCGGAGCGTGTCCTAGGACTGCCGCAGCTTCTCCCCAGGCGAATAGCCCAGCGAGGGAGGAGGATGCCCCACCCTCCCCAGCGCCCCGAGGTCCGAGGTCCGCCGAATCAGCCCTTCCGTGGAGCAGCCGGGCCGCGGCCGGCGACCTTGGAGACGGTCGCCACGAGCACGCTGAAGTAGAGCGTGACCGAGCGGTCGGCGATGTACTCCATGTCGTGGGCGAGCTTGTTGGCCCACGATTCCTCGCGGGTCACCCGCGTCTGGGCAAAACCGGTGACGCCGGGGCGAACCACCAGCCGCTGCCAGTACTGGGGGATCTCGCGGCAGAGCTCGGCGAAGAAGGCGGGGCGGATCGGGCGCGGGCCGACTATCGCCATGTCGCCGCGGAGGACGTTCCAGAGCTGCGGGACCTCGTCGAGATGGGTCGAGCGCAGCACGCCGCCGATCCGCGTCCGCTCGGCTTCGGTGCGGCGGGTCAGCTCCTCCCCCAGATACGGGCCCAGCCGCTCTTCGGCGTCCGGTTTCAGGGTGCGGAACTTGTACATCCAGAAGAGCCGGCCGGCGCGACCGACGCGGGCGCCGCGGTAGAGCACGGGCCGGCCGGAGTCGAGGGCGATGGCCAGGGCGACCAGCGCCAGCAGCGGCGAGAGCGCCAGCAGCACCGAGGCGGAGATCAGGATGTCCAGTGCCCGCAGCACCGCGTCGACGGGGCGGTGCTCGCTCTCAGCCGCCAGTCCCACCAGCTCTTCGAAGCTGGACTCACTCCCCTCGAACTCCTCTAGGAGGGGGTTACCTGGTGTGGCTCGGCGCGCGATGGTGAGGCCCCGACGGTACCGAGAATGGTCTCGAGCAGAGCGGCGGGGTCGCGTTTGGTCGGGGTCGCCTCGTCGGTGCGCTTGCGCAGCTCCAGGGCGCGCGGATCGGTCAACGGCCGCAGCCGGCCGGAGCGGATCAGCGCTTCGTCGACGCCGCCGAGGCGACCGCCATAGGTGGTGTAGACGGGCGTCCCCAGGGCCGCCGCCTCGCGGTTCATCGTGCCGCCGGCCGAGAGCACGAGGTCGGCGAGGGCGACCAGGCTCTGGGCCTCGACCGCGCCCTCGGGGACGATCAGCGAGGGCAGCTGCAGATCGGTGATGAACTCGCGCTGGGCCTGGGTTCGCGGCAGGACGACGGCGTGGACCCCGCTGTCGCGCCCGAGCCGGTCCAGCACCTTGGGGAACAGCGGGTTCGACTTGCGGTGGTAGAGAGAGACGTCGGGCGGCGGCCGCACGACCACGACCACCCGCCCGGTATCGACCCCGAGCCGCGACAGCGCCTCCGGGTCGGGCTCGAAGTCGAAGAGGTAGTACTCCTCCTTGAGGCCGGGATAGGGGAAGAGCTTCTCCGCCGTGACCCCGAAGCGGCGCAGTCGCTCGGCCGGGACCGAGTCCGGGAACATCACCCGCCGGGCGAGGCGGCAGCCGATGCGGTGCTGGGTGACGGCGTACTCGTAGTCGTGCATGTTGGCCTCGGGAATGCCGAGGGCGCGGGCGGCGATCGCGAGGTCGTTGGAGCCGTGGGCAAGGGCGAGGTCGAAGCCCTGGCCGCGCCCGAACCGCAGCATCCCGGCGGTGCGGGCGCCGAGGCGGTAGGCCTTCTGGACCCGGGAGGCTCCCCCGTGCTGACCGATCGGCGTGTGCGGCATCGCGTGCAGGTCGAGCAGCGCCTGGGTCTGGGCGTAGTCGCGCGAGGTGACCTCGGTCGTGTGGCCTTCCGCTTCGAGCCGCTCGATGATCGGGCGCAGCACCAGCACGTGCGCCGGCGCGCTCATGTCGACCCAGATCTTCAAGCGCTCAGACCGCTGCCAGCTCGAGATAGAGCGGGTGGCGCTCCATCAAAGCCGCGGTGCGATCGCCGAGGTCCTGCTTTGCGGCCTCGAAGTCCGCCCCGAGGGCGGTGGCGATCACGGCGGCGATCTCCTCCATCTCCTCCTCGCCCATGCCGCGGGTGGTGAGCGCCGGGGTGCCGATGCGCAGGCCAGAGGGGTTCATCGGCGGCCGCGGGTCGAAGGGGATCGCGTTGCGATTGACCGTGATCCCGACCTCGTCCAGCCGGTCCTCGGCGGTTTGGCCGTCGAGCCCGGTCGGGGTCAGGTCGACGAGCACCAGGTGCACGTCGGTGCCGCCGGTGAGGACCGGGATGCCGTTGGCTTCGAGGCCGGCGGCGAGCGCCTGCGCATTGGCGATCGTCTGCCGCTGGCGCTGGCGAAACGGCTCGCTGGCGGCGATGTGCAGGGCCACCGCCTTGGCGGCGATCGTGTGCATCAGCGGCCCGCCCTGCTGGCCGGGAAAGACCGCTTTGTCGACCGCTTTCGCGTGTTCCTCGCGGCAGAGGATCATGCCGCTGCGCGGGCCCGCCAGCGTCTTGTGGATCGTGGTGGTGACGACGTCGGCGTGCTCGACCGGATTCGGGTGCTCGCCGGCGGCGACGAGGCCGGCGAAGTGCGCCATGTCGACCATCAGCTTGGCCCCGACCGAGTCGGCGATCGCGCGGAAGGCGGCGAAGTCGAGCTGGCGCGGATAGGCCGACCAGCCGGCGACGATCAAGGTCGGCTTGTGCTCCCGCGCCAGGCGCTCGACCTCGTCCATGTCGACCAGCAGGTCCTCGCGGCGGACGTGGTAGGGCACCGGGTTGTAGAGCTTGCCGGAGACGTTGATCTTCATCCCGTGGCTGAGGTGGCCGCCGTGGTCGAGGGCCATGCCGAGGAAGGTGTCGCCAGGTTCGAGCAGGGCCATGTAGGCGGCGTTGTTGGCCTGGGCGCCGGCGTGGGCCTGGACGTTGGCGTGATCGGCGCCGAACAGCGCCTTGGCCCGGTCGATCGCCAGCTTGCTCGGCGACGTCGACCTCCTCGCAGCCGCCGTAGTAGCGACGGCCGGGGTAGCCCTCGGCGTACTTGTTGGTCAGCACCGAGCCAACCGCCTCGAGCACCGCCTGCGGCACGAAGTTCTCCGAGGCGATCATCTCCAGCGTGCGCTGCTGGCGCCTCAGCTCGGCGTCGAGCACGGCCGCGATCGCCGGATCGACCTCGTTCAGCGAGGCCGTTTGGAAGTTGTCTGGCAGCTCGGTCATGGGGCGAGCGACCATAGCAACGCGTCGGGATATTCTGGCGCGGGTGAGAGCGCGCATTTCCGTACTCGCCGCGGCCCTGGTCGTCCTCGCCGCGGCTTCTCCGGCGCACAGTGCGGAAATCGAAAATCCGTGCGAGGGGAAGCAGGCCCACACGCTGCTCTGCCCCAACCTGCGAATCGGCCCCGCCGGCGAAATGTACGTCCAGGACAACGGGGCTGGTCGCCAGCTGCTGCGGGCGACCAGCGACGTGCGCAGCCGCGGCCTCGGGCCGATGGAGCTGCGCGGCCGCCGCAACGGCTGGCGCACGATGCGCGCCAACCAGCGCATCTACAAGAAGGGCGGCGGCCACATCGACGTCCGCAGCGAGGCCACCCTGCGCTTCACCGGTGTCGGCGCCTACTTCGGCGGCTTCTACTGGAAGGTGCACCAGCTGGCGCGGTTCGACCTGCGCCGGGTGGGCCCCGACGGCGAGCTCGGCGGCGTCGTCCGCACCGGCCCCAAGCTCAACTACTGCCTGCGCGATCTGACCCTGACGCGGCCCGGGCGCCGCGCGCCGAACGGCCGCCATTATCCGGGCTGCAACCAGAACCCCTACCAGGACCGGGTCACGCTCGGCACCTCGGTCGGCTGGTCGGACATCTACCCCGCCAGCTACGACAAGCAGTGGATCAACGTCGGCGGCCTGCGCGGCTGCTTCGCCTTCGAGATGACCGTCGACCCACAGGAACTGCTCTTCGAGTCGAACGAGGAGGACAACACCTCGGTCCGCACGGTGCGGCTGCCGTTCACCGGCGAGACCGGCTGCTAGCGAGCGAGATCCCGCTGCTAACCGAGGCCGACCGAGGCGAGGGCGCTCGCCAGGTCGCCCTCCGAAAGCGCGCCCTGGCGCAAAATCGTCCAGCCGCCGTCGTCCTCGATCGCGGCCAGGTCGACCACCGTCGAGGGCAGACCGGTCAGCTCGCCGCCGTCGATCACCAGGTCGGCGCCGGCGACGATCGCCGCCGGCACGTCCTCGAAGCGAGCCGGCGCCGGCTCGCCGCTGAGGTTCGCCGAGGTCTGGAAGACCGGGCACATGACGCCGGCGAGCCGGCCGTCGAGGAGCCGCAGGCCCAGGCGCTCGCGGTCCTCCCGGCAGGCGAGCGGGTAGCGGTGCTCCGGGTTGGCGACCACGAGCGTGACCGGCCCCGGCAGCAGGGCGCTGACCGCGGCCGCCGTGCGTGGTCCGAGGCCGGCGACCAGCTCGCGCAGCGCCAGCGGCGAGAAGTACATGACCGCGGCGGGCTTGCCGTCGTCGCGTCCCTTGAGCCGGTGGATTCGCGCGATCGCCCCGGCGTCGAGCGGATCGCAGGCGAGCCCGTAGAGGCCGTCGGCGGGGAAGACGGCGACGCCGCCGCCGGAGATGCGGCGCTCCAGGGCCCTGCGGGCGACGTCGGCGTTCCCTGCCTCGAGGCGGACTACCTCGGTCATCGCTCTCGCCTCCGCGGCGGACCGAGACGCATCACCGCCCCCCCACCACGACTCGCTCGATCCCAGCCAGATCGGAGCGCGTTTCGAGCGAGCCAAATCCCGCCTTCCGCAGCAGCTCGGCCACCGAGCCGGCCTGTCCCTCCCCCACCTCCAGCGCCACCGCCGGCGTTGCGAACGCACTTGTCCCCGGTATGCGGGGAGAAGTGCGTTCGAGTGGCGCAACGAGGGCGCGGATCGCGTCGAGCCCGTCGGCGCCAGCGAGCAGAGCCTCGCGCGGCTCCCATTGCGTCACCTCGGGCTGCAGCGAAGGCCACTCGCGCTCGGCGACGTAGGGGAGATTGGCGAGGATCAGGTCGAAGGACTCCCCCTCGGGAACCGTGCCGTCGAGAAAGTGGACGCGGTCGGCGAGGCTGAGACGCGCGGCGTTTGCCCGCGCAACCTCCAGCGCTTCAGGTGAGGTGTCCGTCGCGACGACCTCGCACCCCGGCAGCTCATCGGCGACGGCCAGGGCGATCGCGCCGGACCCCGTGCCGACGTCGAGCAGCCTCTGCGGCTGCCGCTCCAACGCTACTTCGACCAGCAGCTCGGTCTCCGGCCGCGGGATCAGGACCCGACGATCGACCGTTAGTTCGAGGCGACGGAACCCCTTGTGGCCGACGATGTAAGCGACCGGCTCGCGCCGCAGCCGCCGCCGCACCATCTCGCCGAACAATCGCGCCGCCGAGGGCGATACCTCCGCACCGAGATCGGCCACCAGCGTTGCGCGCTTAAACCCGGTCGCCTCGGCAAGAAGGAGCTCGGCATCCAGGCGCGGATCTTCGACCCCCGCCGCGGTGAGCGCATCGACCGCGGCGCCGAGCGCCTCGCGCGCGCTCGCCGAGGCCATCGCTGCCACCTAAGCCGCCGAGGCGGCAGCCTGCAGCCGTTCGCGCTTCTCCTCCGCAGCGAGAGCGTCGGTGAATTCGCCGAGGTCCCCGCCGAGCACGCCGTCGAGGTTGTGCGAGGTCAGCTTGATCCGGTGGTCGGTGATCCGGCCCTGGGGGAAGTTGTAGGTGCGAACCTTCTCCGAGCGCTCGCCGCTGCCGACCTGAGCCTTGCGCTCGGAGGCGATTTGCGCCTGCTGTTCGGCGATCTCGCGCTCGAGCATCCTCGCCCGCAGCACCCGCATCGCCCGCTCCTTGTTCTGCAGCTGCGACTTCTCGTCCTGCATCGAGACGACGATGCCGGTCGGCTTGTGGGTGATCCGCACCGCCGAATCGGTCGTGTTGACCGACTGCCCCCCCGGTCCGGAAGAACGGTAGACGTCGATCTGCAGGTCGTTCTGGTCGACCTCGACCTCGACATCTTCCGCCTCGGGGAGGACCGCGATCGTCGCGGTCGAGGTGTGGATGCGCCCCTGCGACTCGGTCTCCGGCACCCGCTGGACCCGGTGGGTGCCGCCCTCGAACTTGAAGACCGAGTAGGCGCCCTCGCCCTTGACTGCGAAGGTCACCTCCTTGAAGCCGCCGGCCTCCGACGCCGACTGCGAAAGCACCTCCGTCGAGAAACCCCGCACCTCGGCGTAGCGGGTCAGCATCTTGTAGAGGTCCCCCGCGAACAGCGCGGCCTCGTCACCGCCGGCGCCGCCACGGATCTCGACGATCACGTTCTTGGCGTCGTTGGGGTCGCGCTCGACCATCGCCAGCCGGATCTCCTCTTCCAGCTCCTCCAGACGCGCCGGCGCCTCCTCGGCCACCTTGCGCAGCTCCTCGTCCTCGCCCTCCGCCAGCAGCTCACGCGCGCCTTCCAGGTCGTCCTTCAGGGTCGCGTACTCAACCGCCAGCTCCTGGGCGGGCTGAAGCTCCCGGTATTCGCGCCCCACCTCCGCGTAGCGCTCCCGATCCCCGATCACCTCAGGATCGGACATCTGCCCCTCGAGCTCCGCGAAGCGAGTTTTCAGCTGCTCAACAAGCTGGTCGATCATCGAGCCACCTTAGTCGGCCAATGGCGGGTTCGACGCCCTGCTCAGGCGACGATCTCGATCGGCTGCTGCCTGGCGGCCTCCTCGGGATTCTCCCGAGCCAGCACCGCCTTGAGCGAGGCGATCGCCACCGCCAGCTGCTCTTCGCTGGGCTCGCGCGTAGTCAGGTTCTGCAGCATCAGGCCCGGCCACATCACCGCCCGCACCCAGCGCTTGCGCCGGTTCTTACCGGCCCACTTGATCACCTCGTAGGAGAGGCCGGCGATCAGCGGGATGCCGAGGATGCGCGAAAGCACAAGCCAGTACCACTCGGGCAGGCCGATCGGAGCGAAGACGAAGATCGCCAGCACCATCACGATCAGCAGGAAGCTGGTGCCGCAGCGCGGGTGCAGCCGCGAGTAGAGCTTGGCCCGGGACGGAGTCAGCTCGTCTTCGGCCTCGTAGCAGGAAATCGTCTTGTGCTCGGCCCCGTGGTACTCGAAGACGCGCCGCAGGTCCGGCATTTTGCTGATCGCAACGATGTAGCCGATGAAGATCGCCGTACGCAGGATCCCCTCGACCAGCCAGAAGAGCAGCGCTGAGCCGAGCTGGTCCTTGATCAGGCTGGTCAGGCCGACCGGGACGACGAAGAAGAGCCCGATCGAGAGCAGCAGCGAGAGGAAGATCGTCAGGCCCCAGATCCAGCCGCCGATCTCCTCTTTCTCCCCCTCCTCGTCCTCCTCCATCTGCGCGTTGGCCGAGATCGCCAGGGCCTTGAAGCCGATCTTCATCGACTCGCCGAGGGCGACAACGCCACGGATCACCGGCAGGCGCCAGATCCGGTGCCGCTGGGCCCACGGCTTGAGCGGCTCGGACTCGATCTCGATCTGACCCTCGGGGGTGCGAACCGCCACGGCCCAAACCGAGACGCCGCGCATCATCACTCCCTCCAGCACCGCCTGACCGCCGACCGGCGCATCGCGCTTGGCGACCAAAGCGCCGTCGGGCATGCGAACCGGGTCGCCCCCGTTGCCGGAGGAGACAGGGGTTGCCTGTGCCGAGCCCACCGGCGGGCTCACGGATTACTTCCCGGCCCGGTGCTTGGCGGCGCGGCGCTGGAAGCGCTCGACGCGACCACCGGTGTCGACCAGCTTCTGCTTGCCGGTGTAGAACGGATGGCACTCGGAGCAGAGCTCGACGTGCAGGTCGTCCTTGGTCGACCGCGTGTAGAACTGGTTGCCGCACGAGCAATGCACGTTGGCAAGCGTGTACTCGGGGTGAATTCCTGCCTTCATCTGCCTCTCAGTCTAGAGAACTGGTCAAGCCGTGCCGATACCCCTCTGTGGTGGCATCCAAGGCCGTAACCGAAGCTTTCCCCAAGCGTGCGCTACGCATGGTCGTCGGGGTGGTGCTGTTCGGCGGCGCGCTGCTCGTGATGCTGCACGACTGGATTGACATCGGCGGCAATGGCGCCGACCACTTCGCCAATGGACCTCTGTACGACGCGGTCATAGCCAGCGCCGGTGTCGCCTGCCTGCTGCGCGCCCACGGCGCCGGGCGCGAGCGCGCCGCCTGGATGACGATCGCGGCTGCGATCTTCAGCTGGGCGGCGGCCGAGATCTACTGGACCGTCGCCATCCTCGACAATCCGGCGCCGCCCTACCCCTCCCCAGCCGACATCGGCTACCTCGCCTTCTACCCGCTGGCCGCCGCCGGTGTCTGCCTGCTGGTCCGCGCCCGAGCCGAAGAGCTCGACTGGCGGCTCTGGATGGACGGCTTGATCGCCGGGCTGGGCACGGCGGCTCTGGGAGCGGCCCTGGTCTTCGAGTTCGTCGCCGACCATGCCACCGGCACGGCGGTCGAAGTCGCAACCACCCTCGCCTACCCGCTCGGTGACATCGTCCTGCTCGCCCTCGTGGTCGGCATCGTCGCCCTGACGCGATGGCGGCCGGGGCGAACCTGGTCCCTGCTCCTGGCCGGCCTGGCGACGATGGCCGCCGCCGACGTCGCCTACACGCTGCAGTGGGCCAACGGCAGCCTGCCGGGAGGCGACTGGGTCGAACCGATCTACCTGCTGTCCGCCGCTCTCCTCGGCGCCGAGGCCTGGCAGCCGCAGGCGGACACGATCCAGCCCGGGGCGCGTTTCGACGGCTGGCGCGAGCTGATGGTGCCCGCCTTCTTCGCCGCGGTGATGATCGCCCTCTTCGCGATGCAGTACTTCAGCCACGCCAGCGGCCTGACCACCGTGCTCTGGACGGCGACGATGATCGCCGTCATCGCCCGGTTGGCGATCAGCGTGCGGGAGAACAAGCAGCTGCTGGAGCAGGTGCGCACCGACCAGCTGACCGGGCTCGGCAACCAGGGCCACATGCAGGTCGACCTCGCCGCATGCGTCGAGCGCGCGGCCGAGGAGCCGCTGACCCTGCTGTTGCTCGACCTCAACGGCTTCAAGCGCTACAACGACACCTTCGGCCATCCTGCCGGCGACGAGATGCTTGCCCGCCTGGGCGAGCAGTTGAAGCTCGCGGTCGGCAGCGACGGCGCCGCCTACCGGATCGGCGGCGACGAGTTCGCGGTCATCGTGACCTGCGAGGAGGCGACGAGCCGAGGAGGTGAAGGTTCGGGCCGCGCGAAGCGCTGACGGCCACCGGCAAGGGCTTCCAGATCGATGCCGCCTGGGGCGCGGTCTCGGTCCCGCGCGAGGCCGACACCCCGACGACGGCGATGCAGCTCGCCGACGTGCGGATGTACGCCCAGAAGGAGTCGCGGCGGCTGGCCCATGACGACGGCTTCGCGATCGAGGGAGGCGACGTCTCGGTGCGGCTAGCCAGTCCGCATGACAGCGAAGCTCTCGAGCAGGGCCAGTAGGACGGCGGTCACCTCGGCCCGGCTGTCCGGGTCGTCGGAGCGGGCGACGAGCATCGCCGCCTCGTCGAGCGCGCCGAGCAGCAGGTGGGCCATCGGCTTGACCGGCAGCTCGCGGATCTCCCCCGCCTCGATCGCCGCGGTCAGGCTCGCTTCGATCAAGCCGAGGCCGTTGGCGGCGCCGATCTCACGCCAGCGATCCCAGCCCAGCACCGCGGGCGCGTCGTGCAGGGCGATCTGCCGCAGCTCCGGCTCGGCGCACTCGTCGAGGAAGGCCTCGATCCCCGCCATCATCGCCTGCAGGGGACTTTCGAGCTCGGAGCCGAGGACGATCCTCGCGACCCGTTCGGTCGATTCCGCCTCGAGCTGCTGGTAGGCGGCGTCGAGCAGGCCCGGCTTGCCGCCGAAGTGGTGGTAGAGGGCGCCGCGGGTGACCCCGGCCGCGCGTACGATCTCCTCGGCGCCGACGTCGTGCGTAGCCGCGTTCCGTGAAAAGACGGCGCGCGGCGGCGATCAGCGCGGCGCGGGTCGCCTCGGTCCGCTCCGCCTGACTACGGCGTTCTGGATTTACATTCATACAGTCTGTATGTTACCCCCGACGGTAAACAGATGTATAGCCGCAATCATGCGCCGCGGCCGACGAAATAGGAGATCGATATGACTGAGACGAGCGAGCGCAAGGAGATTGACCTGCCCGCCGGCCGGATCCGTTACCGCGAAGCGGGCGAGCGGCAAGCCGATCGTCTTCGTGCATGGCTACCTGGTCGACGGCCGCCTCTGGGACGGTGTCGTCGACCGGCTCGGCGACCGCTATCGCTGCCTCGCCCCCGACTGGCCGATCGGCGCCCAGCAGATCGCGATGAAGCCCGAGGCCGACCTCTCCCGCCCGGCATCGCGGCGACGATCGACACCTTTCTCGAGGCGCTCGACCTCGAGCGACGTGACGATCGTCGGCAACGACTCCGGCGGGGCGATGTCGCAGGTCCTGGTCACCCGCCACCCAGAGCGGGTCGGCCGCCTCGTGCTGACCAACTGCGACACCCACGAGAACTTCCCGCCCGGAATGTTCAAGGCGATGGTGCCGCTGGCGAAACTGCCGGGCGGAATGACGGCGCTGTCTCTTCCCTTCCGCTCCAGCGCCATCGCCCGCGCTGCCTTCAAGCCCTTCGCGCGCACGCGCATCCCCGACGAGTTGATCGCCTCCTGGATGGCGCCCGGAATGCACGACCGCGGCGTCAGCCGCGACCTGAAGAAGGTGACGGTCGGCATGAACAAGCGCTACACGCTGGAGGCCGCCGAGAAGCTGCGCGGCGCCGAGCTGCCGATCCTCCTCACCTGGGCCCCGGGCGACAAGTACTTCCCGATCTCCTACGCGGAACGGCTCGCGAACGAAGCCGGCAACGCGCGGCTCGTCCAGATTCCGGACTCGCGAACCTTCGTGCCGCTCGACCAGCCGCAGCGGCTGGCCGATGAGATCGCGGAGTTCGTGCCGACCGCCTAAGCGAACACGCGTTCCCAAAACCCGCAAAGTGCAGGTTTTTCGTCCGACCGGAAAGGCGAGTCTTCGTCAGACCCCCTACAGGACGGAGAGCCAGTGACCAGGCAGATCTTCGACCAGGACCGCCCCCGCAGCAAGATGGCGCAGCGCCTCGACGAAGCCTTTGCGGGCTGCGACCAGTGGACTGTCGTGGCAGCCCCGCCGCGGCGCGACACGCTTGAGATCACGCCCTGGGTCTCCGCGGCTGACCCAGGCGGCGAAAACCAAGCCGGGCAAGGACCCGGGGAGCGCGGCGGGCTCCGCACGCGAGCGACCGAGGACGCCGCCAGACGCCGGCTTGCAGCCGCCTAGGTCTCCTGGTAGAGCGGGCCGTCGCCACCCTCGGGGAGGGTGAGGCG
>CAWHSV010000002.1:0-339756 GCA_963832065.1 uncultured Actinomycetes bacterium
CGTCGGGGCCTGAGCCCCTCCGCGCTTCTCCCGCTGCTCCGCAGCAAGTTACCGGTGGGCACACAGGGTGACGCCGGCTTGGAGTCGTGGCCACGTTCAGCGGCACGCTCAAATTCTCGCTCACCACCAAAGAGAAATTCGGGATAGCGCTCGGGTAGCTCGCAAGCAGAGTTCGCCCAGGTGGGCTTGCAGTACCATCTTTTCATGGGCAGGAGAACCATCCGCGGGCTCGCGGTGGCCGTTGCCGCCGTGCGCCTCTTGTCGTCGCCGGCAGCGCGCTGGCGGCGTCAAGAAGGTCACGAAGGTCCACATCCAGGCCGGCAACATCGTCGTCGACGGCGAAGGCGGCTTCACGCCGACGGCGCTGCCGAAGAACGTCGACGCGCCGATCACGATCTTCGGCCGCGGCAAGATCAGCACCGTCGACGGCAACTGCCGCCGGTGCTGAAGACGATCGAGTTCGAATTCGACAAGCACGGCTCGGTCGACACCACCGGCCTGCCGAAATGCAGCGCCGGCCAAACTGCAGGCGACGACGGTGCCGCAGGCGCGCAAGCTCTGCCCGGGCGCGATCGTCGGCACGGGCTCGGCCGCGCCATCGTCAAGTTCCCCGAACAGGCGCCGATCCCGGCCACCTCGCCGATCACGATCTTCAACGGGCCCCGCATCGGGCGGGGACCCGAGCGTCCTCGCCCACGCCTACACCACGGTCCCGGCTCCGACCACCTTCATCGTCCCGGTCCGGATCGAAACGATCCACAACGGCCGCTACGGCTATCGCGTCAAAGCCGAGATCCCGAAGATCGCCGGCGGCGCCGGCATCCCCATCTCCGGCTCCATCCGGGTCGGCCGCAAATGGACCTACAAGGGCAAGAAGCACAGCTACATCAACGCCCGCTGCGCCGACGGCCGCCTGCAGGCGATCGGCAAGTTCGGCTTCAAAGACGGCACCCGCATGAAGGGCACCTTCCTCAGCCCCTGTCAGATCCGGGGCTGAGCGTCAGCCGATCGGCGTAGCGACGAGGCCCGCGAGCGGGTCGCGCCCGTCCCAGTTGCCGCGCGAGGCGTAGGGGCGGAAGCGGACGAAGGCCGATTCGTGGTGGAAGGGGCGGGCGCGGTCGGCGCCGATCGCGGCGTGGTGCGCGGCGGCCCTGCCGTAGGCGTAGTCGCGCATCGCCGCGGCGCTGCGCCAGAGCGTGAAGGTGGCGACGAGGCGGGGCGGGCGGGCCAGGCCGATGCCGGCCAGCAGCGCCGGGCTGTCGAGCGCGGCGGCCTCGGCAGGGCCGGCGCTGCGGCGGAAGGCGCCGGTGCGGAGCAGCCGCAGGCGTCCCAGGGTGAGGATCCCGACCGGCTCCTCGTCATCGACCGGCAGCGCCCGCGCCGGCAGCCCCGGCATCCCGGCCCAGGCGCCGGAGACGCGCAGCGGCTGCAGCCGCACCTGCCAGCCCGCCGGCGAGGTGCGCGGCGACGGGATGGCGGGCGCAGAACTCGTCGAGCGCCGCGTCGCTCTCCCAGGCGGCGATCATCCCGACCGGCCCGAGGCGCCGCGGCGGCAGCAGCGGCTCGCCCAGCGGCGCGTTGGCGGTCGTCTCGGCGTAGGTCAGGCCGGGCACGCGGCCCGGCTTCGGCGGCCGCAGCAGCACCTCCGCCGCCTCGCGCGGCCCCACCTCGGCGATGTGCACCGAGACGATCACCTCAAGGCAATTGCAGCAAAGAACGCGGCCTACGCGACCTCCCGCGCCGAGCAGCCCACCTGGATAAGGTCAAGGACGCAGTTCAATCCCCGAAACGGAGGCCCCATGCCACTGGTACCGATGGTCGTCGAGCAGACCGCTCGCGGCGAGCGCTCCTTCGACATCTACTCGCGCCTGCTGGCGCAGCGCATCGTCTTCCTCGGGGAACAGGTGACCGAGGACCTCGCCAACCTGATCATCGCCCAGCTGCTGCACCTCGAGTCCGAGGACCCGGACAAGGACGTCAGCCTCTACATCAACTCACCCGGCGGCTCCGCCTACGCGGGCCTGGCGATCTACGACACGATGCAGTTCATCAAGCCCGACGTGCAGACGATCTGTTACGGGATCGCGATGTCGGCCGGCTCGCTGATCCTCACCGGCGGCGCCAAGGGCAAGCGGATGGCGCTGCCGAACAGCCGCATCCTCATCCACCAGCCCAGCGGCGGCTTCGAAGGCCAGTCGACGCGACATCGAGATCCACGCCAAAGAGATCCTCGAGCTGCGCGAGCGCCTCGACGGGATCTACGTCAAGCACACCGGCCAGTCGCGCGAGCAGATCCACGAAGACATGGAACGCGACAAATTCTTCCAGCCTCCGGACGCGGTCGAGTACGGCCTGATCGACCGCGTGATCGAGTCCCACGACTTCAACCCGGCGGGCTCGGGGAACTTCAGCCAGAACGGCAGCGACTAGACCCTCGTAGCTAGCCGAGGCGGCGCCAGGCCCAGGCGCCGGCGACCGCCGCGGCGCCGCCCGAGGCGACGCCGCCGAGGCCGGCGAGGCGGGTCTCGCCGTCGCGGGCGGCGAGACCGAGCGAGAACGCGTCGGCGGCGTCGAGCAGGGCTGCGGCGAGGACGACCGTCCGCAGGATCGTCGCGATCGTCGCGCGCCGCCAGCGTCAACAGGCCCAGCGCCAGGTCGCGGCCGCCGGCGAGCTTCGCCAGCGCTCGGCCGACCGCCGTCGGTCTCGCCGAACAGCAACGCCTTCAGCGTCGGGCCGGTGGCGAACAGGGCGCCGACCCCGAGTCCGACCCGGGCGGCGCCAAGCGCCAGCGCCAGCCGCCGCGCCAGCGGATCCATTCCTCGCCGGGGCACGCACCCAAATCTAGCCCCACGCAACGTCTGCCTCATCATGGGGCGATGGCGGAGGGGGACACGATCCTGCGGGCGGCGCGGCGCCTCGACGCCGCCCTCACCGGCCAGACCGTTGCGGTCGGCGCTCCCAACCAGCGCGGCCAGGCCGCCGGCATCGAGCGCCTCGACGGCCGCCGCCTCGACCGGGTCGAATCGCGCGGCAAGAACCTGCTGCTCCACTTCGGCGAGCTGGTTCTGCACAGCCACATGGGGATGAACGGCGCCTGGCACGTCTATCCCCGCGGCGGCCGCTGGCGCAAGCCGCGCCGCGCCGCCTGGGCGGTCCTCGCCGGGGAGCGCCAGGAGGCGGTCCAGTTCGGCGGTCCGACCCTGCGGCTGATCCCCGCCGCGCGCCTGGCCCGCGACCCCCAGCTCGGCCGCCTCGGCCCCGACGTCCTCGGCCCCGGACTTCGACCCCGACGCCGCGGCCGCGGTCCCTGCGCGCCGACCCGACCCGCGCCCTCGGCGACGCCCTGCTCGACCAGACCCTCGTCGCCGGCATCGGCAACATCTTCAAGAGCGAGGCCTGCTTCGCTGCCCGCCTCGACCCCTGGCGCCCGATCGCCGACCTTGGCGACGACGACCTCCGCGCCGTCCTCGAAGCCGCCCGCTCGCTGATGCTCGAGGCGGTCGCGAGCGGCCGCCACACCTACGCCGTCTACCGCGCCCGCCGCCCCTGTCCCCTGCTGCGGCGACCGCATCGCCTCCCGCGGCCAGGGAGACGCCAACCGCACCACCTACTGGTGCCCGCGCTGCCAGACCTGACTGCGTCTGTCGCGGATCTGCCCGAGAGCCGACGCCCGGACTTGAACCGGGGACCCCTTCATTACGAATGAAGTGCTCTACCAACTGAGCTACGCCGGCAACGGCCGCATTCTAAGAGAGATCCCGCGCTTGCCCCGTTGCGCTCCGACTCGCCTGTCTCTCAATCTGTCTCTCAATTTTCGAGAATGACGCTGGCCGTGAACCGAAGGCGGAAGCAGACGCCGCCAATAACTCAAGGAGAGGGCCCAACGAAAGCCCTACCGAGGCTGCGCGGCGCCGTCCTCACCGTTTTAGGAAGCATTCGTAATGGAGCCGCGTCCCGGATCGAAGCGGAGCGCTCCTGCCGGTGGGGATCATCCCGGCGCGCTCGTAGAGCTTGCGGGCGGGCGCGTTCTCCCGGGCGGTCCAGACGCCGACGCGCCGGTAGCCCAGCGAGCGAGCGACGTCGAGCAGATGAAGGACAAGGGGGAGACCGACTCCTGTGCCTTGCTCGGCGGGACGCACGAACACCATCGAGATATGCAGGAGAGAAGGATCGGGCTCGCCAGTGCCGTCGCCGAACCGTCCAGGCTCGGCCAGCGCCATGCCGACGATGCCTGGTCGCAGCGCGACGAGTGGCAAGGAGTCTGAGGCTGAGAGTTTCGCGCCGATGCGGGCGGTGCGCTCTGGCCCATGCGGAGCACCACGGGCGATATTTGCCTCGCGCCACACACTGACCGCAGCGTCAAGCTCCTGGGGACGCATTCGCCGGACCTTCACGGGAGAATCGTAAGCCCGGCTGCCATGCCGAGACTCCACCGGAGCGATCAGTCAAACTTGGGCTAATGTCGCCTCCATGAAGACTGACCCCGCCTTGACGGCGTATGAGACATTCGCGTCGATCTACAACGACTTCAATGCCTCAAACGACTATGAGATGTGGCTTGGCCGAGCTTTGTTGCCGGAGCTCAGAAAGCACGGTCTCCGAGAAGGCGGCAGAGCCTTCGACGTTGGATGCGGCACCGGCCGAGCATTCGGCCCGCTACTGCGTCGAGGGTGGCGGATCATTGGCTGCGATCTCTCGCCGGCCATGTTGAAAGTTGCGGCCGAGGTGGGAGGCGCGGAGCTCGACTTGCAGGTTGCCGATATGCGGGAGCTGCCCCACCTCGGCGACTTCGATCTAGTGCTCTCGCTCAATGACTCCGTGAACTATCTGCTCGGAGACGACGATCTCGTTCTCGCGCTCGCCGGGATGCGGGCGAATCTGGCGAGGGGTGGCCTGCTGATCTTCGACGTGAACTCTCGCTCGACCTACGTGAGCGGAGCATCTGAGGTCAGGGAAGTTGAGCACGATGGTTCGCGCTGGGTTTGGAGCGGCAGGGGGGAGGTCGCCTCGTCGGTCTTTGAAGCCGAGATCGCAGGCGATCGGCTTGCCGATCCCATCCGTCACCTAGAGCGGTTTCGATCCGAGCGCGAGGTTATGGAGGCGATGCGAGCGGCTGGCCTTCAGGCGGTCGCCGCTCTTGGCATGAGCGAGGCGAATGGCGAGGTTGTGCTGACCGCCCCGGTGGACGAAGACCGGGACTACAAGCTGGTATTCATCGGTGCCGGCTCGCGGTGATCGAGCGACGGCTTGCGCTTGCCTCAGCGCGTCCCTTTGTCGCGGATCGTCTCCATCAGGCTCGCCAGGTCGCTTAGTTCGACTCCGAGACCTTTGGTGATTCGGATCAAGGTCTCGAAGGTGGGGTTAGCGATGCCCCGCTCAAGCTCGCTGATTCGCTGGAAAGACATTCCGAGGCGATCGGACAGCTCCTCATGGGTAAGGCCGGCCTTCATCCGCAGCTCCTCGATCGCTTCGCCGAGCGCTTTATGAAGTGGAGATCGCGGGGTGGTCCGGCGGCGGGGAGGCAAGGTTGCAAGGCAGCCTTCCCGCCAGACAGCTTAGTTGTTAACCGTTATAACGTGAGTCGCAGGAGGCGAGAGGGAGAACGGGATACCGGTCACGTTCTCCAGTCTGGACCCACCGGATAAATATCGACCGCTATTGCCGCTGAATATGTTAAACGTTTTAACGTGTATTAGCCGCCGGGGCGCTCGGGCAGGGGCCGTCGTCCCGGCCAGATCCAGGCGTGGTGGGTCATCGAACCTGAGTGCAAACAATTCCGACAGAGGCGGGGCGCCCGCCCCGGCAAAGTGACCAGGGCAATGCGCCCCGCTCTTTTTGGCTCTACATCAGCCGTTCTTGTGGGTCGATACCGCCGGCACGACCGTCGCGATGACCTTGATCTTCATGCGCTCACCTCCTCCCATTTAATTGCGGGCAGAGGCAGTTTCGACCCATCGGCCGGTGGACGCCAAGGTGCCGAGCGAGTGCGCGCCGTCGCAGGCCCGTCTGGTAACTAATTCGGTACTAGTGAAATCCTCTAAAGCAGAGCCACCGCCCCGCCAGCCCGCCGATCGACCCGGAGATCACCGACTTCTCTGCCTCGGCCAGAGTTATCTAGAGCGACTAGGCATCCTCTACATGGAGCAGATCCGGTTGACGATCGTGACCGAGCTCTACATGCGCGAAATGGGTGTCCGCGAGTTCTACGAGACCGTCGGCGGCAGTTCTTACGACAGCGTCCGTCGGCACTTCCTCAAACTCGTTGACTACGGCTGGCTCCGAAAGGTCCGCACGGCGGCGGTCGGGCGCGGACGGCCGGAAGCGCTCTATCGCTCCACGGAACTGGCGGTGATCCACACCGAAACTTGGCGGACGATTCCTTTCTCGATCCGGGACGCATTTACGGTTCAGTTGCTAGAGGAGCAGGGCGGCAGGCTTGGAGAAGCGCTAGATCAAGGAACCGCTGACGCTCGACGCGATGAGGTGGCGACCTTCAAGATCATTGAGGTCGATGAGCTCGGATGGTGCAAGGGACATGACGCCGTCGAGCGATGCTTCCAGACGCTCCTTCAGGAGCAGATCGACGCAAAAATCCGCCTTGAGAGTAGTGGCGAGCAACCGCTTCTGATGGTCGTCAACCTCGCCGCTTTTGAAGCGCCCGGACCCGCCCCCGACGGCATCACCCCGCTACCGAAAGCCAGCGATTTGGCGTCGCCGCCGCCGTGGCCGCAGCGGGTCGGGAAGGTGTTCTCGGATCGCCTCGATCTGGAAATCGTTGACGAGCTGAACCGCGCCACCATGACGCCGGCTGAGCTTCGCACGACACTCGGGGGGGCGAACAATCAGACCTTTCTCAGACGGTGCAAGCGCCTAACGGATCTCGGCTGGGCAGTGAATATCGACACCGAAACTGGCGGGGCCCTGCATGGAGCCAGCGTTTACCGCTTCCGCGCAGCTGCTCCCAACGTTTCGGAGTCGGACATCTACGAGCGGGTTCCCGAGGTTGCCAGGAAAGGTCCGAGCTGGAACGCCTTTGAGCCCTTCATCGCGACCTCGATCGGCGCGATCGAAGCGGGGCGGTTCAACAATCGCTTCGATCGACATCTATCTATGAGCCCGTTGCTGGTTGACGAGATCGGATGGAGCCAGGTCACCAAGGCGCTGCAGATCTTTGGGGACACCCTCCTCCGCGTCGAGGGCGAGGTTGGGAAGCGTTGCCGCGATAAAGGATTCAGCAGCTTTCCCGCTGCCTTCTTGCTGTCGAGTTTCCGATCTCCACTTCGGGAAATGCGGCAATAGCAGGACGCCCCAATTATTTGCACCAAATGCATTTGATTTAGTGAAAGAAGCCACCGAAACTCTGATCGGTCTAAACGCTTAAGCGTGCTCGGCCGTCTTGAAGGGAGGCAGACCGGCACTGCAGGACGGACCTAACTTCTGTGACCGGAAAACAATCTGAGAACGACAGCTTCGACCCCGATCGGAGAAACGGGGGGGAGCATTTGGCCGGAGCGCCGCCGAAGAAGGCGGTGAACCGGATCGCGATAGCGCGGGCGATCAGCTTCTCGGGCGGCAACGCAGCCTTCGTTGCCCTTCTCGTCGTCCTCTACCAAGAGACGGAATCGGCGAGTGTGGTTGCGCTCGGCGCGCTTGCGTCCTTCGCTGTTCCGGCTTTGGCAAGTCCCTTCGCCGGCTGGCTCGGAGATCGTTTCGACCGGAGAAGGGTCATGGTGGCCTCGGAGCTCCTGGGGGCGGCCTGTTTCCTCCTAATGGCGGCCTTTACGTCTTTTCCCGTCGAGCTGTTGATCCTTCGAGTGGTTGCCTCCCTGGCGGCTGCGCCGCTGATGTCGGCAACCGCTGCCGCACTACCCGGCGTCGTCGGCTCTCGGGGGCAGCTTCCAGCAGCGAATGCAAAGTTGGCCGCTGCGGGAATCTCCGGCGGCTTAGTGGGGCCTCTTATCGCCGCTGTTCTGATCCTGATCTCAGGCCCGGCATCAGTCTTCCTTTTTAACACCGTCACCTTCCTGATCTCGGCTGTACTTCTCATTGCGATTGACGCGGACTTTCGCCCGAACCGCGCTGACGGTGAGAAGGGGCGTCTAGCCGAGTTCGCGGCGGGCTTCCGGTATCTCGGAAAGCATCAGCTTCTCCGGCCGGTGACGCTGGCATACGGCATCATCTTCGTCGGGGTCGGTCTAACGGCGCCCGCAGAGGTTTCATTGAGCGCGGATTTTGGTGTGGGCTCCACCGGTTTCGCCGCACTTTGTTGCTTGTTCGCCTTGGGAGGGATCGCCGGCACTCGATTCGCGAGTCGGGATCTGTTGCGGATGACGGAGGGGCCGACTGCAATCCTGGCCGCCGCGTCTGGCGCATTTGCAGTTGGATTTCTGATGATCGGATTTGCGCCCGGCTTTCATGCTTGCCCTTGCCGGGATGGGGTTTGCAGGCGCGGCCTACGGCACTTGGATGGTCGCTCACGAAAACCTCGTGCAGAGGGTGACCCCGGACGCTATTCGGAGCTGCGTCTTCGCCGGGAGCGAAGCCGTGTGCCTGGCCGCAGTTTCGGTCGGGACTATTGGGGCCGGAGGACTCATCGCTGCGTTTGGCGCGGCCGGCACCTTCCGAATCGGCGCGGTGGGATCAATCCTTGCCTGCGTGTTCCTGGCGACGGTCGCCGTAACCATCGCGAAGACTTCCCCCAAGGTCGGTCGGCGGGGGCAGGGGTTTCGGGTTTTCCCTCCCCCGCCGGCCTCAGCAGTCTTGGCCTCGCCGACCGCCAAATCGCTACCCGCGAAGGCTGCGAAGCAGGGGACAGGCTGAATGGCAGCCCGAACTCTCCGCGATGGCGGGACGGCATGATCGTGTTCCGGCGCGACCAACAATCTTGCCGCTGGCGTCTCAGGATGCCCGCCGCCACCACCTCGGCCGGCTCCCGAAGGAGACAGGTCCATAGTGCGACGGCCGGCGCGCTCAGCGGGGAGGCGCCGTCCAGTTGGACGGAGGGTGCATCGCGAGGTGGTAGGCGATTAGAGCTCAATCACGTCCTCCTGACGGGAATCTTGGCCGCTGATCCTCAGCCTGAAAAAAGCCGCGACGGAGATCCGGTCACGCTGCTGCTAGTCGCCTTCTCTGCTCTCGAATCGGAGGATGGAGAGGACGGCTGGATTCCCGCTAGCTGTGAGGTAGAAGTCCCTCACGAGATCGCGGAGCCCCATAGTCGAGACCTTCGGGCCGGTGCGGCGGTTCTTATCGCCGGAAGGCTCACCGGCGGAGGCGGAATCGTCGCTATTCATTTGGAGTCGGCGCCGCCCGACGACGATAGCCAGTGACCGCGTCGATTCCGATTATGAATTGCGATCCAAGCCATCTTCATTCAAGACTTGCCACCTCGAGCGAGGTAACCCATGCTTCTCCCAAGGTACGTCGCTCACTGTTAGGTGCAAGACCGAGGCGTTCCGCTCTACGGGTTGGGCGGGGCATCTCATTCGCAGGGCCGCTCGCCGTGGACTGGCGGCGGGTGCCCTGCGACCTACTGGGTTTGGGAACGACACCGCCCCCCGTTGATTCCCCGTTGAGATTCCCAAAGGGGACCCACCGTGGTCTTTCAGCGAGACGTGTAGAGGAGCATGGCATGGGGCTGCGATGCCCTGAGAGCTGCGGCGGATCGTGAGTCGGATGCAGATCGAAGCGATGGCGGCCTACCAGTCGATGAGGACCGATCAGGAGGAGACCCGTGCGCAACGGGAGGAGATCGGAATGCTGCGAGATGCCAGTGGATCGGTACTGGAGCAGACCCACCGATGACCCCTGCCTCAAAAGGAGCGACAAGGCTTCCTAAACGCCTGAAGACTCGTCCACCCTTTGAAGATTGGAATCTGGAGGCGTTCAAATGGTGCGCACTCATTGATGCCTCCGTCCACGAACTGAAGATCGCCATTGTTGAAGCTCTTGACTGGATCGACCAGCCTCTCTCGGCGACCGAGTTCTGGTTGCTGCTCGGCCCGGGCAAATACGTGTACGCCACCGTCGCCTACCACGCCCGAACGCTTGAGGAAATGGGCTTGACGGTCGAACTATGGAGGCGGGAAGCGCGCGGTGCCACTGAGGTCTATTACGCCGCGGCTGGTTCGGCCGAGGACGGCTAAAGCAACAACGGCCGAATACGCGGTCGCCCCGAGTGAAGTGCAAAATTGCTCAAAGCAGCCCGATGCCGCCAAGCCATCGAGACACCGTGCAAAGAGCCAAGGCGATCACCGGTGCCACCAAAGTGGGAGGGGGCCAGGGCCGGGGTGCCATGCCACTCACCCCATCTCAGTTGGACGGTCTGAGAATGGCGCCCAGCAGACCACTGTCCACGTTTGCGCGATTCAGAGTACGCACCACCAATAGAACTTGCCTAGCTAAATAAAGCGAATAGTGGGTACTACTCAGGCGCCATTCCTGTATAAGGTCCCCCCGCGGACTGGGGTACGCACCGAGTTCGTATTTCCAATTTGATCGTCCATCTTTCACTGGAGGGGAACCTTGCAGCCGATGTCGCAGCCCGTAATCCCGAGCACCCGAGCGAAGGCCGCCATGTTGGCGCTCGTCACCCTTTTTCTTGTTCTCGTTGTAGCCGTTGCGGCTGCAAGTGGAGAAGAGGCCGGCGAGCAGCCTTCGCTTGCGACTGGGCTGGAAGGACTTGAAGGACAGGCCAACGGGGCCATAGTCCCTGCGCCGACGAACCCGGCCGGGGACCTCGATGTTCCACTCCCCGAAATGGGGCGCGAGCAGGCTGGCGACCTCCTTCAGACGGTATTTGAACCGGTCCTGGACGCAGCCGGAGGAACCTTCGATGAACTCGATGTTCAGAAATTCCTTGCACCGGATGCTGCTGTTGTTTCCACCGTCGACCCCGAAGGAAACCCACAGCGGGTCCTAGTCGATTCCACGATTCCGCTTGGAGCGAAGACCGACTCGGGAGACCTGAAAGCGATCGATCTCGGTCTCGAAACTGGGGCCGGCGGCGTCATCGAAGCCGTCAATCCCCTTGTGGACATCAAGGTTCCGGCCGAGATCGGCGCCCCTATCGCCTTGCCCGACGCGGGAATCGGTATCCGGCTGGAGACTGATGCGGATTCTCGCCAGGCTTCCGTCTTGGAAGCGGAGACGGCCTTCTATCCCGACGTTGCAGCGGATACTGATTTCGCCGTCACGCCGACTCCGCTTGGGCTTGAGACGCTGACTCAGATACGCAGTGCCGATTCACCCACTACTCAACGGCTCGCCCTCTCCGTCCCCAATGGGGCGGAGGTGTCCTCCACTGACGTGGGTGGAGCAAAGGTACTTATGGGCGATGAACTGCTGATGACCGTCGACCGTCCCGCGGCGATGGATGCTGCAGGTGAGGAAGTACCGGTCACGATGGTCGTTGCCGGCGACGACCTCATCCTCACGGTCTCCCCTGAGCCCACCTCCTCTTACCCGATTTTGGTAGACCCTCTTTTCCAGACTTATGAATGGGCCAAAGAAGTTGTCGATCCCAAAGGGATCTATACGGGCGGCAATGAAATTACTAAATGGCTCGCTATTTTCGAAACCAAACAGCACGAAGAGTGGAGCCCCGAATACGCTTCGACCGAAAAACTATTCTACCTCGCAGCTAACAATGGAGGCAACTACAACAATCCGTTGGGCCTCTACGCTTCTACGACGGGTGGTCCCGGCACCGTTACGGCAGGGTCGCATGTAGCGTGGAAATACGCCGTACCGCGCTTCTACGAAGATCAAGAAAAAACTGGAACGGTTCCACAGACCTACATCTCGAAGTTGAAGCTTTGGAATCTGACTCACATGGCCTACGGGAAAATTGCGAGCCCGTACATGGAGCTTGGGCTTATGCGGCCTAACGGTACCTGGGCGAGCAATCTGACGCACACCAGCTTGTCCGAACACCATCTGACGGACCTCAACTACAAATACGAATTCAACGGCGACCAGGAATCAAAGTTTGGCTCCGTCGGCCTGTGGGCGCTGGAAAATTACACGGCGCCCCAGGTTGGAGCGACCGTGTTTGTCCAAGCTGCTCAGGTCGAACTGAGTGAGCCTTCGGGCAACGTTCCGAAATTCGGCACCCCGCTCGCCGGGCCGACCGGATGGGTTAACTCCACCTCGAAACCCGTTGAATTCGTAGTCTCTGATGATGGCTTGGGTGTCAATGCGATGAACGCGGCCCCCGACTACCCAGGCAGTCCGCCAAGTTCAAAAACCCTCTTTGGCTGCACCGGTACTGGCGCGGGAGTGTGCCCGCGCACTTGGTCGTCCTCCAAAGCAGGCACCCCAGTGGTCACCTACGATCCGACTAGCTTTCCGACCGGTGTCGGACTCCTCAACCTTGTCGCCGAAGATCCCCTCGGGAACAAATCAGCAGCGGGGAAAGTCGAACTCAAGGTAGACCACGTTCCGCCGCAGGTCACCCTCTCCGGTCAGCTGACGGAACAGGCGACCCTGGGGACCAAACTTGCCAAATATGTCCTCAAAGTGAACGGGAAAGATGGCGACGAAACCACCGCGGGCGCCACCACGCCCCTCGGCACGGCAGGGACGGGGGCCGGTCAGTACGAACGCCCGATGGGTGTCGCTGTAGCTCCGGACGGAAGCATCTACGCGGTCGACCGCCTCAACAACAAGGTCGTCAAGTACGACGCCAGCGGAACCTACGTCAGCCAGTTCGGCTCCACCGGTTCGGCAGATGGTCAGTTCAACGATCCGCGGGGGATCGCCGTCGCGCCGGACGGCACGGTTTGGGTTACCGATCTCGGCAATGACCGGGTCCAGGCGTTCTCGGCGAGCGGCGCCTTCCTGCGGAAAGCGAAATTCACTGACCCCAACTCCCAGCCATACGGAATCGCCACCGGACCGGGGGGCGTCCTATGGGTCACCGACATTGGTCTCAAACGTGTCGTCAAGCTGAGCGAAAACCCGATCACCTCGATCGGGTCTGTGACCGGAACCGAAAAAAACCCCAATGATGCACCGACTGATCTTGTCTCGCCAAACGGGGTCGCGACGGACTCGTTCGGCAATGTGTGGGTCATAGACAACGGCGTCGGCAAAATCTTCATGTTCGATTCTTCCGGCAAATGGAAGTTCCAGTTCGGAACTGCGGGTTCGGGCAACGGTCAGCTAAAAGAAGCGGTCAGTATCGACATCGCGCCATCAGGGAATCTGGCAATCATGGACCGCGGCAACGGTCGCGTTCAGATCTTCAAGCCCAACGGAACCTATGTCCGGCAGTTCGGGACGGCCGGCAGCGGTAACGCTCAGTTCCTCGAAGCCGTAGGACTCAGCTTCGGCCCCGACAACCAGCTCTACGTCGCTGATGCCGGCAACAAACGGATCAGCCGCTGGAATAACGCCGATCTCAACGTTCAGTCGGGTGTCGCAAAAACCGAGATCAAGGTCGACGGCGTCCTCAAAGACACCTACAACCCTGGCTGCGCCGCTGGGAAAAACTGCTCGGCCTCCCGCGAATGGACCCTAAACGCAGACAACTTCACGGTCGGCAATCACAGCGTCCAAGTGATCGTCACCGACGCTGCCGGAGTCCAGAAGGAAAAAACGCTGACGGTCGAGACCCACGGCGATCTCACGGCCCCCACGAACGTCTTCTCCGGGACCATTAACGAACAAGGCACTCTGGGGCAGACCCGCCCGGCCTACACCGCCAAACTCCAGGCGACCGACCCAGGCCCGGTGGATCAGCGCAAATCCGGCGTTGCGAGTATCGAATTCAAGGTCGACGGAGTCAAAGTTGACTCGATCTCGCCTGGGTGCCCGAGTGAAGGCTGCTCACTGACTCGCGAATACACCCTTAACTCAAACAACTTCACGCCAGGACCGCATTTGCTTGAAGCCATCTCGACCGATGGGGCCGGGAAAACGAAAATGAACTCTCGCGTATTCACGATCAAACGCGATGAAACGGCTCCCGAATTCCAGAATCTCGCCACCTTCTACACGGCTCCTAGCGGCTGGCTTGAACAGAACAGCTACGAACCGAAAGTCGATGTCGTCGACGGAAACGGATACGGCGTCACCAAAGTCGAGTTGAAGATCGACGGGCAGGTTGTTCAAACCACGACCGCCACTTGTCCGGCCGGTGGGTGCTCAAAACAGTTCGCCTATGGCAAAACGGTCAACATGGCGAGCTATGACGGCGGAGCCCACCCGGCCGAACTCGTTGCTACCGATGGCGCCGGGAATGTTCGCAAACGGACCTGGACGATCAACGTCAACCCGGACGGCAATATTCCCGCGGGTGAGGCGGTAACGACGCTTGAAGCCTTCGACGACACGAGCGAATCCACGCTGATCGCTCCCAACTCGGAGACCATCGATCCCGCAGAGCAGGCCGCCGGAAACGACCCTGTCCTCCACAGCGGGATCGGGGAGCTCCACAGCACCGGCACGCCCAACCTCAGCACGATCAGCACCAACACTGAGAGCGGCTTCGAAGTTGGTGTTCCAGATTCCACCATCGAAGTTGAGCCGGTAACCACCGCAGTGGGTGCTTCTGGCGCCGTTGTCGTGGATGAATCATCTGCCGTCGCTTCAAACACCGCCCTTAACGTTGACACGATCATCCGGCCGGTCTTCGACGGAATCATGGCTTTCCAGTCGATTCGCGACCAAGCCGCCGCAGAATACTTCTCGTGGGAAGTTCTACTGCGCGAAGGACAAACCCTTAATCAGGTCAACGAAGGTTCCGCCGAGGTTCGACTCTCCGATGGAACCCCGGCAATGACGATCCTGGCCGAACCGGCTCACGATGCGGTTGGCAAATCGGTTCCCACGAGCCTGGCGGTGAGCGAAGGTAAAGTCATCACTCTCCGCGTGCAGCATAAATCCAGCTCCTTTGTGTATCCGGTTACCGGGGGGACGGGATGGAAGGGCGGCATTAGTACCGAGACGGTCGCGGCGCCCATGGATCAAAAAGAACAGCAGGAAGCGCGATTCAAACGAGAAGAAGAAGAACAAATCCGGGAAGAAGAAGCGAAAGCCGAAGAAGAAAAACGTCTGGAAGAAATCCGCCTGGGCCTCAGCGTGCCGGAATACAGCCACGGTTACTTAACGCCTCCCGTACTCCTCCCATACAACAACCAAGACGATGGCGGCGCTAGTGCCTCACAAGCGCTTCCCCACTATGGCCACTTCTACATCTACGACCATTGCGCCTACGAGGGGCCTGGCGGGTGCAGGCCATACAAGCTGACGGCCCAAACCTGGATCGAATACAACCGTAAATTTGTTTGGTGGAAGGCGAGCGGCATACATCCGGCCTGCTTCAAGTCGACGTTGGGATTCACGGCGAGCAACACCTTCTGTAATTGGGTAGGGCCAAACCACCAGCCCAACTACGGCGGATACCACATTACGTCGAGGCATGTATGGGATATAGCTCCGCTAGGTGGTCCTGTCGAAAAGGAAGAACCGGTGTCCATTTATGCGTATCCTTCGGGCTATGCAAACGGGCACAACACCTTCTGCGTCTGCAATCCGTCGACCTAAGCGGATCTTCGGCCTGCGATCAAGGTCGAGAAGGTTGGTCTGGTTAGCTGCGGTGCTGGTGTTGACCGGTACCGCAGTTAGCCAGGCAGATGTCATCGCGAAAGGCACGATCCCCCCAGAGATCTCTGGATCGGTTGGCGGCTACGACTGGAGAGTCGAGGTCTTCAGGAGGTCCAAAAGCCCGGAGCGCCCCTGCCTTCGCGTCAGTTTGGCAGCGCCGTCGTCGGAGGTCGGCAGGAGCACGGTGTGCGGCGTGTTTGACCCGCTACCGCTGATGGCTGCCTCTACGGGGAATGCCGGCAAGGCGAAACGGTCTGCCATCGGCTTGGTATTCCGCCCGGTGGTCGTGCGGGCGAGGGTTTGGCTTCGAGGGCGAACGCCGCGAAACGTGCGTCTACGACTCTTGGGGGAGCGACGAGGGCGAGCGATTGACTTGGCCCCCCTTCGCTACGGAGCAACGGCATATGCTGGGCCTAGCTGTCTCAAGCGCGTAATTGGATATGACAGCTCCGGTCAAGTGGTTAAGCCGGTGATCCGTATCCCTTGCGGTTGAGAGAGGGCTTGGAGGAGTATGCGGGTGACGAAGGCTCCAAAGAATCTTGTTGCCTGGACGATTGTCGGCCTGCTGATAGTGGTCATCCTCCTCAACGGCGACCTGCATACCGACGATGTTCTCGGCGTGTTTCAGGGGATCCTAATTTTTGGTTTGCTGGGGATCATCATCATGCTCCGGTGGATCATAACTCTCCGGTTTTGGTCAGCCCTCATCGCATGGGTGCGACGCTGGTTTTGAGGCCACCTGCACGGCGTGGCCCTTGGATTGCGGCGGTCAATCAAGGGCGGGGTCGAGGCCTCGTCTGGGCCAACCCAGGGGTCGCCACTCGCCTCGATCCCAGTCGCGATCGTCGCTCCCGGCATCGCCCCGTTCATGTGGCTGGCGCTCTTCTTCGACCCGGCGCCGCGCTTGGCTAGCGCCGAACGGTGAAGGCGATCGACTGCCCGGCGCGGGCGCAGCTGACGGCGAGGCCGCGGTCGGTGCGGGCGCCGAGGCAGCGGTAGGAGCGGCTGAGGCAGGAGGTTCGGGAGGCGGCGGACGGGAGCGAGCACGAGCGCTCGCGCCGCCATCCCCGCACAATCCGCCGCGCTTGGCTGCAGGAGACGCCGGTGGCACGCAGGGCGTCGATACCCGGCGAGCGGGCGTCGCAGGTCTTCGCCGCGGCGCCGACGGGCGCGGTCGGCGCCGGCGCCTTCTCGCTGGACGAATCGCCGCAACCGCCCCACAGAGCGAGGACAGCGACCAGGAGTGGGGCGAGCCTCTTCGGCACGCCGCCAAACCTATCCCTCCGCCACCTCCGCTACTGGCTCGGCGGCGTGCTCGAGGTGGCCGCAGACGGGACAGCCGGGCTCCGGCACGACCGGCTCGCGCTCGACCTCCAGCGTCCGCAGGTCGGAGATGTGGGCGACGCCGAGCGTCGATGGCTTCGCCAGTCCGGTCAGCAGGTGCATGACCTCCAGCGCGACCTGGCCGCCGATCATCCCGCAGGCCGGCCCTAGCGTCGCCGCCGGCGAGGCTTTGGCGCGGCGCTGCTCCACCGCGACGTCGAAGAGCGGGTACTGGCGCCGGTAGGCGGTCTCCTGGCAGGCGAAGCAACCGGTCACCCCCGGTACGTAGAGCGGACCGACGCGGGCGATCGGCGGGAAGTGGCTCATCGTGATGTAGGGAATGCCGGCCTCGAAGCAGGCCGAGTTGCACCAGCGCTCGATGTCGTGGGCCGGCCAGTCGGCGGCGTCGATCACGGCGTCCGCGCCGTCGATGAACTCGGCGATCTCCGCCTGGCTTTCCAGCCGCCTCGCGGTCGAGGTCACCCGCATCCCGGGATAGAAGGCGCGCAGCCGCGCCGTCGCCGCCTCGACCTTGAGCAGCCCGAGGTCGGCCTCGGTGTACAGGACCTGGCGATTGAGGTTGCTCGCCTCGACCCGGTCGCCGTCGATCAGCCACATCTCGCCGATTCCGACGCTGGCCAGCCACATCGCAGCCGAGCCGCCGAGGCCGCCGACCCCGAGGATGGCCAGCTTCGCCTCGCGCAACCGCCGCTGGCACTCCGACGGCGTCAGTCCCTGGGGGCCGATGTCGCTGAAATAGCGGAGCTGGCGGTCGAAACGCGCCAGCTCCGCCGCGGGGACGAGCTCGTCGTCTGCTGCGTCCTCGATGACTTCCAGCTCCTCGAGCTGGGAGATCGTGTCGGCGACTTCCTCCTCCCCGAACTGCTCTCGCAGCTGCTCGAGCGTGTGCTCGCCATCGAGCGCCTCCAGCAGCTGCCGTTGCTCATCGTTCGGTTTCTCGATCCGAATGTCGTTCTCGGCGCTCGGGCGCATTAGGTAGACGTCGCCGTCCGGCGTGCCGACCGGTTCCGTCGTGCGCTTGATCCGAGGCCGAAGCACCGAAGAGTCCTCAGCCCACCTTGTGGACCGAGACCATCGGCACTATGCGAGCAGCGGTGATCGTCATTTGTCTCCCCCTGTTTGTTTTTGCCGGCCCAGAACCGGCGAATTACTGACAATGGTGGAGACCGATGCATTGATAGAAATAGTTACGGTAGTCGAGATAGTTCGTAAAAGTCCCTGCATTTATCCAAGCGAAACTCCTATATAGGGAATACGATGGATTGATCAGGGAGAACCCCCTGCCGAACGGAGGAGAGCGAACTGTCATGACGCCGAAGAAAGCCGCGGCAAAAAGCCAAAAATCCGACGCGAGCCAGCGCCGGCAGAGGGGGACGCTCGATCAGCGCCTGGTCCGGGCGCTAGGGCATCCGGTGCGCGTGCAAGCGCTGAACATCCTCAACGAAAGGGTCGCGAGCCCCAACGAAATCTCGAAGGAGCTCGACCAGACCGTCGGCCACGTCAGCTACCACATCAAAGTGCTGAAGGAGTGCGAGTGCATCGAACTGGTCGACACCGCTCCTCGTCGCGGCGCCATGGAGCACTATTACCGGGCTACCGACCGTGCCTTCCTCGACATCGAGGAATGGGCCGAGCTCCCCGCCTCGATCCGCCCCGGCATGAGCGCCAGCGCGATCAAAACGATCCTCAACGACGTCTCGTCCGCGCTGCTCGCGGGCACCTTCGACAAGCGGCTCGACCGTCACGTCAGCTGGACTCCGATGCTCGTCGATGAGCAGGGCTGGGAGGAGCTGAAAACGGGCCTGCACGAGATGCTGGAGAAGGTCTTCGAGATTCAGAGCTCAAGCGCGGAACGCCTGGCGGCGGAGGATGCATTCGGGATTCCGGTGTCGGTCACGATGCTGGGCTTCGAGGCGCCGTCGTCGGGCAACGACAAGGTCGGACCGCCGAAGAAGAAGGACTAACCCGCCAGCTCACGCGCTCGCGCAAAGGCGGCGTCGATCATCGGCACGGTCAGCTTGCCGGTGAAGGTGTTCTGCTGGCTTGGGTGGAAGCAGCCGAGCAGCTGCCAGCGGCCGAGGTCGGCTTCGGCGCCGTGGCCGAAGCGGGGCTTCGGGCGCGCCTCGGCCCCGAGGGCGCGAGCGGCGCGGAGGACTCCGTCCCAGGCGAAGGCGCCGAGCGCGACGATGACGCGGCAGCGCTCGAGGAGCTGCAGCTCGCGCTCCAGATAGGGCAGGCAGTTGTCGCGCTCGCCGGGGGTCGGCTTGTTGGCGGGCGGGGGGCAGCGGACGACCGCGGTGATGTAGGCGTCGCGCAGGCGCAGCGGGTCGCCGCGGTGCTCGGACTCGGCACGGTTGGCGTAGCCCGCCCGGTGCAGCGCCGCGTACAGCCACTCGCCGGAGCGGTCGCCGGTGAACATGCGGCCGGTGCGGTTGGCGCCGTGCGCGGCCGGCGCCAGGCCGACGATCGCCACCCGCGCCGCCGGGTCGCCGAAGCCGTCGAGCGGTTTCGCCCAGTAGTCCTCGACCGCGGTAGCGGCGCGGCGGCTCGGCCGCGCTGGCCTCGCGCCAGGCGACCAGGCGCGGGCAGCGGCGGCAGCGCGTGGATCTCCTCCGCCAGGACCGCGAGCGCCTTGGCGCTGTCTTTGCTCATAGGCTTGTCCGCCTCGCCATGCCCCGAAACCCAATCACTTACACGGCAAATCCCGCCGCCGATGGGCCTATTTCGGGACACATAGGCTCGTATTCGGCCCATCGGCGGCGGGGGTGGCACGTGTTGGCGGGGATCGTGGTCGTTTTGGCGCTGGTCGTTGCCGGCTGCGGCGGCGGCGGTGGCGGCACGACGACGGCCGTGCCCGACAAGGCCGCCGACGCCGAGATCCTCAACAACGTCCTCGCCCGCGAGCTCGCCGCGATCCGGGCCTACGAGCGCACGCTGCCACTGCTGCGCGGTCCCGCCCTCGCCTCCGCCCGTGAGTTCCGCGCGCAGGAACAGGAGCACTCCGACGCGATCGTCAAGGCGCTGCGCGGCCTCGGCGAAGCGGCCGAGCCCGAGGAGGAAGAGATCGAAAGCGAGGGCTTGAAGACGCGGGCCGAGGCGCTCGAGTTCCTCTACGAAGTAGAGAGCGTCTCCGTCGCCTACTACCTTCGGACGATCTCGCACCTGTCCTCATCCTGGCCGCGCGCCCTGCTCGGCTCGATCGCCGCTAACCAGGCGCAGCACCTGGTCGCCCTGCGGCGCCTGCTCGGCGCCGACGCCGCCGAATCGATTCCGGAGGCGTTCGAGGACGGCACCACGCCATCGCCGGCAGAGCTGGCGGCCGAATGACCGGCCCCCTCTACGCGATCGGCCGCTTCTGCTCGCGCCATCACTACCCGGTCATCGCCGCCTGGGTCGCGCTCGCGATCGCGCTCGTCGCGATCGGCCAAGCCGGTGGCAGCAAGACCAGCGAAAACCTGACGCTGCCCGGGACCGACTCGACGATCGCCACCGAACTGCTGGAAGACAACCTGCCCGAAGCAGGCCTTCGGCAACAACCCGCTGGTGCTGGAAGCGCCCCGCGGCGCGAAGCTCACCGAGCCGAAGTACAGCGCCGCCGTCGCCGAAACCGCCAAGCGCCTGGAAGCGCTGGGCGAGGTCAACTCCGCGGTCAGCCCGCTCAGCCCGGCCGGGAAGGAGTTCCTCAGCGAGAACCAGCAGATCGGCTACTTCCCCGTCTTCCTCGACGTCGGACCCGGCGAAATCGACGAGGTGAAGGCGGAACGGATCCTCGACTCGGCCGCGCCGGCGCGCGCCGCCGGCATCCGGACCGCCGTCGGCAGCTACGTCGGCCAGCAGCTCTCCAAGCCCTCGACCGAGGTCAGCGAGGCGATCGGGCTGGCCGCCGCCGTGGTCATCCTGCTCTTCGCCTTCGGGACGGCGACGGCGATGATGCTGCCGATCGTCTCGGCGCTGATCGGGCTCGCCTGCGCGCTCTCGATCGTCCGCATGCTCGAGCACGTCCTGCAGGTGCCCGCCGTCGCCTCGACCCTGGCGACGATGATCGGGCTCGGAGTCGGGATCGACTATGCGCTGTTCATCGTCACCCGCCACAAACTGCAGCTCGCCGAAGGGATGGAGCTGCGCGAGTCGATCGCCCGCGCAACGGCCACCGCGGGCGGCGCCGTCGTCTTCGCCGGCTTCACCGTCGTCATCGCCCTCTGCTCGCTGGCCTTCGCCGGCATCCCGCTGGTCAGCACGCTCGGCTTCACCGCCGCGGTCGCCGTGGTCGTCGCCGTCTGCGCCGCGGCGACGCTGCTGCCGGCGATGCTCGGGGCGCTGGGGCCGCGGATCGATTCGCTGCGGGTCTTCGGGCGCGGCAAGGCCGACCCCGAGGAATCCGAGCCGCACGGCTGGCGGCGCTGGGCGGAGCGGGTCGCCTCGAGGCCGTGGCGCTCGGCGATCGTCGCCCTAATCGTCCTGGTGGTCCTGGCGCTGCCGCTCTTCCAGCTCGAGCTGGGCCAGAACGACATCAGCGCCGCGCCGAAGGACACGACCGCGCGCCAGGCCTACGAAGGGCTCAACAAAGGTTTCGGGCCCGGCGTCAACGGGCCGCTGCTGATCGCCTCCGAATTCGACTCGCCGGGGGAAGCGAAACAGGCGCTGCCGGGCCTGCAAAAAGCCGTCGCCGGGGCGAAGCGATGTCGCCGCGGTCAGCGAACCGACCTTCGACCAGCAGGGCACGGTGACCGTCTTCACCGCGATCTCCAAATCCGAGCCGTGGGCCGACGAGACGGTCGAACTGGTCGACGGTTTGCGCGAAACGACGATCCCGCGGGCGCTGCAGGGAACCCAGGCGAACGCCTACGTCGGCGGCCAGACCGCCGGCTACATCGACCTCGCGACGCAGATTGGCGACAAACTGCCGCTGATGATCGCGATCGTCGTCGCGCTCAGCTTCTTCGTCCTCCTGGTCGCCTTCCGCTCGCTGTTGGTCCCGATCAAGGCGGCGGCGATGAACCTGCTCTCGGTCGCCGCGGCCTACGGCGTCGTCACCGCCGTCTTCCAGCTCGGCTGGGGCGCCTCGCTGATCGGGCTCGACCACGCGATCCCGATCGTCAGCTTCGTGCCGCTGCTGATGTTCGCGATCCTCTTCGGCCTCTCGATGGACTACGAGGTCTTCCTGCTGACGCAGATGCGCGAGCACTACACGAAGTACGGCGACGAGCGCCGCGCCGTGGTCGAAGGGCTCGCCAACACCGGCCGGGTCATCACCTCGGCGGCGGCGATCATGGTCTGCGTCTTCACCAGCTTCGTCCTCAACGGCGACCCGGTGGTGAAGGAGTTCGGGGTCGGCCTGGCGGTGGCGATCGCGATCGACTCGACCCTCGTTCGCTGCCTGCTCGTGCCCGCGGTGATGGTCCTGCTCGGCAAGCGCGCCTGGTGGTTGCCGCGCTGGATGGAGCGCGTCGTCCCTCGCATCAGCATCGAGGGCGAGGAGTACTTCGCCAAGCGCGACGCCAAAGCTCGCCGTCGACGGGCCGATAAGTCGCGATCAGGCGACTATCGGCCCGTCGATCGCCGGATCGACCAGACTAGGGGGCATGTTCCCGCTCAATCTGCCGAATGCGTTGACGCTGTTGCGCATCCTGGCGGTGCCGGTGGTAGTGGTCGCGTTGCTGGGGGAGACGCCGAACGGGGACGCGCTTGCGGCTGCGGTATTCGCCCTGGCTGCGGCGACCGACGGGCTCGACGGCTACTTCGCCCGCTCGCGCGACGCGGTCACGACCTTCGGCAAGCTGATGGACCCGCTCGCCGACAAGCTGCTGATCACCGGCGCCCTGGTCTCGCTCGTCTCGCTCGACCGGCTCGCCGCCTGGGTGGCGATGGTGATCATCGCCCGCGAGATCGCGGTCACGATCCTCCGCACGATCGCCGCCGAGCGCGGCATCGTCATCTCCGCCAGCTGGCTCGGCAAGCTGAAGACGGTGCTGCAGATCGCCGCCGTGATCGCCCTGATCGTCGCTGACCCGGCGCCGCTGGGCGTCGAACTGCTCGTCTACGTCGCGCTCGCCGTCACCGTTCTCAGCGGCGCCGATTACTTCTTCGGGCTGAGGCGGCGGATCGAGGAGCAGCAGAGAGAGCGCGGTGCGGCGAAGGCGAAGCCGGCGGGGTGAGCGCAGGAGGGAGTCGGGTGACCCTCTCCCGGAGACCGTCGCGACTGATCGAGCTCCACGGGCTCGAGGCGTCTGTCCTGGAGCCTCCGGGAGAGGGTCACCCGACTCCCTGCCGACACGCAGCACCGGACGGCTCAAGGTGGAGAAGCTTTTGAGAAAGCCTTAGGGCCGCGGCAGCTTTTGGGAAAGCTTCCGTGAACTCAGCCGTCCCCCAACTGCGATCGAGGAGGGCCCGATACCCCTTCCCCGGAGGCTCAAGGACCAGCGTTTCGAGCCCGCGGCGCGCGACCCAGTGCGCGACGGCCTCCGGGGAAGGGGTATCGGGCCCTCCTACCGCTCACGCCGTCAACCGCGACGTCTCACCCCGCCGGCGCCTCGAGCCACTCGCGCCGCGTGATGTGGCGCGGCTGGTGCTCGCCGCTGCGCAGCTCAGCCCGCAGCTCGCCGAGCGTTCCGTAGCGCTCCGCCACCACGTTGTGGCGGTGGATCGTCTCCAGGTTCTCCTGGCGCGCCATCACGAAGGCCTCGTCCGGCAGATCCGGGTAGCCCTCGATCACCTGGCGCACCATCTCGCGCACGCAGTCCTCGACGAAGCGCGGGTTCTCGTGTGCCTTGACGACGACCGCCATCTCGTCCGGCCGCTTCATCAGCTCGTAGATCTCCGAGCTCATCGAGCTCTCGACGATTCGCAGCAGCTCCGGCGCGTCGATCCAAGCCGGGCCGCCCTCGGGACAGCCGACGTGGAGGGCGCCGATGCCGCGCTGGTTGTGGGTGGCGATCGGGACGACGTCGATCACGCGCTCGATGTCCTCGGCGGAGAAGCCCTCGGCGGCGAGCCGTTCGCGCGAGAGGCCGGCCACCATCTCCTGGGCGCAGGGGCAGGCGGTCATGCCCTGGGCCTGGACGCCGGTCAGCGTCCGCGTCCCGCGCTCGGAGGCGACCGCGGTGCCGAAGAGGACGTAGATCTCCTGCGTGCTCTTGCCGCTCTCGGGGGTCCTCACCGTCTCCGGGTAGCGGGCGGTGACCGAGACCTCTGCCCGCAGGCCGCCCTGGCGCTCGCGCACCCGCTGAGCGACGTGCGCGGCCAGGACCTCGGCCTTGAAGGCCTCGCCCAGCACGACCTCGTCGATCGCCTCGCCGACGATCTCCTCGAAGCGCGACATGTGGACGCCGGCTTGCTGCGGGTTGAGGTCGACGAAGCACTCGAACTCGGCGTAGAAGAGGTTCTCGGTTCCGTCCGCCTTGACCCGGATCACCTTCTCGACTCCGGTGACGCCGACCCGCGAGAGGCTGACCTGGGTCGCGGGCAGCGAGGCCTGGACGTCGGCGGCGGCTGGAGTGACGGTCGGCTGGCTCGGCATCTGCTTATGAAGAGTAAGCGACAGCGGCGCTCGGGGCCCTGGCGAGGCCCGCGAAAAGATTCCGCAGTTCCCGGGATTCAATGCGGAGATTTTTCCGCCTATACTTCGGCGCGGCCGGAGCTTCAGGGCCGGCTCCATGGGAATGGGCAGAGTTGCAGCGGAGGGAGTGACCATCGAACCGTTGGATACGGGGACGGATGTCATCGAGCGCGACGGGTCCGGGGAAAGCCCGGTTGCCGAGATCGAGGAGCTTCGCGGGCTCATCGCCTTAGGCCGAGAGCGCGGCTACCTCACCTTCGAGCAGATCGCGACCACCCTCGAGGAGGTGGAGATCACCAAGGAGCAGGTCTCCGGGCTGCATGCCCACCTCGTCGAGCACGGCGTCGACGTGATCGCCGAGGACGGCGTCAGCGCTTACAAGGAACAGCGCAGCGGCGAGGGCGGCGGCCAGGCGAAGAAAGCCGAGCTGGACCTGACGGTCGAGCCGAGCCTCGACTCGCTGCGGCTCTACCTGCGCTCGATCGGCCAGGTCGAGCTGCTGACCGCCGGCCAGGAGGTGCAACTGGCGAAACGGATCGAGCGCGGCGACATGCTCGCCAAGCGGCAGATGGTCGAGGCCAACCTGCGCCTCGTCGTCTCGATCGCCAAAGGCTATTTGGGCCGCGGCCTCAGCTTCCTCGACCTGATCCAGGAGGGCTCGCTGGGGCTGATCCGCGCGGTCGAGAAGTTCGACTACCGTCGCGGCTACAAGTTCTCCACCTACGCGACCTGGTGGATCCGCCAGGCGGTGACGCGGGCGATCGCCGACAAGGCGAGGACGATCCGCATCCCGGTCCACATGGTCGAGAAGCTGAACCGGGTCGCCCACGTCGAGCGCCAGCTGGTGCAGAAACTGGGGCGCGAGCCGGAGCCGGCGGAGATCGCCGAGGAGCTGCGCTGGCCGGTCTCCGACGTCCGCGACATCCTCCGCGTCTCGCAGACTGCCGGTCTCGCTGGAGAAACCGGTCGGCGACGAGGACGAATCCGAGCTCGGCGACTTCGTCGCCGACGATGCCGTCCTGGAGCCGTTCGAGGAAGCGAGCGAGCACCTGCAGAAGGAGGGCGTGCGCAAGGCGCTCGACGCGCTGCCCGAGCGCGAGCGCCAGGTGATTGAACTTCGCTACGGCCTCTCCGGCGCCGAGCCGCTGACGCTGGAGGAAGTGGGGAGGACGTTCGGCGTCACCCGCGAGCGCATCCGCCAGATCGAGAACAACACGCTGAAAAAACTGCAGCGCCTGCCAGAGGCGCAAATGCTCCGCCAAGCCTCCTGAGGGTCAAATCGGTTCGAGCACGAAGACCGAAGGCTCCCGGTCGAGCTTTTGCTCGTAGGAGTCGAAGCCGGCGAACTGTTCGACGTGCTTGCGCCAGAGGTCGGCGCGCTCCTCGCCCTCGGCGACGCGGGCGCGCACCGGCAGGCGCTTGCGGCCGAGCTCGACCTCGGCCTCCGGGTTCGCCTCGAGGTTGAGCGACCAGGCGGGAATCTTGGCGTTGCCGGCGTTGGTGTTGATCAGAACCACGTTGTCGCCGTCGGCGAGGTAGACGATCGGCGCCGTGCGCGGTTGCCCCGACTTACGGCCGGTGGTGGTGAGGAGGAGGACCGGGGCGCGGCCGACCTTGCCGCCGATCCGGCCGCCGCTGAGCCGGTACAGCGGCGTGTTCAGCTTCCCGGTCCAGCGCAGCCCAGTGGCGCCGAGGGACATCGAGATCCGCGAATAGAACCGGTCGTTCGGCATCGCGCGTAGAGTAGTCGCGATGGCCGAGCCGCATCCCTTCCGTGCCGCCGCCGAAGCGAAGGACCTTGGGTCGATGACCGAGGCGCTGCGCGAGGACGTCGTCCTCCACAGCCCGATCCTCTTCCGCGGCTTCGAGGGCCGGGAGATTGTCAGCCAGGTCCTGACCCACGTCGCCGCCACCCTCGAAGATCTGACCTACACCGACGAACTGGTCGAGGCAGGCACGGTCTGCCTCCGTTTCAAGGCCAGGGTCGGCGATCGCCGAGCTGGAGGGCATCGACTTCCTCGAGCTCGACGGGGACGGCAGGGTCGCCGAGCTGACCGTCTTCATGCGCCCGTTGTCGGCGATCACCGCCTTCAACGAGCAGATGTCCCAGCGCCTCGGCGTCGCGTAACGGCCGCGCCTGTCCCCTAGAATCGCCCGCGATAGCCACCCCGGGGGAGTGTCCGAGTGGTTAAAGGAGACGGGCTGTAAACCCGTTGGCTATGCCTACGCAGGTTCGAATCCTGCCTCCCCCATATGTATGACCTCGAGGGCCGCGTGATCGCAATCGCCGGGGCCGGCGGCGGTCTCGGGCCGCTGGTGGCGGCTCGGCTCGCGGAGGCCGGGGCGACGGTCGGCGGCACGGACCGTGACCAGGGGGTTCTCGACTCGCTCGCGGCGGAGCTCGGCATCGGCGAGCGCTGGGACGGGCGCGCCGTCGACCTGCTCGACGAGGAGGCGACGCGGGGCTGGTGCGCGGCGCTGGCGGAGCGCTTCGGGCGGGTCGACGGGCTCATCCACTTGGTCGGCGGCTGGCGCGGCGGGCAGCCGCTGCACGAGGCGCCGCTCTCGGACTGGGACCTGCTCCACGATCTGCTCGTCCGCACCGTCCAGCACACCACCCGCGCCTTCCACGACCAGATCGCCGCCAGCGAGCACGGGCGCTTCGTTCTCGTCTCCGCCAAGCAGGCCCAGTCGCCGTCGAACGCCAACGCCGCCTACGCTGCCGCCAAGGCGGCCGCCGAGGCCTGGACCCTCGCCCTCGCCGACGGTTTCGAGCCGGGCGGCGCCACCGCCAACATCGTCGTCATCGACGCCCTCCTGACGCCGCGCATGCGCGTGGAGAACCCCGGCAAGGACTTCCCCACCTTCACCCCGGCCGAGCAGGTCGCCGAGGCGATCGCGTTTCTCTGCTCGGATGCAGGAGAAAAGATGAACGGTCAGCGATTGCCGCTTACCATGGCCGGATGAGTCCCCGCCCCAAACGCCAGCAGGCGCCCGACGGGATGATGACCATCGGCGAGCTGGCCCGGCGCACGGGGATGACCGTCCGCAACATCCGTGCCCACCAGACCCGCGGGTTGCTGCCGCCGCCGCAGGTGCACGGCCGCACCGGCTACTACAACGAGGAGCACGTCGCCCGGGTCGAGCTGACCCGCGAAATGCAGGCGGAGGGGCTGAACCTGGAGGCGATCCGCCGGGTGCTCGAGAGCACCGAGGGATCCTCCTCGGAGATCATCGACTTCGCCCGCGCAGTGCGCGCGCCGTTCGAGGACGAGACGCCGGAAATCTTCGAGCGCAGGGAGCTGGCCGAGATCTGGGGCGGAAAGGAGCTCGACCCGAAGCTGATCCGCCGCGGCGAGAAGCTCGGCATCCTGCGCGAGCTGCCCGACGGCAAGATCGAGACGATCAGCCCACGCCTGCAGCGCGCCGGCGGCGCGCTGGTCGAGCTTGGCGTCAGCCCCGAGGCCGTGCTCGATATCGCCGACAAGCTGCGCCGCCAGGCCGACGCCGCCGCCCGCACCTTCGTCGACCTCTTCGTCAAGGAGATCTGGGAGCCGTTCAACAAGGCCGGGCGGCCGGAGGAGGACTGGCCGAAGGTGCGCGAGGCGCTCGACCGCATGCGCCCGCTCGCCTCCGACGCGGTTCTGGCGATGTTCCAGATCGCCATGGGCGAGGCGACCGAGAAGGCCGGCGAACGCACCCTCCGCAACGCGGCCAAGGGAACGAAGCCGAAACGCGGCCGCCGCAGCCGCTGAGCTACCGCGCTTCCGAGAGATAGCGGGAGGCGACGCGCCACCTCCGCTGCAGGACCGGTTCGATCGTGGCGGTGGCGCAGGATGCGTCGGCGAGGCACTCGCCCCAGGCGTTGGCGGCGTCGACGTGTTTGTTCAGCGCCTTCTCGCTGGGGGCGCCGGTCGCGGCCAGGCAGTCGAGCGTCAGGCGGCCGACGGGGATCTCGTCGTAGGCGGCCCGCAGCCCCTTCACCGTCTCGACGTACTGCTCGTAGGCGAGCCCGACCGCGAGCTGGCTGCGCAGGGCGCGGAGCGAGCCGACGAAGGCGCCGAGCTGCCTCGGGCAGCCCGGCGCCGTGGCGGGCGCCGCCGTCTTCGCCTTGACCCCCGTGGTGCTCCCCTCGGTTGCCGCCGTTTCGGTCTCACCGCATCCGGCGAGGAGCAGCGCCAGCGTCGCGACGAGCACGCCGGCGAGCGACAGGAGTCGGAAAGCCGCCGGCGGGGACGTCATCGGGGCGTAGTGTAGAAATCCGCCCGATGCCGACGCTCGGGCGCTACGCGGGAGTCGCAGCTGTGGCGGCGGCCGTCGCTCTCACGCTGCTGGCGCCGTCCGCTCGGGCGGCCGAGCCCGGCGGGGTGCTGGTCGTGGGCGACAGCCTCGAGGAGCTGACCTCTCCCCACCTCGCCAGGTTCCTGCCGGGAATCCCGCTGACGATCGCCGCCGTCGGCGGCTACAACAGCTACCAGATCTTCGACCTCTTCGAGGAAAGCTATGACCCTTCGCAGCGAGTGATCGTCTTCGACGCCGGGACCAACGACAACCCCAGCTATCCCGAGATCCTCGCCGGCAACCTGGTCAAGGTCGCGGCGATGGCCGGGAACAGGTGCCTGGTCGTGCCGACGATCCACGGGCTCCACCCCGGCGGCGTCGACGACAGCGGCAAGAACCTGGTCGTCAGGGAATTCGCCGCCGCGCGGCCGGGGACGCAGACGCCCGACTGGCAGGCAGCCGTCTTTCGCCACCCGGAGCTGATGCAGGCCGACAACCTGCACCCGACCGAAGCCGGGGCGGAGCTACGAGCGCAGTTGATCGCGCGCGGCGTGATGGGCTGCCTCGCCTACCAGTCCGGCGCCGGCGTCTCCAGCACGCAGTCGGCCGGCCCGGCCTTGGAGACGGCGCCGGCGCCGCTGCCGCACGTGCGCGAGATGGAGCGCCGGGAAGCCGAGATCGCCCAGGCCATCGGCACGGAATTGCTGCGCCAGACCGCGGCCCAGACGGTCGCCGCCATCCTCTGAGGCAAGCCAAATCGACACACGATTCGGCGCCGTGGGTCTCAGGCTTCCAGCTCGGGCGGCAGGGCTTTCGGCCCGTCCGGGTAGAGCTCGCGCAGCTGCTCCTCGCTCATCTCCAGCGTGTTCGCCATTTCCGGCGGGGCGCCGACGACGAGCCAGAGCTGGTCGGTGTCGGTGTCGTTGAAGAGCTGGCGCACCGAGCCCGGCTCGACCAGCAGCGAGTCCAGCCGCTCCAGGGTGAGCGGCTCCCCCTGGTCGATTCGCACCCGCCCGGTTCCCTCCAGCAGGAGATATAGCTCCTCCTGCGCGCGGTGGCGGTGCTTCGTCGACGCCTGTCCCGGCGCCAGCCGCCAAAGCCGAGCGCCGAGGGCTCCTGCCTCGAGCTGCTTGGCCAGGTCGGTGTTCATCGTCGACATCTGGTTCGACGGCCGCCAGAAGGCGTCGGCGGACCGGAGCAGGCGATAGGACATCGCGGCAGGCGCCTAGAGCTCGATCCAGGTGCCCGTGGGGCCGAGGTTGCGGACGGGGGTCGCGCCGATCTGGCTCTCGCAGCCCCAGGACTCGTGGATGTGACCGCAGACGGCGAGCCGCGGCCGCTTCGCTTCGACGGCCTGCAGCAGTGCCGGGCTGCCGAAGGAGGCGCCGTCGGCGCTGGCGTCGCAGTGGCCGCGCGGCGGCGAGTGCAGGACCATGACCACGCCCTCCGGGCAGGGGGCGAGCATCTCGGTCGCCTCCTCCTCATCGAGATCGAAGCTCCATTCCCACGGCGTCACCGGGATCCCGGCGCCGAGGCCGAAGAACTCGACGCCGGCGATCGTCGCTCCTTCGCCGTGGAGCACCGTTGCGGCGTCCCAGCCGGCGGTCGCCCGGCGCAGGGCGTCGGCGGTCTCGTTGTTGCCGGGGACGAGCACGGTCGGCGTCTCGATCGCCGCCAGCGCGCCGATCGTCTCCTCCAGGCCCTCGTGGACCGAGGCGAAGTCGCCGGCGCCGATCACGATGTCGGCCTCGGCCGACATCTCGACCAGCTTCGCGCCCTGCTCGAGGTCGCGGTGCAGGTCGCTGAAGGCGAGCAGCTTCACGAGCTCAACCTACCCGACGACCCGGCCCCCGCGAGCCACATGCCGCGGCATCCCCGCCGATGGGCCTGAAACGTCCATATGGCGGACGTTTTCGGCCCGTCGGCCGGCGTTTCGATAGGGTCGCGACCGCAATGCCTCCCGTCTTTTGGCTCGGCTTCGGAATCGCGGCCTTCATCTTTGCCGTCGGCGCCATCTCCGGCGCTCGCTCGCGTACGGCGAGCCTGGGCAGCGGCGCCGCGCTCGGCGCCTATCTCGGCGTGATGTGCGCCTTCCCGCTGCTCGCCATCGGGCTCGCCACCAGCTAGCTGGGCCGGTCGCCGGCGCTCAAAGCGCTATGCATACTCAAAAGCCGGTGCGGGTAGCGAACAGTTCCAGTCCAATGAACGGAGAGAGAGATGACGCACGTGACTTCGGTTCCGACCGCCACGCTCAGAGACGGCGTCGAGATCCCCCAGCTCGGCTTTGGCGTCTTCCAGGTGCCTCCTGAGGACACCCAGGAGATCGTGGAGGAGGCGTTGGCGGCTGGCTACCAGCACATCGACACCGCCGCCGCTTACCGCAACGAGGAGGGGGTGGGGGCGGCGATCGGGGCCAGCGGCTGCAGCCGCGAGGACATCTTCGTCACCACCAAGCTGTGGAACAGCGAGCAGGGCTACGACTCGACTCTGCGCGCCTTCGAGCAGAGCCTCCAGCGCCTCGGCCTGGACCGCGTCGACCTCTACCTGATCCACTGGCCGGCGCCGGCCGCGGACCGCTACCTCGACACCTGGCGGGCCTTCGAACGGCTCCAGGAAGAGGGGCTCTCGCGCTCGATCGGCGTCTCCAACTTCCGCATCGAGGACCTGCAGCGCCTGCAGCAGGAGGCGGACCACATGCCGTCGGTCAACCAGGTCGAGCTGCACCCGCGCCTGCAGCAGCCTGAGTTGCGCGCCTGGCACGCCGAGCACGCGATCGCCACCGAGGCCTGGAGCCCGCTGGCCCAGGCCGCCCTGCTCTCCGATCCGACGATCGAGACGATCGCCGCCCACCACGAGCGCACCCCGGCGCAGACGATCCTGCGCTGGCACCTGCAGCTGGGCAACGTCGTCATCCCCAAATCGGCGACGCCGGAGCGGATCCGCGAGAACATCGACCTCTTCGACTTCGAGCTGAGCGAGGACGACATGGCGACGATCGCCCGCCTCGACGCCGGCGAGCGCATCGGCCCCGACCCAACCACCGGGCCGTAAGCCGGGGCCGATGGGCCGATAGGTCGACTATGGGTCGACTTATCGGCCCATCGGCCTGAGAGGATGCGCGGGTGGCCGCCGTTCGAGCCAATGCGCCGCGCACGGAGAAGGTGCTGCCGGGGGTCTGGCGGCTGCGCCTGCCGCTGCCTTGGCCGGGGGTTCCGCACGGCAACGCCTGGGCGATCGAAGCCGGCGACGGGATCGTTCTCTTCGACACCGGGATGGGCGGCAAGGGACGGCTGCGGCAGCTCGACCTGGCGCTGGCCCAGGCCGGGTTCGGGGTCGAGGACATCGGGCTGCTCGTCTGCACCCACTCCCACATCGATCATTACGGGCTCGCCTCCTCGATCGTCGAGGCGGCCGGCTGCGAGCTCTGGATTCACCCGGCGTGGGAACACGTGCGGCTGCTCGCCGACGATCCGGCGGCGGCGCTCGAGCACCGGATCGAGGTCGCCCGGCAGAGCGGCGTTCCGGTCGCGGCGCTGGAGCGCTACCGCGAGTCCCGCAGCGGCGACGACGAAACCGGGATCGACGGGATCCAGGCGCCCGACCGCGATCTCCTCCCCGGAGTCGAGGTGGAGACCGACCTCGGCGCCTGGCAGGTCTACGAGACCCCTGGGCATGCTCCCTCGCACGTCGTCCTGCACCAGCCCGAGCGCAAGCTGCTGATCTCCGGCGACCACCTGCTCGGGCGCACGGTTCTCTTCTTCGACCACGGCCATACGCCCGACCCGGTGGGCGAGTTCCTCGGCAGCCTCGACGAGGTCGAGCCACTCGACGTCGAACTCGTCCTCCCCGGCCACGGCCGCACCTTTCGCGATCCCGAGGCGAAGATCGCCGAGGCGCGGCGGCAGGTCGGGGAGCTGCTCGGCAAGGTGCGCGAGGCGCTTGCCGGGGGCGAGCGCACGGCGTTCGAAATCGTCGCCGACATCGTCGGCCCCGAGAACCTCAACACGCCGGCCAGCGCCTGGGTCCTGCAGATCGTCCTCTCCTGCCTCGACCACCTGGCGATGCAGGGCGAGGTGGAGAAGGTCGACGACACCGATCCGCAGCGCTGGAAGCTCAGCTAGGCCCGTCGCGGTCTATACCCTTCGCGGCCGATGGCCAGCTTCACGTTCCAGAGACAGGTCGCCGCGTCGCCGGAGACCGTTTTCGCGGTGCTGACCGAACATCATCTGTATGCGGAGATCACGCCGATGCGGAGGTCGATGCTGGAGCGGGAGGGAGATCCGCCGCCGAATGGTGTGGGGGCGATCCGGGTGCTCACCGCGGTTGGGCCGCCGTTGCGGGAGGAGGTGATCGCCTACGAGCCGCCGAGGCGCTTCTCCTACAAGCTGCTCTCCGGCGCGCCGCTGCGGGACCACGTCGGAACGGTCGAGCTGACGCCCGACGGGAGCGGCACCAAGGTGGTCTACGCGGTGCGCACGATGCCGACGCTGCCAGTGGTCGGCGCCGCCGTGGTCGCCGTCGTCAAGCCGGCGGTCAAGCGCTGCTCGACGGCGATCGCCAAAGAGTCCGAGCGACGCGCCGCGCGAATGCGCGAGGGCGGGCCGCAGGCCCGCCGGCGCGACAGCGCTCGCTGCGCGACTCCGAACGGCTCTGCTGCATCGCGAACCGGCAGCCGGCGATCGCCGCTGCTGCGCGGCGGCGATCGCGCTTCAGCGTCGGGACTCGATCGCCTACGAGCTCGCTGAAGCGCCCGGCCGACGTCCACAACCCGGACGCGGTCTTCAAACCGCAGAAGCCGAAGAAGGTGAAGAAGGCAAAGACGGTCAACTGGCCGATCTTCGGCTACGACCGCGCCCGCACCCGCTACCTGCCGGTGAAGGGGGTGAAGCCGCCGTTCCGCAAGCTCTGGCGCTTCACCGACCGGCCGCTGCTCGAGTTCCCGCCGATCTACGTCGGCGGCAGGCTCTACTTCGTCAACAACAGCGGCTTCGCGCTACGCGCTCGACGCCGACACCGGCAAGGAGCTCTGGAAACGGCGGATCGGCCGTCTCAACGCCTCCTCGCCCGCCTACCATCGCAACCGCCTCTACATCGTCAACCTCGTCCCGGGCACATCGTCAAGCTCGACGCCAAGACCGGCAAGACGATCTGGAAGCGCGCCCTCCCCGGCCGGGCCGAGTCCTCGCCGATCGTGATCGACCGCACCGTCTACTTCGGCTGCGAGGACGGCAACCTCTACGCGCTCAGCACCGTCAACGGCAACGTGCGCTGGGCGACCCCGCTGGGCGGCGAAGTCAAGTCGGCCCCGGCCTACTACGGCGGCAAGCTCTTCGTCGGCGACTACGGCGGCTACATGAACGCGGTCGACGCCAAGAGCGGCAAGCTGGTCTGGCAGAGCGGCTCGCTCGGCCCCGGCTTCGGCGCCTCCGGGGCCTTCTACTCGACCCCGGCGGTCGCCTTCGGCCGCGTCTACGCCGGCAACAACGACTGCCGCGTCTACAGCTTCGAGACCGGCGGCGGCGAGCTCGCCTGGAGCTACTCGACCGGCGGCTACGCCTACTCGGGCCCGACCGTCGCCAACACCCGGCACAGCCCGCCGACCGTCTTCATCGGCTCCTTCGACGGCAACGTCTATGCGATCGGCGCCAAGGACGGCGAACCTGCGCTGGAGCCGCTCGGCCGGCGGCCAGGTGATCGGCTCGCTCTCGGCGGTCGGGGACATCGTCTACGTCGCCGAGTTCACGAACAAAACGACCTCCGGCTTCATGATGAAAAGCGGCCGCCGCGTCTTCCGCTACCCGAGGGCACCTACACGCCGGTGATCTCCGACGGCCGCCGCATCTACCTGACCGGCTACTCGAGCATCACCGCGCTGGAGCCGTTCAAGCCGAAGCCGAAGGTCGCCAAGCAGAAAAAGGCGAAGAAGGGAAAGCGCAAAGACGCTAACGGCGGCCGGGCGCGACCCCGCCGGGCGGGAGCGGGGGTAGCTGAGGCGCGCCGGGCGCGAAGGCCGGGAAACGCCCCGAGTGCAGGCGGTCCTTGAGCACGCTGAGGCTGGTCGGGTAGTTCTGGATCCGGTAGGTGCTGGTGGTGCCGAAGTCCTGGTAGTAGACGAGCATCTTGCAGCGCGGGTGCTTCTTCACCCAGGCGAACAGCTTGCTGACGAAGGCCGGGTCGTCGCCGGCTTCGACGCCCCACTCGGTGATCGCGAAGGGCTTGTCCGGATAGCGGTTGTAGAGGCCGGTGAGCGACTTCCATTCCGGGTAGGCGGCGTAGAAGTCGGTCCCCGCCCAGTCGACCCAGCGTCGAGCCCGGGTAGAAGTAGCTTGGGCCGGTTGTGGGGCACGGTCGGCGAGCCCGACCGGCAGCGGGCTCCAGACCACCGCGATCGGCGCTTTCGGGAGGCCGCCGACGTCGCGCTGCAGCGGCGGCAGGCCGGCTTCGGCCAGGCGGGCGGTCGATCGTCGCCCGCCTTGCCGCCGCCGTGGACGATCACGTAGATGCGGCGGAAGGCGAGTTTGTACCAGCGCGGCTTGTGGGCGGCGTCGCGGGCGGCGCCGGCGCAGTCGTAGGCGGCGTAGACGTTGAGGCAGCGGTTGGGCTCGCCCAGCGGCCGGACGTAGGCGCGCATCTCCTTCTCGTAGAAGAGCCGGTTGAGCCGGATCAGGTACTCGTCGCCGTAGCCCTGGGCGATCGCGCGCGGGGTGATCATCTCGTGCCCGTCGTTGTTGTCGGCGGTGGTGATGTGGATCAGCGGCCGCGCCCGCGCCGTCTGCCAGCGCTGGATCGACTCGGGGAAGTCGCTGCCCCAGGTGCGGAAGGACTCGATCAGCGCCGGGTGCTTGTCGAGCCGCGTCGCTGAGAAGCGCCGAAGTCGGCCGGGTCGCCGGTGTCGGAGATGCCGAACCAGATCTTCTTGCCGCGCGGTTCGAGGAGCGCCGGCGTCGGCGGGCGCCGTGAAGGCGAGCGCCAGCACGGCCGCCGCGGCCAGCGCGCAGCGCGGCGGCCTGGGCCTCGTGTCCGGCGAGTCATCCGCGATCTCTTCGACCGGCTGCGCGCATGACCGTTCCGGGCCAACACGTGCAGGGCCGTGATCGACCCACTCGATCGCGCCAGCAAGAAGTTTGGCGAGAAGCCGGCTTCGCTAGGCGGCAGACTTCGAGGGGATGCGTAAGCAAGCCGAAGGAGGAGAGATGTCGACGCTTGCAGTACATCGCAATCGTCGCCGCCGCCCTGATCGTCGATCGCGATCTTGCGTCTCGGTCCGCTCGCAAGAACAGCCAGCGCCGCGGAGCTCGCACGAGGTCAGGATCGAGGCTCAGCACGACGACGTCCGCCATCACCGCGAGCGCGGCCGACGAGCGCCGCACCGAGGCCGCGATCGCCGAGGAGAAGGCAAAGCGGGCAAAGGTCGAGGCAGACCTCGACGAGGAGCGGGCGCGCAGTCGCGAGGCCGAGCTCGGCGATAGAAACTGACCAGAGGACGCCGAACGAGACATGGCGCAGACGAAAACGCGCTCGAAACCCAAAGCGAAACCGAAAGCGAAAACGCGGGCATCGAGCAAACCGAAAAGAACGCGCTCGTCAAACAGCGCGAACGAGCGCGAACGCGAGCAAACCGAAAGCGAGAGCGAGCTCCTCGAGCAAACCGAAAGGCTTCGTGGACAAAACGAAAGCCGCCGGCGAAACGGTCGAGGAGACGGCGAAAGACGCGGGCCGCAAAGTCGGCCGTGCCGCCGGCAAAGCGAAAGTGCCGCTGGTGGCCGGGGGCAGCTGCGCTGGCCGGCGCGGCCGGGGGCATCGCCGCCCTCAGCGCCCGTCAGTCGCATCGTCATCGCGGCCTCGGCGGGGTCAAATCCAAGGACCTCAAAAAGGCGGCGAAGAAGGCCGGCGACGTCGGGGCTCAGGTCGGAGAAATCGCGCTCGAGGTCCGGCGCGCTCGCGAGAGGTCGAACGGCCACGGCGCGAACCGCTCGCCGATCGAGGTCGTGCTCCAGGGCCTCACCTCGAGGCAGCTCAGGACTAGGGGCGGGCGCGCGCGGGAGCGCGTCCGTTTCAGGCCGGCCAGGCGCGGCGGGGTGCTCGGCGACGATCGCCAGCACCTCGGCGGCGTACTTGGAGATGAAGCTGGGGCCGACGCCGCTGATCTCGATCAGGGCGGCGGCGTCGGCCGGGCGGGCGGCGGCGATCGCGGCGAGGGTGCGGTTGTTGGCGACGGTGTAGGCGGGCTTGCCGGCGGCGGCCTCGCAGGCGCCAGGCTTTCAGCGCCTCGAACAGCGGCGCGTCGGCCGGGGAGAGGTCGGGCGGCGGCGGCGCCGAGCCGCGCGCGCTGCGGCGGCGCGCTGACCGCGATCGTCTCCGGGTCGGGCAGCCAGTCGCTGCGCGTCGCAGACGTCGCAGCAGCGCTCCAGCGGCGCCCCGGCGGCGCGGTCGCCGAAGTGGTCGAGCAGGCGAGCGGCGGCGGCAGCGCTCGGAGTAGATGAAGGCTTTGATCGCGTGGTAGGCGCGCCAGCCGCGCTCGTGGGCGATCGCCAGGTCCGGGTCGCCGCGCGCTGTTCGTTGAAGCGGACCAGGCGGCCGAGGTCGGCTTTCATCGCCAGCAGCACCGCGCTGGGCGGGCAGGCCGTCGCGCCCGGCGCGGCCGGCCTCCTGGTAGTAGGCCTCGACGCTGGTCGGGATCGCCATGTGCCAGACCGAGCGCACGTCGGCCTTGTCGACGCCCATGCCGAAGGCGTTGGTGGCGACGATCACCTCGGCCTCGCCGCCCATGAAGCGCTGCTGGGCCGCGGTCCGCTCCTCGGCGTCCATGCCCGGCGTGGTAGGCGAGCGGCCGCGAGCCCGGCTTCGCGCAGCGTCGCCGGCGACCTCGTCGGTGTCCTTGCGGGTGCCGCAGTAGACGATCGCCGGCCGGTTGGCCGGGTCGGCGAGCCCCGCCTCGAGCAGCGCCTGGCGCCGCGCCTTCGAGCCCTTGCCCTCGAGCGCGGACGACGTCGAAGGAGAGGTTGGGCCGGTCGAAGCCGGAGCGCACCTGGAGCGGCTCGCGCATGCCGAAGCGGGTGGCGATCTCCGCCGCGACCGGCTTCGGTCGCGGTCGCCGTGCAGGCCATCACCGTCGGCCGGCCGAGCCGGTCGGCGATCTGCGGCAGCCGCAGGTAGTCGGGGCGGAAGTCGTGGCCCCACTCGGAGACGCAGTGGGCCTCGTCGACCGCGAGCAGGTCGATCCGCCGCTGCGCCGATCGCCTCGAGGAAGACGGTCGAGCCGAAGCGCTCCGGCGAGCAGTAGACGATCCGCGCCTCGCCGCCGCGGACCATCGTCGAGGGCGTCGCGGGCGGCCTCCTCGCTCATCCCCGAGGCGATCATCGCCACCGGGTGGCCGGCCGCGGTCAGCCGCTGCCACTGGTCGTGCATCAGCGCGATCAGCGGGCTGACGACGATCGTCAGGTCCTCGGTCGCCAGCCCGGGCAGCTGGTAGCAGAGGCTCTTGCCGCCGCCGGTCGGCATCACGATCAGCGAGTCGCGGCCCTCCAGGGCCGCATCGACCGCCTCCCGCTGGCCGGGCCGCCAGGACTCGTAGCCGAGCTTCGCCGAGCAGCTGCGTCCGCTGCAGTCTGCCTAGGCACCCGTGGCAGCCGGCGGCCGGCTCGAACCCAGCACGTTCCGGAAGGCGGTTCCGGCAGCCAGGGCTCGGACCACTGGGCGATGCCCCGGGTCAGGTTCTCGGCCTCCTTCGGCCCCCAGGTGCCGGGCGCGTAGGGGTGCGACCGGTCCCGGTTCGTCGAGCAGCGGCTGCACGATCCGCCAGGTCTCTTCGATCGCGTCCTGGCGGGTGAAGAGCTGCGTGGCGGCCGGCGATCGCGTCGCCGAGCAGGCGCTCGTAGGGCTCGGGCTCCTCGCCCGGCGACTTTCTCGAAGAGGACCTCGAGGTCGGCCGGCTCGAAGGCCTCCTCGCCGGCCTTCTTCGCGAAGAGCCGCATCCGCGAGCCGGGCGTCGGCTCGATCCGCATCGTCATCTGGTTCGGTTCCGGCGTCTTGCCCTTGCCGATGCCGAGCCGCGGCGGGCGCTTGAAGACGACGGTCACCTCGCTCGCCTTGGCCGGCATGCTCTTGCCGGCGCGGATGAAGAAGGGGACGCCGCTCCAGCGCCAGTTGTCGACCTCGAGCTCGACCGCGGCGAAGGTCTCGGTGGTCGAGTCGGGGGCGACGTCCTTGACGTCGCGGAAGCCCTCGTACTGGCCGCGCACGTAGCTCTTCGGGTCGGCGGTGCGCATCGCCTTGAAGAATTCGAGCTTCTTGTCGCGGATCGAGTCGTGGTGGTTGCCGGTCGGCGGCCCCATCCCGACCAGCGCCAGCACCTGCAGGGCGTGGTTCTGGATCACGTCGCGCATCGCCCCGACCGCGTCGTAGAAGCGGCCGCGGTCGTCGACCCCGAAGTTCTCGGCGATCGTCATCTGCACGTGGGAGACGTGCTCGCGGTTCCAGACCGGCTCGAGGATCGAGTTGGCGAAGCGCAGGTAGGTGATGTCCATCACCGGCTCCTTGCCGAGGTAATGGTCGATGCGCAGGATCTGCTCCTCGTCGAGCACCTCGCAGAGCTCGGCGTTGAGCTCGCGGGCGGACTCGAGGTCGTGGCCGAACGGCTTCTCGATCACGACGTGGGCGTTCTCGGTCAGGCCGGCCTCGCCGAGGCCCTGGACGACGGTGGCGAACAGCGAGGGCGGGATCTCGAGGTAGAAGACCGGGTTGCGCGGCGTCGCCGAGCGCCTTCTTGACCCGCTCGAAGGTGGCCGGCGTCGGCGTAGTCGCCCTGGACGTAGGTGAGGCGGGCGGCGAGGCGGGCGAGGACGTCCTCGTCGGGCTCCTCGACGGTTGCGGCGATCGCCTCGCGGGCGTGCTCGCGCAGCTCCTCGTCGTCCCACTCGTCGATCGCGACGCCGACGATCGGGCAGCTCGAGCTTGCCGCGCGCCTCGAGCCGGTAGAGCGCCCGGAAGGTCATTTTCTTCGCCAGGTCGCCGCTGATCCCGAAGATCGCCAGGACGTCGGCGGCGCGTCGTCTGTCGGAGCCTTTCCCATCGGCGCGCAGGCTACCCCGACTCCGCGGCGATCACGCGTCTGCTCCAGTACGCTATGGACGTCAGCTGCGACCGCGTGGAAGTAGGATGGCGCGCCATGGAGCTGGGGATCGTCGGACTCGGACGGATGGGGGCGAACATGGCGCGCCGCCTGATGCGCGACGGGCACGAGATCGTCGCCTACGACGTCAACCCCGACGCGGTCGCGACGCTGGCCGGCGAGGGAGCCGAGGGCGCCTCCTCGCTGGAGGAGCTGGCCTCGAAGCTGAGCGCGCCGCGCTCGGTCTGGGTGATGGTCCCGGCCGGGGAGATCACCGAGAAGACGGTCGACGACGTCGCCGCCGTGCTCGAGTCCGGCGACGCGATCGTCGACGGCGGCAACTCCTACTACCGCGACGACATCCGCCGCGCCGCCAAGGTGCGGCGAGCAGGGGATCGACTACGTCGACTGCGGCACCAGCGGCGGCGTCTTCGGCCTCGACCGCGGCTACTGCCTGATGATCGGCGGCCCCGACCGGGCGGTGGAGCGGCTCGACCCGATCTTCGCCTCGCTGGCGCCGGGGGTCGAGTCGGCCGAGCGCACGCCGGGGCGCGACGGCGAGCCCTCGCCCGCGGAGAACGGCTACCTGCACTGCGGCCCGAACGGCGCCGGCCACTTCGTGAAGATGGTCCACAACGGGATCGAGTACGGGATGATGGCCGCCTACGCCGAGGGCCTCAACATCCTCAAGAACGCCAACGCCGGCAAGGTCCAGCGCGAGGCCGACGCCGAGACGGCGCCGCTCGACCATCCCGAGTACTACCAGTACGACCTCGACCTGCCCGAGGTCGCCGAGGTCTGGCGCCGCGGCAGCGTGATCGGCTCCTGGCTGCTCGACCTGACCGCGGCGGCGATGCAGGAATCGGCCGACCTCTCCGAGTTCGCGGGCCGCGTCTCCGACTCCGGCGAGGGGCGCTGGACCTCGATCGCGGCGATCGACGAGGGCGTGCCGGCGCCGGTCCTGACCACCGCGCTGTACGAGCGCTTCTCCTCGCGCGGCCTCGACGACTTCGCCGACAAGGTGCTCTCGGCGATGCGCAAGCAGTTCGGCGGCCACGACGAGAAGCCGAGCTAGCCGGTGGCCCCCGAAGCTCGAGGTCGCCGCCGACGAGAAGGCGGCGGCAAGGCGCGCGGCCGAGCTGATCGCCGCGGCCGGCAGCGCGGCCGCGGCGGCGAGCGCGGCCCCTTCGGGCTGGCGATGAGCGGCGGCCGCTCGCCCTGGGCGATGCTGGCGATCCTCGGCGAACTCGAGCAGATGCCCTGGGCGGAGACGGAGCTCTTCCAGGTCGACGAGCGGATCGCCTCGCCCGGCAGCGAGGACCGCAACCTCACCCACATGGTCCTCGGGCTCTCGATGGAGCACCAGGCGGCGCTGCGGCCGATGCCGGTCACCCAGCGCGACCTCGAGGCGGCCGCGCGCGAATACGAATCCTCGCTGCCGGAGCGCTTCGACCTCGTCCACCTCGGCCTCGGCCCCGACGGCCACACCGCCTCGCTCGTCCCCGGCGACCCGGTGCTCGAGGTGAGCGACCGCCGCGTCGCCCTCACCGGGCGGCGAGTACCAGGGCCACCGCCGCATGACCCTCACCTACCCGGCGCTCGACGCCGCCCGCCAGATCCTCTGGCTCGTCACCGGCGCCGAGCAAGCGCGAGCCGCTGGCCAAGCTGCTGGCCGGCGACCCGTCGATCCCCGCCGGCCGGGTGCGGAACGAGAACATGATCGTCGTCGCCGACGAGGCAGCGGCCGGTTAGGCAGAAACAAGGCCATGACCGTTAGCGAATTCGCTAACATATGCATATGTCCCATGCTGCTGCTCCGCTGATCGAGGAGATCCAGCGCGCAGCGGGCTCGACCCAGGCTGAGCTGGCTCGTCGCGCCGGGATCCCTCGCTCGGTCCTCAACGTCTACCTGCGGGGACGCCGCGAGCCTGGAGCCGACGCCCTTCTCCGGCTCGCCGCCGCTGGGGGGCTCGACGCTGCAGCTCGCAAAGCGCAGGCCGCCGGTCGATCCTGAGCGCGCCGGCCGGATCCTCGTCCAGGTCCTGGAGCTGGCGGAGGCGCTTCCCTTTCGGCCGCGGGCAGAGATACGAGTATCCGCCCCTCGCGAAGAGACTCGGAACGAAGGCGCGCGCCGCCATGAGCGAGCTGGTCGACAAGCTGTTCGCCGTCCACGACGCGCTCGAGGCGCGCTCGCTGCCCCACGCCTTCGGCGGCGCGATCGCGCTGGCCTACTGCGTCGAGGAGCCGCGCGGGACCCGCGACCTCGACGTCAACATCTTCTGCGACGCCGCCGATGCCAGGGAGGTCCTAGGGGCGCTGCCCGACGGCGTTCGCGTCGGCGACGGCGATATCGAGAAGGTCGAGCGCGACGGTCAGGCGCGCCTCTTCTGGGACGGCGTCCCGATCGACGTCTTCCTCAACAACCTCCCGCTTCACGAGGCGGTCTCGAAGGCCGTCGTCTGGGTGCCCCTGGAGGGCCGCGAGGCGCCGGTGCTCGACTGCGCCTCGCTGGTCGTCTTCAAGTCCTTCTTCGATCGCACCAAGGACTGGGCCGACATCGAGGCGGTCGCGCTCGGCGACGCCGGAGGACATCGAGGCCGCGACGGCGACCCTCGCCGGCCTGGTCGGCGAGGACGACGAGTCCTACAAGCGCCTGGCGGCGATCCGGGCCGCGAATCCCGCCTGAGCCGGAGGGCTGCTTTGCCGCCTCAGCTCGCCGGATCCAGCGCCACGACGTGGTTGGCGACGATCCTGCCGTCGGGGTCCCAGCGCCGCTTCACCTCGGCGAGGCGGGAGCAGACATCGGCGGGGAGGATCGAGTCGGCGTCGCAGGGCCGCTCGGCGAAGTTGAAGTAGCCGCCGTCGGCCGCCCAGGGCGCCATCGCCTCGTCGAAGCGATCGAGGTGGCCTTCGATCGCCTGGCCCAGCTCGGGCGTCATCGGCATGCCGATTCCGAGCATCACGAAGGCGGCGTCGAGGTGGGAGAGGGCGCCGCCGCTCTCGTCCGGGCGGCCCAGCGCCCCGCCGAGCTGGCGCAGCTCGGTGAGCAGCAGCGGCGAGGTCTCCGGGTCGCCGAGCGCCGCGAAGGCGTCGATCGCCTCGTCGGGGAGCTCGCGGATGACCCGGTGATGGCCGAGACCCGGCACCGGCTGCTCGGGGTCCATGTGGATCCGGCAGAGGCCCTCGGCGGGGATCTGCGCGAAGGTGTCCATCATCGGCTCGCCGAGCGCCTCGCGCAGCGGCGCGAACGCCGCCTCTCCGTCGGCCTGGCTGCCGATGCAGGCGCCGTCGATCGTCAGCAGCGGCGTGTCGCGCAGCGGCTCCGGCACGTCGGGGACGTCGGGAGGGCGGATGAAGCGGACGACCGAGGTGATGTCCTCGCTCACCGTCTCCGCCCAGTCGCGGTAGGCGCGCACCGCCTCGGCGCCGAGCTCGGCGGGGAAGAGGAGGGCGCCGGCGTAGACCTCGGCGACCGGGACCAGGTCGAGGTGCAGCGCGGTGACGATCGCGTAGCCGCCGCCGCCCCCGCGCAGCGCCCAGAAGAGGTCTGCCTCGTTCTCGGCGTCGACCGTGCGCGCCTCGCCGTCGGCGCTGACCAGCTCGATCGCTCGGACGCGGTTGCAGGCGAAGCCGTAGCGCCGGCCCAGCCAGCTGAGCCCGCCGCCGAGCGTGTAGCCGGTGACGCCGACGTCGGGCGAGGATCCCGGCAGCGAGCTGAGGCCGTGCGCCTGGGCCGCCTGGCTCAGCTCGAGCACCAGCACGCCGGCCTCGACCCGAGCGGCCTGTGCGCTCGGGATCGACCTCGACGCCGCGCATGCGCTCGGTCTTGATCAGGATCGTGTCCTCGAGCGAGCCGAGCGCAACGGCGCCGTGCCCGGTGCCCTGACCGGCGACTTTGAGGTCGTGTTGCGGCGGCGAAGCGCACGGTCTTGGCGACGTCCTCGGCGCTCTCGACGAAGGCGACGGCGTCGGGGCGCTGGTCGGCGGCAAGGTTCCAGGCGAGCGCGCGCCTGGTCCCAGTCGGGGTCGCTCGGGGTGGCGATGCGGCCGGCGATCGCCAGCTCGGTGAAGTCGCTCATCGGGTCTCCTTGGTCAGGTCAGCGTCAAACGGTCGACTGCGCTCCCGGCCCCCACCAGCACGTCGCTGACCATATCCGGCGGGAAGAGGCCGTGGGCGGCGACGCCGGGGTCGGCCTCGAGCCGGGCGGCCAGCTCGGCCGGGTCGCCGATCGGGCCGCGGTAGTCGGCGATCACGCCGCCGTCGGGGCTGGGCGGGACGTCGCGCAGCTCGACCTCGGCGCCGAGCCGCGCCAGGGTCGAGGCGGCGCCGAAGGCGAAGAGCTCGAGCGGCACCGGTCCGCTCAGCGCCTCGACCGGCTTGCTCGAGTCGGCGATGACGACGAAGCGCTCGGCCGCCGCGGCGACGATCTTCTCGCGCAGGTGGGCGCCGCCGCCGCCCTTGATCAGCCAGCCGTCCGGGGTGACCTCGTCGGTGCCGTCGATCGCGATGTCGAGCCGCCGCAGCGAGTCGAACTCCTCGACCGGGATCCCCAGCTCGCGCGCCTGCTCCTCGGTCGCGACCGAGGTGGCGACGCAGCGGATCCCGCTGAGGCCGCGGCGAGCGAGCGCCGGCAGCAGATGGGCGACCGTCGAGCCCGGTGCCGAGGCCGACCGTCATCCCGTCCTCGACCAGCTCCGCCGCCGCCTCCGCCGCCAGCCGCTTCTCGCTCTCCCCGCCGCTCACGCGCCCACTCTATCCACGCCGCCATGGGCCGAAAACGTCCATATGACGGACGTTTCGGCCCATCGACCTATAGTCGCGCGGGATGGATGCGCGGATCTGGGTTTCGAGCGGGGGCGAGGCGCCGCGGTCGGTGGCGCTGAGCGGCGAGCGGACCGTGGTCGGGCGCTCGCCGGAGGCCGACGTGCAGCTCGAGGACGAGGCGGTCTCCTGGAACCACCTGGAGATCGAGCGCCGCGGCGAGGTGCTGATGGCGACCGACCTCGACAGCCGCAACGGCACCGCCCTCAACGGCGAGCCGCTCGACCGCCCGCGCCGCCTGCGCGACGGCGACACCCTGATCGTCGGCGGCCACCGGCTCGAAGTCTCGGTCGGTCCGGCGGCGCCGGTGGGAGCGACGGTGCCGAGTGCCGCGCCCTCGGTGGCGCTGAGCGAGGAGGAGCGGGCGACCGCGGCGGCCCTGGTCGCGCCCTACCGCAGCGAGGGCGCCTTCGCCGGCCGTCCCGCCACCCGGGCCGAGATCGCCGAGACGCTGCACGTCAGCGAGCGCACCGCCCAGCGCCGCCTCGACGCCCTCGCCGCCAAGCTCGACGTCCCCGGCGACGCCGGCCGCGAGCGCCCCCGCCAGATCGCCGCCCGCGTGATCGAGCTCGGCCTCGACCGCTGACAGCCCGCCGACGGGCCGATAAGTCGACCCTGGGTCGACTATCGGCCATCGGCGGGCTGTTCGGTGGCTCGGACCGGGCCAAAGGTGGCTCGGTGGGTGGCGCGGGTGGCGTTGGCGCGTACGGGTGCGGGGCGCAGCATCGGTTGGCACACGCAACCAACCGAAAGGAAATGCCATCGCACCGCATCATCGTCACCTCACTGATCGCACTCGTCAGCCCTCGCCGTTGCCGGCCGTCGCCTCGGCGGCGCCGTCGGCGGGCGCCGTCGTCTTCTCGCAAATCGACCGACGCGTCGAAGGCGTCGTCAAAGGCGGGCTCTTCGCCGTCCGCGACGGGCGCCTCAACCAGCTGACCGAAGACCCGACCGACACCGAACCGGCCTTCTCTCCGGACGGCACGGACGATCGCCTTCGTCCGCGGCGGCGACCTCTACTCGGTCCGCCCCGACGGCTCCGGCCAGCGGCGGCTGACCAGCGGTCCCGAGCTCGACTCGGCGCCGCTGGTCTCGCCCGACGGCCGCTTCGTCGTCTTCGAGCGGCGCGCCGCGGCGGACGCCGCAGCCGACCTCTACACGGTCGGCGCCAAAGGCGGCGGCCTGCGCGCCCTGACCAGCGGCGCCGCCGACGACCACGACGCCGACTTCTCGCCCGACGGCCGGGCGATCGTCTTCGTCCGCGGCGCCGCCCGGGGCCGAACGACAGTGCCGAGGACCTCTACTCGGTCCGCCCGACCGGCGGCGGGCCTGGCGCGCCTGACCAGGACCGGCGGCGTCGACGAGTTCGAGCCCGCGCTACTTCGCCGGCGGCATCCTCTTCAGCCGCGGCGAGAGCAGCGAGGGCCCGGCCGCCTACGCCGACATCTACACGATGCGCCGCAACGGCACCAAGGTGAAGGCGCAGGTCGCCGGCGTCGGCTCGGCCTACGTCGAAGACGTCTCCGGCGACGGGCACACGCTGCTCTTCCGCCGCGACCAGGGCCTCTGGGTCGAAGCGGATCGGCCCGGCGCAAAGCGCGCAAGCTCTGCCAGCTGCCCGACGGCTCGGAGACCAACGGCGTCTTCTCCTCCGACGGCAAGCGGGTCGCCGCCTTCGTCGCCGTCGAGGAGCAGCGAGTCGCTGGTCTCGATCGACGTCGCCAACGCGCCGCCAGACGCGAGCTCGCCGAAGGGCTTCGACCTCGACGCGAAGGCGACGGCACCGACGATCGGGCCGGTCATCGCCTGGCAGCCGGCGCTGCGCCGGCAACTGATCGCGGGCTGAGACGCTCGGGGTCCCTCGCGGGAAGCGTCCTCACGCCGAGCGCGGCGGTATAACCGCCGCGTGGCAGAACCTGTCCATCGGCTCCGACCGTCGCCGGCTACCGCATCGACGCGCTGATCGCGCGCGGCGGCATGGGCGTCGTCTACCGGGCGACCCACCTCGGCCTCGAACGGCCGGTGGCGCTGAAGGTGATCGCCCGCGAGCTGGCCGACCGCGAGGGCTTCCGCGAGCGCTTCCTGCGCGAGTCCCGCCTCGCCGCCCGCCTCGACCACCCGGCGGTGGTGCCGGTCTTCGACTCGCGCGAGGTCGACGGCGAGCTGATCGTCGCGATGCGGCTGGTCGAGGGCGGCGACCTGCGCAAGGCTGATCGACCGCGAGGGGCCGCTGCCGCCGGCCGCGCGCGATCGCCCTGCTCGGCCAGGTCGCCGAAGCGCTCGACGCCGCCCACGCCGCCGGCATCGTCCACCGCGACGTCAAGCCGCACAACGTCCTGGTCGAAGGCGACCGCGCCTACCTCTCCGACTTCGGCCTCGCCAAGGCGCTCGGCGAGAGCGGCGTCGCGCAGCGGCGCCTCGGTGGTCGGCACCGCCGAGTACATGTCGCCGGAGCAGTGGCGCGGCGAGCGCGGTCGGGCCGGCCGCCGACGTCTACTCGCTCGGCTGCGTCCTCTACGAGGCGCTGACCGGGATCGTCGCCCTTCGCCCGCAAGGAAGCCGACACCGAGCCGGAGATGCCGGAGGGGCTCGACGCGGTGATCGAGCGCGCCGTCGCCAAGGACCCGGCCGAGCGCTACCCGAGCGCCGGGGCGCTGATCGCCGCCGCCCGCGAGCGCGAGGGCGGCGGGCCTGGCGGCGACCCGGGTGCTCTCCGAGTCGGCCGCGAGCGCGCCGACCGCGGCGGCTCGCGGCGCCGCGGCGGCCGCGGCGTCGGGCGCGCTGGCGCGGCGCAGCGACGCTGCAGTCGGGCCGGCGCCGCGGTCGGCGCTGATCGCCGGCATGGTCGTCGCTCGTCGCTGCTCGCTGCTCGGCGGCGACGGCGTCGAGGTCTCCGACCCGATCCCGGTCGGCAGCGGCGCCGCTGCGGATCGCCGCCGGCGGCGAGGCGATCTGGGTGACCAGCGAACGCGACGGCACCCTGACCCGGCTCGATCCCGACAGCGGCGAGCCGGTCGGCGAGCCGCTCCAGCTCGGCGCCGGCGATCTCCGGGGTCGCGGTCGGCGGCCGGCTCGGTCTGGGTCGACCGACCCGCGCGCGCGGCGAGCTGCTGCGGATCGACCCCGACGAGCGGCCGGCGTGCTGCAGCGGATCGACGGTCGGCGGCCGCCCCGGCGCCGATCGCCTTCGGCGGCGGCCGCGTCTGGGTCGCCGACGAGGAGGGCGGCGGCGATCACCGCCGTCAACGCCGAAGGCGGCCGGGTCTTCCGGCGCGGCCTCGCCCCGCACGCGGCGCCGCTGCGGCTCGCGGTCGGCGCCGGCGGCCTCTGGGTCAGCAGCGCCTCGACCGGCAACCGTGCGCCGCATCGACCTCGGCACGCCTGCGCGCCGGCGCGCCGATCCCGGTCGGCCGCGGCCCGGCCGGCGTCACCGTCGCCGACGGCCTCGTCTGGGTCGCCAACAGCCGCTCCGACACCGTCACCAGGGTCGACCCCTCGATCCACGCCGTGCTCGGCGACCCGATCGAGGTCGGCGGCCGCCCCGGCGGCATCGACGCCGGCACCAGCACCGTCTGGGTCGCCAGCGCCGCCGAGGACGCGGTCACCCGGATCGACCTCGAGAGCGGCGAGCGCGATCGGCGCCCCGATCGAGGTCGGCCCCGAACCCGGCGCCGTCGCGGTCGGCGGCGACGCGGTCTGGGTCGCCGACAACGGCGACGGCACCGTCACCCGGATCGAACCCTGAGCGACGGCCGAAGCGCCTCGAGGATCGGCCCGCCGCCGTAGTAGCTAGGATCGGGACCGCGCATGACCCAGGACATCGACCAGCTCGCGATCAACACGATCCGCACCCTCTCGATCGACGCGGTGCAGAAGGCCAACTCGGGGCATCCGGGGACGCCGATGTCGATGGCGCCGGTCGCCTACGAGCTCTGGCAGAACCACCTGCGCTACGACCCCGCCGACCCGATCTGGCCCAACCGCGACCGCTTCGTGCTCTCGGCCGGCCACGCCTCGATGCTGCTCTACTCGATGCTCTTCCTCGCCGGGGTGCAGCGGGTCGACGCCGACTACGACGTCGCTCGACGAGCCCGCCTGCTCGCTGCACGAGATCGAAAACTTCCGCCAGCTGCACTCGCGCACCCCGGGCCACCCCGAGTACCGCTGGACCTCCGGGGTCGAGACGACGACCGGGCCGCTCGGCCAGGGCATCGCGACCTCGGTCGGGATGGCGATCGCCTCGAAGTGGCAGGGCGAGCGCTTCGGCGCCGACCTCTTCGACTTCGACGTCTACGCGCTGGCCGGCGACGGCTGCCTGATGGAGGGCGTCTCGCACGAGTCGGCCTCGCTCGCCGGTCACCTCAAGCTCGACAACCTCTGCTGGCTCTACGACAACAACCACATCACGATCGACGGCGACACCGGCCTCGCCTACGGCGACGACGTGCTGACCCGCTTCGAGGGCTACGGCTGGAACGTGCTGCGGGTCGGCGACGCCAACGACCGCGGCCTGCTCGCGCGCGCCTTCGAGGAGTTCAAGGCCGAGACCGGCCGCCCGACCCTGATCGTCGTCGACAGCCACATCGGCTGGGGCTCGCCGAACAAGCAGGACACCGAGTCCGCCCACGGCGAACCGCTCGGCGAGGAGGAGGTCAAGCTGACCAAGCGCGCCTACGGCTGGCCCGAGGACGCCCAGTTCCTCGTCCCCGACGGGGTCCGCGAGCGCTTCGACGAGGCGATCGGCAAGCGCGGCGCCGAGCTGCAGCGCCGCCTGGAAGCAGAAGCTCGAGCCGGCCTGCCGAGAGCCGACGCGGCGACCGAGATCGAGATGATGCAGCGCCGCGAGCTGCCGGACGGCTGGGACGCCGCGCATCCCCTCCTTCGAGGCCGACGAAGAGAAGGGCCTGGCCACCCGCAAGGCCTCGAACAAGGTCGAGAACGCGATCGCCGAGCGGGTGCCGTGGCTGATCGCCGGCTCCGCCGACCTCACCGACTCGACCTCGGTCCGGCTCAACTTCGACGGCGTCGAGAACTTCGAGCCGGGCAGCTACGGCGGCCGCCAGATCCACTTCGGGATCCGCGAACACGCCGCCGTCACCGCCTGCAACGGGATGTCGCTCTGCAAGCTGCGGCCGCTCTGGTCGACCTACCTCACCTTCTCCGACTACGGCCGGCCCGGCATCCGCCTCTCGGCGCTGATGGAGCTGCCGGTGATCCACCTCTTCACCCACGACTCGATCGGGCTCGGCGAGGACGGCCCGACCCACCAGCCGATCGAGCAGCTGGCCTCGCTGCGGGCGATGCCGCACCTCGACGTGATCCGCCCCGCCGACGCCAACGAGGTCGCCGAGGCCTGGCGGCTGGCGATCGAGCGCACCCACAACCCGGTCGCGCTCGTCCTCACCCGCCAGAACGTGCCGGTCTTCGACCGCTCCAGCTACGCCTCCGCCGAGGGCGTGCGCCGCGGCGGCTACGTGCTCGCCGACTCCGAGGACGGCGAGCCGGAGCTGATCCTGATCGCCACCGGCAGCGAGGTCCAGCTCGCGCTCGGCGCCCACGAGACGCTGAGCGGCCGAGGGGATCCGCTCGCGCGTCGTCAGCCTGCCCTGCTGGGAGATCTTCGAACGCCAGGACGCAGGCCTACCGCGACGAGGTGCTGCCGCCGGCGATCGACCGCCCGGGTCGCGATCGAGGAGGGCTCGACGCTCGGCTGGGAGCGCTACGTCGGCGACGACGGGGCAGATCATCGGGATGACGCACCTTCGGCCAGTCGGCGCCGTTCAACGACGTCGAGGCCGAGTTCGGGTTCACGCCGGAGCAGGTCGCCGAGGTGGCGCGCGAGGTCGCCCGCGAGCGCGGCCGTCAAGACCACGACCTGAAGGAGGTCGCCGTGAAGCCAACCGCACGACTGCACGAGCTGGGGCAGAGCCTCTGGCTCGACAACATCACCCGCACGATGCTGCGCGACGGGGCGCTGCAGGGCTACATCGACGAGCTCTCGGTCACCGGCCTGACCTCGAACCCGACGATCTTCGACAAGGCGATCTCCGGCGGCGACGCCTACGACGAGCAGATCGCCGAGCTCAGCGCCGCGGCCGGAGGCCGGCGAGGGCGTCGGCGCCAACGACCGAGGAGCGGGTCTTCTTCGAGCTGGCGCTCGCCGACCTGCGCGACGCCGCCGACCTCTTCGCCGGCGGTCCACCGGCGCACCGCCGGCGTCGACGGCTTCGTGCTCGCTCGAGGTCTCGCCGCTGCTCGCCGACGACGCCGCGGCGACGATCGAGCAGGCCAAGGCGCTCCACGCCAAGGGCGAGCGCGACAACCTCTACATCAAGATCCCCGGCACCCAGGCCGGGCTGCAAGGCGATCGAGGAGTCGATCTTCGCCGGCGATCCCGATCAACGTCACCCTGCTCTTCGACGACAAGCAGTACCTCGCCGCCGCCGAGGCCTACATGCGCGGGATCGAGCGGCGGATCGAGGCCGGGCTCGACCCCGACGTCGCCTCCGTCGCCTCGATCTTCATGAGCCGCTGGGACGTCGCCGTCGCCGAAGAGGTGCCGGACGAGCTGGTCAACCGGCTCGGGATCGCGGTCGGCGGCCGCGCCTACCGCGCCTACCGCGAGCTGCTCGACTCCGCCCGCATGCAGCGGCTGATGAACGAGGGCGCGCGGCCGCAGCGGCTGCTCTGGGCCAGCACCGGGACCAAGGACCCGAACGCCTCCGACACCCTCTACATCGAGGCCTTCGCCTCGCCCTTCACGGTCAACACGATGCCGGAGCCGACCCTGCTCGCCTTCGCCGACCACGGCGAGGTCGGCGACCTCTTCCCGGCCGACGGCGGCAACGCCGAGCAGGTGCTGAAGGAGTTCGAGGAGGCCGGGATCGACGTCGCCGCCCTCGCGGCGCGGCTCCAGGAGGAGGGCAAGGAGAGCTTCGACAAGTCCTGGGAAGAGCTGCTGAAGTCGATCGAGTCCCAGCGCGGGGCGCCGGCCGCGTGAGCTCCAGCCAGCGGTGTTCCTTCTCTCGTATAGCGAGAAAAAGGAACACCGGATGAGCGAGCTGCGCGAGGTACCGGCCTGGGCCGAGCTGCAGGCCCACTACGAGAAGATCCGCGGCACGCACCTGCGCGAGCTCTTCGCCGCCGACCCCGAGCGCGGCGAGCGCCTGGTCGCCGACGGCGCCGGCCTCCACCTCGACTTCTCGAAGAACCGGATCACCGACGAGACGCTGATGCTGCTCGGCGAGCTGGCCCGCGAGCGCGGCGTCGAGGAGCGCCGCGAAGCGATGTTCGCGGCGAGCACATCAACGTCTCCGAGGACCGCGCCGTGCTCCACGTGGCGCTGCGGATGCCGCGCGAGCGCTCGCTCGTCGTCGACGGCGTCGACGTCGTCAAGGAGGTGCACGAGACGCTCGACCGGATGGCGCGACTTCTGCGAGCGGGTCCGCTCCGGCGAGTGGCGCGGCCACACCGGCAAGCCGATCCGCAACGTCGTCAACATCGGCATCGGCGGCTCCGACCTCGGCCCGACGATGGCCTACGAGGCGCTCAAGCACTACTCGCGCCGCGAGATGACCTTCCGCTTCGTCTCCAACGTCGACGGCACCGACTTCGTCGAGTCGACGCGCGACCTCGATCCCGGCGGAGACGCTCTTCATCGTCTCCTCGAAGACCTTCACGACGCTGGAGACGATGACCAACGCCGGACTCGGCCCGCGAGTGGGCGCTGGCCGGGCTCGGCGGCGAGGAGCGCGGTCGCCAAGCACTTCGTCGCCGTCTCGACCAACGCCGAGGAGGTCGTCGAAGTTCGGGATCGACACCGAGAACATGTTCGGCTTCTGGGAGTGGGTCGGCGGCCGCTACTCGATGGACTCGGCGATCGGGCTCTCGACGATGCTGGCGATCGGCCCGGCCCGCTTCGGCGAGATGCTGGCCGGCTTCCACGCGATGGACGAGCACTTCCGCGAAGCGCCGGCCGGCGCCAACCTGCCGATGCTGATGGGCCTGCTGGCGGTCTGGTACGCCGACTTCTTCGGCGCCGAAACCTGCGGCGTCTTCCCCTACGACCAGTACCTGCACCGCTTCCCCGCCTACCTGCAGCAGCTGACGATGGAGTCCAACGGCAAGCACGTCACCCTCGACGGCGCCCGCGTCGACTACGAGACCGGCGCGATCTACTGGGGCGAGCCGGGGACCAACGGCCAGCACTCCTTCTACCAGCTGATCCACCAGGGGACGCGGCTGGTCCCCTGCGACTTCATCGGCTTCCTCCACTCCAACAACCCGCTCGGCGATCACCACGATCTCTTGATCTCGAACGTCTTCGCCCAGGGCGAGGCCCTCGCCTTCGGCAAAACGCCCGAGGAGGTGCGGGCGGAGGGGACGCCGGAGGAGGTCGTGCCGCACCGGGTGATGGAGGGGAACCGGCCCTCGAACACGATCCTCGCCGAGCGCCTGACGCCCGAGACGCTGGGGGCGCTGGTGGCCCTGTACGAGCACAGCGCCTTCACCCAGGGCGCCGTCTGGGGGATCGACTCCTTCGACCAGTGGGGGGTCGAGCTGGGCAAGGTCCTGGCCAAGGCGATCATTCCCGAGCTGCAGGCCGCCGACGAGCCGAAGCTGCGCCACGACAGCTCGACCAACGCGCTGATCCGGCGCTATCGCCACGCCCGCCGCGGGGAATAGGGTCCGGCCATGCTCCCGCTCGACGCGCTCCCACTGGCCGCGTCGGCATCCAACCTGCTCGCCGCGCGCGAGCAGATGGCGTTCACGCTCGGCTTCCACATCGTCCTCGCCTGCCTCGGCGTCGCCCTGCCGGCGACGATCCTCGCCGCCAACTACCTGGGGCTGAAGCGCGGCGACCGTGACGCGATGGAGCTGGCGCGGCGCTGGTCGAAGGCGATGGCGGTCACCTTCGCCGTCGGCGCCGTCACCGGCACCGTGCTCAGCTTCGAGTTCGGCCTGCTCTGGCCCGAGTTCATGGACCGCTGGGGCGGCGTCTTCGGCGTCGCCTTTGCGATCGAGGGGATCTTCTTCTTCATCGAGGCGATCTTCCTGGCGATCTACATCTACGGCTGGAAGCGGCTCGGCGGCTGGGCCCACTTCTGGTCGGGGGCGCCAATGGCGATCACGGGGATCGGCGGCGCCTTCGCGGTGGTCGCCGCCAACTCCTGGATGAACCAGCCGCAGGGCTTCACGCTCAACGGCGCCGGCGAAGTCGTCGACACCGAGCCGCTGAAGGTCCTCTTCAACCCCGCCACCGGCTACGAGGTCCCGCACATGATCCTCGCCGCCTACATGGTCACCGGCTTCCTCGTCGCCTCGATCTACGCGGTCGGGATGCTGAAGGGACGGCGCGACCGCCTGCACCGGCTGGGTCTGCTGATCCCGCTGACGATCGCCTGCATCGCCACCCCGATTCAGCTCTTCGTCGGCGACACCGCGGCGCGCGAAGTCGCCGACCACCAGCCGGCCAAGTTCGCCGGCATGGAGTGCATCGAGGAGACCGGCGACCACCAAACCGAGTGGCTCGGCGGCATCTGCACCGAGGACGGGGTGAAGTGGGGGATCGGCATCCCCAACCTCGACTCCTTCCTGGTCGGCTGGAGCGCCGACACCGAGGTGACCGGGCTCGACGACATCCCGGTCGACGAGCGGCCGCCGGCGAACACGCTGCTGCACCTCTCCTTCGACGCGATGGTCGGGATCGGCACCGGCCTGATGCTGCTCGCCGTCTGGCTGGCGCTCGCCTGGTGGAAACGGCGCGACATCCCGGCGACGCCGTGGTTCCTGCGCGCGGTGGCGATCTCCGGAGCGGGGGCGATCCTCGCCCTCTGGTGCGGCTGGATCGTCACCGAGGTCGGCCGCCAGCCCTGGATCGTCCAGGGCTACATGCGGACCTCCGAAGCCGTGACCGAGGCCGAGGGGCTCTGGTTCGCCTTCGCCGCCGTGCTGCTGCTCTACACGGCGCTGGGCACGATCGCGATCCTCGTCCTCCGCGGCATGTCCCGCCGCTGGCGCGAGCAGGCCGCCGAGCCCGAGGACCAAGGCCCCTACGCACCCCAAAAAGCGGGCCGATGGGCCTGAAACGTCCATATATTGGACGTTTCAGGCCCATCGGCGGGAGGTTCGGGCGATGAGCAAGGCCGATGCGGCGGCGGGGATCCTCTGGGTGGGGGCGACGTTTTACGCGCTCTTCGGGGGCGCCGATTTCGGTGGCGGCTTCTGGGACCTGATCGCCGGCGACGCGGAGAAGGGCGAGCGCCCGCGGGCGCTGATCCAGCGCTCGCTGACCCCCGTCTGGGAGGCCAACCACGTCTGGCTGATCTTCATCCTCGTCGTCCTCTGGACCGCCTTCCCGCCCGCCTTCAGCGCCGTCTTCTCGACGCTCTACGTGCCGATCGCGCTGGCGGCCTTCGGGATCGTCCTCCGCGGCGCCGGCTTCGCCTTCCGCAAGTCGATCGAGGGGCTCTCGGGGCGGCGGGCGATGGGAGCGACCTTCGCCCTCTCCTCCGTCCTCACCCCGTTCTTCATGGGCGCCGTGGTCGGCGCGATCGCCGCCGGCAACGTGCCGGCCGACGGCAACGGCGACGCCTTCTCCAGCTGGCTGCAGCCATTGCCGCTCCTCACTGGGGCGATGTTTGTCGCCACCGGCGCCTACCTCGCCGCCGTCTTCCTCGTCGGCGACGCGCGCCGCGCCGACGCCCCTGACCTGGAGCGCTATTTCCTGCGCCGGGCGCTGGCCGCCGCCGCCGTGGCAGGCATCGCCGCCGCGGTCGGCCTGGTCGCCCTCCACGCCGAAGCCCGCTACGTCTTCGACCGCCTCACCGACCAAGGCCTCCCCCTCGTAGTCGCATCCGCCCTCTGCGGCCTCACCCTCCTCGCCATCCTCCTGCGGCCGACGGGCCGAAATGTCGACCCAGGCTCGACTTATAGGCCCGTCGGCCAGGCGTTTCTGCGCCCGCTCGCGGCTGGGGCCGTGGTCGCAGTGATCTGGGGGTGGGGGGTCGCGCAGTTTCCCTATCTGTTGCCGACCAGCTTGCGGATCGATCAGGCGGCTGCGCCGGACCCGACCCTGGTCATTGTCTTCGTCGTCTTCGCGGTGGCCGCCGTGCTCGTCCTGCCTTCGCTCGCCCTGCTCTACACGCTCGGTCAGCGCGACCTGCTCGAGACCGAGCACTGAACCGTTCAGCCGCACTCGAGCTGGTTGGGTGAATTATCTGATCCAAGCTCAAGCGGACGGCGCGGTTCGGGCGATGAGGCCGCATGCCAAGACTCTCGTCGCTCTCGTTCGTGCTGGTGGCGCTGGTGCTGCCCGCCTCGAGCCTGGCGGCGCCACCCGAAGGCGGGGGCCTTCCGCTGGTCGTCTCGCCCGCGCCGGCGACCTTCGCGAAGACGACGGTCGGCAACCAGACGCCGCCCCAGCCGATCCAGCTCTACAACGAAGGCGAAGAAGAAGCGCAGATCGAAAAGATCGGCATCGAAGGAGACGACGCCGTCAATTTCGACTACAGCTACAACTGCGGCGCCCTGGTCCAGTTTCAGCACTGCGACCTGTGGATCGTCTTCAGGCCGCAGAGCGCCGGCGAAAAGCAGGCGAGCGTCGTCATCGCCTTCAAGAACGGTCGCGCCGAGGAGAGCTTCGAGATCGCCGGCGCCGGCGTCCCGGTCCAGCTCGCCTTTTCGCCTGGAAGCTACGACTTCGGGATCCAGCGGGTCTGGGAAAACAGGGAAGCCTCGTTGCAGCTGACCAACAGCGGCGAGGCCGCGGTGCAGCTGAACAACCTCGACATCGTCGGCCCCGACTCCAGCGCTTTCTGGACCGGATACAGCGGCTGCTGGGGCCACTGGCTCGAACCGGGTGAAAGCTGCTCGGTCGGGGTCAGCTTCGGCCCGAATCGCCCCGGTCCCCACGCGGCCACGGTGCGGGCCACGGCCAACGGCGAATCCTTCACCGCCGAGCTGACCGGCATCGGCGGGCAAGCTGTGGTCGAAGGCTCCCCGAACCCGGCTGAATTCGGCGCCACCACGGTGGGCATGGCCGGCGCGACCCGCACGATCGTGCTGACCAACTCGGGCGATCTCGCTGCCAATTACTTCATCGGCATCGTCTCCGGCGGCGACGCCGGCAGCTTCCGCTTGCTCAGCGAGAACTGCAGCGGGGCCCCGCTGGCGCCCGCCGCGAGCTGCAGCGCTCAGGTTCGCTTCCTCCCCGACAGCGCCGGTCCCAAGCTCGCGATGCTGTCCTTCTTCGGCGACTCCGAAGGCGGCACGCAGGTCGCGCTCGGCGGCGAAGGCGTCGCCGCCGCGGCCACCTTCGTCCCCTCCAGCCACGACTTCGGCCTCCAGGTCGCCGGCGCCAAGAGCAGCGTTCGCTCCTTCGCGGTCAGCAACGAGGGCAGCGCCCCGCTTCCCCTCGACGAGGTCGAGATCGCCGGCCGCGATCTCGACCAGTTCGCCGTCTCGGGCGACGAGTGCGAGGGCGCGACCCTCGCCCCCGGCGCCACCTGCATGGTGTGGGTCCGCTTCGTCCCCGACAGCCCGGGCGCCAAGGCAGCGAAGCTGCGGGTCAGCGGCGAGGCTTTCGCCTTCGCTGCCGCGCTGAGCGGCGTCGCCACCGCGGCTGCGAGCACCGCTGACGCGCCCGCGCCCGCAAGCGGGGAGAGCTCCGCTTCCCCGGGAGCTGCCGATCTCCGCCCCGGTCGTCATCGCGGTCGCCACCGCTTTCGCCGCGGCAAGAGCCTGGGTCGGGCGCCGCTCCGCGCCGGTCTGGTCGCCGCGCGCAGCGCCTCGCCACGCGGCTAGCCTTGCCCGCATGATCAAGGCGGTCCTCTTCGACATCGACGGCACCCTGCTCGTCACCGGCGGCGCCGGCGCGGTCGCCTGGCAGCGCGCCTTCCGCGAGCTGCACGGGGTCGACGTCAACATCGAGGAGCACACCCACGCCGGCATGACCGATCCCGAAATCGCCGAGATCGTCTTCCGCGAGGTGATCGGCCGCGACGGCAGCGAGGCCGAGCGGGCAGAGGCGATCGCCGGCTACCTCGGCCATCTCGCCGACGCGGTCGACGAGTCCAGCGGCTACCGGGTGATGCCGGGGATCGAGGAGCTGCTGCCGCGGCTGACCAAACAGGGCGTGCTGCTGGGCATCGTCACCGGCAACATCGAGGCCGCCGCCCACATCAAGCTCACCCGCGGCGACCTCAACCGCTTCTTCGCCTTCGGCGGCTACGGCTCCGACTCCCGCGACCGCACCGAGCTGACCAGGAAGGCGCTGGAGCGCGGCGCCAGCGTCTCCGGCGCCCCCCTCGACCCGGCGGCGACGATCGCCGTCGGCGACACCCCCCGCGACGTCAAAGCCGGCCACGGCGCCGGTATTGAGGTCGTCGGCGTCGCGACGGGCGCCTACTCGGTGAAGGAGCTGAACCAGGCCGGCGCCGACTGGGCGATCGAGACGGTTGAGGCCGACTTCCCGGCTTAGGCCAGGCTGCACCTGGCCTGGTAGATATTCGTGAAGCCGCTCTCGAAACCGTTGCGGGCCGCCCGCAGGTAGAGGCGCCAGACGCGGACGCGTTCGGGGCCGGCGAGGCGGATCGCCTCGCCGAGGTTGTCGTCGAGGTTCTGGGCCCAGTGGCGCAGGGTCTCGGCGTAGTCGGGGGCGAAGTCCTCGACGTGGTGGGTGACGAAGCCGGCGCGTTCCAGCGCCAGCAGGTTGCGCGAGAGGTGCAGCGGGGCGGCGTCGGGGAAGACGTAGCGCTCGGAGAAGGCGCCGGCCTCGGCATCGGTGTGGCGCAGGCGGGTGATGCCGTGGTTGAGCAGTCGCCCGCCCGGCTCAAGGACGCTAGCCAAGGTCTCGGCGTAGACATCGATCTGCGAGCCGCCGACGTGCTCGACCATGCCGATGCTGGCGATCGCGTCGAAGCGCTCCCCCGTGCCGGCGAGATCGCGGTAGTCCATGACGCGGATCTCGACCCGGTCGGCGACGCCGGCCTCCTCGGCCCGCTGCCGCGCCTTCTCGGCCTGCGGGGGAGACAGAGTGATGCCGACGACGCTGGCGCCGTGCTTGGTCGCCGCCCAGAGCGGGAAGCCGCCCCAGCCGCAGCCGACGTCGAGGATCCGCTCGCCCTCCTTGATGTCGAGCTTGCGGGCGACCGTCTCCAGCTTCTCCTCCTGCGCCTGCTCCAGCGTCTGCGCCCCGCGCGAGAAGATCGCGCAGCTGTAGACCATGGTCGGGCCGAGGAAGAGCTCGAAGAACTCGTTGGAGACGTCGTAGTGGTGGCGGACGGCGCGGGCGTCGCGCTCCTTGCTGTGGCGGCGGCCGCTGGGGCGCAGCTCGGCCTGCGGTCGCGGCGGCGGCTTGGTCACGCCGGCGGCGCGCACGGCGGCAAGCAGCAGCGCCCGCTTGTCCGTTCCCTCCAGCGGCGGCGGCTGCCAGCCGTCGAGCAGCCCGATCACCGCGTCCATGTCGTCGACCTCGAGCTCGCCGCTGACGTAGGCGCGGCCGAGGCCGAGCTGGCCCGGCGCCCGCAGCACGTGGGCGGCGGCCCGGGGAGAGCGGACCGAGAAGGTGGGACCCTCGCCGGAGGTCGATGGCAGCTTGGTCCCATCCCAGAACTCGACCGTGAACGGCCGCTCCGGGATCCGCGCCTCGATCTCGCGTCGCAGCGGGGCGGTGGTGGCGAACGGCATCGGGCGGAGCCTACCCAGGTGCGCCCGCCTATTTGCGAGACCGGGGCAGGCCTGCCTATCATCGTTGCTAGATGGCAACCGCAGGCCCACTCCCGTCCGACATCCAGCCGGTCGAGAACGAGACGCGCGACCGCATCATCACCGGCCTGGTGACGCTGATCCCGTTCATCGCGATCGGCTTCGCCGGCTGGCAGGTGTGGGGCAGCGCTCTGCACTGGAGCGACGTCTTCCTCTTCCTCGGCATGTACCTCTTCACCGGGCTGGGAGTCACGGTCGGCTTCCACCGACACCTCACCCACCGCGCCTTCAAGGCGAAGCCGTGGCTGCACGGCCTGCTGGCGATCCTCGGCTCGGCGGCGATCGAGGGCCCGGTCATCTCCTGGGTCGCCGACCACCGCAAGCACCACGCCTTCTCCGACGAAGTGGGGGATCCGCACAGCCCCCACGTCGACCACGGCCACGGCTGGAGCGGCGCCCTGCGCGGCCTCTTCCACGCCCACATGGGCTGGCTCTTCATCCACACCCAGCGCGGCAACAAGGAACGCTTCGCGCCGGACCTGCTCAAGGATCCGATCGATCAACTGGGTCGACCGCACCTTCATCTGGTGGGCGATCGGCGGCCTGCTGCTGCCCTTCTTCCTCGGCTGGATCATCGGCGGCACCCTCTTCGCCGCCCTCACCGGCCTGCTCTGGGGCGGCCTCGTCCGCGTCTTCGTCCTTCACCACTTCACCTACAGCATCAACTCGCTCTGCCACGTCTTCGGCAACCGCGACTTCGAGACCAGCGACGAGTCGCGCAACCTGGCGCTGATCGCGATCCCGACCTTCGGCGAGGCCTGGCACAACAACCACCACGCCTTCCCGACCTCCGCCACCCACGGCCTCGGCCGCTGGCAGCTCGACATCTCGGCGCTCGTCATCGACGGGCTGGAGAAGGTGGGTCTGGTCTGGGACGTCGTCCGTGTGAGCCCCGATCGTATAGCGGCCAAGGCCGTCTGACGCTTCGCATATCTGCGTCCTCGGTCGCTCGCGTGCAGAGCACGCCACGCTCCCTGCGTCCTTGATCTGCTTGGTCAGACGGCCTTGTGGCTGTGCTCGTCTTTACGGGGCCGCGTCGGACTCGTACCAGTCGATCCAGCCATTGCAGGCCGCGCTGAGCGGCACGATCCGGTGCGGCTTGGCCGGCACGGCCACCAGCTCGCCGACGTAGGCCTTGCCGTCGTAGCCGCTGAGGCTCTGCAGGCCGCTCGCATCGGCGGTCGCGAGGGTGAAGCGCGTCGCTCCGCCTCTGCTCTGGTAGCGGCCGGCGGGCCAGAACTGGCCGTTGTTGCCGAGGCTGATCGTGTTCGGCCGCTGGCCGTCGAGCGCCGCCTTCAGCGGCTCGTTGAAGCCGGGCGCGGTCAGGGTCAGGTCGAAGGGGGAGAAGTACTGGAGCGAGAGGTTCCAGCTGCCCGCCGGCAGGTCGAGCGACTGCGAGGTGCTCTCGCCGGTACCGAGGGTGCTGCCGTCCTCCCAGGCGATTTTGGGCCCGATCGCCGCGTCGGGAAAGAGCGAGGCCCGGCCAGGGCTGGCGAGCAGGACGCGGATCTCCGGCGCGGCGCAGCTCGCGCGCGCCGCGGCCTCGGTCCCCTCGAGCAGCACGTGGCGGTCCTCCGGAGTCGCGCCCTGCCGCTTCCAGAGGACATAGGAGGGGGTGGACTGTGACCCGCTTGAAATTGTCCGGCGCCTGGCTGTTCCAGGCGGCCCGGCCGGTGACGACGTATTCGAAGCGGTCCAGCGTCCCGCGTGAGAAGGAGTCGAAGTCGATCGGGCTGTAGGCGTCGCCGGTGTCGAACGGCTTCTCCGGGTTGGAGGCGACGTCGGAGTCTGGGAACTCGACCAGCGGCACGTGGGTGTCGGCCCCGAGCAGCTCGTAGGTGGCGTAGCGATCCTGCCCCGCGTAGAGCACCGGCTGGCCGTGGACGACCGGCAGGAACGCCTCCAGCTCGGCGCCGTGCCCCGCCGGACCGACCGGCGCGTCCCGCAGCACCAGCAAGCTCGAATAAATCGCCCCCCCCAAAAACGCCCCCGCCAGCACCGCCCACCCAATCCGCAGGTACCTCGCGGCCGATGGGCCGATATGTCGATCGGTGGGCGACTTATCGGCCCATCGGCCGGGGATTTCGGTGAGGAGGGGGCGGATCGTGAGGAGCATCGCGAGGGGGGCGGCGATCATCAGGGCCTTGGCTTGTGAGTAGTCGCCGCTGAAGGGGAGGGAGGCGAGGTAGAGGACGGCGCAGGCGCCGAGCGCGACCGGGATCGCCAGCTCGCGTCGCCGTACCCACCAGGCGACGCCGACCAGCAGCGCCAGGCTCGCGATCGCCCCCGCGAGGCCCGGCAACTGGGCGCCTCCGGCGGCGTCGAGGCGGTAGTTCGCCGCCGGCCAGATCCCCAGGGTCTCGAGCGGCGAGACCGGGCCGTAGGTGTTGCTGCCGGCGACCTTGTTGAAGCCGTGGGCGAAGCCGAAGGGCCCGACGATCGTCACCACCACCGCCAGGCCGGCGAGCACGACGATCGTGAGCAGGGTGAGCGGCCGCAACAGAAAGCGCAGCAGCGCCCGCGGCCGCAGCGCCCGCCGCACCTCCGGCTGGGTAAGGCTCCAGAGAGCGAAGATCGCAACCGGCCAAGCCACCCCCGCAAAGCTGTACGAGAAAAAGATCCCGCCCGCCAGCGCCAACGCCGGCAGCCCCAACCGCACCCACCCCCAAAAGCCCGCCGATGGGCCGAAAGCGTCCGTCATTTGGACGTTTTCGGCCCGTCGGCGGTCGAAGTCGTAGAGGGCGATCGCGAAGGCGAGGACGAAGAGCGCCTCGGCGGTCTCCTTGAAGGCGGCCTGGGCGAAGTAGGAGGCGGCGAGGTAGGTGAGGGGGACCATGGTCGCGGCGAGGACCCGGCGCCCGGGCGTCAGCTCGCGCAGGGCGCCGAGCGCGGTCAGGCCGGTGAGGACGCCGATCGCGACGATCTCGCCGACGAACGCCTGTCCCAGGCCGATCCCCGGGACGGCCGCAATCGCCACCGCCAGCCCGTGCGGGCCCAGCGGGTAGCCGGCCTCCGGCGTCGGCCCGAAGCCGCTGCGCAGGAACTCGGCCCAGGCCAGGTGCAGCCCGAGATCGTTGTTGAAGCCGACGCCGAGCAAGCCCCAGCGACCGCTGACGGCAAACGGGATCGCGAGCGCAAGGACGACGACGAACGCCACCGGCCATCCCATTCGCAGCGCTCCGGGCGCCTCGTAGGGAAGCCACCAGACGAGCAGCGCAGCGACGATCACGAGTGCGGCCACGCCGAGGGTTGCGCTCGTCCCGTGGCCGGGCGCCGCGCGCCAGCACCCCGGTCACGGTCAGCACCGCGGCCAACCCGACCGCCGGCTCCAGCCACGACCACGATCGCCGGCCCGCGAGCGCCAGCACCGCGCGCCCGACCAGCAGCGAAGCGGCACAGATCAGCGCCGCCGAGGCGTAGGTCCCGATCATCAGAAACGGCAACTTATGCCAGCCGAGCGCCGGATGCGCCCGCGCCACGCCACCGCGACCTCAGTACTTCTCGGCCGCCCGCTCCAGCGTCGCCCGCAGGCTCTCGCCGCGCAGCGGGTGCTCGTGACCGGCGCCGACCACGCGCGGGTCCAGCTCTGCCAGCCGCCGCAGCGATTCCTTCGCCTGCTGGTGGTCCCAGGCCCAGGCCGGGTGAGGGACGCTCGCCTCCCCCTCGGGCAGCGGTTTCAGCCGCGCCGAGTCGACCAGGTAGACGACGTCGCTGACCAGCGCCACGCGGTCGCTCTCGCGCCAGAGCCCGATCAGGCCCGGCGCGTGGCCGGGGAAGTGGAGAACGCGGAAGCCGGCGATCTCGTCGCCCTCGGCGACGGTCCCGGCGATCCTGACGGCGCCGTCGTCCCAGTGCCGCAGCAGCAGGGGATAGATCCAGCGCACCCAGGCCACCGGCAGCTGCGAGAGGTCGAAGTAGGGCGCGATCGCGGCGTCGCTTTCGGCGTCGGCGACGTCGGCCGCATGGCAGAAGACCGGCGCGCCCACATAGGGAGCGGCGCCGCGGTGGTCGGCGTGGGCGTGACCGAGCACCACCCGCTTGATCCCACCGAGCTGCTCGCCGGCCGCTCGCACCGCCTTGCGCATCCCCTTGGTCCCCGCGTCGAACTGAACGACACCGTCGCCGTCCTCGAGGAAATAGACATTCATCGCCCCGCGAAAATCCCCCCGCAACAACCACACTCCATCGGCCACTTTCTCCAGCCCCATGCGCCAACCTTAACCGCCGATGGGCCGATTTCGGGACGCATCGTCCCGTTTTCGGCCCATCGGCCGGCGGTAGGGTGCGGGCGTGCCGTGGATGTGGAAAGCGGGGATGGCGGTGCTGATCGTTTGCCTTGTGGCCTCGATGGCGATCGCGATCGTGCGCTTGGCGACGACGCCGACCGAGATCCTCGGCGACGGCTTCCGTGGCCTTCCCGCCCAACGGCGTTAGTATCGCGGCGTGTTCACTCGCATCGTGGTTGGAACCGACGGGTCGGAGACCGCTGGCGAGGCGGTGCGCCAGGCCGTCGACCTCGCCAAGCTGGCGGGCGCGAGCCTCAGCATCGTCAGCGCCTACGCGCCGATTCCCGAGCGCAAGGTCAAAGACCAGCAGCGCGAAGCCCCGGCCGACGTCCAGTACGAGCTCGGCCCGCGTGAGGACGTCAACCTCGTCCTCGACGCCGCCGCCGCCGACGCCCGCAAGGAGGGGATCGAGGTTCAGACCCATCCGGTCGAGGGCGACCCTGCCGAGGCGATCCTCAACGTCGCCGAAGAGACCAAGGCCGACCTGATCGTCGTCGGCAACAAGGGCATGACCGGCGCCCGCCGCTTCCTGCTCGGCAGCGTGCCGAACAACATCTCCCATCACGCTCCCTGCAGCGTGATGATCGTCCGCACTACCTGAGGGCGCCCTCAGGGCCGCGGGGCTCGGTGGCGTGGGCGGCGTCGATCAGTCCGGCGCCCTGCCGGGTCAGCGGCAGGCCGAGGTCGCGGGCGGTCTCGCGCAGACGCTTGGCGACTGCGTTCACCCGGGATTTCGCACCCGCTTCCGTTTCTGGGGAGAAACGCGGACCGCCGTAGGTGTCGGCGGCCAGCACCATCGCGGCGACGCCGCTGACGTGGGCGGCGGCCATCGAGGTGCCGACGTAGTTGCCGGGGATGGCGAAGGCGCCGGGCCGAACCGGCGCGTCAGCGTCACCTGGTAGATCGGCCGCGCCGAGACCGACGGGCAGCCGGCCGACCGGGGCGCCGCCACCCGGGGCGACGAGGTCGATCGCCTTGCCGGCGAGCGAGTAGTCGCCGAGGCAGCCACCCTCGGTGCTGCCGCCGACGCCGATCACCCGCGGGCCGGTCGCTGGCTCGGAGACGCAGGTCTCAGAGCCGAGGTTGCCGGCCGAGGCGACGGCGACGACGCCGCGCGCATACGCCTCGCGCAGCGCTTCGTCGATCTGCGGGACCTTCTTGCCGCAGCCGAAGTTGAAGCTCATGTTGATCACTTCGGCGCCGTGGGTGACGGCGAAGCGGATGCCCTGGGCGATGTCGCTCGCCTGGCCGCGGCCGTGGCGGTCGAGCACCCGCACCGGCATCAGCTTCGCGCGGTAGGCAAGGCCGGTCACGGCGATCGCGTTGTCGGTCTTCTCGGCGATCGTCCCGGCGATGTGGGTCCCGTGCCCGTTTTCGTCGAGGGGAATGCGGTCGTCGTCGATGAAGTCGCGCCCGGCGACAAACTGGCTGGCGGTGAAGTCGGGGCTGCGGACGAAGCGATCGCGGCTGCGATAGGCGATACCCGTGTCGAGGACGGCGACGGTGACGCCTTCGGCGCCCGGGCGGCCGGCCTGCTCGAGGTTTTCCCAGGCGCCAATTGCGTCGATGCCGCCGGGGGAGAACGAGAGCGCGGCCGGCGCGCTTTCCTCCCAGGGCAGGAAGTTCCACTGCTTGAAGGCCCAGTTCCCGGCCGAGGCCGCCGCTTCCGAGGCGCCGTCGAGCGTGCCGGGATCGTTGGGAAGGACCAGCGAGCCGTGGGCGGTGGCCGAGGCGGTGGCGATGTAGTTCGGCTCGGCGTACTCGACGCGGGGATTCCCTCGCAGCGCCGCCGTCGCCTCCTTGACGCCGACGGCGGGCGCCAGCGCCAGCGTCTGGCCGCGGCGCTGGCCGGCGAGCTTGACGACCACCTGCCGGGGGACGAATTCGTGCGCGGGCGCGACCTGCGCAGCAGCGCTAGCCGACGGGGCGCCCACGGCGCAGGCCGCGAGCAGGCTGGCGCCGGCGAGTATCGGAAGCAGTCGTCTCATCAGGTTCTGGGTCGCTGCGCTCCCCATGCGAGCGAGCCCTAGAGCTAACACCGGCAGGGCGGCGAAGTTGTAGGGGACATACTCCCGGATCGATGAGCGAAGCCCTTGGACAGGCGAGCGACGGCAACGCAGCGGCTGAGCATGAGCGGGCGATGGACCTGGCGATCGCGCAGGCGCGCCGGGCCCAGGCCCACGGCGACGTCCCGATCGGCGCCGCGATCTTGCGCGGCGGGGAGCCGCTCGCGCTCGCCGGCAACGAGCGTGAGCTGCGCCGCGATCCCACTGCTCACGCCGAGATCCTCGCGATCCGCGCCGCCGCCGAGGCTGCTCGGCGGCTGGCGCCTCCCGGGAACGACCCTCTACGTAACCCTCGAGCCCTGCGCGATGTGCGCCGGCGCGATCGTCCTCGCCCGTATCCCGACCGTCGTCTTCGGCGCTCCCGACCCCAAGGCCGGCGCCGCCGGCAGCGTCCTCGACGTCCTCTCCGAGCCCGCGCTCAATCACCGGCCGGAGACGATCGCCGGCGTTCGCGAAGAGGAGTGCGCCGCGCTGCTCCGCGACTTCTTCCAAGCCAAGCGATCCCCAGATCCACCCAACCCCTCCTCCGGCGCCTAGTAGGGCAGTGCAAGGAAGAGGGCGCCGGGCAGCGCTCTGCACGACGGAGAGGGTGGGATTCGAACCCACGAGGCGGGTTAACCCCGCCCACGCGATTTCCAGTCGCGCTCCTTAAGCCACTCGGACACCTCTCCGGATCTTGCCGAAAGCCTAGCTCGGCCTACTGGGCAGCGGCCGGGAGGGTTGCGCTCTCGAGAGTGGCCGGCGCCTCGCGATGCTCGTCGAGCGAGACGACGATCGCGTCGGACTCGGGGACCGGCGGGGCGGCGGGGCGGTGGCCGCGCAGGCGCTCGTGGCTGCAGACGACGTAGCACCACTCCATCAGCCGCAGGCGGGAGTCGGGGTCGAGTTCGGCGATCGTAGCGCCGACCAGGTAACGGCCATCGGCCTCGCGGCAGCTGCGGATCTCGACCTGGGCGCTCACCTCGTGCACCTCGCCGGTCGCGTCGGCCAGCCTCAGCAGCACCGCTGGGCGCGCCCCGACCTCGAGCGGCGCCTCGGCAACCAGGCCGACCCCGGAAGCGCTGGCGTCGACGAGTCGCGCCGGCACATGGCCGTCCTCGGAGAAGCACTGGGCTTCGGCGTCGCCCTCGAAGCGGTAGACGAGGCGCCGCTGGCGGCGCCGCCCGACCGTCCACAGGGTTTTGCCCAGCCGCCGCAGCTCGATCAGACCCAGCAGCGGCACGATCACGGCGGCGATCCCAGGCATGTCCGGCAGCGGGCCGACCCCGGCCAGGTCGAGCAGCCGCATCAGCGTGCCGCTGGCCAGCAGCACCGCGCAGAGAACCACCAGGTGCAGCTTGCGCACCGCCTCGACTCCGCCGCCGTCGGCGCCCTGCTTCGGCGTCACCTCGAAGGCGGTCTTGCCAGGGCGCACGATGCAGCGCAGGGCGCGCGTGTAGATCTCCATCGTCAGCAGCTCGTAGTGGGCGGTCTCGGGAATCCGCATGTAGCCGCGCGCCAGCGCCGCGCCGGCGCCGAGGTTGAGGAGCACCGAGGGCAGCCACAGCGCCGCCAGCGCGGCGACGCTGATCTTCAGCGGCAGCGCCCCCGTCCACAGCACGGCGCCGAGGGTGATCAGCAGCAGCAGCCGCATCGGCGGGGCCAGGTAGGCGAAGAGGCTGGCGAAGTAGGAGAGCCGCTGCAGCGGGCTCAGCTCGCGGGCGCGCAGGGGGGACTCCGGCAGGGTGAAGACGGCGAGGTTGCCGCGAGCCCAGCGATCGCGTTGCAGCAGGTAGCCGTCGAGGTCGTGCGGAGCGAGGCCCTGGACCAGGACCTCGTCGTGGTAGCGGGTCTTCCAGCCGTTGCGCAGCAGCCGGATCGTCGTGTGGAAGTCCTCGGCGATCGTCTCGGTGGCGACGCCGCCGATCTCGAGCAGGGCGTGGCGGCTGATCAGCGCCGCCGAGCCGCACCAGTAGGCGGCGCCGTGGCGGTCCTTGCCGGGACAGATGACGCGATAGAAGAGCGACTGCTCGTGGCGGCCGACGGAGTAGTGCTGGGCGGAGTCGTGATTGAAGAAGTCGTGCGGGGTCTGGACCAGCGCCATCCGCTCGTCGTCGAAGTAGCCGACCAGGGCATCGAGGGCGTCGGGCATCGGCACGTGGTCGGCGTCGAGCATCAGCACCAGGTCGCTCTCGGTCCGCGGCAGCGCCGCGTTGAGGTTGCCGGCCTTGGCGTGGAGGTTGTCGCCGCGGACCAGGTACTCGGCGCCGGCCAGCTTCGCCAGCTCCTCCATCTGCGGCCGGCGGCCGTCGTCGAGCAGGTAGGTGGTGTGCGGATAGGTGAGGGCACGGCAGCCAGCCAGCGTCGCCATGATCACCTCGGCCGGCTCGTCGTAGGTGCAGACGTAGACGTCGACCGAGCGCCCCGGCGTGACCGGCGGTCGCGCCGCCGGCGGCCGCGACCAGGAGAACCAGGTGAGTATCGCCAGCGCGTAGAGCCCGTAGAGCTCGGTTACCAGCAGCATCGCGAAGAGCACGGGGCTCGCCCCTTCGGCGCTCCAGCCGACCCGCCAGGTCAGATAGCCGAGGCCCCAGACGAGGGCTACCAGGGCCAGTCCGCGCAGGACGCGGGGGTGACGGTCGAAGAACTGCCCGGTCCGGGTCTGCGCGCCGCTATCCACGCGGCTCCATCGACCCAGTTCCCGCTTCGCTTGAGTCCTGGGATGCCTAGAATCGGTCCCAGTCGATGTCCCGGAGGGGTGCCGGAGTGGTTGAACGGGGCAGTCTCGAAAACTGTTGGCGTCGCAAGGCGCTCGTGGGTTCGAATCCCACCCCCTCCGCTTCGCCCCTACGACACGGAGTCGCCGACGCCCCAGATCGCGATCGGCGGGGGCGCCAGCAGCAGCGCCAGAGAAGCGATCTCGGCGATCGCGTCGGCCGTGCCGAAGCCCTCCAGGTGACCGGCGTGGAAGATGAGGTGGATCGTCGCCGTCAGCAGCCAGGCGACACAGATGGCGCGCACCAGCGTTCGCTCCAGCGTCCATGCCGCCCAGGCGAAGAGAACCGAGAAACCGAGGTAGAGACCGCCGACGTCGGTGACCAGATGCTCGTTGTACGGCGGCAGCAGCTCGACCCAGCTGGCGAGGAAGGGGAAGTCGTCGTAGAAGGTGCGGGGCGCCGCGGCGGCGGTCAGGCCGATCGCCAGCGCGGCCAGGAAGAGGTAACCGAGGGCGAGTCGGGCGCTGCGAGGTGAATTCATTGCGCTGAGCGTAAGGGCTCAGCGCACCGCCGTCGCCAGCTCCTCACTGGCGGCCTCGTGGCCCTCGTACGGCAAGACGAGGAAGTACATCATCGAGGGCAGCAGCGAATCGAGGTCGTCCAGCTCGCCTTTGCTGAGCCGCGAGTAGAGAAGCGCTTCGCAACCGCCGACGATGCCAGCCGCTGTAATCGGCGAATAGGCGGGGGCATCGGGGAAGTGCTCGCGGACCTGGGTATCGATGCAGCCGGCGAAATGCTCAAGCAGCTCGTCGCGCCGCAGTACCGCGTCAGCGCTGGCGGCACGCGCCTCGACGATCACCGTACGGGCCGCCTCGGGTTCGGTGGCGACGAAGTTCAGCAGCGTTTCCAGTCCGAAACGCAGGCGGTCGCGCCAGTTGTCAGCCCCATTCTCGGTGGCGGTGGCGATTTGCTCGCGCAGCCGCGTGGCGGTGATATCGAAGGCGGCGAGGAAACAGTCTTCTTTGTTGGCGAAATGCTCATAGAACGTGGGGCGGGAGACTCCCGCTCTTTCGATCACGTCCTGTACGTTGAGGCCGCGGTAACCGAGTTCCGAAGCGGCTCGCAGCATCGCCGCGATCAGGCGCTCGCGCTGCACTGCGCTGACCAGATCGGAGGGGAGCTTGCGAACGCCAGAGGGGAACTTGCCGTCACTATTGCTCAGCAACTCCACCGCGACGTCCACCTGGCCTGGAGGCCAGCTGTCGCCGATCGCTGCGATCAGCTTCTCTTCGCTCAGATGAATTCGCTCGAATGGCATAGGAAACCCGCACGTTTCCAATGAGAACTTCTTTAGTTTTGTCAAGGTACCAGAAGAGTCGCTGCCTTGGGCTCGTTTTCAGACACCCCGGGTATCCTTAACGCCGACGCGCCACCCCATCCGTCACCCCATCGAGGGAACTAAATGAAGCCGACTCGGCCCGAGCTTCCACGAGAGTTCGTAGCAGCAGGTAAGCGACGTCGCATCATGGATGCGATGGCAGAGCTGTGCGCGGAGCAGGGCTACGAGGCAACCAAAATCGCCGATCTCGTTCGGCGCGCCGGTGTTGCCCGCAAAACCCTTTACGACAACTTCGACGGCAAGGAAGAGGTTCTCCTCGCTGCCATCGACCGCGCCATCGACGAGCTGGCGAAACGAACCGAGGACGCTTGTGCGGAGACCGAAGGGGAATGGATCGATCGCCTTGCTGCGGGACTTCGCGCCTTCCTCACCTACTTATCCGAACACCCCGCCACCGCTCGCATGTGCGTAATCGAGGCGGTCTCGGCAACGCCGGCTGCCTCGGCGCGCTACGACGAGGCGTTGCAGCGGTTCGTCGAGTTATTACGCCGCAACGTGCCCGCGGACACCCGCCTGCCGAACACGATCGAGGAGACACTCGTCGGTGGGATTGCCTGGATCCTGCACCAGCAGATTCGTCGTGGAGAAGCCGAGCGGATCGTCGACCTGACGCCTGCACTTTTGGACTTTGTCCTCTCGCCGTACCTGGGTGTAGGGAAACTCGAGGTATGACGTGGTGACGAAAGTGACAGTACGGTGGCAGACTCCATTAGGTAATGGAGCGACTACCCCGCGGACGCCATGGCCTTTCCCCCGAGTTCGTTGCCCGGAATCAGCGTGAACGGCTGATCGCTGGGCTGACTGAAGCCCTCTACGAAGTCGGGTATCAGAAAACGACCGTCTCGCTGATCGGTCAGCGGGCGTCGGTCTCGAAGAGTGACTTCTACAAGCACTTCGAAAGCAAGGACGATTGCTTCCTCGCCGCCTACGAAGCCGCCATCGCGCGTGTTCGAAAACAGGTTGAGGATGCCTGTGGAAAGTACGGGGAAGATGAATGGCCGGCTCGGATGCGCGACGGCATCGCCTCGCTGTTGCATCTCTTCGGCAACGACCCAGCCCTGGCCAGCCTCGTTCTCGTCGAGGGCTTGCGCGCGGGGCGTGGCGTCTATGACCGCTACCAGGCGGCTCTCGAGAGCTTCGTACCGCGGTTGCGCCTCGGCGCTCCGGGGAGAGGGGAGGGCGAAGGAGTGCCGGAGGCGATGGACGAGGCGGTGGTCGGGGGTATCGCATCGCTGCTGGCGCGCCGAGTGCTTGCCGGCGAAGTCGAGCGGATCGGCGAGTTGTTGCCGCAGGTGCTCGAGTTCGCGCTGACCCCTTACCTGGGCGCGGCCGAGGCGAGGCGAATAATCTCTGCTGGATGAGTGAGCCGACCCCGGGCGTCTTCCCCTCGCAGGAGCTGAACCGGGCGATCGAGGCGGGGTGGGTCAGCTCCGGCGACTACCGGATCCGGCCCGAGTCGATCCAGCCGGCCAGTATCGATCTGCGGCTCGGCGACTTCGCCTGGGCGCTGCGCTGCTCCTTCCTGCCCGACGTCGCCTCGACGGTCGAGGAGAAGACCGAGGGCCTCGCTTTTCAGAAAATCGACCTGCGCGACGGCGCGGTGCTGGAGCGCGACCGCCCCTACTTGGTACCCCTGATCGAGGAACTGGCGCTGCCCGAGGACGTGCGGGCCAAGGCCAACCCGAAGAGCTCGACCGGCCGCCTCGACGTCTTCACCCGTGTCATCACCGACCGCCACCACCGCTTCGACGACATCCGCGCCGGCTACCGCGGCAAGCTCTACCTGGAGGTCGTCCCCCGCTCCTTCGCGATCCAGGTCAAGAGCGGGCTCTCGCTCAACCAGCTGCGGCTGGCTCGCGGCGACGTCCGCCTCGGCGACGGCGAAATCCGCGACCTTCAGGACGAGGCCCCGCTCTTATATACGGGCTCGGCGCCGGTGCCGCAGTCCGGCCTGGCGGTCGCCGACGGGCTCTTCCTCAGCCTCGATCTCTCCGGGCCGGCCGATCGCACCGTCGGCTACCGGGCGAAGAAGAACAGCCTCCCGGTCGACCTCTCGCGGGTCCACGCCTACCGCTGGACCGACTACTGGGACCCGGTCTTCCCCGAGCCCGGCGGCCGGGTCGTGCTGGAGCCGGAGATCTTCTACCTGCTGCTCTCGGCCGAGGGGGTCTGCATCCCACCGCAGATCGCCGCCGAGATGATGGCCTACGACCCCACCGCCGGCGAGCTGCGCACCCACTACGCCGGCTTCTTCGACCCCGGCTTCGGCTACGACCCCGAGGGCCGCAACCACGGCAGCCGCGCGGCGCTGGAGGTGCGCGCCCGCGACGTCTCCTTCATGGTCGAGCACCGTCAACCGGTCTGCAAGCTCGGCCTCGAGCGCATGGCCGCGCCCGCCGAGCGCCTCTACGGCGCCAGCCTCGGCTCCAACTACCAAGGTCAGGTGACGATGCTGAGCAAGCACTTCGAGGAGCAGCAGGCTGGAGGAGGAGGGGACACCCCCTCCGAAACGCGCGGCGGGAGCCGCGCTTGAGTGCTTCGAAGGGGACGTCCCCTCCTCCTCGCACCTGGAGCGTTTATCTCGCTGGGGAGATCCATTCCGACTGGCGCGAACGGATCGAAGCGGGGACGCGGGCAGCGGAGTTGCCGGTCTCCTTCTCGGCGCCGGTCACCGACCACGCCGCCTCCGACGGCGCCGGCATCGGCACTCTGGGGGAGGAGGGCGACTCCTTTTGGCGCGACCACAAGGGCGCCGGCGTCAACGCCATCCGCACCCAGACGCTGATCCGCGCCGCCGACCTCGTCGTCGTCCGCTTCGGCGACAAATACCGCCAGTGGAACGCAGCCTTCGACGCCGGCTTCGCCGCCGCGCTCGGCAAGCCGATCGTCACCGTCCACGCTGCGGACCTCGACCACGCGCTGAAGGAGGTCGACCGCGCCGCCCAGGCGACCGCGCGCGAGTCCGAGCAGGTCGTCGACGTGCTCCGGTACGTGATTCGCGGCGAGCTGCCCGAATAGGCGTAGGGTGGGGCGCATGTCGGCCGAGGCCAACCGCGAGACGATCGAGCGCCTCTACGAAGCGTTTGGCCAGTGCAACGGCGCCGCGATGACCGCCTGCTACGCGGTCGACGCCCATTTTCGCGACCCCGCCTTCGGCGACCTCGAGGGCGAGGACGTCGGCGCGATGTGGCGGATGCTGACCGGTCGCGCCACCGACCTGACGATCGAGCTGCACGAGCACGACGCCAACGAGGAGACGGGGACTGCCCACTGGATCGCCCGCTACACGTTCTCCACCGGCCGCGCCGTCGTCAACGACGTCCAGGCCCGCTTCCGTTTCGGCCCCGACGGCAAGATCGTCGACCACGTGGACGAGTTCGACTTCCGCAACTGGGCAAAGCAGGCGCTCGGCCCGAGCGGTCACCTGATCGCGCTGCTGCCGCCGCTGCGGTCCAAAGTCCGCGCTAAAGCGCTCGGCCAGCTCGCCGACTTCCGGCGCGACGAGACCGGCGCCAGCATCTAGCTCGTCCGCTAGTTGTGCGAACATATGTTCGTGCGCTGGGACGAACAGCGAGTCGAGAACGATCTACGGTTGCCCGGGGTAGGCGACGGCGCCGTCACCCGCACCTTCGACGCGCCCGAGGCAATGGGGATCAACTTCCACGAGGTCCGCGCGCGCTCGGCGCTGAACCACGTTGCCGGAGGCCGCTACGGGTTCGACTGGACGATCAATCCGTTTCGGGGATGCAGTCACGCCTGTGTCTATTGCTTCGCTCGGCGAACTCACACCTATCTGGATCTGGATGCCGGGCGCGACTTCGAGCGAGAGATCGTGGTCAAGGTCAACGTGCCGGAGCTGCTGCGGGCGGAGCTGGCGCGGCCGAGCTGGAAGCGGGAGCTGGTGGCGCTGGGGACCAACACCGACCCCTACCAGTGGGTCGAGAGCCGCTACCGGATGATGCCGGAGATCCTCGAGGCCCTGGAGGCGGCGGCTACCCCGGTCTCGGTCCTGACCAAGTCGCCGCTGGCGATGCGCGACGTCAAGATCTTCGAGCGGATGGCGAAGAAGCTGCCGGTCTCGGTCAACCTCTCGGTGCCGACCCTCGACGAGGATGCCTGGCGGGCGACCGAGCCGCACACGCCCAGCCCCGAAGCCCGGCTCGACGCGGTCGCCGAGCTACGCCGCCGCGGCATCGACTCCGGCGTCCTCATCGCCCCGCTCATGCCCGGCATCAACGACGACCCCGACCAGGTCCGCCCGATCGTCGAACGGGCCAAAAAGGCCGGCGCCACCTTCCTCGGCGGCGTCGCCCTCCACCTCCGCGACGAGGTCAAGGACGTCTTCTTCGCCTGGCTCCAAGAAAAACGCCCCGACCTCCTCCCCCGCTACGAGCAGCTCTACAACGGCCGCGCCTACATGCGACCCGAGCAACGCAAGCAGGCCACCAGAGCCGTCCGCGGCTGGGGCCGAGCCCGCCTCCGAAAATCCCTCGTCGACCGCTCCGAGCAACAAGCTCCAGCATCTCGCCCCATCGCGTCGGCTGCCTCCAGGCCGCCTGGCCCCGCGGGTCCTGTGCTCCCAAGCCAGCCTTCGTTGTTCTGAGCCGCTACCGGCGCCGCTACTCCGGCCTACCCGCCTTCGTCCAGCTGCTCAAAGCGACAGTCCCCAGGTGCTTTGTCATCCCGGAACCGATGAAACCGCGCCCCGTGCCGTATCCGCCCCGAAGCCGCATGGTCATAGCCCACCTCGATCACCAGCTCCGGCCGCAGCTCCACCCACTCGAGGTCGCGCCCGCCCGTCCACCTGCTCGGCTCGGCGCTGCCACTCTCGCCCGTCTCCAGCGGCGCCAGCATCGTCCGCATGCTGCGTTTTGCGCGGCGCCGAGAAACCGGAGATGTGGCCGACCGAGCGCAGCTTGGCCCCGTCGTAGAGGCCGAGGATCAGCGAGCCGACGGTGCCCTCCTCTTTGCCCGGGCGCCAGCCCATCACCACGCAGTCGATCGTCCGCTCGCGCTTGATCTTCGCCATCCCCTTGCGCTTGCCGGGGATGTAGGGGGCATCTAGCTGCTTCGCCATCACCCCCTCGATGCTGCCCAGCCACTTCTCCGCCTGCTCGATATCGGGGGTCAGCGGCGTCAGCTCCAAGCCGGCCGGGCCGGCGATCGCCTCCAGCCGCGCCCGCCGCTCGGCCAGCGGCGTCTCCAGCAGCGACTCGTCCCCCTCGGCCAGGAGGTCGAAGACCATGTAGCCGGCGGGGATCTGCTTCGAGAGCAGCTCGACCCGTGACTGGGCCGGGTGGATCCGTTCCTGCAGGGAGTCGAATTCGAGGTTGCCGTCGCTGTCGCGGATCACCAGCTCGCCGTCCAGCACCCAGCGCCCCGGGGCGAAGCTCAGCTCCGGGAAGTAGCGATTGAGGTCTTTGCCGCCCCGCGACTGGATGTAGGAGCGCTCGCCGTCGACGAAGACGATCGCCCGGAAGCCGTCGAGCTTTGGCTCATACGCCCACTCCTCGCCCGCCGGCAGCTGTTTGCGCGTCAGCGCCAGCTGCGGTTTGATCGGCGGCGAGAGCGGCAGGTCCACACCAGGAAGGATCGCGCAGAAGGGTTCAGGCCGGCGCGCTGCCCGCGCGCTGGCGCCGCTCGCGGCTCTCGCGCGGATCGGGGATCGGCGCCGCGGCAAGCAGCTTCTTCGTGTAGCCATCGCGTGGGCGCTCGCAGACCTGGTCGACCTCGCCCTGCTCGACGATCTTGCCGTGGTGCATGACCGCGATCCGGTCGGAGACGTGGCGGACGACGCCGATGTCGTGGGCGACGAAGACGTAGGCAAGGCCGAACTCGTCCTGGAGGTCGTCGAGCAGGTTGACGATCTGCGCCTGGATCGAGACGTCGAGCGCCGAGACCGGCTCGTCGGCGACGATCAGCTTCGGCTTCAGGGCGATCGCCCGGGCGATCCCGATCCGCTGCCGCTGGCCGCCGGAGAACTCGTGCGGGAAGCGGTCGTAGTGCTCCGGCGAGAGCCCGACCCGGTCGAGCAGCTCTTCCACCTGGCGCTTCAGCTCGGCGCCGGAAGCGATGCCGTTCAGCTTCAGCGGGCCGCCGACGATCTGGCCGACCCGCCGCCGCGGGTTCAGCGAGGCGTAGGGGTCCTGGAAGATCATCTGCATCTCGCGCCGCAGCGGTCGCAGCTGGCGCTGGCGCAGACCGACCAGCTCGCGGCCCTCGAACCGGACCGAGCCCGAGGTCGGCTCGACCAGCTGCAGCACGGCCCGGCACAGGGTCGACTTGCCGGAGCCGGACTCGCCGACCAGGCCCAGCGTTTCGCCGGCGCCGACGGTGAAGCCGACGCCGTCGACCGCCTTGACGCGGTCGATCTCGCGGCTGAACAGCACCCCCGACTTGATCGGGAAGTGCTTGACGAGGTCGCGCACCTCGAGCAGCGGTTTGCTGGCCTCGCTCATGCCGCCGGCGCCCCCAGCGCCTATTCGCCCCTCGACCAGGCGCCTCTCCCGCTTCTCCTCCGGCGTCAGCCAGCAGCGGTCGCAGTGGCCCGCGGCTTCGGTGACGCGCGCCTCGAGCGCCGGCGTCTGCGCGCACTTCGAGAACTCGTGCGGACAGCGAGGCCGGAAATGGCAGCCCTGCGGCGGCGAGATCAGCGACGGCGGCATGCCGGGGATCTGCGGCAGGCGCTCGGGCCGCGGCCGGTCGATCCGGGTCAGCGAGCCCGAGCAGTCCCCACGTGTAGGGGTGCTGGGGGTCGTAGAAGATCTCGTCGAGCGCTCCCGTGCTCGACGATCCGCCCCGCGTACATGACGGCGACGCGGTCGGCGATTTCGGCGACGACGCCGATGTCGTGGGTGATCAGGAGGATCGAGAGGTCGCGCGCGCCGGTTGAGCTCTCGCAGCAGCTCGATGATCTGCGCCTGGATCGTGACGTCGAGCGCGGTGGTCGGCTCGTCGGCGATCAGCAGCGAGGGCTCGAGCGAGAGCGCCATCGCGATCATCGCCCGCTGCCGCATGCCGCCGGAGAACTCGTGCGGGTAGGAGTCGGCGCGCTTGGCAGCGTCCGGGATGCCGACCGCGTCGAGCAGCTCGATCGCCCGCTCGCGGGCTTCGCCGCCGCCGACGTCGCGGTGGGCCTGGATCTGCTCGACGATCTGGTCGACCACCCGGTAGACCGGGTCGAGCGAGCTCATCGGGTCCTGGAAGATCATCGCCATGCGGTTGCCGCGGATGCCGCCGCAGCTCCTCGTCTCCGGCCGCGACGAGCTCCGTCGCCCTCGAAGTTGGCGGCGCCGGAGATCGTCCGCGTTCGGCCCGCGCGTGAGGCCCATCAGGGTCGTCGCCGTGACCGACTTGCCGCTCCCCGACTCGCCGACCACGGCCAGCACTTCGCCGGCCCCAGCTCGAAGCCGACCCCGTCGACGGCCTGCACGACTCCCTCTTCGGTGTTGAAGGAGACCGAGAGGTCGTGGACGTCGAGGAGGGGCACGCGCGCGTTCATCTTGGCCGGCCTCGCCCTCGAGCCGGATGCGGGGATCGAGCGCCGCGTAGGCGATGTCGACCAGGGTGTTGAAAATGACGATGAAGAAGGCGCCGAACATGGTCACCGCCATGATCGGCGGCAGGTCGAGCTGGCCGATCGCTTCCGCCGCGTACTGGCCGACGCCCTGCAGGTCGAACACCGTCTCGGTGAGGATCGCGGCGCCGCCGATCACGGCGCCGAAGTCGAGCCCCCAGAGGGTGATGATCGGGATCAGCGAGTTGCGCAGGACGTGCTTGAGCAGGACGCGCCGCTCCGAGAGGCCCTTGGCGCGCGCCGTGCGCACGTAGTCCTCGCCCATCGTTTCGAGCACGTCGGAGCGCAGCACGCGCGAGTAGAAGCCGATGAAGAGGATCGAGAGCGCCGTCCACGGCATCACCAGGTGCCAGAACCACTCGAACGGGTCGTCGATGAACTCGACGTAGCCGCTGCTGGGGAAGATCCCCGCCTTGTAGCCGAGGTAGTAGCTCATCAGGGCGCCGAGCCAGAAGACCGGCATCGAGATCCCGACCAGCGCCAGCACGGTGAGGAAGCGGTCTGAGAATCGGCCGGCCCGCAGCGCGCTGTAGAGGCCGAGGGCGATCGCGAACGCCATCCAGATCAGGGCGGCGCCGACCGCCAGCGAGAAGGTTCGCGGCAGGCCCTTCCAGATTTCTTCGGTCACGTCCTGCTGGGTGAAGTAGGAGATCGTCTCGCCGGTGAAGAGGTTCTTCATCATCGTCGCGTACTGGACGTAGAGCGGTTCGTCGAAGCCCCACTCCTCGCGGATCGCTTCGATCTGGGTCTCGGTCGGGATCTTGCCCGCCATCCGCACCGCGGGGTCGCCGCTCGGCAGCACGTTGAAGATCAGGAAGACGATGACCGAGACGGCAAACAGCACCAGCAGCATCGAGAGCAGCCGGCGCACGACGAAACGGGTCATCTCCGAGCTCATCAGTGCTCGATCCTGACCCGGGCGCGCGGATCGAGCGCGTCGCGCACGCCCTCGCCGAAGACGTTGAGCGAGAGCACCGAGAGCACCAGCATCACACCGGGGACGATCGTCAGGTGGGGGGCGGTGACGATCCGGTCGACGCCTTCGGCGATCATCGTCCCCCAGGAGGGATTGGGCGCCTGCACGCCGGCGCCGAGGAAGGAGAGCGAAGCCTCGAGCAGGATCGCGTTGGCGACCAGCAGCGGCAGGAAGACGACCAGGGTGGAGGCGACGTTGGGCAGCACCTCGGTGAAGACGATGCGCAGCGAGCCCATGCCCTGGGCGCGGGCGGCCTCGACGAATTCGCGCTCTCGCAGCGCCAGCGCCTGGCCGCGCACCGGCCGCGCCAGGTAGGGGACGTAGATGACCGCGATGATCAGGATCGGGATCGCCAGCGAGTCGCCTTCGATCGTGATCGGGCCCGAGCTCGCAGACCGCCGAGTGCGAGGGCGGTGCCGAGGGCGACGCCGAGCAGGACGACCGGGAAGGCCCAGATCACGTCCATCGCCCAGCGGATCACGCTGTCGGCGCGGCCGCGGTAGTAGCCGGCGAGCAGGCCGAGCACGAGGCCCAGCGCGATCGTCCCGAGCGGCGGCGGCGATCCCGATCAGCAGCGAGTTGCGGCCGCCGTAGAGCAGCCGCACCATGATGTCGCGGCCGTTGCCGTCGGCGCCGAGGAAGAAGTGGTCGTTCCAGGTCGGGCCGATCGGCTTGCCGAGCAGGTCGACGACGTCGGTCGGCTTGCCGTCGATCGTCACCTGGTCGGAGAGGTGGTTCTCCTCCGGCGTCGTCTCGGCGACCTGGCTGGCCCAGAGCGGCGCCGCCAGGCAGGCGGCGACGAGGAGCGACGAAGACGAGCGCCGGCGGCGAGCGCCACCTTGTCGCGCCGCAGCCGCCGCCGGTCAGCCGCCAGGGACCGAGGCCGGGCCGCTCCGACGGGTCGCCGGCCAGCTCCTCGGAGGAGTCGAGCGTGAACTCGGTGCCGGCGCGAGCCGGCCTCTTCGCGATGCTGGCGGCCACCGTGCGTGATTATCCGCTCCCGCCCCCCGGCAAACCGGGGAGCGGCGCGGCGCGGCCGAATATCAGGCGTGCGGCGCGACTATTCGTCCTTCAGGCACCACTGCGAGTAGTCGTTGTAGATCACCGGGCTGATCGGCGTGCAGTCCGCGAAGTTCATCCGCTCGGACATGAAGGTGCTCAGTTTGCGATAGCCGTAGGGGACCATGTAGGCCTTGTCGACCAGGTACTCGTTCAGCGCCTCCCAGCGATCGGTCACCTTCGTCACGTCGGGCTCTTTGCCCAGCTCTCGCAGTTCTTTGTTGATGTGCGGGTCGTCGACGTTGCTCAGGTTCTGGTTGTTGGTCGGCTGGATCGTCTCGCCGTCGACGAGGAAGAAGAAGTTCGCCGGGTGCGGGAAGTCGCCGAACCAGTTGAGGAAGCCGGTCTGGGCTTCGGTGCTCTCGTTGCCGATCGTCTGGAAGTAGACGCCGCCGTCGACGATTTTCGGCTCCGCGTCGAAGCCCATCTGGTTGAGCTGGTCGGCGTAGGCCTGGGTGACTTTCGGCGTCGGGTCGACGTTGTCGCCCCAGACCGTGACCTTGGCGCCCTCGGCCCCCGCTTCTTTGATCAGCTGTTTGGCGCGCTCGAGGTCCGGCGCCTCGTTCGGGTCGCCCCATGGGCAGTCGCCGCTGTCGAGCGATTCGCTGTAGCCCGGCATTTCCGGCGGCAGGAACGAGCAGCCCGGTTCCAGCGTGCCGGCGAAGAGGCGGGCGAGGGCCGGCTTGTCGATCGCCGATGTTGACCGCTTCGCGGACTTTCGGGTCGTCGAACGGCGGCGACTTTGCGTGTTGAGGAAGAAGTAGTAGGTGGACAGCGTCGTGAATTCCTTGTAGCGCTGTTCCTCGCTGCCTTCGGGTCCGAAGCGCTCGAGGATTTCGGCGATGAAGTCGGCGGCCGGCGGTTCCTGCATGAAGTCGAGCTCGTTGTCGATCACGTCCTGCGGTCTGCTGAGGAACGCTCGGGGATGATCTCGGTCTTGACCGTGTCGATGTTCGCCACCGGGACGCCGGGGATCGTGTCCTCGTTGAAGTTCGGGTTCTTCTCGAGCACGAATTCGCGGTTCGGCGCCGATTTCGTGAACATGTAGGCGCCGACGCCGGGGGCCGGGTCCTTGGTCATGTTCTCGAAGGGCGTGTCGCCGGGGACGACGCCGGCGAAGTTCATCGCCAGCACGTAGCTGAACGCGCCTTCCGGGGCGGTCAGGTCGATCGTGATCTCGCCGGTTTTGTCGTTGGTCTCGATGCCGGAGATGTCGGCGTTCGGCGTTGCCGCCGGAGAGGTATGCGTCGGCGCCCTCGATCACCTCGTAATAGGGGGCGCCGCCGCGACTCGAGGTTGAGCACCCGCTTGATCGTGTGCTCGAAGTCGCTCGCTTTGACCGGCGTGCCATCGGAGAATTTGAGTCCCTTGCGCAGGGTCAGTTTGTAGGTCTTGCCGTCCGTTGCTGATCTCGGGCATCTCCTCGGCGAGGCCCGGCATCAGTTCCGAGCCGGCCTCGCCTTCCTCGCGCTGGTAGGTGAGCAGCGGCGTGTAGACGGTCCACATCGGTTCCCAGCCGTGGATCGTGTACGAGAGGGCGGGGTCGAGGAAGTCGGGCTGAGAGGCCTGGGCGATCGTCACCGACGCCGCGTCTCCGCCCGCGCCGCCGCCGCTGGATCTCCGGGAGTCGCCATCGCCGCATGCGGCCAGTCCAGATGCTTGCGACCGCTGCAATTCCGAGAACCGCTGCAAGACACGCAAAATCTTCTCAAGGCAATACCTCCGAGTCGGACTGGACAGGCCTGCTCCCAAGGATGCTCCCGGAAGCAACTCCAGCACAACGTCGTCGCCTCCGTCAAGCTGGTTTGAACCAGATGTTGCAAGGCGTTCAGGCCATTTAGAGCCAAGGATCGGCGCGACGATGGCGACGATCGCGAGGACCCCGGCGCCGGCGAAAGCAAAGGTCGCGCGAGGGTTGTCGGCGGTCGCGATCAGCCCGCCGAGGAGATATCCGATGCCAGGCATCGCCGCGCCGATCGACTCGAGCACGCTCATCACGCGGGCCTGCATGCTTTCGACGGTCAGCTCCTGGACGGCGCTGACCATCGCTACCCACTGCACGCCGTTGCCAGCTCCGCCGATCATGGCGGCAGCGCAGGCGGTCGCGAGCGCCGGCGCCGCCGCCATCCCGAGGTAGCCGAGGCCGACGGTGACCGTGCTGAAGAGGAGCAGGTAGGGAAGCGAGGCCCGTCGCAAGGTGGCGAAGATGACGCTGCCGATGACCATGCCGGCGCCCCAGCTCGCCAGCAGCAGGCCATATCCCGCGTCGCCGGCGTCGAGGGTCTCCTTCGCGTAGATCACCTCGATCGGGATCACCGCGGCGAAAAAGACGAAGGCGGTGCCCTGACCGACCATCAGGCGCCGCAGGCGCGGATGCCCGCGAGACATAGGCGAGCCCAGCCCGCAGGCGCTCGCGCGTGTTCCCTTCGTCCGGTGTCGCCTGGGGGAGCGGACCGGCCGTGAGCAGGATCCAGGCGATCGCGTAGAAGGAGACGGCGTCCAGCAGCAGGCCGACTTCGATCCCGAAGCCGGCGACAACCAAGCCCGGCGATCGCCGGGCCGACCGCTGCGCCACCGGTGAAGGCGACGTTGAGGATCGCGTTTCCCGCTCGCAGCTCGCCCGCCGGCTCGAGCATCGCGGCGGCGACCGCCCGGGTCAGCGCCCGAGCCGACAGCGCCAGCGCGCCGTCGACGGTGGCGAGGACGAATACGGCGGCGAGGGAGAAATGGCCCGAGAACAGCACCAGTCCGGCAAACGCCGCCGCCTCGCCCGCATAGAGGACCGGCAGCACGAAACGCGGCGGCGGGCGCTCGACCCGGGCGACCAGGATCGGAGCCAGGATCGCCGGCAGGAAGCCCGTGCCGAGGAACAGCACGGCGGTGGCAAAGGCGCTTCCCGTGCGGTCGTAGACGAGGACCGAGAGGGCCACGATCCCCATCCAGTCGCCCAGCTCGTTAACGGCATATGAGGCCGCGAGCCGGCGAAAGCCCCGCCTGCGAAGGGGGTCGGTTAAGGCCGATCTACGCACTGGTAGTTACCTCTCCTACTGCATTTCTGCACAAGTTTTCCTGCAGATGCACAAGTTTCCGCCAACCTGTGCTACAAAGTTGCCAGCAGCTTTTGCAAGTTCAGCGTTCAGCGCACAACCCACGGGCTTCAACGGAGGAACATTATGGGCTACCGCCGCTAGATCAAATCGAGACGAGTCGACAAGAACTCGTCAAAAGAACTTCGAGGGCGCCGCTTGGCCCTCTTTCAAAGGGCGCCCCTGGGCGTCCTTTGTCGTTCTCTGGCTCAGAGAGCGAGCGTTGGAGCGCTGGCTCATGCCGGTGCAAGAGCCTGGCCAACCTGTCTATCCGCCTTGCCGATGCCTTCCTGACGGGTTAGTTTTTTGCTGCGTAATGCAGCAATTCGTGCCCAGTCGTTCCCCGGCAGGGGTTTGCGCCTGAGCGCGGAAGCGGGACTTGGCCGGGTGCCGGCCGCGGAGCCTCCCATGCCAGAAGAACGACCGACATTTCGGATCATGGCCCTCGAGGGCCTGCTGCTGGTCGCGGTGATCGGACTCGCGATCCTCACCGCCTCGTCGGCCGACTGGGATCCCGCGCTGTTCGGGATCCTCTTCGGTTTCTCGGTCTTCAGCGACCTGACCGCGATCCCGACCAGCTCGAAAGTCAAGATCTCGGGCAGCTTCCTCGCTCTGGTTCTGGCGATGGTCTTCCTCGGTGGCGCCCCTGCGGCCCTGCTCGGCGTGGTCACCATCCTCTTCGGCTGGTTTCGCTGGCGCGACGAGCCGCACGACCTTCTCAACAACGTCGTCACCTACGCGACCTTCCCGTTGGTCGGCGGCCTGGTGTTCGCCGAGGTGGTGGAGCGGGCCAACGTTACGGATGGGGACCCGGTCTTCTACGTCCTTGTCTTCTGCATCTTCATGCTGGCCCTGGCGATCAACTTCCTGATGATCGGCGCCTATACCTGCTACCTCGAGCGCAGCTCCTTCCTCGAGAAGGTCCGGACCGCCCTGATCCCCCTGCTGCCTTCGGAGATGGCCGCGGCGCTGATGGCCGTGGGGGTCGCTTTCATCTTCCATCAGATCGGGCTCGCCGGGGTCGGCCTGTTCGGCATCGTCCTCGTCACCTTCCAGTACCTGCTCGGCGCCCTCCTCGTCTCGCAGCAGCGGGCCGAGGAGCTGGAGCTGCGCAGCAAGCAGCTGGCGAGCTTCCAGGTCGGGATGTTGAGCGCGATGCTGCGCACGCTCGACCTGCGCGACCAGATGACCGCCCGGCATTCCGCTGCGGTGGCGCGCTACTCGCGGGCGATCGCCCAGAAAGCCGGCTTCTCGCGTCGTGAGGAGGAGCTCGTTCACATCGCCGCTCTGCTCCACGACATCGGCAAGTTCATCCTGCCCGACCGCATCCTCAAGGCCAACGTGCCACTCACCGACGAGGACTGGATGCTGATCCGTCGCCATCCGCAGCAGGGTGCGCGGGTCGTCTCCTCGCTCGACGGCTACGGGCCGGTGGCGGAGATCATCCTCGCCCACCACGAGCGGATCGACGGCAAAGGCTATCCCCGCGGTCTCGCCGGCGACGACATCCCCGAACTGTCGCGGATCATCTCCGTCGCCGACACCTACGACGTGATGACCGCGCGCGATTCCTATCGCACGCCGATGTCCAGCCACGACGCGATCCTCGAGCTGCGACGGGTTGCCGGCCAGCAGCTCGACGCTCGCTTCGTCGAGGTCTTCATCGAGCTGCTCGAAGGCAAGGACGTCTCCTTCCAGCACGGCGAGGCAGCTGACTTCGAGAAGGAGCTGGCACTGGAATCGCGGATCGCCGAGACCGCCAGCCCGGACGGCGAGAGCAACCGCTTCCAGGTCGCCGGCGTCAGCGTCTAGTCAGGCCTTCACCGGCTGGCGGCGGTACGGTTCGAGCCGAATGCGCGCTGTCACCTTCCAGGCCCCGGAGCAAGTTCGGATTGACGAGAAGCCGGATCCGGAGGTCATTGCTGGGGACGACGCGGTTATTCGGGTCGAGGCGAGCGGGATCTGCGGGTCGGATCTGCACATCTACCACGGGCGCGTCCCGGTCGAGCCCGGGTTCACGATCGGGCACGAGTTCGTCGGCACGGTGCTGGCGGCCGGCGCTGGGGTCGAGCGGGTGGCCGTCGGCGATCGCGTTCTCGGCACCTTCCACACCGCCTGCGCGACCTGCGTCTCCTGCCTGCGCGGCGACTACCACCGTTGCCGCAACGGCCAGACCTTTGGCCACGGCGCCAACCTCGGCGACCTCCAGGGAGCTCAGGCCGAGCAGCTTCTGGTGCCGCGAGCCAACCTCACCCTGCGGCGGGTGCCGGAGGGGATGTCGGCCGAGGTCGCCCTCTTCGCCGGCGACGTGATGGGGACCGGCTACCACGCGGTCGCCCACGCCGGGATGCGCTGCGGCGACACGGTCGCGGTGCTGGGCCTCGGCCCGGTCGGCCTCTGCGCGGTGCAGGCGGCGCTGGCCGGCGGCGCCGTCGAGGTCTTCGCGATCGACTCGGTGCAGGAAAGGCTGGACATGGCCGCTTCCTTCGGAGCGACGCCCCTTCACTTCGAAGAACAGGAGCCGAAGAGGACGGTCCGTGCGGCGACCGGCGGGCTCGGCGTCGACGTCGTCGTCGACGCGGTCGGCGACCCCGGCCCGCTGGCGCTGGCGATCAGCCTTGCCCGCGACGCCGGCACGGTCTCCGGGATCGGCGCCTACGCCGGCAAGGGCGAGGCGCCGCTCGGGCTGGCCTGGCTGAAGGGGCTGGACCTCCGGCTCGGCCTGGCGAACGTGATCGCCCACGTCGACCGCGTCCTCGCTCTGCTGGAGGCCGGCAAACTCGACCCGGCGCCGCTGGTCACCCACCACATGGCGCTCGACGAGGCGGCCGAGGCCTACGCGATCTACGACCGCCGCGAAGCGTTGAAGATCGTCCTCACGCCCTGATCGCCGCAGTACAGTGGAGCGGTGCGCGGGGGGCGCGTCGCAAACGCAGCGGTTGCTGTCGTTCTGCCGGCCTTGGTTTTTGCCGGCAGCGCGCTTGCCTGCTCCTGCGTGCCGGCGACCCCAGCGGAATCGCTGGCCCGGTCCGATGCCGCACTCGTCGGCCGTCTGCTCGAGGTCGAGCCACGCGGCGCCTACCGGGCCGAGTACCGCTACCGGGTTCTGCGCGTGTATCGCGGTCGCAAGGCGATCGCGAGGGGCTCGGTCCTGAAGGTGTTCAGCTCGCGCGGTTCGGCGGCCTGCGGGTTGCCCGAGGACGTTGGCGGCCACTTCGGCCTCTTCCTGTACAGGGAGGGCGGTCGCTGGACCGGCAACCTGTGTGGCCTGACCTCCCCCCGCCGGCTGCGTGCGGCGGCGCAAGCGATTCGACGAGCGCATTCGGCCGGGTCCAGCGCCAGCGGAGTCGGCGTTGACTGTGCTAGTTGACTAGAACAGAGGCTCACGATACTGTGCTGTTCGATGGCACAGCATGACCTCGCCGCGCGGGCCGAGCCCAACCCCTTCGCGATCGATTCCAGCGACGAGTTGCCGGTCGGGCTGCAGCTGACCTGGCGACTGCGGGCGCTGATCTCCACCGGCCAGCTGGCGAGTGGCGAGCGCCTGCCGAGCTTTCGCCGCCTCGCCGAGTGGGCGGGCGTGAACGTCAACACCGTGCGGGCGGTCTACGAGGGCCTCGAGCAGGACGGCCTCGTGGTCAGCCGCCAGGGCCAGGGAACCTTTGTCGCCGACGGCGTCGAGCCGGCCCCCGAGCTGGAGGAGATCGCCGCCGAGGCGCTGCGCCGCGCCAGCGATGCCGGCCTTGGCCCGCGCGACCTGGCGATCGTCGCGATGGCCTGCGCCAGCCTTCCCGGAGACGTTGGGGGGGAGGCGCCGGCGTTGCCCGCGCCGGGCCTCCCCGATCCGGAAGGGGAGAGCGAGGCGATCGAGGTGCGGCAGGAGCTGCGCCGGCAGATCGGCCGCTTGGAGGCCGAGCTGGCGAGCTACACGCGCCACCTCAGCGCCGAGCTGCCGACGGCGCCGCGGCGCGCCGTCGCCCACGTCGCCGGCGTGCAGGAGCTGGAGCAGACCCGCGACACGCTGATCGCCCAGCTCTCGGAGGCGCAGAAGGCGGCCGAGCAGCGGGTGCGCGAGGAGGCGCGGGCCCGCGGCAATGGCCCGCTCGGCAGGGCGATGAGCTCGTGGCACTCGAAGCCATAGCGCGCAGACTCGGCCCGGTCGGCGACCTGCTCACCGAAGTGGGGAGCATGACGATCCTCACCCTGCGGACGATCGTCTCCGCGGTCAGACCTCCCTATCCCTACGGGGACGAGCTGGTCTGGCAATTCCTCTTCGTGCTGAAACTGTCCTGGTTCCCGCTGCTCGTCTCCACCTTCGCCCTGAACCTTGGCGCCCCAGGACTGCAGGCCGCGGGAATCCTCTCGCTGATCGGCGCCCTCGACCGGCTTGGCGGCTTCTTCGTGCTCACCGCGATCCGCTGGATCGGGCCGCTTGTGACCGCCGTCGTCGTCGCCGGCGTCGCCGGCACCGCGATCACCGCCGACCTCGGCGCCCGCAAGATCCGCGAGGAGCTCGACGCCCTGCAGGTGCTCGGCGTCGATCCGATCAAGAACCTGGTGGTGCCGCGCTTCCTGGCGCTGATCGTCGTCACCGGCCTGCTCGACATCTTCGCGATCATCTTCGGGCTCTCCGCCGGAATCGCCGCCGAGCTGCTCTACAACCAGTCGCTCGGCGGCTTCTTCGCGACGCTCTTCTCCAATGCGACTGTCACGGACCTCTGGGCCTCGGTCTTGATGTGCACGGCCTTCGGCGCGATCATCGCCATCGTCTGCTCCTACAAGGGAATGTCGGCCTCCGGCGGCGCCGCCGGGGTCGGCCGCGCCGTCAACCAGGCGGTGGTGATCACCCTCGTCACCGTCTTCTTCTTCCAGTTCGTCGTCACCTCGATCCTCTTCGCCACCAACCCGGAGCTGCAGTCGATCCGATGATCGGCTGGCTCGACGTCCCGCGCAGCTGGCTCGACTCCTTTGGGGAGGTGGCGCGCTTTGGCTCCCGGGTCGCGGGGCTGGTGCTCAGCGGCCGCGCCTTCCGCTTCTTCGGCGAGAGCCTGCGCCAGGCTGGGATCCTGATCTTCGGCTCCGCCGTGATCATCTGGGCCTTCGTCCTGATACTCGGATTGCAGTGCGGGATCCAGGGCGCCTACTTCAACCGCTCGATTGGCTCCCCCTCGACGGCCGGCCTCTTCTCCGCCTACTGCGACCTGCGGGAGGGCGTCCCCTACGCCTTCGGCTACATCCTCGCGGCCAAGGTCGGAACCGGGATCGTCGCCGAGCTGGGGGCGATGCGGATCTCCGACGAGATCGACGCGCTCGAGGTGATGGGCATCCCGCCGGTGACCTTCCTCGCCGCGACTCGCCTGCTGGGGGCCTGGATCGCGATCCCCTTCCTCTATCTAGTCGCGATCGGAGTCGCCTACCTGGCCAGCTACTTCGCGGTGGTCCAGCAGGTCGGCGATGTGTCGTCGGGCGGTTACCTGTTGATCTTCTGGATGTATCAGAACCCACTGGACCTGTTCTTCAGCCTGACCAAGGGGATGGTGATGGCGACCGTGATCGTGCTGGTCGGCTGCTACTACGGCTACACCGCCTCGGGCGGCCCGGTCGGCGTCGGCACCGCCACCGCCCAGTCGATGGTGGTCAACATCATCCTCGTCCACATCATCGGCATGCTCGGCACCGTCGTCTTCTGGGGCGCGAATCCCAGGGCCCCGATTGGCGGTTAGCGCTCTCAGCCGCCTTTGACGAGGATCGCGGCGATCACGCCCATCAAGCTGAGGATGATTCCGGCGCCAACGCGATTGAGCAGAGATTGGAGCGCGCCAAAGCCCGCCCGCATTTCCCGGCCCAGCTCAGCGATGTCGCCTTCCACCCTGTCGAAGCGACTGTCCACGTCGTTGAACCGTCGGTCGACTTCGTTGAACCGTCGATCGACTTCATTGAACCGCTGGTCAACCGTGTCGAACCGCCGGTCGATTCCCGTGAAGCGCTCCTCGAGCCGCTCGTCCGTCCAGGCCATGCGTTCCATCGTGGCAGCCTACGAGATTCGATGCAACATATTGTCTGCAAATCGTAAATTCTTTGCAGTCTGCTGGCTAACGGCTTGCGCTCGCCGCGGCCGCCCCTGCCGGATGGCGATGGCGGCGGAACATCTCTTCGACCCAGGCGAAGCCGGGGCGGTCGCGGAGGCCGTCGCGGAAGCGTTCGAGGGCGGGTGGGGTCGGTATCCCGGGTGGCAGCGGCCCGCCCTCCGGTTCAACCACCGGGTAGAAGATCGAAGCGGCGGTGAGGTCGGCGACGCTGAAGCGCTCGCCGACCAGGTAGTCGCCGCCGCCGGCCGCCAGCTCGGCGTCGAGCCGGTCCATTGCGGCGACGATCTTCTCGCGGGCGGTCTCGGCCGCCGCTTTGTCGTTGACGCCGAAGCGGAGGCTGGTGTAGGTGCGGGCGTAGAGGCCGATGAAGCCCTTGGCTTTGCCAAGGGGCCCCGGCACCGCCTGCGAGGCGACCTCGGCGAACATCTCGGGCTCGTTGACCAGCTCGTGGAAGGGGAGCAGGCGAGCGTAGGGGCCCAGCTCCTCGTCGAAGAACTCCTCCAGCTCGAGCGCGCGGCGGCGCTGCTCGGGGTCGGTGGGGTAGAGGGGCGGGTCGGGGAAGCGCTGCTCGAGCGCGGCGAGGATCGCGGTCGAGTCGCCGATCGTGCGGCCCTCCAGCTGCAGCACCGGGAAGGTCGATTCCCTGCCGCGGGTGAGGGCGAGGGCGACCGCGATGTGCGTGCCCGGCAAGGGCGAGCGGCGCCGGTGCGGGATGCCCTTGTGGACGAGCGCCCAGCGCGCCTTCTCGCTGTAGTGCGAGATCTCGAGCTGCCAGAGAGTGGGTTCGGTGTCCGCCATTGCGCCGCCTCGCTGCGCCTGCCAGCATAAGCGCGATGGCGCTGCTGAGCGATTCCGAGATCGACGCCGGGCTCGCCGCGCTCTCCGGTTGGGAGCGCCGCGACGACGCGATCGCGAAGGAGTTCGACCGCGGCGACTTCGTCGGCTCGGTCAAGTTCGTCGACAGCCTGGTCGGACCGGCCGAGGCGATGAGCCACCACCCGGATCTGGAGATCTCCTGGGCGACGGTGAAGGTGACGCTCTCGAGCCACTCCGAGGGCGGGCTTACCGCGGCCGACTTCGAGCTGGCGGCGAAGATCGACGCGGTGGCCTAGAGCCTGCGGCTGAGGGCGCCGACGAGGGCGCGGCCGCAGGCGCGGTCGGGATCCTTGCCGGGGTTGTAGCAACCGAGCGAGGCGCCGATCAGCTGCGGTGAGGCGAGCAGCGGTCCCAGCGCCGCGCCCAGCTCGTCCCAGTCGAGGCCGCCCGGCATCAGGTAGTCGGTGGCCGGGAAGACGTCCTGGTCGAGCACGTCGACGTCGAAGTGCAGCCAGAGCGGCGCGGCGATCAGCTCGAGCGATCTCGCCGGCGACGTCGCCCGGCCCCTGGCGCCGCAGGTCCTCGACCGAGCGCGCGCAGCGGCGGCGGCTCGATCGTCTCCGGCTGGCGCATCCCGCACTCGATCGACTCCGCCCTGTCGCGGAAGCCGACCAGCGCCATCCGCTCCGGCGCGACCGAGGCGCCGCCCGCCGCCTCCACCCAGGCCGCCGGACCGAGTCCGAGCGCGACCGAGACCGGCATGTCGGCGGCCTCACCGGCGGCCGAGGTCTCGCCGTCGTAGAGGTCGAGGTGGCCGTCGAGGTGGACGAGGCCGATCGTCGCCGAGGGCGTCGCGGGCTCCGGCTAGCGCCCCCGGCAGCTCGGCGCAGCAGCCGCCCGCGAGGAAGGGGCGGACCCCTTCGCCGACCAGCTCGGCGACAGCGCCGCGGATCGTCGCCGTCGTGCGGAGTACGTCGACGCTGGCGAGGATCCCGGTCTCGGGGTCGCGCTCCTCGCCGCGGATCCGCACCTCGAGGTCGCCGCCGTCCTCGCCGCCGAGCGCGGCGGGCAGTCCCAGCTCGCGCAGCGCCGCCGGGCCGTGCTCGGTGCCGCCGCTGCGGCTGACCGAGTCGATCGGGACGCCGATGTAGGCGAACGGCTCCACCACAATCGATTTACCCGGCTGCTGGGGTGGCAAACTCGGAGCGATGGCGAAGCGGAAGAAACAGCGTCGGCCGCGGCAGAAGGCGCCGACCGTCGCCTACTCCGACCCGGAGGGCAACACGCTGACCCTGCGGCGAGCGCTCAGCGCCGGCACGATCGCCAAGATCGGCGAGCCGCCGGCGGGCGACGCGGCGACGATGGAGGACGCCTGGCGGCGTCGCTCGGAGGCGCTGTTCGAGCGCCTCGCCGTGCGCTGGGAGATCGCCGGCCTGCCGCTCGAGGACCAGAAGATGCTGCTCGGCCGCTATCGCATGGCCGACCCCGAGACCCAGCGCTGGGTGCGGCAGACGATCGCCGAGCACCTCGAGCGCCACATCCCCGAGCTGGCGGGGTAGCGCTCTGCCATGGCCGACGAGCTGAGGATCGACGACCGCCTCTCGATCCCGCTGGCCGAGATCGAGCTGCGTGCCAGCCGCTCCTCCGGACCGGGTGGCCAGCACGCCAACGTCACCGCCTCGCGGGTCGAAGCCGTCTTCGACGTCGAGCGCCTCGGCGGCGCTGGACGAGGCGACCCGCGAGCGCCTGCTCGCCCGCGCCGGCGCGACCGTCACCGCCGTCGCCCAGGACGCTCGCGGCCAGTCCCGCAATCGCGAGCTGGCGCTGCAGCGCCTGGCGCAGAAGATCGCGGCGGCGCTGACCGTCCCCCGACGCCGCCGCCCCACCCGCCCCAGCGGGGCCTCCCGGGCGCGCCGCCTCGAGCAGAAGCGGCGCATCGGCGAACGCAAGCGGGGTAGGAAGAGACCGAGCGGCGATGGGGAGTAGCGTCAGCGCCCGCCCCGGGCCAAACAGCATCGACGAAAGGACCAATCATGCTCGCGGACTCAAAGGCATTCAACGGCTTCGCAGTCGACGACCTCGACCAGGCCAGCAGTTCTACGGCGAGACCCTGGGACTGAAGATCGAGGTGGTCGACGAAGAGCACGGCCTGCTCACTCTCCACCTGGCCGGCGACCGCGACACCCTCGTCTATCTCAGCCCGGACATGACCCCCGCCAGCTACACGATCCTCAACTTCCCGGTCGACGACATCGACCAGGCCGTCGACGACCTCACCGCCCGCGGCGTCGCCTTCGAGCAGTACGAGCCACCCCGAGATGCCCCAGGACGAGAAAGGCATCATGCGCGAGGGCGGCCCGCTGATCGCCTGGTTCAAAGACCCGGCCGGGAACACGCTGTCGGTGCTGCAGGAGCGCTAGGAGGGTCTATAGCCCGGCGAACATTCGTGGCGGAAAATTCACTGATTGAACAAAGCCGCGCACCACCGGTGATTCGGCCGGACCTAGGGTCATCCCACGATGATTTACCGTCGCGACCTGGCTGAAGTCAGAACGCCTCCCCCGAGAAGCCTCGATGCTACGGTGTCGCACATGGAAATCGGAGTCCGTGACCTCCGCAACCGAACGGCCCGGGTGATCGATGCCGTGAAGGCCGGCGAGCGAGTGGTGCTCACCGTGAATGGTGAGCCGGCCGCCGACATAGTGCCCCACGGCGAGCGCACCCGCTGGCTCGGCGGCGCTCAGCTGCGCGACCAACTGACCCAGCGTTCTGCGGACGCCTCGCTGCGCGGCGAGCTCGATAACGTCGCTGGCCAGACCTTGGACGAGTTGTGAAGCTGAAAGCAGGGCTGCTCGACACCTCTGTCTTCATCGCGCGCGAGGACGCTCGGCCTTTGGGAGAGTTGCCTGATCGTGTCGCCATCTCCGTGGTGACGATCGGCGAGCTCCAGCCTGGGCGTCATGAGTGCCGCGGACGACGAGAGCCGCGCCCGGCGGGCCGACACTCTCTCCCTCGCCCGAGCCGCCGACCCGATCCCGGTCACCGAGGCCGTGATGGTGACCTGGGCTCGGCTCGTCGCCGACTGTCGCGATGCGGGCGTCCATCGCGCGGTCAAGCTCACCGATGCCCTGATCGCCGCCACCGCCATAGAGCACGGCCTTCCGGTTGTGACCCAAGACGGCGACTACGAGAAGATCTCCCGGGCCCACTCGGCCCTGAAGGTGTCGTCCGTCTAATCCGAGCGATGAACGGGATGGGCACGGCTGGGGCGAGAAGACCGGTGTTTCAAGGTTGACCGAGCGCTTCCAAGAGACCTGCAGGTGGGCGTTGCTCCCGGCATGTTCACGGCAGGTGTGGAGTCCTTTCGAAACAGCGCGAAGAAGGGGTTATCCGAGGATCAGACAACAGAACTATCCGCATAGGGCCTTCAGCGATTTGGAGAAGGGGCATATCAAGGCAAAGCCGCCTCGTCGTCCGAGCGTCTCGCTGCTGTCAACTGCTCCAGCACGTCGGTGCAGGCCGACTGCGCGAGTTTCCCCGTCTCCCACTCGTCCCTCTTGTCCTCGTACTCGTCCCGCATTCCCTCTTGGAAACTGATCGCGCCTCGCCGCATCTCGCTTAGGATGCGCCGCAGTTCGTCGGCGGGCAGCGTTAGGGAGATAGCGTCCTGCGCGGTCGTTTCGCCCCACCCCAGCCCGCCGTCCGCGATCAACCGCAGCGCGTCGGTGACTCGGCGACCGAGGCGGTAACAGGTCTCCAGGTCGTCGGTCACAGTCGCCTTTTCTAACTCCGAAAGCGCGCCAAACTCCGCCATGATCAGCGCGTAGAGCGCGTCCCGCTGCGCGCCGGAGATGGTGGCGGTCGCGCGGGACACGCTTTGGGGTGGCGGAAGACGTCCGGGGATCTGTGGCGGTACTTGTGAAATGTCCATCTGCTACCGCCCCTATGCCCGATCGGGCAGCATGTCGCTTTCACGAAGTCGCGCGAGGTGGTAGGCGACCTGGGCACCGTTGACTTCGAGGTCGCCCATCTCCGACACCAGCGCGTCGGCGGCGAGCGACCGTTGGGGATCGGCTCTGACTAGCTCTAATATGCGAAGGCGAATCGGGTGGCTTAGCTCCCTGACTCGATCTTTGTGGACTCGTCGGTGGTCCTTACGTTGCGACATGCGGTGGCCCCCCCTATGTCGGGTATTGGTCTACGGGCGCCGGCCGCACACACCTTCACTTCCCTTTCCCCTTTTTCCTTCTCGACTTCTTCAACGTCTTTTTGTCGCCACTCTGTTTCGGCTTCCGCTTCGCCATTTTCTTCACTTCGTCCGGGGTCGGCGAGGGGAACCCGGCGATGGCGAAGGTCGTGCTCATGCAGTCCTCGTCGGTGGTCTCGCCGTTGGCGCGGCGTTCGACCGTTTCAAGTTCCAGCCGCTCGGATTCTTCGATGCACCACGCGATCAGCTTCACCTGCTCAAGCCATGCTTGCAGGTCGTAGCGGCGGGGTGCCCAGAACAGACAGGCATCGTCGCGGGTGAACAGCTTCTTGGTGTCAATAGCCTGGGAGACTCGGCCGTTGAAGTCGGACAGGATGGCCCCGGCGACTCCGGGACGAAGTGCGTCTTTGACCTCGCCCCAATCGGCATCGCTGATAAATCCGCTACTAGTGGCCTTGTGGTACTTCTTGACCGTTGAACCCCGGATCGTTTCTTCCTTGATGATCTCAAGGAAGCCCGCATCCCGTAGGACGCGGAAGTGATAGGAGGCGATGTTGAGCGGGATTTCCGCTTCCCTCGCGAATTCGCTCGCGGCGATTGCGCGACTGATCGCGATGGACAGAATCTGCACCCGCAGGGGGTCCTTGGCAACGACGCCGACGTTCGGTGCGATCAGCCCTCCAGCGCGCGTTCGAGCCTTAGCAGTGGAGAGCTTCCGAGGGCGGGGTTTGGTCTGCTTACGAGGCTGCCTTCCGCGGGGGGCAGCCGCCGCCTTCGCCCCCTTAGCGGGAGGGCACATGGGTAGCTGTTTTCTTCGGGCTCCGAGGAACCACCAAACGACCTCCTAGAGAGACAGACCAGTCCTGAACGCTGGAGTAGTTAAGCAAAATTCCATTGAATCAGCCGCAACTTGCGCTAGTCGGGGTTGATCGATCAGTCCCAGTTAGCGCATGGTGGAGGGGCTGTTTTTGAAGGTCGGCCGCACGGGAGCGGCCAGCCGCGCAATGCCCGAAGGGGGGTGAGGCAAATGGCGGTCAAGAAGACCGAGCAGGTTGTTCCAATCCTGAGCATCATGAAGTCCGGCTGAGCCCCGGAAAACGTGAGGGGGTCGGGCGTGTCCAAGCGCCCGACCCTCACGTTTGTCGTTGAAGAAGCCGGACAACCTTGTAGACCCGCGCATTGTCTGAGGACCTTTCGGGAATTGGCCTCGGGCGGGCCGACAGTAGGGAACATCGGTGTGTCCGACTCGACAGCGGCGACGTTACACCCCATACACCAACTCGAACTGAGCATGGGCTGATAGACAGGAGTGTGTGCGGCCGTTTCAGAAGCTTGTTCAAGAACCCACTTCCAATCCACTTGCCCACCAAGAGGGCATCTTCCGTGCTTGGAAGGTGTCCTGCAAGGCCGGCTCGGCGAGGCGTCCTGTTTTTCCCCTTTATGGTCGCCTCGCCTCGTGCCGGCCGATGGCCGAGCAAGCGTCGTGCGTCATGGTGATGGCGCGGAGAACTGCGCGGAGCAAAGGGCTGCGAGTGACTCATCTACTTGCCACCCCAAAGGAGTGCTCTGCCCCGGACATGGCACTCGGCAAGGCCAGGCTCGGCGGGGCGCTTTTGGGGATCCTCCCCAGGTGCCCCGCCAGAGCTGCCACCTCGCCACTAGGGGCTGAGGTCCGCTGGAGCTAAGAGCCTCCGCGCTCCCGGCTATCTCGCCACACGCCGGCCCGATGCGGCATCGATGGAGACATACTGCGAATCCGGCTGGGACTTCGTTTGCCTGCTCCTCCTACGAGGACCTGCGAATCCAGTTGGCGATTCTCGGCTAGTCATCGGCGAGGGCCACCACGAGGAGACGATCTTCGAGCTGGCGCGCAAGTTCTCGGACGACGGCGAGGACGACGCGGTGGAGCGAGGCGTGCGAGATCTCGTTGGAACCGGGCTGTTGAGAATCGAGGGGGCCAGGGTCATCCCCGGTTGCGCACCCTGGCCGGCGATCGGCTCCGATGAACGCCTCGCTATCGATCGCCGACGAAGAAATTGGCAAGGAACGGCAGGTGCTGCACGAAATCCTCGAACTGCATCCCGTCACTCTCTCCGAAACAGAACTCATTCGCGTCCTGGGCGCCGATATGGCGGATGCGGTCGGGGAGGTCGAACCGTGGAAGCGGGCGATCCGAGGACTCTGCCGCCATGGGCTGTTGCGGATCGAGGGCGAGAGCATCTCTCCCACAATGGCCGCTGTTCGCGCCAGTGAATTGTTTGATCGATGACCCCGAATGAAGGAGAAGCTATGGCCGAGCGGCCAACCGCAAGCCACACGGACCTGACGAAAGCGCTGCTGTCGCATCCACTCCGCCAGCAGATCATCGGCGTGCTGTACGGCTGCCACGGCGAGTCCGCGGCGAGCCCAACGAGATCGCGCGGGAGTTGTTCAAGCCCTTTCGAACGTTTGCTATCACGTGCGCGTGCTTGCCGGCTTCGAAGTGATCAGCTTGAAGGACACACGCCCGGTCCGTGGTTCGACGGAGCACTTCTACGTCTTCGATTCCCGATTTATGGCGCTGCCTTGGGTGTCTGCCGTCTTAGCCTCAATCGTGCCGAAAGACTGACGCTTGGTGGAGGGGGATGTTTCGGCTCGTCGCTGCACCGTGGCGCGCCGGCTGGATTGGGCGACGACACTTGGTCTCGTCGCCCAAAGGTGGCAGAAACCCCTGGAATCCTTCCGCATCTGGCCTGGAAGTAGTTCAGGAAAGCCCCTGCATCCACTCCGATTCTTCGGTATCGCCCGACTTTTCTGTTAATCGAGTTGTTGTGGGTTCGAGTCCCACCCATTGAGAGAGAGGGTCATACCCGCATGCCCACCAGCGCGGCTTGTGCCCTCTCCGACTTGGTAGGCGCGTAGTGACGCCGCGTGGTCGCAATGTCTTTATGCCGCAAAACCTCCGACACAACGTCGATTGGCGTAGGGTTTTTCTCATCATTGAGAGCGATAGTCGCCCAAGCACGGCGGAAGCAATGCGGAGTCACCCGCGACGTCATTCCATCGGCGGCGTCGCTGCCAGGGGTCGCATTCTTTAGCCCGACTTCTGCGCGGATGCCGTGCCACGTTGCAATCTTCGTGACCGTTGATGGACTGGTCTTCATGCCGTTGCTGGTCAGGAGTACGTAGGCGGTCTCCGGATCGCTCAAGGCATCCCGCATCGCCGGATTGCGTTCCGCCTCTGAGAGTTGCCAGCGGCGATAAACCCGAAAGGCCCGAAGGAGTGGCGGACCCAGAGGGAAGATGTCCACCTTCCCGTTCTTGCCGACGACTTCCACTCGGCAGCATGGAGATCGATGCCTGGCCAGCGGGCATCTGCGTAGGTCTGCCGGCGCGACGGAGCGTAAAAGAGCCAATGCGCCAAGAGCACGCGCGCGGGGGGCTGTCCGCTGCCAGTAGCCGCTTAATGTCCTCCTTGCTCGGCGTGTATCCACGTTTGACGATTACCCTTGGCGACGACTCCATGGCGGTGGGGTCGATGTCAGGTAGTTCGTCGTCCGCTCGAAAGTGGTGGTAGAGAAATCGAAGCGCGGATAGGTGGCTTTTGCGGTACGAGGGGGACCAGCCTGACCCTTCTCGACCATCCGGGTCACGGCGGGCCTTACACCACTCGCACCGAAGCCGGGCCGGATCCGGCTTCTCGCCGCCTTGCTTCTCAAGGTGCGCCATGAAGAGCCGGACCTGCTTCTTGTTGGCTTTGTAGAAGTCGGACTTATGGACGCTGGCGAGGTATTGCGCAAAGTGGATCAGGTGATCCCGATATCGCTTGGCCGTGGAGTCCGCAACTCCGGCGTGATTGCATTCGATCGTCTCGCAGATCAGACTGCTCATTGGAGAGTTCCATCCGTAGCTCCTCGGACTCGTCGAGGAACCGTGCGGGAGCAGCGTCGAACTCCGTGATTCGCTTCTCGGTCTTCGTGGCCACGGCGGTGAAATGCCTCGAGGGGCGAAATCGCCCCCGCAATCCCGTCGTGGCCTGAGATGTTTCGCTCGCTCTTCGACACTCGCGCTTGGCTCCTCGATTCTTTCCGAGCCTGGCGCCTTCGAGCTATTGAGCCAAATTCGCGACTGCGTTAGAACCCCACTCCGATATTTCGCGCTGCTAAGCGAAACGTGATGGGCACGGCTGGTTTCGAACCAGCGACCTCTCGCGTGTGAAGCGAGCGCTCTCCCACTGAGCTACGCGCCCGGAGAGGTGATCTTACGCGGATCGAATGTCCGCGCCTGCCTTCGAACAATGGTCCACAAAACTTGGTATCGAGGTTGAGAATTTTAAGTATGGGGTTCTAGGGATCGAAGACTTTGATTGGCCTGCGGGCCTGAGGAAAGGAAAGTCGTGAATCGATCCATCGGAACTCATATGCGACGGAGGGCAGCGGTCGTTGGATTGGCCGCGACGATGCTCCTCGTGGCCGCGGGGCCGGCTCGGGCCGCGGTCTACCCGGCTGGTGGCAGCAGCTTCAGCGGCGGGGCGCAGGGGTGGCAGGTGACGGACGCCAGCTGCAACGCCGGACCGCTCTGCACCGCGTCGGGAGGCTATGACGGCGACAACGGCAACCCGCCCGGCTCGATCGCCGCCAACACGACCGTGGCGCTCAACCTGGCGACGGTGTTCAAATCGAACGTCACCCTGCAGTCGCCGGACTTCACGGTCGCGGGCGACCGCCTGGGCACGCTCCATCTCGACCGCCAGTTTGCCCCCGGCAGCCTGGTCGACCTGGCGGCGGAGACCTCCTACGAGGTGACGCTGATCGATCGCACCGCCGATCGCCGGTCGAGGCCGCTGGAGGAGACGATCAGCAGCGCCTCCGGCTTCGTCGGTAAAGACGCCGCGGTCACCGTCGTGCCCGGCCGCACCTACGCGATCTCGATCGCCGTCGAAACCACCTCGTCGGTGGCTGGGTCCGGCCTTCTCGGCGGCGCCAGCAGCACCCGCTTCGACAACGTCGAGCTCGCGGTTCCGAGCAGCGGCGACGCCAATGGGGGCGGCGATGGAAAAGGCGGAGCCGGCGGAGCGCTCACCGACCAGCGCTTGCTCCAGGCAGCCCAGGGCAGCCTCGTCGCTCCAGCGATGCTCAAAGGCAAGCGCCTCATCGTCAAGGCCCGCTGCCCGGCGCAGATCGGCCGCTCCTGCCGCGTCACCCTGCAGGGCCTGCTGAAGAAGCGCAAGGCGGCGACGACCAAGCGGGTCGTGAAGATCGCCAAGGGCAAGAGCAAGCGAATCGTCCTCAAGGTGAAGCCGAAGGCAAAGGGGAAGGTGGCGCCACGCACCCGCCTCCTCTTCAAGCAGACGATCAAGGCCGGCCCGGCCAAGGCGACCGTCTACAAGCGCCTGAAGCTGATTCACCGCTAGACCGCCACCCCCCATGGCGGAGCGAACGGGCCCCTCCTATGCCGGGAGGGGCTCTTCGCTCTGTTCCGCCTCGCTGCGCCGGCGCAACGCGAGGCCGACGAATGGGAAGACCAGGGTCGAGAGCATTGCGGCGCCGACCAGGCCGGCGGCGGTCGAGGTTTTCATGTGGCCGGTCTCGGTGGCGATCGTCGTGATCGCGACGACGAGGGGGAGCTCGGTCGCCGAGTAGAAGGCGAGGGCGGCGCGGTCGCGGGCGCTGAGCACGCTGCGGTAGAGCAGCAGCGCCGGCGTGCCGCGGACGACGAGGAAGAGCGCGAAGAACAGGGCCAGCTTCGCCAGCGCCCCCAGCGAACCGAGCGCGCCGAGGTCGAACTCGATGCCGCTGGCGACGAAGAAGAAGGGGACGAAGAAGCCGAAGCCGACCGCGGTCAGCTTCGACTCGAACACCCGCAGCTCCTGGCCCTTCAGCGCCAGCCGCACGATCATCCCGGCGACGAAGCCACCGAGCAGGATGTCGAGGCCGAGCTTGCCGGCGAGGATCACCAGGCCGAAGACGAGGACGACCGTGACCCGCACGGCCAGCTGGCTGCTCGACTCGAAGGTCCGCTCCAGCGCCGGCCAGCCGCGCCAGGCGTATCGCACCGAGCCCAGCGCCAGGACCAGGGCCAGGGCGACGAAGGCGAGCAGGATCGCCGCCTCGTGCAGGGGGTTGGTGGTCGAGAGCACCAGCGTCACCAGCAGGATCGGGCCGAACTCGCCGGCGCCGCCGGCGGCCAGCAGGTAGGTCCCGAAGCGGGTCTTCAGCTCGCCGTTGTCGCGCAGGATCGGGATCAGCGTCCCGATCGCCGTCGTCGCCATCGCCGAGCCGGTGTAGAGGAAGGAGAGCACGATGCCGGCCGCGGCGAGGGCGCCGCCGATCCCGTAGGCCAGCATCACCGAGAGCAGCCACCCCAGCGCCCCGAGCTTCATCGGCCTGCCTTTGATCCGCTCGAAGTCGATCTCGTAGCCGGCGAAGAAGAAGAGCATCCCCAGCCCGAGGTTGGAGAAGAAGTCGACGAAGTCGTCGCTGTGGGCGAGGCCGAGGAGTTCGGGGCCGATCACGATCCCAAGCAGCAGCTCGAGCACGACCACCGGCGGGGCGAAACGCTTCGGAACCGCGGCGACCGTCACCGCCGAGACCGCAGCGACCACGACGATCGCGAAGAAGGAGTCGGTGTCGACCGTGATCACTGGCTGGGTGATCCTACGGCCGGCAGGGTAGGATCGTCAGTGGACCGTGCTAGGCGGGGAATTAGCGGTGCCTTGTAACCCGCAATCCGCTCTAGCGGGGCCGAATTCCGTTCCGAGGAGCTGGCCGTCGGGGTCAGTGCGTCGCGGCGGCGTTGACGGCCGGGTCCTGCGCGACGTGGGCACGCGAATCAGGTCAGGTCCGGAAGGAAGCAGCCTTAAGCGGATGCCGCGGGTGCCGCAGGTGAGCCCGGCAGGAGCCAAAAACGACGGACACGCCCGGTGGCCTCGCTTCGAAGGCGGGCGCACGGTCCGTTTTTCGCGTGGCGAGTTTTTTGGCCCCTATAGGGGCCAAAATGCTGTCGGCGCTCAGTCGATCAGGCGGGCTGACATGCGGCTGACGGCGATTCGCCACATCGCCAGGGCGAAGGCGACGAGGCCGGCGAAGCGGGCCAGGTCGACCGCCTCGTAGCCGAAGGCGCCGCCGCGGACCAGTTCGACCAGCTGGTGCAGCGGGTTGAACTGGGCAGCGACCTGGACGCCCTCGGGCAGGCCGTCGATCGGGAAGAAGGTGCCGGCGATCAGGAACAGCGGCGTCACGAACAGCGCCGTCACGTAGTTGAACTGGTCGATCTTGGCGACGGTCGCCGCCATCGCGATCCCGAAACCGGCAAAGCCGAGGGCGGTGACCAGGCCGAAGAGGGGGACGAGCAGCATGCCCCAGGCGGGATCGAGACCGAAGGCGAAGGTGACGATCAGCGGGAAGCAGCCGTAGAAGCCGGCGCGCAGGCCGATCCAGAGCATCTCCGCCGTGACCAGCTCCTCGACGTCGACTGGCGCCGCCAGGATCGCTTCGTAGGTGTTCTGGAAGCGGTGCTTGACGAAGGTGCCGAACATCGAGGGCAGGGCGCTGGAGAAGATCACCGCCGTCGCCACCATGCCGGTGCCGACGAACTGGATGTAGGGGACGCCGTCGACTTCGTCGACCAGCGTCGCCCCGAGGCCGAGGCCGAAGGCGAGCAGGTAGACGATCGGTTCCAGCACGCTGGAGAAGGTGGTGCCTTTCCAGTAGGTGCGGAAGTTGGCGGCCTCGCGGCTCATCACGCCGGCGATCGCCGCCGGTTCCAGCCGCCGCATCCTGCGCCGGCGGGCGGCGCCGGCCGGCGCGCTGCCGGCCACGGCGCTCACTCCGCCTCCTCGCCGGTCAGCAGCACGAAGACGTCCTCGAGCGTGGCGGCGCGGACGACCGCCTCCTCGGGCACGACGCCGTTGCCGGCCTGCTCGGAGCCGACGATCGCGATCGCCGGTCCGGCCGGGCGCACCCGCAATCCCGTCGCCTCCGCCTCGGCCCGCAACTCGGCGAGCCGCTCCGGCGGCGCGTAGATCTCGGCGGTCTGGCGACCGGCGTGCTGCGCGATCAGCTCGGCCGGGCGGCCGCGGCTGATGATCTTGCCCTTGGTCATCACCGCCACCTCGTCGGCGAGCCGCTCGGCCTCCTCGATGTAGTGGGTCGACATCAGGATCGTCGTGCCGCGGGCTTTGAGCTCGCCGATCAGCGTCCACAGCTCGGTGCGGATCTGCGGGTCGAGCCCGACCGTCGGCTCGTCGAGCAGGACCAGCCGCGGCTCGTGGACGAGGCCGCGGGCGAGCAGCAGGCGCCGCCGCATCCCGCCGGAGAGCTCGTCGACGGCGTCGCGGCGGCGGTCGCGCAGGCGGGCCAGGTCGAGCGCGCGGTCGACGGCGGCGCCGACGTCCTTGACCCGGTAGAGGCGCGCGTAGACGGCGAGGTTGTCCTCGACGGTGACGTCGACGTCGAGGTTGTCGAGCTGCGGGACGACGCCCATCTCGGCTCGGGCCGCCTTGGATTCGCGCGGCAGCTCATAGTCGAGCACCCGCAGCTCGCCGGCGTCGGCGATCGCCTGCCCGGTCAGCAGCCGCATCGTCGTCGACTTGCCGGCGCCATTGGGCCCGAGCAGGCCGAGGCAGATGCCCTCCGGCACCTCGAGGTCGAGTCCGTCGACCGCCGTGATCGGGCCGAAGCGCTTGACCACGCCGCTGAGCTCGATCGCCGCCATGCGCCGATCTTGACAACCGGGGTCGCTCGGTGCCGAGCGGACCGGGTGGGAGACTGGCGCGGTGCTGGACGAGCGCTGGATCAGGTCGCTGCACGTGGAGACGCTGCGCGAGGAGGAACTGCACGCCGGGCGCGAGCCGCACGTGCTCTTCCAGGCCTCGACGATCGGCGCCCTGCTCGAGGGCGCCTACGACGGCGACCTCAGCTTCGCCGAGCTGGCCGAGCACGGCGATCTCGGCCTGGGGACGCTGAACGGGCTCGACGGCGAGATGATCGCCCTCGACGGCGAGCTTCTTCCGCGCCGACGTCGACGGCCGGGTCGAGCCGGGTCGCCGGCCGCGGCGAGGACGCCGTTCGCGGTCGTCACCGAGTTCGAGCCGGCGATCGACGCGACGATCGACGGCGGCGCTCGACCACGACGGGCTGCTGGCCCGGCTCGACGAGCTGATCCCGGCCGGCGCCGCCTCCTGCGCGATCCGCCTCGACGGGCGCTTCGAGCTGGTCCGCGCCCGCTCGGTGCCCGCGCCAGCAGCCCGCCCTACCGGCCGCTGACCGAGGTCGTCGCCGAGCAGCACGTCTTCGAGCTGCGCGACGTCGCCGGGACGATGCTCGGCTTCCGCTTCCCCGACTACGCCGAGGGGATCGAGGTCAGCGGCTACCACCTCCACTTCATCAGCGACGACCGCAGCGCGGCGGCCACGTGCTCGGCTCGCGCTGCGAGCGGTCTGCGCGTGCGCCTCGATCCCTCCAACGACCTGCACGTCGAGCTGCCGCCCGGAGTCGAGCTGGCCGACCCCGACCTCGCCGCCGCCACCCACGCAGCGGTCGAGCGGGTCGAGCGCGGCAGCTGAGCCGAGGAGCTGGCTCAGGCCGACGTCGGCGAGGCGCTCGGCGAGCCAGAGGTCGCAGAGCCAGTCGGCCTGCTCGCCGCCCTTGCGGGCGACGACGATGCCCTCCGGGCCGCCCTCGACCGTCAGTTTCTTCCAGCGGGTCGAGTTGGGCACGGCCCGCAGCGCCTCGGCGATCGCGCGGGAGCGCCCTCGGCCGGCCGCACGCGGCCGTCCCGCGACTTCGCCTCGAACTCCGGCGCCGGCGCGCGCACCGTGACCTCGCTGGTGCTGCTGACCTCGCCGCTGCCGAGCCGCACCGAGACCTGCCGCCCGTGCCGCTCGCCGCTCAGCACCAGCGCCCCGTGGATCTTCGGCCCGATGCGCGGCCGTCGTCGCGTCGCGCATCTCGATGTTGACCTGCGGCCGCTCGGTCACCTCGAGGCCGAGCGGCGCCATCGCCAGGCCGACCTTCTCGTAGCCGCTGTCCATCTCGCCGCCCGGCGCGAGGGCGCGGACGCTGCCGTAGACCGCCGCGATCGCGATCAGCGGCCCGCCGATCAGCAGCGGCACGAAGCTTTCGAGCAGGTAGATCGAGGGAACGGTGAGGAAGATCAGCAGCGTCACGACCATGCCGAGGCGCTGGCTGCGCCGGCCCGCGTCCCACATCGAGCTGCGCGCCTGGATCGCCTCGTCGTCGATCGGCTTGACCGCCAGCGCCGCCCAGAGCTGCTGGCTCCTCCATCGTCGTCGGGTTCTCGATCTCGCCGCCGCCTTCGGCGACGGCGCGCTCGGCGCCGCGCATCGCTCGTCGCCGGCGACCCGCTCCAGGTCGGAGCGCTGCAGGACGAAGAGGATGACGATGAAGACGGCGATCACGCCGAAGATCAGCGCCAGCGTCGCCTTCGGGTTGGCTCTGCCCTTCGCCGGTGGTGAGCGCGATGACCACGACGATCGCGGCGACGACGACGACGCCGATCAGCCCGAAGAGGCCGGAGCGCTTGAACCCGCCGCTGAACACCGAGCGCCAGCCTATACGCGCGCTGCGTCGCCGGCGGCCGCTGGACAGCAGCGGCGGTAGAGGAGCCAGGACTCGTTGGCGGCGACGCGGCCGGAAGCCGGGCGGACGCGTCGAGCGAGAAGCGGGTCGGGTCGTTGGGGTCGAGGATGAAGTTGTGGATGACGAAGGGCGCTGGCGGGGTCGAGGAAGTAGCCGCGGCTGGGGATGCCTTCCTCGCTGGCGCTGACGATCTCGGTCGGCTTGACGTCGAGGCCGAAGGCGAGGCGGGGGACGGCGCGGTGGTTGGGGACGGCGATCGGGCCGCAGAGCGGCTCGCGAAGGCGCCGGCGTCGACGAGGTCGGTGAGGTCGCGCTCGATCCGCGCCTGGTTGGTGAGGTCGGTCGTCGACGCGGTGAGTCGAGGTCCCACTGGTTCGGCAGCCAGAGCGACGAACATCAGCGCGACCAGGCCGGCGAAGACCTGCCAGCGGCGGCGCCAGGGGTGGCCGGCGCTCGAGCAGGCGCCAGCCGAGCAGGGCGAGGGCGGCGAAGATCGCCAGGATCGCGGCCGCCGAGCATCGTGTAGCGGGCGATGATCGCGAGGCCGGCCGCAGGCGAGCAGGGCGAAGGCGCCGAGGGCGAGGACGGCGGCGGCGACCGCCGAGCGTCGAGCGGCGGCGCAGGAAGGCGAGGCCGAGGACGACGCCGCCGAGGGCGCCGACCATCCCCGGCCACTGCAGCACTTCGCCGAGCGCGGCGCGGCCCGTAGAGGACGAGGTCGACCGGGCCGGTCTGGCGCTCCAGCGTCTCGACCGTTTCCTGGGTGCCGGTGAAGGAGTAGGTCGGGCTGCCGGCCGTGATCCAGTCGAAGAGGGCCCAGAGGATCGGTGCGGCTAGGGCAAGGCGCGACGAGCGTGCGCCGTGGGGGACGGAGAGGGCATCCCTCGCCCGGACAAGCGCCGGCCTAATTAGGCCGGCACTTTGAGTATCCGCCCGTTCGAGGGATGCCTTCTCCTCTCCCCTCGGAGCCGCTCATCGTGTCCGAGCCGCGCCGGGTCCAGCGACAGGTAGGCCAGGTAGGCGACGGAGAAGAGCCAGGCCTCGGGGCGGAGCAGGCCGGCGAGGGCGAGCAGGGCGAGCACCGGCCAGCCGGCGCGGGGGCGCTTGCTCTCGATCAGCAGCGCCGCCAGGCAGAGGGCGATGTAGGGGAGGTCGACGTAGGCGCGCAGGCCGTTGGAGAGGTAGGGGGCGCGGGTGAGGACGATCAGCGGCGGCGACGGCGCCGATCGGGCGGTCGAACCAGAGCGAGCCGAGGCGGTAGACGAGGTAGCCGACCAGGCCCAGCGAGACGTAGGCGATCGACCATCGTCACCGTCGATCGCGCCGTCGCCCGAGCGGGGTCGTCGACCAGGCCGAGCAGGTCGGCCAGCGGGTGCGGCGTGGGGGGCAGCGCGGCGCCGTAGTCGGGGCTGATCCCGTGCGCCAGTTCCCGGCCCCAGACCAGCGCGTAGATCGTGTCGTAGTTGGGGAAGCCGACCGGGAAGAGCAGCAGCAGCACGGCGCTGACGCCGGCGACCCAGGCGAGCCGGCATGAGCCAGTTGCGAGGCCCGTCGGCACTGGCGCAACCTACCGCGGCCGCCGACGGGGCGCTATCGGGCACGGAAAGTCGCCACACGGCCGTGGATACACTGGCTGGAGTGCCTCGTCCAGCGACTCGACCTCCCTCTACCGCCGCCACCGCCCCGGCTCCTTCGACGAGGTGGTCGGCCAGCAGCACGTCGTCCGCACCCTGCGCAACGCGGTCGAGCAGGGCAAGGTCCACCACGCCTACCTCTTCGTCGGCTCGCGCGGCACCGGCAAGACCTCGATGGCGAAGATCCTCGCCCGCTCGCTCAACTGCGAGCGCGGCGGGCCGACCGTGACGCCCTGCGGCGAATGCGAATCGTGCGTGACGATCGCCGCCGGCACCTCGATCGACGTGATCGAGATGGACGCCGCCTCCAACCGCTCGGTCGACGACGTCCGCGACCTGCGCGAGCGGGTCGCCTACGCCCCCGCCGGCGGCCACTGGAAGGTCTACATCCTCGACGAGGCGCACATGCTGACCAAGGAGGCCTGGAACGCCTTCCTGAAGACGCTCGAGGAGCCGCCGCCGAACACCGTCTTCGTCCTCGCCACCACCGAGTCGCACAAGGTGATGGCGACGATCGCCGACCGCTGCCAGCGCTTCGACTTCCAGCGGCCCTCGCTGGAGCAGATCTCCGAGGTGCTGAACCGGGTCGCCGCCGCCGAGGGGATCGAGGTCGAGGACGGAGCGGTGGCGATGATCGCCCGCTCCGCCTCGGGCAGCTTCCGCGACGCGCTCGGCACGCTCGACCAGCTGGTCGCCTTCGGCGGCAGCAAGGTCGGCCTCGACGAGGTGCTGGAGATGCTCGGGGCCGCCGACGCGGAGCTGCTCTTCGAAGCCGTCGACGCGGTGATCGCCGAGGACCCGAAGGGGGTGCTGCTGGGGGTCGAGAAGATGGCGCGCTCGGGCCGCGATCCCGCCCAGTTCGCCCGCGACCTGCTCGCCCACCTGCGCCACCTGCTGGTCACGCAGACGGTCGGCGAGGTGCCGAACACCTTTGTGGTGACCGCCACCGATTCCGCCCGCATCGAAGCCCAGGCGGCGTCGATCGGCGCGGCGGCGCTGGTTCGCACGATCGACGAGCTGGCGACGGCGCTGACCGCGGTGCGCGAGGGGGACGACGCGCGCATGGCGGTCGAGATCGCACTGCTGAAGGCAGCGCGGCCGGATTTGGATCCCAGCACCGAGGGACTGCTGCGCCGGATCGAGCGGCTGGAGGGCAGGTGACCGAGGGAAGCGGGCCGCGGGTCCTGTCACAGGGGGAGGGGGGCGCTGCGGGCGGGGTCGTCCTCGACCCCCCTCCCCCTGTGCCACCCGCGGCAGATTCCTCACAAGCAGACGACCCGCCGCCGGCCGAAGCGGAAGAGGCGGAACCACCTCAGGCTGCCGGCCGGGGCGAGCTGGATTTGGACGAGCTGAAGCGGGTTTGGCCGGCAGTGCTGGACAAGCTGGGGGAGACGGCGCCGGCGTTGGCGGCGACCTTCGAGGGGGCCTGTCCGGTGGGGCTGGACGACGAGGGGTTGAAGGTCGGGTTCCCGGCCGACAAGACCTTCAACAAACGCAAGGCGGAGGGACCGGAGAGGCGCGACGCCTTGGTGGCTGCGTTCGAGGCGGTCACCGGCGAGGCGCTGCGTCCCACCTACGTGCTGCTCGACGGAGATGCCGAAGCGCCTGACGCGCCGGCGCCCGAGACCGAGGACGAGGGGATCGACGAGGATGCGTTGGTGGAAAAGCTGAAGAGCGAGTTCGACGCGGAGGAGGTCGGTTAGGTGGCACGTGGAGGCGGACCCGGGGGCTTTGACGTCAACGCCCTGATGAAACAGGCGCAGCAGATGCAGGACCAGATGCTGCAGGCGCAGGAACAGCTCAAAGACGAGATGGTCGAGGCAAGCGCCGGCGGCGGCATGGTCAAGGTGAAGATGGGCGGCGACCTGACCCTGCGCGAGATCTCGATCGACCCCGAGGCGATCGACCCCGAGGAGGCGGAGATGCTCGCCGAGATGGTCCAGGCCGCGGTCAACGAGGGCCTGCGCGCCGCCCAGGAGCTGGCCAGCTCGAAAATGGGCGGGATCACCGGCGGCCTCAGCGGCGGCCTGGGGGCGCTGGGGGGTTGAGCACGGAGGGCCCGGCACCGCTCGCGCGCCTCGTCGCCGAGCTCTCGCGCCTGCCGGGGATCGGCCAGCGCACCGCGCAGCGGCTCGCCTTCCATCTCCTGCGCGCCCCCGACGAAGAGGCGTTCGCGCTCGGCGACGCGATCCGCGAAGTGAAGGAGAAGGTCGGTCTCTGCGAGGAGTGCTTCAACCTCGCCGAGGGGCCGCTCTGCCGCATCTGCGCCGACCCCAACCGCGACCGCGAGACGATCTGCGTGGTCGAGGAGCCCGCCGACGTGATCCCGATCGAGCGCACCCACGAATACCGCGGCCTCTACCACGTGCTCGGCGGCGCCCTCTCGCCGATCGACGGCGTCGACGCCGAGGACCTGAAGATCGCCGAGCTGACGAGCCGGGTCGAGCGCGGCGGCGTCAACGAGGTCGTCCTCGCCACCAACCCGACGACCACCGGCGAGGCGACCGCCCTCCACATCGCCGAGGCGCTGCGCGGCAAGGTCGCCGTGACCCGCCTGGCCAGCGGCCTCCCGGTCGGCGCCGACCTTGAGCACGCCGACGAGGTGACGCTCGGCAAGGCCCTGGCCGGTCGACGCAGTCTCGATTAGTCGGCAAATTGGATATCCGTCCTGGACGACCGTCAAGTCGCAAATAGCGGCTTTTTGCAACGCGGGACGTCCGCGGCTTTCGCCAAGGTCTGAGCGTGGCAGGCCAATCGGGCACATTCAGCGGATCGGGGAGCGGCTCGCCGGCGGGGCGGATCGCCCGCGAGGTCTCCTCGCTGCAGGCCTCGCTGCTGGCGAAACTGCGCGAGGAGCTGGATGGGGCGGAGGCGGACGGGTTCGCCGACACGGCTGAGCGCCTGGCGGCGGATTTCGGCGCGGTCGCGGCGACCGCAGTCGATGCTGCCTACGAGCAGGCGCCCGCCCCCGCGCTCGACGAACACCGCGAGCTGGCCAGCCTCTACCGGCCCGGGCACATGCGGCGCCGGCTCGAACAGCTGGCCGAGACCAACCGCCGCTACGGTCACTCCTTCGCGCTCGCCGTCTTCGACGCCTCGGGGCCGGACACGCGCAACGGCGACGGCGAGGCCGGCCAGGAGACAGTGCTGGCGATCGTCGGCGCCGCGCTGCGCGACAGCATCCGCATCGTCGACGAAGCCTTCCGACTCGAGGAGGACGCGATCTGCGTCCTGGCCCCGAACCTGGGCACCGTCGAAGCGGTGCAGATGGCCGAGCGGCTGCTGGGCCAGCTCGACGACCTGGAGCGGGCGGGGGGCCTGCGGATCGCCGTCTCGGCCGGCGTCGCCGCCTGCCCGGAGCACGGCGCCGACATCGACGGGCTACTGCACAAGGCCGACGAGGCGATGTGGCGGGCCCGGGCGCTGGGCCAGCCGGTGGGCGTCGGCGCGCTCGAGCCTGTGCAAGATCGCTGACAGAATCCGGAAATCTGTCCATAACTGGTGTAAACCCGCGTTTGCGGTGACAGAATTCCCCGCAGATGCCGGGAATCCGAACCAACGCAGCCGCCGAAGTGCTCGGCGTCAGCCCCAACACGCTGCGCAGCTGGGAGCGCCGTTACGGCTTCCCGACGCCGAAGCGCACCGTCGGCAACCACCGCAACTACGAGCTGGTGGAGCTGCAGACCCTGCGCGACGCGCTCGCCCAGACCGGCAATATCTCCTCGGCGATCGAGCTGGCCCGCCAGCGCCAGTCGGCGCCGGCCAGCGGCGGCGAGATGCTCGCGGCCTTCGAGAGCTTCGACGAGAGCGCGGCCGACCGCGCGATCGAGGAGAGCCTCGCCCTGCGGCCGCTGGAGCGCACGGTCGAGGAGCTGCTGCTGCCGGCGATCGACGAGCTCGCGGCCGACCCCGACCGCGGCGCTGAGCTCGAGTTCGCCTCGCGTTGGGCGACCGGTTGGCTGCACGGCGCCCGCCGCCTCGCCTCCGCCGCCTCGCGCCCGGCCGGCATCCTGCTGCTCGACTCCAGCCACGGCCAGGACGCCGAGGAGGTCCACACCCAGGCCCTCGACCTCGCCCTGCGCCGCGCCGGCTTTCGCGTCCTCGTTCTCTCCAACGAGCTCGGCGACGAGCGCCTCGAGCGCGCCCTCGGCGCCCTCGACCCGACCGCGATCGTCCTCTGCGGCCCCGGCGCCGAGACCCAGGACGCCGTCCGCCTGGTCCGCAAGATCCGCGAGCTCGGTTTCGTCGCGCCTCTCTACGGCTTCCGCGCCGCCGGCCTGATCGGCGCCGCCGTCCCCGCCGCCGGCGAGAGCCCCAGCCAGGTCACCGGCATGCTCAACGCGGACCTGCGCCGCCGCGCCGCCCAGGCTTTCGCCTAGCTCGCTCCAGCTCCGCCGGCACGCCCTCGCACGCCTCCACACGACGCGGTTGCCCAGCGGCGTCGAGCTCGTCGACCAAGGCCTCTACGCGCCGCTCGATCTCCTCCCGGCTAGAGCGGACCGCCTCGATCGCCTGGCCCTTGGGGTCGGGCAGGTCCCAGTCGACGTAGCGCACGCCAGGAACGTATGGGCACTCGTCGCCGCAGCCCATCGTCACCACCACGTCGGCCCACTCGGCGTCCTCCGTGGTCAGGAGCTTCGGCCGTCGGCCGCTCAGGTCGATGCTCAACTCGTTCATGACCGCGACCACTTCGGGGTGAACGCTCTCGCCGGGCATCGTCCCGGCCGAGCGCGCTTCGTGACGCCCAACGGCGGCGCGCCCGAACAGCGCCTCGCTCATCTGCGAGCGACCGGCGTTGTGGAGGCAGACGAAGAGAACGCGAGCCATCGGTTGCTCACCGAGCTTAAGCGAGTTCCGGAAGAAGACCCGGCCGCGACGTTCTCTGCGGTTGAGGGCGAGCTCGCCTCGCGGTCGCCGACCGCTCAAGGAGGCGCTCGATCGTGCAAGCCATGCTGAGATGTCGGAGCTGGTGGGATCATGCTTCCGCTCCCGTGGACACGGGCGCCGGCGGCCCGCTCTCGCTGATCCCGATCCGCTGGTGCAGCCGTCGCAGCGGCGCCGGCGCCCACCAGTTCCACTTGCCGAGCAGCTCCATCAGCGATGGCACCAGCAGCGCTCGCACGATGCTGGCGTCGATCAGCACCGCCAGCGCCGTGCCGACCCCGTTCTCCTTGATGAAGATGATCTGCGAGGTGGCGAAGGCAGCCATCGCGACCGCGAACAGGAGCGCCGCCGCGGTGACGATCCGACCGGTTCGCTCCAGCCCGATCGCCACGCACTCGCTCTCCGAGGCGCCGTTGTCGCGCGCCTCCTTGATCCGCGAGAGGAGGAAGACGGCGTAGTCGGTGGAGAGCCCGAAGGCGACGGCGAAGAGCAGGATCGGCATCGTCTGCTCGATCGCGCCCGGGCTCGAGTAGTCGAGGAACCCCTCGAGCCTGCCGTCCTGGAAGATCAGCACCATCAGGCCGAAGACGGCGCTGAGGTTGAGGAAGTTCATGATCAGCGACTTGATCGGCAGCACCACCGATCCGGTCATCAGGAAGAGGATGACCAGGGTGGAGAGGACGATGATCGCCAGCACGATCGGCAGGTGCCTGACGAGGCTGCTCTGCAGGTCGACGAAGTCCGCCGTCGCGCCGCCGACCAGCGCCGTGGTCTGCGGCGGCGGTTGGATCGCCCGGATCCGCTTCACCGTCCCCTGGCTGGCCTCGGAGACGAACGGGTTGGCGGAGACCACCTGCAGCGCGGCGACGTCGCCGCGCAGCGGCTGCGGCGGCAGCACTTCGGCGACGCCGGGGACGCGCTCGACCCGCGCCGCCATCGCCGCCGCGGCTTTCGGGCCGCCGCCCTCGACGTCGACCCAGATCGGGGTCTCGCGGTACGGCGGGAACTCGGCGCTGACCGTCTCGTAGGCCTGGCGGGCGCTGGCCGACTCCGGCAGCACCGTGGGGTCGACGGTGTTGAACTTGATCCCGAGGAAGGGCAGGCCGAGCACGATCAAGAAGAGCGCGCTGAGAGTGGCGACCGGCGCCGGTCGCCGCATCACGAAGCGCGAGAGCCGGTACCAGAAGCCCTGTTCGTCGGGACGGGCATCGGCCTCCGCCCGCCGCTGCAGGAACTTCGGCGCGCCGGCGTTGACCCGCGTGCCCAGCATCGTCAGCACGGCCGGCAGCACGGTCAGCGAGATCAGCGCCGCGAACAGCGCCACCAGCGCCCCGCCGAGGCCCATCGAGTAGAGGAAGCGCTGCGGGAAGACGAGCAGCGAGGCGAGCGCCGCCGCGACCGTCAGCGAGGAGAAGAAGACCGTGCGCCCGGAGGTCGCGAGCACGCGTCGCATCGCCTCCAGCCCCGGCCCGCTCTTGGCGATCTCCTCGCGGTAGCGGGAGACGATGAAGAGGCTGTAGTCGATCGCCAGCCCCAGCCCCAGCGCCGTGGTCAGGTTGAGGGCGAAGATCGAGATCGAGCCGAATTCGCTGGCCAGGCGCAGGATCAGGAAGGTGCCGACGATCGCCAGTCCGCCGATCATCAGCGGCAGCACCGAGGCGACGAGGCTGCGGAAGAACAGCAGCGAGAGCAGGAAGAGGAGGGGAAAGGCGAGCATCTCGGCCTTTTTCAGATCGTCCTCGACCTGCTTGTTGACCTGCTCCTGCGCGACCGCCGCGCCGCCGACCACGACGCCGGGCTGCTCGGAGAGCTGGTCGGCGATCGAGGCGCCGGCCTCCTGCCACTGCTTGTCCTCGGTGGGGGTGAGGGCGACGGCGAAGTAGGTCGAGCGGCGGTCGTGGGAGACGAAGGCGGGGGAGCGGGTGTCGTAATAGCCGCTCACGGATTTGACGTCGCCGCGGCGTTCGACGCTGCGTTCGAGCGCCTCGACCCGGGTCCGCGTCGCCGGCTTGGCGACCGGCGCGTTTTCGATCACTGCGATCACCGCCGGGGCCCGCAGCCCCGCCTCCTGCAGCTGCTCCCGCGCTTCGACCGTCTCGGTCGCGGGGTCGTCGGCGCCGTAGGGGTCGAGGCGATCGGCGACGGAGCCGCCGATCGCTCCGGCCACCAGGAAGAAGGCGATTGCGAATATCCCAATCCGACGGGCGTTACCGTCGGCGAAGCGGGCCAGGGCGTCGAACATCAGCTGCTCCTTTCCTTGCGAGCGGACTCGAGGACCTGTGCCTCCATCCGCTCGCACCAGTCGGCGAACCACTCGGTGAACTCGATGCCGCCCCGCAGCACCATCAGCGGGTACGGATCCTCCTTTTCCTCCGCGATCGGCTCGATGGCGCGAAGCTGGGCGGCGACCTCGAGCCGGTGGGCGCGCATCGCCCGCAGGATCTCGGCCGCCTCCTCGCGCGGCAACGCGTCGGCGAAGAACAGCTTCAGCAGTCCTTCCTCGCGCATCTCATAGGTCTGCGGCGGCTGCCGCAGCCAGCCCTTCAGCTCCTCTTCGCCGTCGGCGGTGATCTCGTAGACGGTGCGGCGCCGACCGCCGGTCGGCGCCTCGATCCCCGTCACGAGCCCCGCCTCGGCCAGCCGCTTCAGCTCCGGGTAGATCTGCCCGTAGCTGGCCGCCCAGAAGAAGCGGGTCGAGCCGTCGACCACGGCCTTGATCTCGTAGCCGGATCGCGGTTCGTTGCGAATCAAGCCGAGGATCACGTAGGCAGTCGGGCTCGAGCTGCTCCATCTCGCCAAGTATATATCGAGGAGATATATCTTGCAGCGTGATACTGATCACGTATGGTCGCCGCTCAGGAATTTCCACACGTCGAAAGGAGCTGGGGAGATGGCGCTTGACCAGAGCAAGATCGGCCGGGTCGTGGCGGAGCAGATGGAGGCGATCGAAGGCGACTATGGCGACGAGAGCGAAATCGGCGACGTCTGCACGATCGTCGAGGTGGTCGGCCCGCACGGCTCCCACGTCCGCGTCCGCAGCAGCGACATGCGCCCCCACAGCGGTCTCGGCCTCGTGCGCATGGCCGAACAGGCGATGCTCGGCAACCTCGGCGGCTCCTAGCGCCAGGCCGCTGCCAAGGCCAGATCGCAGTAGCTCTCGCCGACTAGCTGGTCGGCCTCGAGAGCGAACGCCCGGCGCAGGTCCTCGACACGCTTCTCGGCCCCGTCGCGATCCAGGCCTTCGTCGGCGACGACCGCCTCGAACTCGATGAAGTCGCCGAGCCCCTCGACCCGGTCCAAGTGAATGCGCACGCCCTCCCATAGGAACAGGCGACGCCGTTTCGCCACCGTGACGCGCACTCCAAGCGTCTCGGCGAGTGCCGCCTTCAGTCCGTCCGAGTCCTCGGCCGGCACGATCCGATAGCTGCTCTCCCGCGGCTCCGCGAGATTGGAGCGCTCGTACGCGATCAGCTGCGCCGTCGCTCCCTCTTCCTCGCGCAGCTTCAACCGCCCGTGCGCCACCTGAAAGTACGTATCCCGCTGGCGCAGAGTCCCGCGTGCCTCGGCGCCAAGCGATTCGCATATCACCAGCGATTGCTCAGAATCGAGATCCCTGATCTTCAGCTCGATATTGCGATCCATGTCCGCGATAGCGGCAGCCTAGTGGGGAAGGCGTACGAGAAAGTTGGCAGAAGCCTTGCTTTCTACGCACCATATGTGCGCCGCCCCAGACAACGATCAGGGAGTGAGCGCGCGCTATTACAAAGCCCTCGATCACTTGCAAGGAATTGGTATCTGGGTTGATTTCGTTACTGAGCGCGGACGAGTGGTCGATTACCGCGTGGTGCTGTTGTTCGACACTCAGGAGGGCGCCGAGACGATTCGGGTGTACGACAGCGCGCATGGCTACAGCGAGATGCACCGCTATACGCGAACAGATGGCAAGCAGACTGGAAAGCGTTTTCACAGCGGTAGCCTTGGCGAAGGGATGCGAACGGCGATTGAAGAGGCGGAAGAGGGTTTCGGCGAGATGATCGAAGGATGGGCACGTGAGTAGAAAGCACCAAAGATCTCCGGCAAGCAAAGTCATGGACGAAGCGATCGAGCTGGCGATCGCGGAAGAATCGCCTTATCCGGAAGCCTCGATGTTCATCGATGCCGAGACCCCTGACACCGAGCGTGAAATTGAAATGGCCTTCAGCAAAGGACTGGCCGCGGTGGTCGTCTCCGAGGACGGCAGCACCGAGATCATCAAAGCCTGAAGCCGCCCGAGCTAACGGGGCGCTTCGGTGGCAAGGCGGCTGGCCACGAGCAGGCGCTCGGTCTGGACGGAGGTGGGTATCGACGGACCGGGGCGTGGCTCTAGGCACCCGACTATCCTCAGATCCCGATGGGAGAGAACGGCTCTGACATCGTCGTGATGAAGTTCGGCGGCACCTCCGTCGCCGGCGCCGAGCAGATCAAACGCGCCGCCGGACGGATCGTCGCCGCGCGCGAGGCCGGCAGCCGCGTCGTCGCTGTGCTCTCCGCCCGCGGCAAGACGACCGACGAACTGGTCAGCCAGGCGCAGGAGATCTCCGAGCGGCCGGTCGCCCGCGAGATGGACATGCTGCTCTCGACCGGGGAGCGGATCTCCTGCGCGCTCTGCGCGATGGCGATCCACGACATGGGCCACGAGGCGATCTCGCTGACCGGCTCCCAGGCGGGGATCGTCACCGACTCCTTCCACACGAAGGCGCGGATCGTCGACGTCCGCGCCGAGCGCATCAAAGAGGCGCTGGAGGAGGACCGGATCGTCCTCGTCGCCGGCTTCCAGGGCGTCTCCACCGACAGCCGCGACGTCACCACCCTCGGCCGCGGCGGCTCCGACACGACCGCCGTCGCCCTCGCCGCCGCCCTGCGGGCCAGCGTCTGCGAGATCTACACCGACGTCGCCGGCGTCTTCAGCGCCGACCCGCGGCTCGTCCCCGACGCCCGCAAGCTGCACCACGTCTCCTTCGAGGAGATGCTGGAGATGTCTGCCTCCGGCGCCGGCGTGCTGCAGCTGCGCTCGGTCGAGTACGCCCGCAACCACGGCGTCCGCATCCACTGCCGCAGCAGCTTCGAGGACGGCCCCGGTACCCTCGTCGTTGCCGAGGACGAGACCGTGGAGCAGCCTTTCGTAACCGCCGTCACCCACTCCAGCGCGGAGGCCCGCGTGACGCTGACCGGCGTCCGCGACGAGCCCGGCGTCGCCGGCCGCATCTTCAGCGCCCTCGCCGAGGCCAGCGTCAACGTCGACGTGATCATCCAGAACGAGCCGGTCGGCGGCGACCAGCTGGCGGACCTCTCCTTCACCGTCGACCGCGCCGACCTGCAGACCGCCAAGGACACGATCGCCGCGCTCGGCGACGTCTCGCTCAAGGTCCGCGCCGATGAGCAGATCGGCAAGGTCTCGATCGTCGGCGCCGGCATGCGCTCGCACCCCGGCGTCGCCGCCAAGGTCTTCGAGGTGCTCGGCGAGGAACGGATTAACATCGAGATGATCTCCACCTCGCCGATCAAGATCTCGTGCGTCATCGCCGCCGACCGCGTCCAAGACGCGGTCAAAGCCCTGCACAAGACCTTCGAGCTCGGCGACGAAGCCGTTCGGCCCGAGGACCCGACCGGTCCCGAGCACCGGCCCACGGTCCCCGGCTGAGCCCTCGTCATAATCGGGCGATGCCGGGCGACGGGTACAGAGTCGGAGTTCTGGGCGCGACCGGTCTGGTCGGGACGACGATCCTCGAGCTGCTCGCCGCCCGCGATTTCCCCGCCGCCGAGGTCGTCCCCTTCGCCTCCGAGCGCTCCGCCGGCCGCGAGCTGGAGTGGAACGGCTCCTCCCTCACCTGCCAGGTATTGAGCGAGGACTCGATCCAGGGCCTCGACCTCGTCCTCTCCTCGGCCGGAGGCGCGATCAGCGCCGAGTGGACGCCGCGCCTGGTCGAGGCCGGCGCGACCGTGGTCGACAACACCAGCTACTGGCGCATGCACGATGACGTGCCGCTGGTCGTCTCCGAGGTCAACCCCGACGCCCTCGACGGCCACAACGGCATCGTCGCCAACCCCAACTGCTCGACCATGCAGATGGTCGTGGCGCTGAAGCCGCTGTTCGACGAGGCCGGGATCGAGCGCCTGGTGATCTCCACCTACCAGGCCGTCTCCGGCACCGGCAAGGCGGCGATCGACGAGCTGCTCGAGCAGTCGCGGGCGGTCCTGGACGGCGGGGCGCCGGCCGCGAACGTCTATCCGCACCCGATCGCCTTCAATGCGCTGGCCCAGGCGGGCGGCTTCCCCGACGGCGACGACCACACCGACGAGGAGCGCAAGCTGATCAACGAGACCCGCAAGATCCTCGGCGACCCGGGGATCCGCGTCAGCGCCACCTGCGTCCGCGTCCCGGTCGTGACCGGCCACTCCGAGGCGGTCAACGTCGAGACGAAGCGGGAGCTGAGCCCAGAGCGGGCCCGCGCGCTGCTGCAAGCGGCGCCCGGCGTCGTCGTCGTCGACGAGCCCGGCGCCGGCCGCTACCCGCTGGCCAGCGAGGCCGCCGGCAAGGACGACGTCTTCGTCGGCCGCATCCGCCGCGACCCCGGCAACGAGCGCGCCCTCGACCTCTGGATCGTCTCCGACAACCTGCGCAAGGGCGCCGCCACGAACACCGTCCAGCTCGGCTGAGCTGCTGGTCGAGCGGAACTTGCTCGGGCGGTCCCGGTCAGCCGGGCGCGCGATTTAGCCGGCGGCGCAGCGCAAAAGGGGACATCAGCGTGGTCAGGATCGACATCCCGACCACGACCGCGAACAGCTCGGCGTCGACGACGCCCTCGGCGGCGCCGATCGAGGCGACGACGATCCCCACCTCGCCGCGCGGGACCATGCCGACGCCGACGATCGCGGCTTCCTCTCGTCCCAGCCCGCGCGCCGCCAGGTAGGCCGGCGACCAGCTTGGTGACTATCGCCAGCGCCGTGATCGCCGCCAGCAGCAGCAGGGCGTGCCCGCTGAACAGCGCATCGAGGCTGAGCTCGATGCCGATGAAGGCGAAGAAGAAGGGCGGGAAGAACGCGTAGAGAGGCCTCACTTCCTCCTCGATCGCGCTCTGGTCCTTCGTCTCGGCGACGATCATCCCGGCGAGGAAGGCGCCGATCAGCGCCGCCAGCCCGATGTTGGCGGCGAAGGCAGCGAGGCCGAGACAGAGGATCACCGCCGGCAGCAGCGGCGATTCGGCGAAGCGCGGCGCCTGCAGCAGTTGCGGGCGACGCTGCAGGAGCCGGGTCCCGCCCAGGGCGACGAAGGCGACGAAGGCGACCGCGACCGCCAGCGCCAGCGCGATCTTGCCGACGTCGATCCCGCCCTCGGCGGCCATCCCGACCGCGACCGAGAGCAGGATCAGGGCGAGGATGTCGTCGACGACGGCTGCGCCGAGAACGGTGCGGGCGGCGCGGCTGCGGGCGATCCCGAGGTCGAGGAAGGTCGCCGCGGTGATCCCGGCGCTGGTCGCGGCCAGCGCCGCGCCGAGGAAGACGCTGGTTTCGGTGCTTTCGCCGAGCAGCGAGGCCGAGGCCGATGCCTCCGAGGAAGGGGAGGACGGCGCCGGCGCTGCCGACCGTGAGCGCGATCCGGCCCACCGCGCGCATTTCCGACAGCCTCGTCTTCAGGCCGACCCAGAAGAGCAGGAAGACGACGCCAAGCTCGGAGAAGACCCGCAGCACCTCGTTGACCTCCACCAGCCCGAACACCGCCGGCCCGACCAGCACGCCGCCGAGGATCTCGCCGACGATGGTCGGCTGACGGATCCGCTTGAAGACCTCGTCGCCGAGCTTGGCGGCAACCAGGACCAGGAAGAGGTCGGTGAGGACCTCGGCGGTGTCGGCGGTGGCTGCGAGCGGGAGCGTCACGGAGATTTGGGGTCGGCTAGCTGAGTGCCGACCAGTCTTCCCGGCTCACCTGCCCGCCAGGCTATCGGAGAGCTGAAAAGAATCCACATTCTGCGCGACCCGTGTAACGTTTTGTCCGCTAGGCTGAGCCCGATGACCGCACGTGAGAAGTGGACCGATGACCGGCTGGATGACCTTGCCGGCCGCGTTACTCATCTCGAGCTGCGGATGGATGCTCGCTTCGACAAGCTCGAAGCACGTTTCGACCGACTTCAGAACACCCTGATCGTCACGCTGGGCGCCCTCGTCGCCGCCACGCTGACGCTGATCGCCGCAGCACAGTTCTAGAAGGTCGCCAGGAACTACACCTAGTAGGCGGCGACGCCGGCGAGGCGCTCCTCGACCGAGCCAGTCGAGGCGATGTGCTTGCTCATCCCGAGCTCCTTCGGCTCGGCGCCGAGGGCGAGGCCGACGAGCTGCGGCAGGTGGAGAACGGCGAGGCCGAGGTCGCGGTTGACGACCTTGGCCGCCTCCGGCTGCTGCATGTCGAGGTTGAGATGGCAGAGCGGGCAGGGGGTGACGAGGCAGTCGGCGCCGGCGTCGATCGCGTCGCCGACGTGGGTGCCGGCCTGCCTCAGCGAGGTCTCGCGGTTCATCGTGATCACCGGGAAGCCGCAGCACTTGCGGGCGCCGTCGTACTCGACGACCTCGCCGCCGAGCGCCTCGATCACCTTCTCCAGGTAGACGTCGCGGTCGGGGAACTCCTCGTAGCCGAGGCGCTCCTTCGGGCGCACGATGTAGCAGCCGTAGAAGGGGCCGACGCGGAGCCCGGAGAGCGGCCGCTTCACCTGGGCGGCGAGCCGGTCGAGGCCGTAGTCCTCGACCAGCAGCCAGAGGAAGTTTTTGTTGGTGAAGCCGTCCATGCCCTTCTCGTAGGAGAGGCCCTGGCCGGAGAGCGCCTCGTTGACGTGGGCGCGGTAGGCCGAGTCGGCGTCGAGCCGCTGCTGGCACTCCGACTGCGCGCCCTGGCAGGTCGAGCAGATGTTCATCATCGAGAGCCCGGTCTGCTGGGCGAGCGCGAAGGTGCGGGCGTTGAGCGTGTCGGCCAGCTCCTGGTTGTGCTCGGCGATGACGCCGGCGCCGCAGCAGTTGGCGCGGTCGAGTTCGACCAGCTCGATGCCGAGGGCGTTCGCGACCCAGGCCATCGAGCCGTGCAGCTCGGGGGTGAAGCCACGCGAGACGCAGCCGGGCCAGTAGGCGACCTTGATCTTCTCGTCAGCCATTGGAGGCCTCCTCCTCGGCCGGGGTGTGGGTGCGGGGCGGCTCGAGGCGCTCCTCGATCGCGGCCTCCTCGTCGCCCTCCTCGCCCTTGATGTACAGGTTGAATTCCTCGTTGTGCTCCTCGGCGTGCTCGTAGATCGCCTTGACCTCGTCCTGGGCGCCGTCAGGGAGCTTGTGATGGACGCCGGGGATCAGCTTCGGCAGCGAGCGCATCTTGCCGGTCCTGATGCCGCGGATCGCCGTCGGGATCGAGCCGAGCATTTCCTTGATCGCCCGTTTGCTCGGTTTCAGCTTGCCTTTGACGCCCGGCGCGAAGGACTCCTGCAGCAGCAACGACTCGTCCAGGGTGCCCTTCTTCTCGATGATCTTGACGAAGGCGATCTCGTGGTCGTGGCCGCTGTTGGGGTCCTCGATCCCCGCTTCGCCGGCTTTGCGGCGCAGGCGCATGATCTGGTCCATCGGCGCCACGCCCTTGGGGCAGGCGTCGATGCAGCTGAAGCAGTGGGTGCAGTCGTAGATCCCGTGCGGGTCCTCGGCCAGGTCGTGCAGCCGCTCGACCGTCTCGGCGTCGCGCGGGTCGCCGACGAAGCGGTAGGCCTTGGCCAGCGCCGCCGGGCCGATGAAGTCCGGGTCGGCTTCCATCGAGAGGCAGGAGGAGACGCAGGCGCCGCACTGGATGCAGGCCATCGACTGGGTGATGTCGATCATCGACTCCGGCTCGACCACGTACTCGCGCTCGGGCGGCTCGCCGTGCGGCAGCAGCCAGGGGGTGACGCGGCGGATCTTGGCCCAGTGCGTCGACTCCATGTCGGTGACCAGGTCCTTGATGACCGGCATGTTGCCCATCGGCTCGATCACGACCGTGGCGTCCTTCGCATCGCCGCCGACGGCGCTGGTCTTCTTTTCCGCCAGCTCCTGGGCCTCGCCGATCTGGGTCTTGCAGCCGAGACCGGACTGGCCGTTGATCTTCATCCCGCAGGAGCCGCAGATCGCGGCGCGGCAGGAGCAGCGCACGGCGAGCGAGCCGTCCTCGCGGTCCTTCGCCTGCAGCAGGCCGTCGAGGACGGAGAGCGAGGGCTCGAGGTCGACGTCGAACTCCTCCCAGTAGGGACCCTCGCCGCTCTCGGGCTGGAACCTGCGGACTTTGATCGTGTACTCGGCCATCAGTAAGTCCTCGCTTCCGGTTCCCACTGGGTGATGGTCACCTCGGAGTATGAGATCTCGGGCCCGTCGTCGGTCTGCTCGAGGTCGATGTGTTTGAGCCACTCATCGTCGTTGCGCTCGGGGAAGTCGGTCCGGTACTGGGCGCCGCGGCTCTCCTTGCGCTCCAGCGCGGCAAGGCAGGTGCACTCGGCGTTGTCGAGCATGTACCCGAGCTCGATCGCCCCAAGCAGGTCCTGGTTGAAGACGCTGCCGTGGTCGTCGATGTAGGCCGTCTTGGCCTCCTCCTTGAGGCGCTTGACGATCTCGATCGCTTCCTGGATCCCGGCCTCGTCGCGGAAGACGGCGACTTTGGCGTCCATCGTCTGGCCCAGCTCGAGCTTGATCTCGGAGACGCGGCGGCCGGAGCCCTTGGCGCGGGAGTCGATGTCGGCGATCATCGCCTCCTCGTCCTCCAGCGCCTTGCGCGAGGGCCGCGAGGCCTCGGTCCGCTTGGCGCGGGCGGCGGCGTCGGCGCCGGAGCGGCGGCCGAAGATCAGCGTGTCGAGCAGAGAGTTGGCGCCGAGCCGGTTGCCGCCGTGGACGGAGACGCAGGCGGCCTCGCCGGCGGCGTAGAGGCCGGGGATGTCGGTGCGGCCATCGACGTCGGTCTTGATCCCGCCCATCGTGTAGTGGTTGCCGGGCTTGATGTGGATCGGTTCGCGAGTGATGTCGACGCCGGCGAAGTCGCGGCCGACGAGGACGATCTCGCGCAGCGCCTCGTGCACGCGCTTTTTCGGGACCACGGTGACGTCGAGGGCGACGGTGCCGTCGGGGAAGCCGCGACCCTCGTTGATCTCGGTCTGCTCGGCGCGGGAGACGACGTCGCGCGAGGCCAGCTCCATCTTGTTCGGCGCGTACTTCTCCATGAAGCGTTCGCCGTTGGCGTTGAGCAGGTGCGCGCCCTCGCCGCGGGCGCCCTCGGTGATCAGGAAGCCCTTGCCCGCCAGCGTCGTCGGGTGGTACTGGATCATCTCCATGTCCATCAGCTTCGCCCCGACCCGGTAGGCCATGGCGATGCCGTCGCCGGTGCAGATCAGCGCGTTGGTGGTCGGCTTCCAGACCTGGCCGTTGCCGCCGGTGGCGAGGATCACCGACTTCGCCTGGAACAGCTCCATCGAGCCGTCGGCGACGTTGCGGGTGACGACGCCGCAGCACTCGTCGTTCTCGTCCATCGCGAGAGCGGTGCAGAACCACTCCTCGTAGCGGGCGACCTGCTCGGAGTACTTCATCAGCTGCTCGTAGAGGACGTGCATGATCGCCTGGCCGGTGATGTCGGCGACGTAGTAGGTGCGGGCGGCGGAGGCGCCGCCGAAGGCGCGGGTGCCGAGCTTGCCCTCCTCGTCGCGGTGGAAGGTGACGCCGAGGTGCTCGAGGTGGAGGATCTCCTCCGGCGCCTCGCGGGTCATGATCTCGATCGCGTCCTGGTCGCCTAGGTAGTCGGAGCCCTTGATCGTGTCGAAGGCGTGCGACTCCCAGGAGTCGCCGGGGTTGAGCGCGGCGTTGATCCCGCCCTGAGCGGCGTTGGAGTGCGAGCGCACCGGGTGGACCTTGCTGACGATCCCAACCGACACGCCTTGCTCGGCGGCGGCGAGGGCGGCGCGCTGGCCGGCGAGGCCGGCGCCGATCACGAGAACGTCATGAGAGGGCACGGCGCCGGATGCTATAGAGCCGAAATCCGACCTCGCAGTCGGGATTGAACAGCGGGGCCGACCGGCCGATTCCGGGACTATGAGTCCAGAAATCGGCCCGTCGGCCCCTCGCCACTTACCATTGGGGGATGCTGGGTGGCGGCTCTTTCACGCTGTTCCATGTCCGCGGGATCAAGATCTCGGTCGACTGGTCCTGGTTCCTGGTCCTTTTCTTCGTGATTTTCTGGATGTCGGACTCCTATGCCGAGCTGCTCGGCGAAGAGAGCTACGCGACCACGCCCTTCCTGCTCGCGGTCGCCAGCGCGGTCGGGTTCTTCGGCGCGATCCTGCTGCACGAGCTCGGCCACGCCTTCGTCGCCAGGCGTCACGGGATCGGCATCACGGGGATCCAGCTCTGGATCTTCGGCGGCATGGCGCGGATGGACCGCGAATCCGACAGCCCCGGCACGGAAGCGAAGGTGGCCCTGGCCGGGCCCGCGGTCACCCTGGCGATCGTCTTGGCTCTGACGGCGATCGGCCTCGCCTCGGTCGGCTGGACCGCCTTCCGCGAGGCGATCCTGGTCGAAAGCCGCTCCGACGTCTCCGGCCTGATGGCGATGGTCGCCTGGCTGGCGATGATCAACTTCCTGATCCTCGTCTTCAATCTGATTCCTGCCTTCCCGATGGACGGCGGCCGCGTCGCCAGGGCGATCGCCTGGAAGCGAACCGGAAACCGCACCGCCGCGACCCGTTTCGCCGCCAACCTGGGCCGGGTGCTGGCCTACGCGATCATCGGCGTGGGCCTGCTCCTGATCATCGCCGGCGATCTGTTCTCCGGTGTCTGGCTCGCCCTGATCGGGATGGTGATCAACGGCTCGGCCCGCGGCGCCGCCATGCAGACCGCGATCACCAGCCGGGTCAGCGACGTCCGCGTCTCCGACGTGATGGACCGCGAACCGGTCGCGATCCCGGGCGAGCTGAGCATCGAGAAGGCCCTGGACGAGTACTTCCTGCGCTATCAGTGGCCCTGGTTCCCGGTCGTCGACGCCGCCCACCGCTTCCTCGGCCTGGTCGTGCGCGACAAAGCCGACGAGGTCCCCGAGGTCTCGCGCTCGAGCTCGCTGGTCTCCGACCTGCTCGAGCGGGACGACGGCACCTTCCAGGTCCGCGACGACACGCCCCTCGATTCGCTGCTCTCCAATCAGAACCTGCGCCGCTTTGGGGCCCTGATGGCGATCGACGCCGACGGCAAGCTGAGCGGCGTGATCACGGTCGAGCAGGTGGGGCGGGCGCTTAGGGGCTCGGAGCCGGAGGCCGGGTAGGCCTTTCACTTAACTTTTTTGAGAATCGCCTAGAGCAGCCTGGGGCCGCGGCGGCAAAAAAGTACAAGACGTTCCAGGCCTACCCGACCTCCGGCTCCGAGCCCCTGAGCTTCGTCCACTAGTAGGTGGCTTAGCTCGGGCGGTGGCGATCGATGATGCGGGTGAAGTCGGTGGCGGGGGGGAGGGTGCCGAAGGCCTGGCCCCAGTCGCCGCAGAGGCGGGAGGCGCAGAAGGCGTCGGCCGTGGCCTCGTCGCCGTAGCGAACCAGCAGCGAAGCCTGGAGGGCCAGGGCCATGCGCTCGACCACGCGGCGGGCGCGGGTCTCGATCGTCTCGACCTCGCCGGGGAGCTCCTCGCGCAGGGACTTGGCGTAGGCCTCGAGCCGGGGCTCGGCGGCGGCGCCCTCCTCGACCTCGGCGAAGAAGGCGTCGAGCGAGGCGGGGCTCTTGATCATCGCGCGCAGGACGTCCAGGCACTGGACGTTGCCGGAGCCCTCCCAGATCGAGTTGAGCGGGCTCTCACGGAAGAGGCGAGGCATGCCTGACTCCTCGACGTAGCCGTTGCCGCCGAGGCACTCGAGCGCCTCGCCGGCGTGCATCGGGGCGCGCTTGCATATCCAGTACTTGAGCACGGCGTTGGCGATCCGCTTCAGGCGCTGGGCCTCCTCGTCGCCGGCCAGCGCCTCGTCGTAGGCGCGGGCCAGGCGCATGGCGGAGATCGTCGCCGCCTCCGACTCGACCGCCAGGTCGGCGAGGACGTTCTGCATCAGCGGCTGCTGGCTCAGCTCGCGGCCGAAGACCGAACGGTGGCTGGCATGGTGGATCGCCTGCGCCACCCCGGCCCGCATGCCGGTGGCGCCGCCGATGACGCAGTCGAGGCGGGTGTGGTTGACCATCTCGATGATCGTCCGCACGCCGGCGCCCTCTTCGCCGACCAGCCAGGCGGAGGCCGAGTCGAACTCGATCTCGCTGGAGGCATTGGAGCGGTTGCCGAGCTTGTCCTTGAGGCGCTGCAGGCGGAAGCGGTTGCGCTCGCCGTCGGGGGTCCAGCGGGGGAAGAGGAAGCAGGAGAGGCCGCCGTCGGCCTGGGCGAGCACGAGGAAGGCGTCGCACATCGGCGCCGACATGAACCACTTGTGCCCGCTCAGCTCGTACTCGGCCCCCGGCCCGCCGCCGTTCAGCGGGCGCGCCACGGTGGTGTTTGCGCGAACGTCGGTGCCGCCCTGCTTCTCGGTCATTCCCATCCCGGCCAGGGCGCCGAGCTTCTGCGGCGCCGGCGCGTTGCGCGGGTCGTAGCGGGGGGAAAGGAAGCGCGGCTCCCACTCGGCGGCCAGCTCGGGCTGGGTGCGCAGGGCGGGGATCACCGAATACGTCATCGAGATCGGGCAGCCGATCCCGGCCTCCGCCTGCGACATGCACATGAAGGCCGCTCCGCGAGCGACGTGGGCGCCGGGGCGGGGGTCCTGCCACGGCGAGCAGTGCAGCTCGTACTCCACGGCCTTGCCCAGCAGCTCGTGCCAGGCGGGGTGGAACTCTGCCTCGTCGACCCGATGCCCGTAACGGTCGTGGGTTCGCAGCTTGGGGCCGTTCTCGTTCGCCAGCCGGCCCAGCGTCTGCGCCTGCTCGCTGCCGGCGTACGCCCCGACCGCCGAGATCCGCTCCTCAGCCCACTCGGCTCCCTCGCGGCGCACCGCCTCGATCAGCGGCCGGTCGGTCTCGTAGAGGTTGCGGTCGACCAGCGGCGGTGGCTGGTTGGCCACCTCATGGTTTCCGAAGCTCGTCCTCTCCACCGTTGCCATCGGCCCCGATTGTGGCAGGTAGATAGCATCGCGCGCCCGTGCAGAAGATCCAGGTCGAGAACCCGATCGTCGAGCTCGACGGCGACGAGATGACCCGCATCATCTGGTCGTTCATCAAAGAGCAGCTGATTCTGCCCTACCTCGATGTCGACCTCGTCTACTTCGACCTCGGGATCGAGAGCCGCGATGCGACCGAGGACCAGGTCACCGTCGATGCTGCCCACGCGATCAAGCAGCACGGGGTCGGCGTCAAGTGCGCGACGATCACCCCCGACGAGGCGCGGGTGAAGGAGTTCGGCCTGAAGCAGATGTACCGCTCGCCGAACGGGACGATCCGCAACATCCTCGGCGGGGTCATCTTCCGCGAGCCGATCGTGATCTCCAACGTGCCGCGCCTGGTGCCAGGCTGGACGAAGCCGATCGTGATCGGCCGCCACGCCTTCGGGGACCAGTACCGGGCCACGGACATGCTGGTGCCCGGGGAGGGGACGCTGACGCTTACGTACACGCCCAAGGACGGCGCCGACCCTGTGGAGCTCGACGTGTACGACTTTCCGAGCAGCGGCATCGCGATGGCGATGTACAACCTCGACGACTCGATCCGCGACTTCGCCCGCGCCTCGCTGCGTTACGGTCTCGACCGGGGCTACCCGGTCTACCTCTCGACCAAGAACACGATCATGAAGCGCTACGACGGGCGCTTCAAGGACATCTTCGCCGAGGTCTACGAGAACGAGTTCAAGGCCGACTTCGAGGCAGCCGGTATCACTTACGAACACCGGCTGATCGATGACATGGTCGCGGCGGCGTTGAAGTGGGAGGGCGGTTACGTCTGGGCCTGTAAGAACTACGACGGCGACGTCCAGTCCGACACCGTTGCCCAGGGGTTCGGTTCGCTCGGACTGATGACCAGCGTCCTGATGAGCGCCGACGGCAAGACCGTCGAGGCAGAGGCCGCTCACGGCACCGTTACCCGCCACTTCCGCCAGCACCAGGAAGGAAAACCGACTTCTACCAACCCGATCGCCTCGATCTTCGCCTGGACTCGCGGCCTCTCCGCCCGCGGCCGGATGGACGAAACGACGGAGGTATCGGCGTTCGCCAAGACGCTCGAGCGGGTATGCATCGAGACGGTCGAGAGCGGCAAGATGACCAAAGATCTCGCGCTGCTGGTCGGCGAGGGCCAGGAATTCCAATCCACCCAGGAGTTCCTGGCCTCGATCGACGAGAACCTGCAGCGAGCGATGGCTGTAGCGGTTCCCTGAAAACCAACTGCGAGGAGACGAAATTTCGTGAGCACCCCCGTCAAGGTCACTGTAACCGGCGCCGCCGGGCAGATCGGTTATGCGTTGCTGTTCCGGATCGCCAGCGGTCAGATGCTCGGGCCGGAGACGCCGGTTGAGCTGAGCCTGCTGGAGATCCCCGACGCCATCAAGGCGGCCGAGGGCACGGCGATGGAGCTCGCCGACTGCGCCTTCCCGCTGCTGAGCAAGATCGATATCACCGATGATCCCAAGCAGGCGTTCGACGGCTGCAACATTGGTCTGCTGGTCGGCGCCCGGCCCCGCGGCCCGGGGATGGAGCGCTCCGATCTGCTCGAGGCCAACGGCGGCATCTTCAAGCCACAGGGAGAAGCGATCAACGCCGGCGCGGCCGACGACATCAAGGTTTTGGTGGTGGGGAACCCGGCCAACACCAATTGCCTGATTGCGATGTCGAACGCGCCCGATGTGCCGCGCGAGCGGTTCACGGCGATGATGCGCCTCGACCACAACCGCGCGATCTCCCAGCTTGCCAACAGGCTCGGCAAGCCGGTTTCGGCGGTCACCAACATGACCGCCTGGGGCAACCATTCACCGACGCAGTACCCCGACCTCGTCAACGCCAAGGTGGACGGTGGCGCCGCCTGGGACGCCGTCGATGACGAGGCCTGGATCGCCAATGAGTTCATCCCCCGGGTCGCCAAGCGCGGCGCCGAGATCATCGACGCCCGCGGCGCTTCCAGCGCTGCCTCGGCGGCCAACGCCGCGATCGACCACATCCACGACTGGGTCCTGGGAACGCCGGACGGCGACTGGGTCTCGATGGCGGTTCCCGCCGACGGCTCGTACGGGATCGGCGAGGGAATCGTCTGCGGCTTTCCGTGCAGCTGCAGCGGCGGCGAGTGGTCGATCGCCCAGGGCCTCGAGGTTCCCGACTTCTCACGCGAGCGGATCGACGCCAGCGTCACGGAGCTGCAGGAAGAGCGCGACGCGGTCAGTCAGCTCGGCCTGGTTTAACGGACATGAAAAGGCCGGCCCCCAGGGGCCGGCCTTTCAGGTAACGATCTTGCGTCGGACTAGCCGGCCGGGAAGTACTGCCGGCCCTGCTTTTTGACCCGACCCTCTTTCTCCAGGTCACCGAGGACCCGGTAGAGGTAGTTCGGCTTGATCTTCATCTGCTTGGCGACGTCCGAGGCGCTGATCCCAGGATCTTTGGTGATCAGGTTGACGGCCTGGTCGGCGCGGGTGCCACCCCGCCGTTTGCGGCGCCGGCGCGGGGCGCCGGCCGTTGCGGTGGAACTGGATTTGCTTCCGCGCGGGCGACCCGGGGACCGCCGGGCTTTCCCGCCAAGCTCGGCCAGTGCGCGCTGAAGGCGCGTCCGCTCCTCCTCGAGCTCGGCGAGACGCTTCTGAACGAGCTCCCGAGCCTCATCGAGGGCGTTAGTCGTGCTGGGCATTTTTTCCTTTCCCTTTCCATCCAAGAACGGTTGTTAATAAGGGGAGTGTGACACAGCCATACCCACTGTGACTCTTTATTTAGTCAAATTCATCCTGTTCCTGGCCATTTGGATGACGAGGTCCAGTTCAAACGTGGGTGGCCAGTACCAAAGAACTAACCAACGGCTCGCCGCCGGCTGCCTAGCGGTTGCGTTTGCGCGGCAGCGTGCGGAAGACGACGTCCCAGAGGGGGGAGGAGACGCCGTAGCCGAAGCGGTGGTCCTGGAAGTGGTGGCGCATGTGCTGCTCACGCAGTTTTTTGCCGAGATCGGACTTCGGCACGAAATGATGGACGTAGTAGTGCGTGTAGTCGTAGGCGAGGTAGCCGAGCAGGAAGCCGCCGAAAAGCGGGAAGGCCGCATTGCCGAAGATCAGCCAGAAGGCGGCGAAGAAGAGCGCTGCCAGCGGGATCGAGACGGAGGGCGGCATCACCAGCCGCAGCTTGTCGTTGGGGTGATCGTGGTGGATGCCGTGGATGATGAAGTGCATGCGACGCCCAAAGGCGTTGTCCGGCTCCCAGTGGAAGACGAGGCGGTGCAGCCAGTACTCCGTCAGCGTCCAGACCCCGATCCCGCCCAGCGAGAGCAGGATGAGCTGCAGCACGCCGTAGCCGCGATCGACCCCCAGCCACTCCATCGCGACCACCACCGGCACGAAGACGACCGCCGGCACGGCTGGGTGCACGCGGGAGAAGAAGTTGAGGAATTCGCTCTTGAAAAGCGGCGGCGACGCCGAGAGCTTGTCGTTGCGGTTATGAGCCTCCATCAGCGGGTAATGGTAGCGACGGCTTCCCATGCCCCCGCAAGACGCGGGGAAGCTGTGACGACTCTGTGTCAAAGAGGTAGCGATTTGCGGAATTGATCCTCACGGAAGCGTCACGGCGCTGCCAATATGCCGGCCCGTGCCGCGCAAGACAAACCCCCCCACCTGCGAGGACTGCTACTTCCACAAGAACCTCCTCTGCGCCCTCGAGCTGAACGAGCCCTGCGCCACCTTCCGCCCGAATCGCCCCGAGGGTCTGATCCCCCCAAAACAGCCGGTCCTCCTCATGCGGGCCCCCCGCTGGGCCTCGCGCGCCGCATAGGAGCAGGGGTCCGGTAGTCCTCCGGGCGAATTCAGTCGCGCACCCTGCGGGTGCGGCTCCGGATGTTGCTGCCCGCCTATGGCGGGCAAATATGAGATTGCATGTCGCGCGCTTCGCGCACATTCGCCCGCGGGACGACCGGGCCCTTGCCCTCGAGCCGTGTCCAGCCAGCTTGAAAGAGCGTGCTTGGGGTTGGGCCAGGGGAGCCGGTACCCCTCCGCGGGAATGTGGCCGAAGGCCGCGATATGCAATCTGAAGGTTGCCCGCCATAGGCGGGCAGCATCATCCGGAGCTGCGCGCGAAGCGCGCGCGACTGAATTCCCGCGGAGGGGTACCGGCTCCCCTGGCCCACTGCTAGCTCAGCGCTGGTTATGTTTTGCGCGTGCCACAACGTGACCTTTTCGCGGATTTTGCCCGTATGCGGCGGGAGATGGATCAGATGATGGGGGACGCGTGGGGGCGCGGGCGTTACGTCAGCCGGCGCACCAGCGGTTTCTCGCCCAACGTCGACGTCTATTACTGCGGCGAGCCGCAGCTGGCGGTGGTCAAGGTCGACCTCGCCGGGGTCGAGCTGAGCGAGGTCGGGATCGAGGTCAGCGGCCGCCACCTGGCGATCGTCGGCGAACGGCCGGTGCAGGAGACCGAGGGCCGCGTCTATCAGCAGGTTGAGATCCCCTCCGGCCGCTTCCGCCGCGTGGTCGAGCTCCAGGTCGAGGTCGACGCCGACGGCGCCAAGGCCACTTACGAAGACGGCGTGCTGCGGATCGAGCTACCGCTGCGCGACCCGGACCAGACCACCCGCCGCGTGCCGATCGGCCGCGAGTGATGGAGGGGGCCCCGGTCCTCGAGGTTGTCGACGCGCCGCTCGACGCCGAGGACGCGATCCGCGCCAACCAGCCGCTCCCCGACGCGCTGCCGGTGCTGCCGCTGCGCGACACCGTCACCTTCCCGGAGACGCTGACGCCGCTGGCGGTCGGCCAGGAACGCTCGATCAAGCTTGTAGACGACGTCCTCGGCGACAACCGGATGCTGGTCATGGTCGCCGCCCGCGACCCGGAGAACGAGGAGCCCGGCGCCGAGGACCTCTATGAGATCGGCGTCGTCGGCGTCGTCGCCCGCATGATCAAAGTCCCCGACGGCACCTTGCGCATCCTCGTGCAGGGGACGCAGCGGGTCCGGGTCGGCCCCTTCGTCGCCGAGCAGCCCTATCTGGTGGCGCGGATCGCCGAGCTGCCCGACGTGATCGAGCCCAGCCCCGAGCTGGAGGCGCTGACCCGCAACGTCCAGCGCACCTTCTCGGAGATCGTCGAGCAGATTCCCTACCTCCCCGAGGAGCTGCAGATGGCGGTCGCCAACATCGAGGACCCGGTCGCGCTCGGCCACCTGATCGCCGGCGCCCTGCGGATCGGCGCCGAGGAGAAGCAGCGGCTGCTGGAAGAGGTCGACGTCGTCAAGCGCCTGCGCCACCTCGCCCAGGTCCTCGCCCGCGAGCTCGAGGTGGTGCAGCTCGGCACCCAGATCCAGACCCAGGTGCAGTCGGAGATCGACAAAGGCCAGCGCGAGTTCTTCCTGCGCCAGCAGCTGAAAGCGATCCAGGAAGAGCTGGGGGAGGAGGACGAGCAGCTCGCCGAAGCGAGCGAACTGCGTGAGCGGATCGAGGCCGCGAACCTGCCCGAGCACGCGCTCAAAGGCGCCGAGCGCGAGCTCTCGCGGCTGGAGAAACTGCCCCCGGCGGCGGCCGAGCACGGCGTCATCCGCACCTACCTCGAGTGGCTGGTCGAGCTGCCCTGGTCGAAGGCGACCGAGGACAACCTCGACATCCGCCATGCCCGCAAGGTGCTGGACGCCGACCACTACGACCTCGAGAAGGTCAAGGACCGCATCCTCGAGTACCTGGCGGTGCGCAAGCTGAACCCGGAGTCCCCCGGCCCGATCCTCTGCTTCGTCGGCCCGCCCGGCGTCGGCAAGACCAGCCTCGGGAAATCGATCGCGAAGGCGCTCGGGCGCGAGTTCGAGCGGATCTCGGTCGGCGGCGTCCGCGACGAGGCGGAGATCCGCGGACACCGCCGCACCTACATCGGCGCGATGCCCGGGACGATCATCCGCGCCCTGCGCGACGCCGGCACCCGCAACCCGGTCTTCATGATCGACGAGATCGACAAGATGGGCGCCGACTTCCGCGGCGACCCCGCCTCGGCGATGCTGGAGGTGCTGGACCCGGCCCAGAACGACTCCTTCCGCGACCACTACCTCGACCTCGAGTTCGACCTCTCCGACGTCGTCTTCATCGCCACCGCCAACATCCTCGACACGATCCCCGGACCGCTGCTGGACCGGATGGAGACGATCGAGCTGTCCGGCTACACGGTCGAAGAGAAGCGCCACATCGCCCGCCGCTACCTGGTCCCGCGCCAGATCGCGGCCAACGGTCTCAAGCCCTCGCAGATCGAGTTCGCCGATGCTGCTCTGACGGCGATCGTCGAGGAGTACACGCGCGAGGCCGGGGTTCGCAACCTCGAGCGGCAGATCGGCACGATCTGCCGCAAAGTCGCCCGCGACGTCGCCGAGGGCAAAGCCAAAGGGAAGGTCAAGGTCTCCGGCAAGAAAGCGCGCCAGCTGCTCGGTCGCCGCCGTGTCTTCGCCGAGCAGCGCCGGCGCACCAAGGCGCCGGGGGTGGCCACCGGCCTCGCCTGGACGCCGACCGGCGGCGACGTCCTCTTCATCGAGGCGACGGCGATGCCGGGCTCGGGCAAGCTGACGATCACCGGCCAGCTCGGCGACGTGATGAAGGAGTCGGCCCAGGCGGCCCTGTCCTGGATCCGGGGACACTGGGCCCAGGTCGCGCCCGGACTGGGCGAGCTGTGGTTCGCCGAGCACGACATCCACATCCACGTCCCCGCGGGAGCGGTCCCCAAGGACGGCCCCTCGGCGGGGGTCGCGATGACCGTGGCCCTCGCCTCGCTGGTCAGCGGCCGGCCGGTTCGCAACGATGTCGCGATGACCGGCGAGGTGACCCTGACGGGCCAGGTGCTGCCGATCGGCGGGCTGAAGGAGAAGTCGCTGGCGGCGCAGCGGGCGGGGATCAAGCGGGTGATCGTGCCTGGGCGCAACGAGGGCGACGTCGAGGAGATCCCCGAGCACGAGCTCGGCGACCTCGAGTTCGTCTTCGCCGACGAGGTCTCCGAAGCGATCGACGTAGCGCTCTCGTAAGGACGATGGAGGCGGCGACTCTCGAAAGGGGCGGCGCAGCCGCATACGCGCAGTCGCTGCGTGAGCTGGCGCGGACGCGCTCGCGGGCCTTCTGGATCGTCGCCGGCCTCACCCTGCTGGCCGCGGTCCTGCGCTTCGCCACCCTCGGCGTCCAGGCCTACCACCACGACGAGATCGTCACCGCCAGCCGCGTCCTCCGCGGCAGCTTCCCGCACGCGATGGACGCGGTCGGCTTCAGCGAGTCGGCGCCGCCCCTGTACTACGCCCTGGCCTGGGTCTGGACGCAGGTCACGGGGACGGGGGAGTACGGCCTGCGCTCCCTCTCGGCCGTCGCCGGGGTGGCGACGGTGCCGGTGGCCTACCTGCTGGGGCTGGAGCTGCGCGGGCGGCGGGCCGGGCTGATGGCGGCGGCGCTGGTCGCGGTCAACCCGATGCTGCTCTGGTACTCGCAGGAGGCGCGAGGCTATGCGCTCCTCGCCCTCCTCTGCGCGATCTCCCTGCTCTACTGCGCGCGGGCGCAGCGGCATGGGCGGCGCCGCGACTTCACCCTCTGGGGAATTGCCTCCGGCCTCGCGCTCAGCACCCACTACTTCGCCGTCTTCGCCGTCGCCGCCGAGGCGCTCCTGCTGCTGCGCCGGCGCGGCCGCGCCAGCCTCGCCGGGCTCTGGATCGTCGCTCTGTTTGGGCTGCTGTTGGCGCCGCTGGCGATCCACCAGATGTCCTACGGCCACGCCGAATGGATCTCCAACTTCTCGCTCGGCCACCGGGTCTGGGAGACGGCCGCGACCTTCGTCGTCGGCGAGACCGGCGACATCATCGCCCGGCCGGAGCGACCGGTGCTGGCGCTCGTCCCGCTCTTGCTGACGCTGGCGGCGCTGGCGCTGCTCATCCTCCGCGGCGATCGCGCCGAGCGCCGCGCCGCGGCGATCCCACTCGCCGTCTCGGCGGCGGCGATCGGGATTCCGCTGCTGCTGGCGCTGGCGCCGTTCGGCAAGGACTTCGTCCTCGCCCGCAACGTGCTGCCCGCCCTGGCGCCGTTGCTGGTGGCGGTCGCGATCGGCGCCACCCTGCCGGCGGCCCTGCGCTTGGGCACGATCCTCGGCGCCGCTCTGCTTGCCTACTCGCTCGGGTTCTGCATCTGGGCCAGCTTCTCGCCGGACCTGCAGCGGCCCGACTGGGAGGCCGTCGCGGCGGAGATCGGCGAACCGGAAGCGCCGCGGGCGACGGTCACCTGGGTGCTGGGCGAGGCGTCGCTGCGCTACTACCTCTCGACCGGCGCGATCCAGGTGACGCCGGCCGACGGCTACGACTGGCTGGTCGGCGAAGTCGACTTCGTCTCCGACGGCAAGGCGCCGTCCCCGCCGCCGCGGCTACTGGGGCCGGGATTCCGGGAAACGGCGCGGGGAAGTGCCGGCCGCCTCTATGTCAGGCACTTCGAGCGGGCCGGCCCCGGGCTGGCGCCACTGCGGCTGCGGCAGCTGAGGGACGCGGAGCTCAACTTCCGCAATACGGGAGTGCTGCTGGACGGCGTCGGCCCCGGCTGAGTGTGGTCGGCGCATCCCGGCATCCTTGAGCTGCTTGGCCACACCCAGCCGGGGGTATGGGGTTATCCTGCGAAACGCTAGGAAACCAAGCGAGGAGACGGTATGAGCAAGACGAAGGCGGCCCGCGCCAACGACATCTACGAGACTGCCCGAGAGAATCCGTACGTGCAGCGCCTGATCGAAGACGACGACCTGCGCGACAGCCTGCGCGACGCCTTCGAAGCGGCGAAGGGCGCCTATGGGCGGGCGACCGGCAACGGCAAGGGCGCGGTCAAGGCCGTGACCAGCGACAAGAAGGTGCAGAAGGACCTGCGTGAGGCGGCCGACAGCCTGCGCGAGGCCTCCGAGCGCCTGCGCAAGCCGAAGAAGCGCAAGGGCGGCATCGGCAAGCTGCTGCTGCTCGGCATCGTCGCCGGAACGATCGCGCTGGTCCTCAGCGAGAGTGCTCGCAAGACCGTGCTCGACACCCTCTTCGGGGCCGAAGAGGAGTTCGAGTACACCTCCGCCACGAGCATCAACGGCTCCTAGCGGCGCGCCGGGGCGGCTCTGCCGCCTCCCGGCTCTCATAGACTGGCTATATGGAGGCAGCTACCAAAGAGCGCGAGCTCAGCGGCGACAAGGCGCAGCGCATCGTCGATGCGATGCGCGACAGCGTCGCCAGCCGCGGGGCCGCCGGCTCCACTTTCGAGCACGTCGCCCGTGAGGCTGGGGTCAGCCGCGGCCTCCTCCACTACTACTTTGGGACCAAGGAGCGGCTGCTGGTCGAGGTCGTGCGCCGCGACGCCGAGATCCGCATCTCCCGCCTCGACGAGCGCTTGGCCAAGGCCGGCTCCGCCGACGACGTCCTCGACGTCCTCGTCGCCAGCCTCACCGACATGATCGAGAACGAACCGGGCTTCTTCCTCCTCCTCTACGAGCTCTTCAGCGCCGGCCGCCGCAATCCCGACATCCAGCGCGAGGTGGGCCAGCTCTTCGAGCGCACCCGCTCGCACGTCGCCGAGGTGCTGGCGGCAAAGCAGAACGAGGGCGTGCTGAAGCTGCGCTTCGGGGCGGAGGCGATCGTCTCCTACCTGTTCGCGGTCGGCGACGGCTTCGCCCTGCAGGCCCTTTCCGACCCCGAGCGCGACAACACCGCCGCCCTCGCCGCCGGCGCCGCCTCGGCCCGGTACCTGCTCGTCGCCGAGTAAGCACCGCCGCCCCAGCGTCCGAGTGACGCGACTCACAGACCTGGCGCCGTTGCTGCGAAAGGCTGGTCAACCAGCCAATGCGCGACGGAATGAATCGACTTGCGGGAGTCCTCGGCCGGCGCCGGCGCTGGGTCCTGGGGATTTGGATCCTGATCGTCATCTGCGCGCTGCCCTTCGCGATGCGGCAGACCGAACACCTGACCGGAGGCGGCTTCGACGTTCCCGGCAGCGAGTCGGAAGCGGTTACCGACGCGATGCAGGGCACGTTCGCCAGCGAGGCGACCGGGGTGGCGGTGCTGTTGCGCGCGGCGCCGGACGCGAGCGCGGCCGAGCGCGCGGCCGCCGTCAAGCGGGTCCAGCGCGAGGTCGCTCCCGTCGAGGGAATCTCGCTGCCACCGGCGGTTGCCGGTCGCGCCGCGCGGCAGCTGCAGCGGACCGGCAGCGCCTTGGCGCCTCTCTCCAGCTCCGTCCCCCCCGACGAGTTGATCGATCCGGCGGTCGATCTGCGCGAAGCGCTCGATCCCGGAACCGCCGCCGGCGGAGTCACCCCCTACCTGGCGGGGCAGCCGACCGTCTGGGCGGGGATGCAGGAGCTCTCGAAGGAAGATCTCGCCAAGGCGGAGGCGGGCGGCTTCCCGATCGTGGCGCTGATCCTGCTCGTCGTCTTCGGCTCGCTCGCGGCGGCGGTGCTGCCGCTGACCCTCGGCTTCGTCAGCGTCATGGTCACCGGCGCCGTCATCTACTTCATCTCGCTGCAGGTCAGCACCTCGGTCTTCGTCACCAACATGGCCTCGATGATCGGGATCGGGGTCGCGGTCGACTACTCGCTCTTCATCCTCGCTCGCTACCGCGAGGAGCGCCGCGACGGTCGCGACTGCGACGAAGCCCGGGCCGAGGCGCTCTCGACCTCCGGCCTCGCCGTCGCTTTCTCCGGCCTCGCCGTGATCGTCTCCCTCGCCGGCCTCTGGATGGTCGACAACCAGGCGCTGCGCTCGATGGCGCTGGGCGCGATGACCGTGGTCGCCGTCTCGATCCTCACCGCAACCACGCTGCTGCCGGCGCTGATCGCGATGCTGGGCGACCGGGTGATGCCCGGCGGCATCGTCGCCAGGGTCCTGCGCTTCGTCAAGCACACGCTCTTCCGTCGGCCGCGGCCGACCGCTGCCGCCGTCGCCGGTCCCGGTTTCTGGGACCGCTGGGCGCGGCGAGTGATGGCTCGCCCCGTCCTCGCCATGACCGGCGCCGCCGCGATCCTCCTCCTGCTCGCCTCGCCGGTGCTTTCGATGGACACCGGCACCACCGCGCTCCAGCAGTTCCCCAAGGACAGCGACGTGCGGGTCGGAAACGAGCTCGCCTCCGCCCAGCTCGGCGGCGGCGCCGACCCGATCCAGGTCGTCGCCTCCTTCCCCGCCGCGACCGATCGTGCCGCCGTCGCGCGGTTCGCCGGCGAACTGCGCGAGCAGCCGGGCATCAGCACGGTCGCCGCCCCTGTCTACGCCGGCGACAGCGTCCTGGTCGAGGCGACCTCCGTCGCCACCAGCGATTCCGAGGCCGCCAGGTCGCTGGTCGAGCGCCTGCGCCAGAGCTTCGTGCCCGCCAGCGCCCTGGCTGCCGCGGCAAGCAGCGTCGACATCGGCGGCGAAACCGCCCGCACCGATGACGTCCGCGTCCAGATCTCAGGCTCCTTCTGGAAGATCGTCGGCTTCGTCCTCGCGCTCAGCTTCATCGTCCTGATGGTGATGCTGCGCTCGCTGCTGCTGCCGCTGAAGGCGGTGCTGATGAACCTGCTTTCGATCGGCGCGGCGTTCGGCGTCCTCGTCGCCGTCTTCCAGTGGGGCTGGTTTGACAGCGTGCTCGGCTTCGAAAGCCTCCGCGCGCTGGACACGATCAACGTGCCGCTGATCTTCGCGATCGTCTTCGGCCTCTCGATGGACTACGAGGTCTTCCTGATGTCGCGTATCCGCGAGCGCTACCTGGTCCACGGCGACAACGAGCGGGCGGTGGCCGAGGGGCTCGCGTCCAGCGCTCGCACGATCTCCTCGGCGGCGCTGATCATGAGCTCGGTCTTCGCCGTCTTCGTCCTCACCGGCGTGCCCTCGATCAAGGAGCTCGGTCTGGGCTGCGCGGTGGCGATCGCCCTCGACGCGACCCTGGTGCGGCTGATCCTGGTGCCGGCGGCGATGAAGCTGATGGGCCGCTGGAACTGGTGGATGCCCTCCTGGCTCGACCGGCTTTTGCCGCGCCTCAGCTTCGAGGGAGAGCCCGACCCGGCGCCGGCCAAGTAAGCGCCTATCCCGGTAGGGGTTTCGCTTAACTTTTTCGAGGATCGTCGCCGGCCGTCCGAGACCCGAAGCGGCGAAAAAGCACAAGGCGCTCCACCCCTACCGGGATAGGCGCTTAGGATGGGCGCGTGCAGGCTGATGAGATTGCGTTTGCGGGGGCGGCGCGGCAGGCGGAGATGGTGCGGAACGGGGACGTTTCGCCGACCGAGCTCGTGCGGATGCACCTGGAGCGGATCGAGCGGCTGAACCCCAAGCTGAACGCGTTCCGGGTTGTGCTCGCCGAGAAGGCGATGCTGGAAGCGGAGCAGGCCGAGGCGCGGCTGAAGGGCGGCGAGGAGCGGCCGCTGCTGGGCGTGCCGGTCGCGATCAAGGACGAAAGCGAGGTCGCCGGCGAGGTCAAGATGCTCGGCACCGACGCCTTCGACGAGCCCGCCGCCGAGGATTCCGAGATGGTGCGCCGGCTGCGCGCCGCCGGCGCGATCGTCGTCGGCCTGACCCATCTGCCGGAGCTGGCGATCTGCGGCTTCACCGAGTCGGCGACCTGGGGGGTCACTCGCAACCCCTGGGACCAGCAGCGCACTCCGGGCGGTTCCAGCGGCGGCAGCGGCGCGGCGGTCGCCGCCGGCCTCGTCCCGATCGCCTCGGCCGGCGACGGCGGCGGCTCGATCCGCATCCCGGCCGCCTCCTGCGGCCTCTTCGGGCTGAAGGTGTCGCGGGGCCGCGTTTCGCTTGCGCCCTTGCTGGAAGGCTGGAACGGCCTGGCCGTGCTCGGCTGCCTCAGCCGCAACGTCCTCGACACGGCGCTCTACCTCGACATCGTCAGCGGCGGCTCGGAGGAGCCGGGCGCGCCGCCGCCGCCGCAGCGGCCCTTCGTCGAGTCGGCCCAGGCGGCGCCGGGCAAGCTGAAGGTCGCCTGGTCCACCGCGCCGCCGCGCGCCGCCGCGCCGCCGACGGTCTCCGACGACGCCAAGGGCGCGGTCTCGGATACCGCCGAGCTATTGCGCTCGCTGGGGCACGAGGTCGATCGGCGCGACCCCGACTGGGGCGGGATCGGCAACAACATCACCCCGCGCTTCCTGCGTGGGGTCGCCGACACTGTCGACGAGGTCCCGCACCCGGAGCGCCTGGAAGGGCGCACTCGGGGCTTCGGCCGCCTCGGCCGTCAGCTCCCGGATGCCCTCTTCGAGCGGGCGCTGCGCGGCCGCGAGGTCGACGCCGCCCGCGTCAATGCGATCTTCGATACGCACGACGTGCTGATGACGCCGGTGATGGGCGGCACGGCGCTGCCGGTACGTCGCTGGGAGGGAAACGGGGCGATCCGCACGGTGCTCGGGATGAGCCGCTTCTATCCCTACTGCGTCCCCTGGAACCACCTCGGCAACCCGGCGATGGCGGTGCCGGCCGGCTTCGCCGCCGACGGCATGCCGCTCTCGGTCCAGATCGTCGGCCGTCCCGGCGACGAGGCGACCCTGCTCTCGCTGGCGGGTCAGCTTGAGGCCGAGCGGCCCTGGGCGGACGCGCGGCCGCCGATTAGCTAGGCGGCGGTAAGGGCTGGTGGTCCGGGCGCCCCTCCCCAGGAGGCCGTCGCGCAGCTGGTCGCGCTCCCAGGGTTCGGACGCTGGCACGGGAGCCTCCTGGGGAGGGGCGCCCGGGCCTCCAGCCGAAGCGCATGCTCAGGTACCGGAGGGTTCTGTCCCAGGGAAGCTTTTGGCTTGCGGAGGTCCTTAATCTCGGAAGCGGGTGGAGCTTTGGGAGGAGGGTGGGATACCCCTCCCCATGAGGCTCAAGTGCCAGCAATCCGAAGCGTGCGGGCGATCCAGCTGCGCGACGGCCTCATGGGGAGGGGTATCCCACCCTCCCCACACCAGCCCCCGCTCAGCCGAAGACCTTCCGCATCCGCGCGATCTCGCGGATCGACCCGCGCGGGCGGAGGCGACGCTGGAGGATCATTTTGAGCGGGTTGGCGTCCGGTTTGCCGGTGGCGACGAAGTCGGCCCAGCTCGCCTCCAGGACCAGGGTCGGGTTCGGCGCTTCGCCGGGCTCCGCCCGGGTCGAGCCGTTGTCGATCACGAGATGCCACGGGTCCGCGTCGGTGAAGCGGTACTGGTAGACGAGCGGGGAGCCGTTCGCGGCCTTGGGATCGGCGACGCGGCTGACCACGTCGAAGTAGAGGCGCTGCAGCTCCGGCGAGGAGTCGGGCTTGGGCCCGTCGGGCGGGCCGAGGATCCCCGCCATCATCAGCTTCACCTGGCGCTCGGCGATCTGCGCCTCATCCGCCTCGGGGTCGAAGGGGAAGACGCCGGGCGGCATCTCCTCGGTCGGGTAGCCGATCGTGCGCCAGCGCTGGCGGATCAGTTTGAGGCCGAAGGCGAAGATGTCCTCGAGCGAGAAGCCGTAGCACTCGGTGTACTCGCGGTCGAGGTTCGGAGGCGAGAAGACGGCCGGGCCGTAGGGCAGCACTCCGCGCAGCAGCTCGACCACCGCCGCCCGGTTCTCCTCCCAGCCGGGGTTGCCTTCGCCCAGCAGCTCCGAGAGCACTTTGACGCCGAAACCGATGTGGCGCTGCTCGTCGCGGGAGACGTTCTCCATCCCCGAGCTGAACCCCGGCATCGTCTCTTCGGAGGAGAAGAAGTCCTCGATGAAGTGCTGGCCGGGCTGGGCCAGGCTGCCCTCGACGATCAGGTGGTAGAGGGTGATCGCCTGCGCGTACTTGGGCAGCGAGCGGTCCTTGCGCAGTTCCTCGGCCATCGTGTCGAGGCGGTCGAAGATTCCGCGGTAGCCCCAGTTGAGCTGGGGGAGGGTGGAGGCCAGGGTCGACTGGATCGAGTCGCCGCCGACGCCGATCACCTCTTTGAAGAAGCGGTGGAAGAAGACCGAGTGGCGGACCTCGTCGACCTGCTGGGTGGCGAGGAAGTAGGACTGCTCCTCGCTCGGGGCGGCGGTGATATAGGGGGCGAGGGTGTCGGCGACCCGGTCCTCGCCGTAGAAGAACATCGAGTAGATCCACATCGCCGAGCGCCGCTGGATGTCGCTGAGCGACTCCCAGCCGGCCTTGTCCTGGTCGAAGTCGATCTCGTAGGCGCTCCAGTTGCCCCCCTCCCAGCGACGGTAGAGGTCCTCATAGGTGACGTTGTCCATCAGGCTCTGGGAAGCGACGCTCATCTCTTCTCCTTTTGGTGTTGCATGCCCCGTTCGGGTCAGCCTAGCGCGATTCCTGGCTGGCTGGCCAATCCGTTCGAGTGACGTCGATCACACAGGATCCGGGCGCTCGATCTCGCGCTTGAGGATCTTGCCGGTGGGCCCTTTCGGCAGGTCGTCGAGGAACCAGACGATGCGTGGGTACTTGTAGGCGGCGATGCGCTCCTTGACGTAGGCGCTGACCTCGTCGGGCTCGAGCTGCTCGCCCTCGTGGGTGACGACCGCGGCGCCGATCTCCTCGCCCCACTCGTCGTGGGGGACGCCGATCACCGCTGCTTCGCGGATCTTCGGGTGCTCGTAGAGCACCTCCTCGACCTCGCGCGGGTAGACGTTGTAGCCGCCGCGGATGATCAGGTCCTTCTTGCGGTCGACGATGTAGAAGTAGCCCTCCTCGTCGGTTTTGGCCATGTCGCCGCTGTGGAACCAGCCGCCGCGCATCGCCTCCGCGGTCGCGTCGGGGCGCTGCCAGTAGCCCTTCATGATGTTGTGGCCGCGGATCACGATCTCGCCGACCTCGCCCTGCGGAACCTCGTTGTCGTCCTCGTCGACGACCTTCATCTCGACCCCTTCCAGCGGCGTGCCGATCGAGCCGGGCTTGCGCTCCTTGTCGGGGTGGTTCGAGGAGGAGACTGGGGAAGTCTCCGAGAGGCCGTAGCCCTCCAGCACGATCGCCCCGAAGGCCTGCTCGAAGCCGCGCAGGACCTCGACCGGCATCGAGGCGCCGCCGGTGATGCAGGTGCGCAGGGTCGAGGTGTCGAAGCTCTCGCGCTCGGGATGGTGCAGCAGCGCCCCGTACATGGTCGGCACGCCGTAGAAATGGGTGATGCCGTCGCGTTGGATCGTCTCCAGCGCCTCGCCGGGGTCGAATTTGGGCGCCAGCGCCAGGCAGGCGCCGACCTTGAAGGTCGCGTTCATGCCCACCGTCTGGCCGAAGGAGTGGAAGAGCGGCAGGCCGCCGAAGACGACGTCGCCGGCCTCGATCTCGCAGGTGGTGCGGGAGGCGACGTCGGCGTTGCGCGAGAGATTGAGGTGAGTGAGCTCGGCGCCCTTGGGTTTGCCGGTGGTGCCAGAGGTGTAGAGGATCACCGCGGTGTCGTCCTCGCCGGTGTCGGCGAGCTCGGAGGTCGGCTCGTGCTCGGCCAGCATCGCCGCGAAGCTCTCCGGCGCGACCTCGATCAGCTCGACGCCCGCGTCGCCGCCGCCGCCGCGCGCCTCCTCGGCGAACCCGTGCCAGGCGAGCAGCAGCTCGGCGCCGGAGTCCTCCAGGTAGAAGGCGATCTCGCGCCGCTTCAGCAGCACGTTCATCGGCACGACGATGCCGCCCGCCCGCAGCACGCCGTAGTAGGAGATCGGGAACTCGAGGACGTTGGGGAGCATCACCCCGACGCGGTCGCCCTGCTGGAGCCCCTGCTCCCGCAGCAGCGTCGCCAGGCGGGCGCTGCGCTGGTCGAGCTCGGCGTAGGTCAGCTCCGTGCCGCCGAGGCGCACAGCCGGGCTGTCCGGCGCCTGCGCGGCGCTCTCGGTGACGATCGATGCCAGGTTCAGTCCCATCTCATCTCCCTCGAGTTTCCTTGCCCGACTCCCAAGCCGGCAGTCTAAGCCTCGGCCGGCTCGGCTCGGGCGAGCTCGTCCGGGCCGGCATTGCGACGGCTCATGACCCAGGCGAAGGCGGCTCCGGTGAAGAGCATGAAGGAGCTGTAGACGGCCGCCGGGATCGTCACCTCGGCCGCGAGGGAGGCGCCGACCGCGATCGCCAGGGCGGAGTTGTGGATGCCGAGCTCGAGCGCGATCGCCGTCGACTGGCGGTCGTCGAGCCGGGCCAGTTTCGCGATCGCGAAACTGAGGGTCATCGCGGCCAGGTTGAGGGCGAGCGCGGCGCCGGCGACTTCGGCGATGTGTTCCCTGACCGTGTCCTGCTCGCTGACGATCGCGCCGAGGACGACGATCGCGAAGAGGCTGAGGGAGATGCGCCGCACGCGGGGATAGACGGCCTGCACCCGCTGCGGCCGGCGCCTGCGCAGCTCCATCCCGATCGCGACCGGAACGATCGTGATCGCGAGAACGCGCAGCACCACCCCGAGCATGCTCGGCTCGCCGACGGCCGCATCGAAGCGGTCGGTCGAGAGGCCGAGGAAGAGCGGCACCGTGACGGCGGCGCCGACGCTGCTGATCGCCGTCATCGTCACCGAGAGCGCCGTGTCGCCCCGCGACAGGTGCGTCAGCATGTTGGCCATCATCCCGCCCGGCGAGGCGCCGAGCAGGACCAGGCCGACCGCGAGCTCGGGCGGAAGGTCGAACAGCTCGGCCATCGCGAAGGCGAGCAGCGGCGAGATCAGGGCGAGGTTGAGCATCCCGATAAGGACGCCGCGCGGCGCGACGAGCACGCGCCGGAAGTCGGCGCGGGTGAGGGTCATGCCGAGGCTGCACATGATCACCGCGATCGCGGCGGGGAGCAGGACCGAGGTGAGGATCGGGAGGTCGATCGGACGACCCTAAGCGTGTAGGCTCGGCCCGATGGACAACCTTGGTGAGCCGAGTTCCTACCTCGCCGTGAGGAAAGGCGTGCCGGTCTACTCGAGCGATGGCGAGAACCTCGGGCGGGTCGTGAAGGCGCTGTCGGCGCCCAACATCGACATGTTCGACGGGATCGTCTTCGACACCACCGCCGGCCCCGGCGGCCACCGCTTCGTCGACGCGCCGGAGGTCGACGGGATCTTCGAGAACGGGGTGACGCTGAAGATCGACGCGGCCGCCGCCGCGAACCTGCCCAAGCCGGGGGCCAACCCCGGCGCGATCACCGCCAGCGCCGCCGACTTCACCGGCAAGCGGCGCAGCGGCCTCGGTCGCCTCTGGGACCGCCTCTCCGGCCGGGGCTGACCGATCAGGCAAGCTTTCGCGGCAGTGGATAGGATCCCCGCCGTGAGCAGGGGACCGATGCCGATCATTGCGTTGTGCGTGGCGCTGGCGCTGGCAGTCGCCGGTTGCGGCGACGGCGACGACTCGACCGAGGCGACGAGCGAAGCCACGAGCACCGAGAAGTCGGAAGACTCCGCGGCCCAGCCGGCCAGCGATGGGGCGATCGGCAAGAAGCCCAAGGTCACCGTCCCCAGCGGCCCGCCGCCGAAGAAGCTGGAAGAGAAGGACCTGGTCGAAGGCAGCGGCGCCGAAGCCAAGTCCGGAGACGCCGTCACCGTTCAGTACGTCGGGGTGGGCTACACGAGCGGCGAAGAGTTCGACGCTTCCTGGGACCGTGGCGAACCGTTCACGTTTTCGCTCGGCGCCGGCGAAGTGATCACGGGCTGGGACCAGGGGGTAACGGGGATGAAGGTCGGCGGCAGACGTGAGCTGACCATCCCCCCGAACATGGCTTACGGTCCGACCGGCTCGCCGCCGGCGATCGGGCCGAACGAAACGCTGATCTTCGTCGTCGACCTGCTCGCGGTCGAATAGGGCTTTCGCCTAGCTCGTCTCCGAGTCGCCGGCCAGCGGTACCGGTGGTTCGGCGGGAGCGGTGAGCGGTTTGGGTGGCGGCGGGCCGACGGGATCGGTCGGTACCCAGCCGCGATAGCGCCGGATCAGGACCAGCAGCCCGGCGGCGCCGGCCAGCGCCGAGAGGCCGCCGGCGAAGGCGAGGGTGCCGCGGGCGCCGATCGCGGCGACGAGCACGCCGCCGGCGGCGAAGGCGCCGAGCTCGGCCGAGTTGCGGATGCCGTTGTAGGCGGCGAAGGCGCGGCCGTGAAGCTCGGGCGGGACGCGGAGGTGGATCAGGCTGCGGAACATCACGTTCTTGAGCCCGTGCGCGACGCCGCCCATGAACGAGCAGGCGAGGAAGAAGGCAAAGCTGAGCCAGAGTGCCGGCAGCGCCAGCGCCAGGCCCTGCGTCGCCGCCGCGGCGAGGCCGATGGTGGCAAGAGCGTAGGCGGCCACGCGCGCCGAGAGCAGCAGGGCGCCAAGGGCCATGCCGATCGTCCAGACGGACAGCATCGCCCCATAGGAGACGTCGCCCCTGCCGAGCACGTCCTCGACGAAGAAGAGCTCGCCGACCCAGACCGCGGACATGAACAGCAGCGAGGAGAACGCGACCACCATTACCAGCGCCAGGGTGCGGTCGGCGAAGAGGAAGGAGATCCCGTCGCGGGCCCGTGGCGGGCGCTGGTCCTCGTCCAGCGTCGCCGGCTGGCGGCGGACCCGGAGGGCAAGGGCGGCGCAGGCGACGAGGGCGAAGGTGAGGGCGTCGACGATCATCGCCAGCTGCAGGCCGCCCGTCGCGAAGAGCAGGCCGCCGAGGACGGGGCCGAGCCCGAAGCCGACGTAGCGGATCGTCTCCATATGGCCGTTCGCCTCCTGGACGCGATCCTCTCCAGCCAGCGGTGGCACCAGCGCGAACTCGGCCGGTTGGGAGATCGCGAAGACGACGCCGAGCAGGGCGGTCAGCGCCAGCACCGGGGCGAGGCCGCTGAGGAAGCCGAGGGCGAGGGCGAGGGCGGCGCCGGCCGCCGAGATCGCGGCGAGCAGCCGGGTCGCCTCGATCCGGTCGACGAGCAGGCCGGCGTGGCCGGCGACCAGCACCGAGGGCCCGAAGAGGCAGATCCAGAGCGCGGCGACCGCGAAGCCGTTGTCGCTCACCTCCTTGACGTGCAGGCCGAGCGCGACCATCGCCACCCAGTCGCCGAGGGCGGAGAGACCGACGGAGCCGCTGACGAGACGGAAATCGCGGTTTCGCAGCAGGCTTCCGTCCACGTCGGGCAGGATAGGGCGATGAGCGGGAGCCGACAGCTCGTCGCCGAGCGACTGACCGCGCAGGGGCTCGCCGGCGAGCCCCTGCGCCGGCCCGAGGACGTCGCCGAGCGCCTGCTTGCCGTGCAGGGGCAGGATCCGCGCGGGGCGCGGCTGGCGGTGCGGGCGCGCACGGCCGGTCTCGCGGCAGCCGACGTCGACCGGGCGCTGAGCGAGGACCGCACGCTGCTGATCACCTGGCTCAACCGCGGCACCCTGCACCTGGTCCGCAGCGAGGACTACCCGTGGCTGCAGGCGCTGACGACGCCGCCCTTGCTCACGAGCTGCGCCCGCCGGCTGCGCCAGGAGGGCGTTTCCGAGAGCGAAGGGGAGCGCGCGATGGCGGAGGTCGAGCGCGCTCTGGCGGAGGAGGGGCCGCTGAGCGGCAAGGATCTGAAGGAGACGGCTCGCGGAAGCTGACGTGCCCGTCGCGGGCCAGGCCTTCATCCACCTGATGTTCCTAGCCGCCGTGCGGGGGCTCATCGTGCGCGGGCCGATGGTCGGCAAGCAGCACGCCTACGTTCTCGTGCGCGACTGGCTCGGGCCGCAGAAGCCGGTCGACCGCGACGCCGCCCTGGCCGAGCTGGCCCGCCGCTACCTGGTCGGGCACGGGCCGGCCGACGACCGCGATCTGGCCCGCTGGGCCGGTCTGCCTCTGCGGGACACCCGCGCCGGCTTCGCCGCGATCGCCTCCGAGCTGGTCGAGCGCGAGGACGGCCTCGTCGACCTGGCCGAGCGCCCGCCTCGCCGAGCCGCTGCCGCCCCCACGCCTGCTCGGCGCCTTCGACCCGCTGCTGCTGGGTTGGACCTCGCGCGAGGAAATCGTCGGCCCGCACAAGATGCTGGTCACGATCAACGGCATCTTCCGCCCCTTCGCCCTCGTCGACGGCCGCGCCGTCGCCACCTGGAGGCTCGCCGGCGGCAAGCTCACGATCGAGCACCTCGGCAAGGTGACGAAGAAAGCCGCCGCGGCCCTGGAGGCCGACGCCGCCGAAGTGCTTCAGTTCATGGGCCTGTGAGCGCCGACCTCGCGGTCGACGGGTGACTCAGCTCGCGGCGCGGGGCGGCATCTGGTCGGACACCGGCGGGGCTGGCTGTCCCGGCAGCGGTTCGGCCTCCTGCTCCCAGAGGTGGTTAAGCGACACCTGCAGGTAGGCCCACATCCCAGGCGAGAGCAGCAGGTAGAGGATCAGCGCGATCCAGCCGTTGACGGGCTCCTTGCCGCCGAGCTTCGCCGCCCCCTGCACGCGCTTGGTGCCGCGCCAGTAGCTGATCAGCGCCGGAACGACGATGAGGCCGCCGGGGAAGAGCGCCAGGACCGAGTTGGTCGGGTTCTGGCCGAGGTCGTAGCCCTTGGCTTCGCCGTACTCTTTCAGCTCCTTGTTGATCTTGTACCACCAGACCAGGTGGTAGATGCCGAGGGTGATGATCGGCAGAAGGGCGACGGCCCAGGGGTTGCGCACCTTCACCTCATGCTCGGTGCCGCGAATAGTCATCTCGTAAGCCATATCTCTCCGTTCGCCCTGCCAGGTTGGGAGCTGGGGCGAGCCTAACCCACGCCGGGGCGCCGCGCCGACTTCGACGAATCTCAAGCCAGCTTCGGGCTGCGCCAGGGCTGGTTCAGGCGGGTGACCAGCTCGTCGCCGAGGCCGTCGATCGGGACCCGGGTCTGCTCGAGCGAGTCGCGGTCGCGGAGGGTGACGGTGTCGTCCTCCATCGTCTGGTGGTCGACGGTGATGCCCCAGGGGGTGCCGATCTCGTCCTGGCGGCGGTAGCGCTTGCCGATCGAGCCGCCCTCGTCGAACTCGGTCGGAAGCTTGCGGCGCAGGTCCTGGAAGATCTCGCGAGCCTTCTCCGGCATCCCCTCCTTGGAGACGAGGGGGAGGACGGCGGCCTTGACCGGGGCGAGGCGAGGGTGGAGGCGCAGCACCGTGCGCTGGCGACCCTCCACCTCCTCGACCTCGTAGGAGTCGACGAGGAAGGCGAGGGTGGCGCGGTCGGCGCCGGCGGCGGGCTCGATCACGTGGGGGACGTAGCGCTCTTTGGTCTGCTGGTCGAAGTACTCGAGCTTCTCGCCGCTGAACTTGGCGTGCTGGGTGAGGTCGAAGTCGCCGCGGTTGGCGATCCCCTCCAGCTCCGACCAGCCGATCGGGAAGAGGTACTCGATGTCGCTGGTGGCGGAGGAGTAGTGGGAGAGCTCGTCGGCGCCGTGGGCGCGGACGCGTAGGTGGTCGGGGCGGAGGCCGAGCTCGGTGTACCAGCGCTCGCGCTCTTCCATCCAATGCCGGTGCCATTTCTCCGCTTCGACCGGAGGCACGAAGAACTCCATCTCCATCTGCTCGAACTCGCGGGTGCGGAAGATGAAGTTGCCGGGGGTGATCTCGTTGCGGAAGGACTTGCCGATCTGGGCGATCCCGAACGGCGGCTTCTTGCGGGCGAAGCCGAGCACGTTCTTGAAGTTGATGAAGATGCCCTGCGCCGTCTCCGGCCGCAGGTAGACCTCCGAGCCCTCGCCCGCGACCGGGCCGACGTGGGTCTCGAACATCAGGTTGAACTGGCGCGGCTCCGAGAGCTCGCCGCCGCACTCGGGGCAGCGCAGCTCGGCCGCAGGGTCGCCGCCCTCGGCTTCGATGGCCTCGCGCAGGTGGTCCTCGCGCCAGCGCCGCTTGCACTTGCCGAGGCACTGGACGAGGGGGTCGGTGAAGCCCTCGAGGTGGCCCGAGGCCTCCCAGACCCTGGGGTGCTGGAGGATCGCCGAGTCGATCGCGACAATGTCGTCGCGCTCCTGCAACATCGCCCGCCACCACTCGGCTTTGACGTTGTTCTTGAGCAGGACGCCGTAGTGGCCGTAGTCGTAGGTCGAGCCGAGGCCGCCGTAGATCTCCGAGGAGGGGAAGACGAAGCCGCGCCGTTTGCAGAGGGCGACGATCTCCTCCATCGAGACCTCGGTCGGGCGCGTCTCCTGCTCGGCGGTTGCCATGCCGGAACCGTAGCGGCTGCGATAATCCCGCACCGCCATGCCGATCTACGAGTACAAATGCGAGAACGGCCACGTCTTCGACGTGATCCAGAAGATGACCGACGAGCCGCTGAGCGAGTGCCAGGAGTGCGGCGCCCCGGCGGTGCGCGTCCTCCACTCTCCCGCCGTCCACTTCAAGGGCAGCGGCTTCTACAACACCGATTACGGCAAGAAGAAGGGCGGCGGCAACGGCGCTGGCGGCGAGGGCTCGAAGGAGAGCGGCTCGGACTCGAGTTCCGGTTCCTCCGACTCGAAGCCCAGCGAGTCGAAGTCGGGCGACTCCAAGCCCAAGGCCGCGACTGCCGATTGAAGCGCTGCGGACTTTTTAGCCCCTATGGGGGCCCAAAAGTCCGCTACCGCGCTAGCCGTTGAGGAACTGGTTGACGGCGCGGCGGCGCACGGACTCGGGCACTTCGATGCTGCTTTCGGGGCCGGTGCCGCAGCCGGCGTTGGCTGAGCCGCAGAGGATGTGGGCGGGGGCGCTGCCGCCGATCGCGGCGGCGAGCACGAGCTGCGGCATCGTCAAGAAGCCCATGTCGCTGACGAACGCCTTCGGCGCGTTCCAGCCGATGATCGGGCCCTTGACGAAGTTGTAGGGAGCGCGGAGGGGGTCGGTGAGCCGGCCCTTGATGCCGTTGATGACCGCCTGCTGCGCCTTCTCGCGGTCGAGGTCGTCGTAGCCGAGCGTGTAGGCGCTCTTGCCGGGGCCGGGGCATTCGCTCGGCTTGCGGATGCGGGCGTAAGCGAGCGCCTTTTCGCCGTCGAGCGTGTTCTCGCCCTTGCCGAGACGCAGGGTGACGCCGCCCTGGCCGCCGCCGGCGCCGCCGGAGATGTCGGCGCAGAGCTTGACCGGGACGTCGACCTCGATGCCGCCGACCGCGTCGATCAGGTCTTCGAAGCCGGTGAAGTCGACGATCGCCACGTGGTCGATCTGGATGCCGAGGAACTGCTCGATCGTGCGGATCTGCAGGGCGGCGCCGCCGAAGGCGAAGGCGGCGTTGATCTTCTGCGGCGCCGAGCCCGGGATTTCGGCGTAGGCGTCGCGGGGGATCGAGAGTTTGCGGAAGGCGCCGCCGCCGGCCCGGATCAGCATCAGCGTGTCGGCGCGGAATTCGCCTTCGAAACAGGGCTCGTGGGGGGCGTCGCCGTGGGACTGCTGCTCGAAGCACTCCTCGGAGGGGGCGGCGCCCGGCTCTTTGGTGTCCGGAGGGCGAGCGTCGGTGCCGAGGACGAGGATCGTCTGCGCGCTCGGCAGCAGCAGCGGGTTGCCCTGCAGGGTCTCCTTCGCTTCGCCGGAGAGCTTGAACGACTGCAGCTGGGCGGAGACCGCGAAGGCGAGGAAGCTGAGCAAGATCCATCCCAAAGCGGCGATGCCGACCCATTTCAGAACCCGCTTGACGGGGGCGCTGGGAGCTCGCAGGCGACGCCGCTCGCTCGGCTCGCGATCGCCGCCAGGCCGCTTGCCAGGCAGCTTTGCGCGCTCGCGCAGGCCCGAGAGGTCGGCCGATCGCAGCCGCGAGAGGAGGCCTCTGCGGGACCGGTAGACCTTGTAGTCGGGCGGTCCCGAAGGCCGCTGCTCTCCACTGTCGGGCATAAAAGGGCTAGAAATCATGGCGTGATGTCCGGTCGCCCGCCTTCAGCCCCCTTCTGCCCGTGAGCGGGGGAGAGACGATCGGGGTCGATCTGGGCGGGACGAAGATGCTCGTCGGCGTCCTCGACGGGACCGACGTGCTCTGGGAGAGTCGCGAGGCTTCGACCGGCCAGAACGAGGACGAGCTGGTCGAGTTATTGGTGCGCGAGGTGGGTGAGGCGCGCGACGCTCGTCCCGAGGCGAAGGCGGTCGGGCTGGGGATCCCGGCGACGATCGATCACGAGAACGGCGTCGCGGTCTCGGCCGTCAACCTGCCGCTGACCGACGTGCCGATCCGCGACCTGGTCAGCGAGCGGGTCGGGTTGCCGGTCTTCGTCGACAACGACGCCAACGTCGCGGCCCTGGCCGAGTTCCTCTTCGGCGCCGCCCGGGGAAAGCCGAACACGGTGATGCTCACCGTCGGCACCGGGATCGGCGGCGGGCTGATCCTGAACGGCGAGGTCTACCGAGGAGCGACCGGGGCCGCCGCCGAGCTCGGCCACACCGTGATCCAGGCCGATGGGCCGCCCTGCCAGGGCAACTGCCCCAACCACGGCTGCGTCGAGGCGCTGGCCTCGGGCACGGCGCTGGGCCGCGAGGGCCGCGCCGCCGCGGAAAGCGCTCCCGACTCGGCCATCGGTCAGATGCTCGCCGCGGGCGAGACGGTCGACGGCACGGCCGTCACCGAGGCGGCGCTCGGCGGCGACGCGACGGCGATCTCGGTCTTCGAGCTGATCGGCGGCCGGCTCGGCGTCGCCTGCTCGAGCTTCGCCAACGTCTTCCAGCCCGATGCGATCGTCGTCGGCGGCGGCGTCATCGCGGCCGGCGACCTGCTGCTGGAGCCGGCCCGCCGCGAGCTGCGCGGACGGGCGCTGAACCCGATGAACGCGACGCCGATCCTCGAGGCGACCCTTGGCAACGACGCCGGCATGATCGGCGCAGCGGCGATGGCGCGGACCGAACTCGGGCGGGGGGAGGGCTGATGCCAGGACGGCTGGTCGTCTGCCCGACGCCGATCGGCAACCTCGACGACGTGACGCCGCGGATGCGCGAGGCGCTGGTCGGCGCCGACTACATCGCCTGCGAGGACACCCGGCGCACGGGCTCGCTGCTCGACAAGCTCGGGATCCGTCCGGCGCCGCGGCTGGTCTCCAACCACGAGGGCAACGAAACCGCGCGGGCGACCGAGCTGGCGCAGCGGATCGAGCGCGGCGACCTCGTCGTCCTCGTCTCCGACGCCGGCATGCCGGCGATCTCCGACCCCGGCTACAAGCTGATCCGCCGCTGCATCGAGCGCAGCCTCGAGGTGACGGTGCTGCCCGGTCCCTCGGTGGTGCCGGTGGCCCTGGTCGCCTCCGGCCTGCCGACCGACCGCTGGCGCTTCGAGGGCTTCCTGCCGCGCCGGGCCGGCGAGATGGAGCGGGTGCTGCGCTCGGCCGAGACCGTCGTCGCCTTCGAGTCCCCGCGCCGGGTCGGCGAGTCGCTGGCTGCCCTCGCTTCGCTGGCGCCGGACCGTCCCGCTGCCGTCTGCCGCGAGCTCTCGAAGATGCACGAGGAGGTGGCGCGCGGGACCCTGGGCGAGCTGGCGCGGCGCTTCCGCGGCGAGGTCAAAGGCGAGATCGTGCTGGTGATCGGTCCCGCCGCCTCCGACTCCGACGACAAAGACGTCGGCTTCGCCGTCGACGCCCTCCGTCACCTGGTCCAGTCGGGCGCCCGCCCCCGCGCTGCCGCCAGCGTCGTCGCGGCGCTGACCGGGACCCGCGCCAACGACCTCTACAAAGCGCTGACCGGGCGCGAGGCGCGACGATGAGCGAACGCGCGTGAGCTACTACGTCACCACCCCGATCTACTACGTAAACGCCGAGCCGCACCTCGGCCATGCCTACTCGACGATGGCGGCCGACGTGCTGGCGCGGCACATGCGGCAGCGCGGCGAGGACGTCTTCTTTCTCACCGGCACCGACGAGCACGGCGAGCCGGTCGCGAACGCGGCCGAGCGAGAGGGGATCTCGCCGCAGGAGCTGGCCGACCGCAACACGGCCAAGTTCCAAGAGCTGATGCCGATCATCGACGCGACCAACGACTTCTTCATCCGCACCTCCGACCCGCGCCACGCCGAGCAGGTGGCGACGATCATGCAGCGGGTCTACGACAACGGCTGGGTCACGAAGGGTGCCTACGAAGGCTGGTACTGCCCGCGCTGCGCCGACTTCAAAACCGAGCGCGAGCTGGGCCCAGGCAACACCTGCCCGATCCACGAGATCCCGCTCGAGAAGGAACGGGAGGAGAACTGGTTCTTCCGCCTCTCCGCCTTCCAGGCGCAGCTCGAAGGCTTGTACGAGGAGCGCCCGGACTTCGTCGTCCCCGACTTCCGCCGCAACGAGGCGGTGTCTTTCATCGAGCAGGGGCTGGAGGACGTCTCGCTCTCGCGGCCGAAGCTGAAATGGGGGATGCCGCTTCCCTGGGATCCCGAGCAGCGCATGTACGTCTGGTTCGACGCCCTCCTCAACTACTACACGGCGCTGAAGTTCGCCCGTGAGGGCGAGGACCTGAGCGCGCGCTTCTGGCCCGCGAGCCTGCACGTGATGGCCAAGGACATCCTCAAGTTCCACGCCGTGATCTGGCCGGCGCTGCTGCTGGGCGGCCGATCTGGAGCCGCCGCGGCGGATGGTCGATCCACGGCTTCCTGCTGATGGGTGAGAAAAAGATGTCGAAGTCGCTCGGCAACGTGCTCGACCCGTTCGCGGTGATCGACCGCTTCGGCGCCGACGCGCTGCGCTTCTACCTCTTCCGCGAGGTCAGCTTCGGCGGCGACGGCTCGGTCTCCACCGCCGGCTTCGAGTCCCGCTACGAGACCGAGCTGGCCAACGACTACGGCAACCTGGCCAGCCGGGTGCTGGCGATGGTCGAGCGCTACCGCGACGGCACGGTGCCGGTGGCCGCGGTCGACGCCACCCTGGCCGAGGACTTCGAAGGGGTCGTCGGGAGGTTCAGCGAGCTGCTCGACCGGGCCGAGCTGACGCAGGCCCTGGAGGAGGCATGGAAGCTGGTGCGCCGCCTCAACCGCTTCGTCGAGGAGACGCAGCCGTGGGTCCTGGCCAAGGACGAGGCCGACCCCGAGCGCCTCGACGAAGTCCTCTACAACCTGGTCGAGGGCCTGCGGGTGGCGACGCTGCTGCTCGTTCCATACCTGCCGCGGGCCAGCGAGACGCTGCTGGCGGCGCTGGGCGAAGAGGGCCGCGAGCTGGCCGAGCTGGGCTCGCGCCCCGGCGGCCAGAAGGTCGAACGGGTGCCACCGCTGTTCCCGAAGATCGAGGCGCCCGCCTGACACCCGAGTCGCCCATGCGGTGTTCTCCGCATACTCGTTACTAGTAGTAGCGGTCGGTCCCGGCCGGGCTCAGGCGGCCGGCGCGAGCAGGTCCGGTCCGATTTGCTCTGGACGCGTGAGGCCGCAGAGCGCCATCGTCAGGTCGAGCTCGGCGAGGACCATCTTCAGCACCGCTTCGACCCCCGCCTGGCCGCCCAAAGCCAGGCCCCAGACGTAGGGGCGGCCGAGGCAGACGGCGTCGGCGCCGAGGGCGAGCGCCTTGAGCGCGTCGGCGCCGCTGCGGACGCCGCTGTCGAAGAGGACCGCGAGGTCGTCGCCGACCGCCTCGGAGATCGGCGGCAGCGCCTCGAGCGAGGCGATCGCGCCGTCGACCTGGCGGCCGCCATGGTTGGAGACGACGATGCCGTCGAGCCCGCGCCGGACCGCCTCGCGGGCGTCGTCGACGTGCTGGATGCCCTTGACCAGGATCGGCAGCGAGGTCATCTCGCGCAGCGAGGCGAGGTCGTCCCAGGTCAGCGAGGGGTTCGCCTGCACGCCGAGGAAGTGCCCCGTGGCGGCGCCCTGGTCCTCCTCCGGCGCCTGCTCCAGCGCTTCGCGGAAGACCGGGTCCTGGAAGTAGTTGGCGACGCCCTTGCCTTCGAGGAACGGCAGCCAGGCCTGCTGCAGGTCGCGCGGCTTCCAGCCGGGGATGAAGGTGTCGACGGTGACGACGATCGCGCCGTAGCCCGCGCGCTCGGCGCGACCGACGAAGCTCTCGACCAGGCGCGCGTCGTTGGCCCAGTAGAGCTGGAACCAGCGCGGCGCCTCGCCGCCCGCCTCCGCGATCTCCTCGAGCGAGAAATGCGCGGCGGTGCTGGCGATCATCGGCGTCCCCAGCGCCGCCGCGGCCCGCGCGGTGGCCAGCTCTCCCTCCTCGTGCAGGACCTTCTGGACACCGATCGGGGCCAGCATCAGCGGCGCCGGCATCGCCGTGCCCAGCAGCTCGGTCGAGAGGTCGCGCGCGGCGACGTCGCGCAGCATCCGCGGCACGATGCGATGGCGGCGGAAAGCCTCGGCGTTGGCCCGGATCGTGTCCTCGCTGCCGGCCCCAGCGCCGACGTAGCTGGCCGCCCGCGGCGCCATCGCCTCGACCGCGGTCCGCTCCAGCTCCGCCACGGAGACCGGGATCGCCGGCGTCTCGCCGCCCAGCCCGCGCAGATAGATCTCGCGGTAATAGTCGGCGGGGTCGGGCACGGCAGCAAGGCTATTGCGATATCGCCGATTAGGCTGGAGCGCCGGTGATCGACTCCCATACCCATCTCTTCCTCTGCGACGGGCCCGAGTCTGAGGTCGTGGCGGCGGCGCGGGCGGCGGGGGTGGGGCGGATGCTCACGGTCGGCATGGACGCGACGACCAACCGGGCGGCGATCAAGGCCGCCGAGCGTCACGCGGCGGTCTTCGCCGCGGTCGGCCGGCATCCCAACGAGGCGACCGGGTTCGACGAGGAGGCGGTCGTCGAAATCGCCCGCCTCGGCGCCCACGAGAAGGTGCGGGCGATCGGCGAGACCGGGCTCGACTTCTACCGCGACAACGCCGATCGTGACGATCAGCGCCGCGCCTTCGCCGCCCAGATCGAGATCGCCCGCGAGCTCGACCTGCCGCTCGTGATCCACGCCCGCGATCCCGACGGCGGCAGCGAGGCGATCGACGAGATCTTCGCCACCCTCGACGCCAGCGCCGCCGGCCTCGCCGTCGTGCTCCACTGCTTCCTGGCGCCGTGGCGAGTCGACGACGCGATCGAGCGCGGCTGGCACTGCTCGTTCTCCGGGATCGTCAGCTTCCCCAAGGCCGATGCCCTCCGCGAGGCCGCGGCGAAGCTCCCGGACGCCTTGCTCCTGGTCGAGACCGACGCCCCCTACCTCGCTCCCCAGCCGATGCGGGGGAAGCCCAACCAGCCTGCTAACGTGGTCGAGACGGCGCGCGCCGTGGCCTCGGCGCGGGGGGTCTCCTACGCGGAGCTGGAGCGCACGGTCGAGGCCAACGCGCGCGAGCTCTTCGGCTGGTAGCCGGACCGTGGTCCGGCTCGGCCAAAACTTCCTCGCCGATCCCAACCTGCTCGACGCGATCGTCCGCGACGCGGCGCTCGCGCCGGAGGACGTCGTGCTCGAGGTCGGGGCGGGGGAAGGGGTCCTGACCGAGCGCCTAGTCGCGGTCGCCGCGCACGTGCACACGGTCGAGATCGACCGCGGGCTGGCGTCGGCCCTGGCGCCGCTCGCCGCCCTGCCCAAAGTCAGCCTGCACTGGGGCGACGCGATGAAGCTCGACCTCGCCGCGCTCGAGCCGGCGCCGACGGCGATGGTCGCCAACCTCCCGTACTCGGTCGCGACGCCGCTGCTGCTGCGGACGATCGAGCGGCTGCCCTCGCTGGCGAGCTGGACGGTGATGGTCCAGCGTGAGATCGCCGAGCGGCTGCGAGCGGCGCCGGGCAGCCGCACCTACGGCTCGCCGAGCGTGCTGGTGCAATTGGCCTGCGAGGTCGAGCTGGCGCGGAAGGTCGATCCGGCCGTGTTCCGCCCCCGGCCGCGGGTCGACTCGGCGATTCTGCAGCCTGCGCCGCACCGGCCCCGCCGCCGACCCGCCGACCCGCGCCCTGGTTCGCGCCGCCTTCGCTCACCGCCGCAAGTCGCTCGCCCGCTCGCTGGAGCACGGCGAGGCCGGCGCCCTGGCCACCGCGCGCGCCGCGCTCGCCGAGCTGGGCCTGCCCGAGGACGCGCGGGCGGAGATGCTGGCGCCCGAGCAGTTCGCCGCCCTGTCCGCGAAGCTCCAGCCCGCCGCCTGACGATTCCGCCCGCCGATGCTGCTCCACGCCCCCGCCAAGCTCAACCTCTGCCTCTACCTCGGCCGCCGCCGCCGCGAGGACGGGCTGCACGAGCTCTGCTCGCTGTTCGAGCCGTTGGCGCTGGCCGATTCGATCGAGGTCTCGGAGGCCGAGTCGGGACGAAGTGATCTGCCCCGGCGTGGAGGGAGAGAACCTGGCGACCCGGGCGCTGGCGGCGCTGCGCGAGCGCGGTTGGGCGCGGGCGCCGCTGCGGATCGAGATCGAGAAGCGGGTGCCGGTGGCGGCCGGCCTTGGCGGCGGCAGCGCCGATGCGGCCGCGGTCCTGCGGCTTGCCGCAGGCGAGGTCGACGACCTTCAGGCCCTGGCCGCCGAGCTCGGCGCCGACGTCCCCTCGCAGCTGCGACCGGCGCTGGCGCTGGTCCGCGGCGCCGGCGAGCGGGTCGAGCCGCTGCCCGAGCCGGCCCCCCACGCGGTCGTGTTACTGCCCGACGGCGGCGGCCTCAGCACCGCCGACGTCTTCGCCGCGGCGGACGGGCTCGGCCTCGGGCGCGAGCCCGAGGAGCTCGAGCAGCTCGCCGGCGAGCTGCGCCGCGCTGCCGGCGCCGGCGCCTCGCCGCTCGTCCTTCTCCGAGCTGCTCGTCAACGACCTCGAGCCGGCCGCCCGCTCGCTGCGCCCGCGAATCGGCGAAGCCCTGGACGCGCTGCGCGACGCCGGCGCGCCGGCGGCGCTGCTGAGCGGCTCTGGCCCGACGGCGGTCGGGCTCTTTCCCGACCTCGGCGCCGCCCGCGCCGCTGCCGCGGCGATCGACCGCGACGACGCGATCGTCTGCGAGGCTGGGAGGGCGCCGTGAAGCTGCCGGGAGATGGAGAGGGTGGGGAGGGCCGCAAACACCTGCTGATCGTGATCGCCGTCGCGATCGTCGCGACGGGCTATTACTTCGTCAGCCGCGAGCTCGGCAGCCTCGACCTGCAGGGGCTGCTGGAGGACATCTCCAACACGCTCGGCGCCTGGACCTACCTGCTGGTCGGCGTCTTCGCCTTCGCCGAGACCGGCGCCTTCGTCGGCCTCGTCGTCCCCGGCGAGACGGTGATGCTGCTCGGCGGCGCCGTCGCCGGCCAGGGCGCGATCGACGTCTACTTGCTGATCGCGATCGCCTGGTTCGCCGCCTTGGCTCGGCGACACGACCAGCTTCTTCATCGGCCGCCGCCTCGGGCGCGAGTTCGTCTTGCGCCACGGCCCGCGCGTCGGCATCGGCCACGAGCGCTTCGAGAAAGTCGAGGACTACTTCTCCCGCCACGGCGGCAAGACGATCTTCATCGGCCGCTGGATCAGCCTCGTCCGCGCCCTCGCGCCCTTCATCGCCGGCAGCTCGGGGATGGGCTACCGCGGCTTCGTGCCCTACAGCATCCTCGGCACCGGGCTCTGGGCCAGCGCCCACATCCTCGTCGGCTACTTCTTCTCGCGCAGCGTCGAGACCGGGGCGGAGTATGCCGGCAAAGGCGCCTTCCTGCTCGCCACCCTGATCGTCGTCGTCGGCGGCTCGATCTTCCTCTATCGCCGCCTCCGGGTTGAGCAGAACCGCCGCGCCGTCGTGCGCTGGATGGAGGGCACGGGAGGCGACGCGCTGGCTCGTCGTGCTCGGCCGCCGCTACCGGCCGCAGCTGCGGGTTCCTCTGGGACCGGGTCACCCCCGGCGGCACCTTCGGGCTCGAATTCACCTCGCTGATGGCGGCGCTCGCCGTCTCGCTCTTCGTCGTCGTCGCCTACATCGTCGTGATCGGGCGCGACCCCGGCCCGACGCCCGGCGACAAGACCGCGACCGACTTGGTCGAACAGCTCGAAGCCGGCTGGCTCACCAGCGTCGCCAAGGTCGTCGCCTTCCTCGGTTCGGGCGGCTTCGTCTGGGTGCTGACGGCGCTCGGCGCGACGCTGCTGGCCGCCCGCCGCCGCTGGACCGAGTTCGGAGTCCTGCTGGCGGGGATGACGCTGACTTCGATCGGCTTCCACGAGATCAAGGACGCGGTCGACCGGCCGCGGCCCGACGGCGGGCTGGTCGACGCTTCGGGCTCCTCGTTCCCGAGCGGCCACGCCGCCCACTCGGTCCTCTACGTCTGGATCGCGGTGACGATCGTGCTGCGCCTGCGGCCGGGGATGGCGCGCGCGACCGCGGTCGTCGCGGCGGGCATCGCGCTGACCGCTCTGGTCGGCCTCTCCCGCGTCTACCTCGACGTCCACTACCTCAGCGACGTCAGCGGCGGCTGGGCTTTGGGCGCCGCCTGCTTCTCGCTTCTGCGCCACCGTCGGCCTGGTCATCTCCGGAGTCGCGGCAGAATCCCAGCCAATGATGCTTTACGCGCTGGCGAAAATCGACCACCAGTACGTCCTCTTCGGCATCGCTGGGCTGATCTGCCTGGTCGTCTTCGTCGGCTTGATCCTCAGCCCGGCGCTGAGCGCCCATGGCCGCGTCTGGGAGAAGGCTGCCGCCGGGGTTCTGTCGCTCTTCGTGCTGGCCGCCCTGCTCGTCGTCGGGGTCGTGATGGGGCTCGTGATCGTCTACTACTACACCGACATCTCCAACTTCGTCAACGGCAAGTAGAGCCGCCCCGGCGGAAGCGACGGCGGCTGGGGATAATGAGCGGATGCCAGCGCCCTCAGAGGGGACTGAAATCCCTGCAAAAGCGGGAGATCCAGGGTTGCTCGACGCGCTCTCGGAAGCGGTCGAGTCGGGCGCCGGCCTGCCGGCGGTGGCGCGCGCCGCGGCGCGGCTGCTCGGCGCCAGCGTCGCCCTGATCGACCGCTCCAGCGCGGTGCTGGCCGTGGCCGGCGCCTCGCCGGACCAGGAGAAGAAGCTGCTCTCCGGCGGCGAGGGCGTGACCGCGGTGGAGCTGCGGGTCGCCGACAGCGTCGTCGGCGAGCTGCGCTACCGCGCCAAAGCGCCACCGGACCCGGCGATCGCCCGCATGGTGACGACGTTGCTGGCGCTGGAGCTGGAGCGCTCGCGCTCGCCGGAGTGGGAGAGCGAGGAGGTGGCGAGCGCCTTCGTCGCCGCCGTGCTTGCCCGTCAGGTGACCGACCGCGGCGACATCGTCGCCCGTGGCGCGGAGCTGGGGGCCGATCTCGACCGCGGCGCCGGCGTGCTCGTCCTCCGCGCCGCGCCGCGCGCCGCGCAGACGGGCGAGTGGCGGGAACGGGTGCTGACCCTGGCGATGCGGGCCCTGCGCTCGCTGGCCCCGGGCTCGCTGGCGACGACCGTGGACGCCGAGGTCGCGGCCGAAATCGCCGCGATCGTCCCCGCCGAGGACGACGAGCGGCTTGCTCGCGCCGCCGCCGGGCTGGCTCGCGAGCTCGACGGCAGCCTCGCCGGCTTCCACCTGACGATCGGGCGCAGCCGCCGCTGCTCGGACCCGGTCGACCTCTACCGCGCCGGCAGCGAGGCCCGGCTGGCGGTCAACGTCGGCGAAGCCGAGGGCCACCCGCTGCTCGCCTTCGAGGACACCGGCGCCTACCGGCTGCTGCTGCCGGCGATGAGCGAGGACCCGGGCGAGCTCGAACGCTTCTACGCGGAGACGATCGAGCCCCTCTCCCGCTACGACGAGCAGTACGAGACCGAGCTGGTGGCGACCGTCGAGGCCTACCTCGACAACGACGGCAACGTCGCCGCCACCGCCAAACAGCTCTTCACCCACCGTCACACCGTGCGCTACCGGCTGGAGCGGGTGAAGGAGCTCTGCGGCCACGACGTCTCCGCCACCGAGGGCCGCGAGAAGCTCGGCCTCGGCCTCAAGGCGATGCGCGTCCTTGGCATCGCCTCCCCCCGTGGCCCGGCGCTCGAGCCCGGCGCCAAGGGCGGCAAAGTGCCGCGGACCTCCTCGGAGGATTAGCCGCGGACCTCGGGGGCTAGTCGCAGTTCCGGGAGGAGGGCTCGAACCCCCGCTTCCAGGACCAAAACCTGGCGTGCTACCGATTACACCATCCCGGATCGGCCCCGAGCGTAGCGCCACCGGGCACGAGAGATGCATTGTTCATCTGTGGGATGACAAATGCATCGTTCGTCGGCGGCGATCCCGTCCGCGTGGGGGCTTACGGTTCCTTCATGGAGATTGGAGGAGCGTCGATGGACCCGGAAGTCCGCGCAGGGCTGGCGCGCAGCTGGAAGGCGCTGATGGTCCTCGGCGTGCTGGCGATCCTCGTCGGCTGCGTCGCGATCCTGGTGCCCGCCGTCGCCTCGGTCGGGACGGCGATCTTCATCGGCTGGATCCTGCTGATCGCCGGGGCCTTCCTCATCGCCGCCGCCTTCTCCGCCCACTCGGTCGGGACGCTGCTGCTGCGGATGCTGTGGGCATTGCTAACCGTGGCCGTCGGCCTCTGGCTGATCGTCGAGCCGCACAACGGCACGCTGACCCTGACCCTCGTCCTCGGGCTCTACTTCCTCTTCATGGGGGTGACCCGGATAACCGCCGCCTTCCTCGGCCGCGGCCAGCCCAATGCCGGCCTGGTCGGCCTCAGCGGCGTCGCCGGCCTGCTCGTCGGCATCCTCATCCTCGCCAAGTTCCCCAGCTCCGCCGACTGGGCGATCGGTCTGCTCGTCGGCGTCGACCTGATCTTCGCCGGCTGGACCCTCACCTCCGTCGCCCTGGTCGGCAAAGACATCTCCCGCAACGCCTGAATGAAGGGGCCATGTGCCCCTCCCTCAGAGGCTCCTGGGCAAACAAGCCGAATCGCCTCCCGCAATCTGCTGCGCAACGGCCTCTGGGGGAGGGGCACATGGCCCCTTTAGCAATACGATTCGGGGGTGAGTTCCCCCCTGGTCCTCGTCATGGCGGCGGGAAAGGGCACGCGGATGCGTTCCTCGACGCCGAAGATGTTGCATCCCGTTTGCGGGCGGCCGATGGTTGCCTGGCCGATTCTGGCTGCCCGTAAGGCCGGCGCCGGGCAGGTGGCGGCGATCGTCTCCCCCGGGCACGACATCTCCGCGGGCTTGCCGGAGGGCGTTAAGACGGTCGTGCAGCCGGAGGCCGACGGCACCGGCGGCGCGATCCGGGCAGCGGCGGAGCTGATCGATCAGAGCGAGACCATCCTCGTCCTCTCCGGCGACGTGCCGCTGATCTCGGCCGAGACGATCGGCGGTCTGCTCGCGGCTCACACCGGCTCCGAAGCCGCGGCGACGATGCTGACGATCGAGCTCGAGGAGCCGGGCGCCTACGGCCGCGTCGTCCGCACCGCCTCCGGCGACGTCGAGCGGGTGGTCGAGGCCAAAGCCGCGGGCGATGCCGAGCCGGATCAGCTGGCGCTCCGCGAGATCAACGCCGGCGCCTATGCCTTCGACGCAGCGCCGCTGGCGGCAGCCCTCGCCGGCCTCTCCAACGACAACGCCCAGGGCGAGTACTACCTGCCCGACGTCTTCCCGGCCCTGCGCGAGGCGGGCCACACCGTCGCCGCGCATCTGGCCGACGACCTCGCGGTGACGATGGGGGTCAACAACCGGGTCGACCTCGCCGCCGTCGAGGCCGAGGCGCGCCGCCGCCTGCTCGAGGCCCACATGCTGGCCGGCGTCACCGTCGTCGACCCCGGCTCGACCTGGGTCGACGCCGGCGTTGAGATCGCCGCCGACGCTCGCATCGAGCCCGGCGCCAGCCTGCGCGGCGAGACCGTGATCGGCGCCGGCGCGGTCGTCGGCCCGCTGACGACGTTGATCGACAGCGTCGTCGGCGCCGGCGCCGCCGTCGTCCACTCCTACCTGGTCGAGTGCGAGGTGCGCGACGGCTGCTCGGTCGGCCCCTTCGCCTACCTGCGCCCTGGGGCCCTGCTCGAGACCGGCGCCAAGGCGGGCGCCTTCGTCGAGATCAAGAACTCGCAGATCGGTGAGGGCACGAAGGTCCCCCATCTCGCCTACGTCGGCGACGCCGACGTAGGGCCGGGTAGCAACCTCGGCGCCGGCACGATCACCGCCAACTACGACGGATTCCGCAAGCACCGGACCGTTATCGGCCGCGACGTGCGGATCGGCGTTGACACGATGTTGATCGCCCCTGTAGAAGTCGGCGACTCCGCCTACACTGGCGCTGGCGCGGTGGTCAAGGACGACGTCCCCGAGGGGTCGCTGGCCGTGAGCGAGAACGCGCAAAGGAACATCGACGGATACGCGGCCGCGAAGGCCGCAAAGATGAAAGAGGAGCAGGAGCCGTGAGCACGATCGAGGAGCGTCCCCAAGCGGCGACCCACATCCCCCACGACTACTCGAAGCGGATGATGGTCTTCGGCGGCCGCAGCTCGATGGACCTGGCGGCCAAAGTCGCCGGCAAGCTCGACCTCGACCTCGGCCAGGCGACGCTGACCACCTTCGCCAACGGCGAGGTCTACTGCCGTTACGAGGAGTCGATCCGCGGCGCCGACGTCTTCATCGTCCAGTCGACCTGCGCCAACGAGCAGAGCGGGATGACGCCCAACGACTCGCTGATGGAGCTGCTGACGATGATCGACGCCGCCCAGGGCGCCTCCGCCCACCGGATCATCGCCGTCATGCCCTGGTACGGCTACGCCCGCCAGGACAAGAAGTCGGCTCCGCGCGAGCCGATCTCGGCCCGCATCGTCGCCAAGTGCCTGGAGGGCGTCGGCGTCGACCGCGTGCTGACCATGGATCTCCACGCCGGCCAGGTCCAGGGCTTCTTCCACGTCCCGGTCGATCACATGACCGCGATGCCGATGCTGACCCAGTGGTTCATCGACCAGAAACTCACGGAGGAGCTGGTGATCGTCTCTCCCGACGCCGGCCGGGTGAAGACGGCCCGCAACTTCGCCCGCCGCATCGGCACCCACTGGGCGGTGATGGAGAAGGAGCGCCCGGCCCAGCAGGTGGCCGAGATCGGCTACGTGGTCGGCGACGTCAAGGGCAAGACCGCGGTTCTCGTCGACGACATGATCGACACCGCCGGCACGCTCTGCGCCGCCGCCCAGACCGTGCTCGAGGAGGGCGCGGCGCGGGTCATCGCCTGCGCCACCCACGGCGTCTTCTCCGGCCCCGCCTACGAGCGGCTCGCCTACGAGAACTCGGGGATCGAGCGCATCGTCGTCTCCGACACGCTGCCGCTGCGGCCCGGGGCGCCGGAGAACATCACCGTGCTCTCCACCGCCGGGACCTTCGCCGACTCGATCCGGCGCATCTTCACCGACGACTCGGTCTCCGAGATCTTCGCCGGCGAGAACCAGCTGTTCTAGGAGCGCGGGCCCTGGCCACCGAGGCGCCCAGCAAGCTGCGCTTGGTCGGCCACAAGGGGGCCGATCTGATCGCCCCCGGCAACACCCTGGAGAGCTTCGGCGCCGCGGTCGAGGCCGGCGTCGACACGATCGAGTTCGACGTGCTCTGGCTGCGCGACGCCCATCTGCCGCTGGAGCAGCGGGCGCCGCTGGTCGTCGCCCACGACTGGGCGGATGCCGGCCGCCGCACGCCGCTGACGCTGACCGAGGCGCTCGACGCCTTCCTCGAGCCGCCGCTCGACAGGGTCGAGATCGATCTCGACATCAAGCTTCCCGGCCGCGAGGAGGAGATCGTCGACGCCCTGCGCGAGCGCGGCCTCGGCGAGCGGGCGATGGTCTCGACGATGGAGCTCTACACGCTGGACAGGATCCTCGAGCTGGCGCCGGAGCTGCGGCGCGGCTGGACCTACCCAAAAGTCACCCGCGACTGGAAAGCGAACCGTTGGGCACGACCGGCGATGCCCGCGGCGCTGGTGGCGATGCGCTACCGCTTGCCCGGCCTGGCAGCGCAGCAGCTGCCGAAGCTTGGGGTCGAGGCAATGTGGGTCTACCACCCGCTCGTCAGCGCCCGCCTCGCCCGCATCTGCAGGCTCGCCGGCGTCGAGCTGATCGCCTGGACCGTCGACGACCTGGCGCGGATGCGGGCCCTGGTCAAGGCCGGCGTCACGGGCCTCTGCTCCAACGAGCCACGGCTCTTCGCGGAGTGGAGCTAGAACGGACTGACACATCTCTTTTGATCGACCCTAGTTGGCAAAACTCGGCAAGCCGTCCATACGGACTGTCGAATTTTGAGTAACAAACCCTTCTAAGATGCTTGATGGCTCCTGAGTATTGACAAGCCTGCGCGAAAGCTTTAGAAGCCCCTCAGTACTTGTACCAGAAGTGAGTCGACCTGAGCTCTAATTGGGGGTGCTGTGGCTATTCGGTGCCGTGCGTCTGCTGATGACCGCGTCAGATCGTGGGGATTCTTTGTCGGCTTTCTCATTCTCAGCGTTCTCGGAGTCTTTGCTCTTACCCTTGCATGGGCCTCTTCCGCGATTGCAAGAGAGGCCCCCGTCGCCGCCTACTCCTTCGACGCCGGCGAAGGCGAACTCGCCGAAGACCTCTCCGGCGAACACGACGGTGCCCTGGAGAACACCGAGTGGGTCAAAGGCAAATACGGTTCCGCGATCTACCTCGACGGCAACGACGACTACGTCGAAATCCCCGACAGCCCCGAGCTGCAACTGGCCGAGGAATTCACGATCGAGGCCTGGGTGCGACCGGAGAGCTTGGAAACTCAGGCGGTGGCGATCTCCAAGGAGGCCGGCAACTTCTACAGCTACCAGCTCTTCGTCGGCTCCCGCGAAGAAACCGGCATCCCCGAAGGCTTCCTCGCCTATGAACCCTTCGCCTGGGAAGACGTCGAGGCAGAAGATCCCCTGGTGGCGAAGACCTGGAGCCACCTCGCCCTCACCTATGACGGCGCCAACCTGCGCCTCTACGTCAACGGCGAGCTCGTCGACACCGAATCCTCGCCGCCCGCGCAAGCCAGCGTCGGCCCGCTGCTGTTCGGCGGCAACGACGACGAAGAGTTCTTCAGAGGCAGGCTCGACGAGGTCCGCGTCTACGACCGGGCGCTGAGTGAGGGGGAAATAGCCGCCGACAAGAGCGCGCCGACCCAAACGCTCCCCAGCACCCCCGTCGCCGCCTACTCCTTCGACGCCGGCGAAGGCGAACTCGCCGAAGACCTCTCCGGCGAACACGACGGCGAACTCGTCAACACCGAGTGGGTCAAAGGCAAATACGGTTCCGCGATCTACCTCGACGGCAACGACGACTACGTCGAAATCCCCGACAGCCCCGAGCTGGCGCTGAACGAGGAATTCACGATCGAGGCCTGGGTGCGTCCCGACGAAGACGCCACCTGGGAGTCGGTGGTCTGGAAGGAAACCGAAAACTTCTACAGCTACACCCTGATGGCCGGCGGGGAAGAAGCCGGCATGCCGGAAGGCGCCCTGGCAGATGAAGTTGAATCGTGGGTGGACGTCGAGGGGGAAGAAGACCTCACGGACAACGCCTGGAGCCACCTCGCCCTCACCTATGACGGCGCCAACCTGCGCCTCTACGTCGACGGCGAGCTGATCGACACCGAGCCTGCTTCCCCGAACACCGAAGACCCCGAAGGCAGATTGTTCTTCGGAACCAACGACGACGAAGACTTCTTCAACGGCCGCATCGACGAGGTCCGCATCTACGAGCGCGCCCTCGACGCCGGCGAACTGGCGGCCGACAAGGCGACGCCGATCGAGGCCCCGCCCGAGGCCCCCGTCGCCGCCTACTCCTTCGACGCCGGCGAAGGCGAACTCGCCGAAGACCTCTCCGGCGAACACGACGGTGCCCTGGAGAACACCGAGTGGGTCAAAGGCAAATACGGTTCCGCGATCTACCTCGACGGCAACGACGACTACGTCGAAATCCCCGACAGCCCCGAGCTGCAACTGGCCGAGGAATTCACGATCGAGGCCTGGGTGCGACCCGGAGAGCTTGGAAACTCAGGCGGTGGCGATCTCCAAGGAGGCCGGCAACTTCTACAGCTACCAGCTCTTCGTCGGCTCCCGCGAAGAAACCGGCATCCCCGAAGGCTTCCTCGCCTATGAACCCTTCGCCTGGGAAGACGTCGAGGCAGAAGATCCCCTGGTGGCGAAGACCTGGAGCCACCTCGCCCTCACCTATGACGGCGCCAACCTGCGCCTCTACGTCAACGGCGAGCTCGTCGACACCGAATCCTCGCCGCCCGCGCAAGCCAGCGTCGGCCCGCTGCTGTTCGGCGGCAACGACGACGAAGAGTTCTTCAGAGGCAGGCTCGACGAGGTCCGCGTCTACGACCGGGCGCTGAGTGAGGGGGAAATAGCCGCCGACAAGAGCGCGCCGACCCAAACGCTCCCCAGCACCCCCGTCGCCGCCTACTCCTTCGACGCCGGCGAAGGCGAACTCGCCGAAGACCTCTCCGGCGAACACGACGGCGAACTCGTCAACACCGAGTGGGTCAAAGGCAAATACGGTTCCGCGATCTACCTCGACGGCAACGACGACTACGTCGAAATCCCCGACAGCCCCGAGCTGGCGCTGAACGAGGAATTCACGATCGAGGCCTGGGTGCGTCCCGACGAAGACGCCACCTGGGAGTCGGTGGTCTGGAAGGAAACCGAAAACTTCTACAGCTACACCCTGATGGCCGGCGGGGAAGAAGCCGGCGTGCCGGAAGGCGCCCTGGCAGATGAAGTTGAATCGTGGGTGGACGTCGAGGGGGAAGAAGACCTCACGGACAACGCCTGGAGCCACCTCGCCCTCACCTATGACGGCGCCAACCTGCGCCTCTACGTCGACGGCGAGCTGATCGACACCGAGCCTGCTTCCCCGAACACCGAAGACCCCGAAGGCAGATTGTTCTTCGGAACCAACGACGACGAAGACTTCTTCAACGGCCGCATCGACGAGGTCCGCATCTACGAGCGCGCCCTCGACGCCGGCGAACTGGCGGCCGACAAGGCGACGCCGATCGAGGCCCCGCCCGAGGCCCCCGTCGCCGCCTACTCCTTCGACGCCGGCGAAGGCGAACTCGCCGAAGACCTCTCCGGCGAACACGACGGTGCCCTGGAGAACACCGAGTGGGTCAAAGGCAAATACGGTTCCGCGATCTACCTCGACGGCAACGACGACTACGTCGAAATCCCCGACAGCCCCGAGCTGCAACTGGCCGAGGAATTCACGATCGAGGCCTGGGTGCGACCGGAGAGCTTGGAAACTCAGGCGGTGGCGATCTCCAAGGAGGCCGGCAACTTCTACAGCTACCAGCTCTTCGTCGGCTCCCGCGAAGAAACCGGCATCCCCGAAGGCTTCCTCGCCTATGAACCCTTCGCCTGGGAAGACGTCGAGGCAGAAGATCCCCTGGTGGCGAAGACCTGGAGCCACCTCGCCCTCACCTATGACGGCGCCAACCTGCGCCTCTACGTCAACGGCGAGCTCGTCGACACCGAATCCTCGCCGCCCGCGCAAGCCAGCGTCGGCCCGCTGCTGTTCGGCGGCAACGACGACGAAGAGTTCTTCAGAGGCAGGCTCGACGAGGTCCGCGTCTACGACCGGGCGCTGAGTGAGGGGGAAATAGCAGACATCCTCGCCCCACGTCTTCCTGAACCTCTAAACCTAGGGTTTGTGGGCGATCCGGAAACTCCGGAAGAACTTGCCCTCGTCTTCAGCTCGGCTATCGATAGGCCTCTCACCGGCGGCTCCGGCGTATCCCGCTATAGATACAGGTATGCCATAAACGCCGGAGCGTTCAACTCTTGGCAGTGGACGCAGCTTGCGTATATCTCTACGCCGGATGCTCAGCCGGGCGACAAAGTCACTGTGCAGGTTCAGGCCTTCGACAAGGTGGACAACGGCAGCGAGGTCGTCGAAGACCTCGCCTTTGTGCCTGTTAAACCTGAAGAACCAGCTCCTGAACCCGAACTAACCGCTGCTCTAGAAGTGTTGCCTCCACTTCAACTGTTGGAGAGCCCCGGCTTGGGTGCCGGAGCCAGCAGCAGCGGCCCCCCACCTACGGTCGTTAAAAAAATAAACGACGCCTTGAAAAACGCGGACTGCGTTGCGCTTTTCTTCGAGCCCGACCGCAGAAGTGCTGAGGGCGCAACCTATGAGGTTGCGCACCTCTGGTGGAAATGCAAACCAATAGTAAATATTTTCTTTACGAGGTTCTCACTCTTCTTGAGGACGAAAGTCGGATCGGTGTCCAGCGTACGGGACACTAATCGAATTGCAAATGTCAAACCGTCTCCAGGTGTGATTCATGGCCCTTACAGTGTCGCTGCTGTCTGTCGAAATCGGAAACCAACCAAATGGTTTGCTGAAGCACATGCTGTGTTTTCTATTAGCAAGGGGAAAGTGGCTGGTGTCTTAGAAAAAGGAGAGGAGAGCGACGTCGTCGAAGACAGTTGCGGCTAAGGCTCTACAGAGCCAGCTCGACGGCGCCTTTGCGAGAGATGACGCGAAGGACGCGCGCGTCGGCGGGGACCGCGGGCGCGAATACGACGGACTGATGGGCGACCTGTGCGCCGCCGCCTTCGCTGCTGACCATGGCGTGGTACTCGGTACCGATATCGTCCTCTACGCTTAGGTCCGTCCCGGGCCGCCATGAAAGCCTGATCGATCCGGCGTCTTCGAGCGACTCTGCTTCGCGATTGAAGGAAGCGTGAACGATTAACCCGTCGTCGAAGAGCTCCGTGGCGAGGATCTGGATCTCTGAGCCCGGCTGCAGGGGGGCCGGCACAGCACCCCGGAAGCGACCGCCACGAAACTTCGGCGGCATGCCGGGCTCAGCTTCCAGTTGAGTCACTTGCTCCAACTCGGATGGAGACAGCTCCGCTTCGCTGACTGCGTCTAACGAGACCCCGAAGGCGACGCCACCTCGATGGAGGACGCCGTCCAACCGCAAGGACGCAAAGCGGACGACCAAGTCCCCCGCAGTGGTGGAGAGGTTGATTTCCTCGGCTGTCACCGGACTCGCCTGAACAGTGGGCTCGGAATCGGAATTCCACTCCGTTCGACTTTCGGTGAACTCCGCTTCCAGTTCCGCGGTTCTTGCGGCGAGTGCCTTCGCATCCGTCTCAAAGGCTCCCCGTCGGCGGGCATCGTCCAGCAAAGCCAGGGCGACCCGCAGGGTCAACTCGTCGCTCGGACCGACCTGGCGCTGCGGCCGTCTATTGGGATTGGTCGGAGAGTTCATTGCGTGCCCATCTGGATCTCGGTACGCCCCGAGTTCAACCTCACCGAGAGGACGTCTACCCGCGCTGGAACGGCAGGAATGAAGCTGCGGCTCGCTCGGAGAAGCGTGCCATTCAAATCTAGTGGGCTCAAGTCGACTTCCTCGTAGGTGGTGCCGAGGTTGTCGGACAGCATCAGCGGCAGCTCAAGTGCTTTGATTCGGGGTTCGCGCCACGGGTTTGCATTCACCATTTCCTCGTCTGGCGGACGGGGTACCAGGTAGTAGACGATGACGCCCGTGCGGTAGAGAGCAATGAAGCTGACGAACGGATCCTTGCCGGCTGGTGGTGGGGCGGAACGAATGCGGAGCAGATTCTCGGTGCGGAAGCGGGACTGGGCCTCCACGACATCGGGATCGACCCCGGCGATCCGTATCGACTCAGGCTCCGACACGCGAGGGCTTGGGGTTGGTTCGAACTCCTCAAGGCGACCGTCGGGTCGCAGAATCACTGCCTCCCACTCTCGACGCAGACGCAAGCAGCCGGCGGGAGCCGGCGAGATCCAGGTTAGGTACTCGTTGGTGTAGAGCGAGACCTCATTTGGCGCCTCGATCGCGAAGTCGATCGGCTTCCCGCGTCGGCCTTCGGCGACCCGGCTAACCAGGGCTTCCAAACCTGAGACGTTGTCGGGGAACTTTGCCTCTGCACCGAGTGCAGCCAGGAGTAGTAAGCCCGCCTCGCAAAGGTGAACGTGGATGTGATCGGATTGGTTGAGCAGATCATCAACTCCACTGTTCATCCGACCAGGGTAGCCATCCCGGGCCACCCGTCAAGGCCTTCAAATCATGGAGCGGCTCTAGCTACTCGGCGACGTCGCGGCGGCAGACCAGCAGCGTCCCCGAGCGCGACTAGGCGCCGCCGTTCACCGATCAGACGGTGCCGGGCGTTGCCGTCGGCGGCGCGTTGCGGCGGCCCTTCTTCGGTTTCACCGCCGACTCCAGCTCTTCCTGGGTGAAGCCGCCGACCGCCTCGCCCTCGAGGGCGTAGCGGTAGAGGGCGACGCCGAAGATGCCGCTGAGCGCGCGCGAGATCAGCATCGCGATCGCCAGCACCAGGGCGCCGATCGCAACCAGCAGGGCGCCGAGGAAGGAGGCGGAGGACCAGAGCAGGATGCCGCCGCCGATCAGGATCGCCGCCGGGAGCAGCCCGGCGAGGAAGATGATGCCGCCGATCGCGATGTTGCCGGTGATCTGCTGACCCCAGCGATCGCGGAACATCGAGGCCGAGCGCTTCAGGGTCTCCAGCGGGCCGGTCCCCTCGATCGCGATCACCGGCACCGCCAGGAAGGTGACCAGGGACCAGGCCATGCCGACCAGGCGGGCGGCGATGTCGCCGAAGATCCCGCCCTGGTTCTCGAGCACGCCCATCAACACGCTGATCGTGGTCGAGACGGCGGCCCAGCCGCAGATCTGGCTGAAGCGGCTGCGGGCGACGGCGAGGCCGTCGCTGACGGTCGCCTCCTGACCGCGGAAGATCGTGTCGGCGGCGGCGGCGAGGCCGACGCTGAAGTAGAAGCCGACGACGCTGAGCACGTAGACGCCGATCACAAGCAGCGGGATCGCGCCGGCAAGCGAGCCGTCGTCGAGCAGGTAGAGCCCGGGACCGAGGGTGACGATCGCCAGCAGCGTCGTCGCCACGGCGCCGTAGAGCGGGAAGCGGATCAGCTCGCGGTGCCCGTTGAGTAGCGCCCAGCTTTTCTTCGTCAGCGCCCAACCCCGTTTGATCCTTCTCATCGTTCCTCCTCGGTAGTTCGGTTCCGACTCAGCTGATTTCGGCCAGGCCCGGCGTTCTCCTGACTCCTCTTTCCTCGAAGTACTCCCATTCCTGCTCGCCGAGCTCGGTCGCGGGCGGGTCGGCATAGACCCACTCGCGGAAGATCCGGTGCCAGTTGCGTTTGGCGCGCAGCTGTCCGAGCACGGCGACGACGCCGATTTCCATGCGCCGGCCCATCAGCTCCTCGGCCGGGATCGACTCGCGTCGCATCAGGTCGAAGTACTCCGAGCGCGGGTCGTTGGTCGACTCGATGATCTTCATCACCCGTTTCGGCGTGATCTCGATCTCACGGTCCTCGATGTACCAGCCGCCGACCGCGCCCATGTGCTCCATCAGTCGTTCGGCGTCGAGCTTGGAGGGCTTCTTGACGAAGCCGAGGTCGTGCAGGGCCTGGCGGAAGGCCTCGGGGTCGCCGCGCGAGGCGGCGTCGAAGGCGCGCTGCTCGAGCACGATCTGCTCGCGGTCGAGCTTCTTGGTCATGCCGAAGTCGAGGAAGGCGACGCGGCCGTCGGCCAGCAGGATGTAGTTGCCGGGGTGGGGGTCGGCGTTGAAGTGCTGCAGGTTGAACATCGAGCCGAGGCTGCCGCGGAAGACGATCTCGCCGAAGCGGCTGCGCTCCTCGTGCGGCAGCTCCTTGATTTCCTCGAAGTCCATCCCCTCGACCAGCTCGGTGACCAGCACGCGCCGCCGCGAGAGGCGGGTGACGACTTCGGGCACGTAGACGAAGGGGTGTTCGCGGTAGGCGCGGGCGAAGGAGCGCTGGTTCTGCGCCTCGTACTCGTAGTCGAGCTCCTCCATCACGCGCTCGCGGATCTCGGCGGCGATCGCCTTGGCGTCGAGGCCGGGGGCGAGGGCGCGGGCCAGGCGCACGATCGTGCCGGCATTGCGGAGGTCGGCGTCCAGCGCCTCGGCTATCCCCGGGTACTGGATCTTGACCGCGACCTGGCGCCCGTCGAGTAGCTCCGCCCGGTGCACCTGGCCGATCGAGGCGGCGGCGAAGGCCTCGGTATCGAACTCGGCGAAGAGCTCGGAGACCGGTTCGCCGTCGTACTCCTCCTCCAGCACCTTCTCGACTTTTTCCCACGGCATCGCCGGCGCGTCCGTGCGCAGTTTCGCCAACTGCTCCTGGTAGATGTCGCGGTACTCCTCGGGGATGAATTCGGTGTCGATGAAGGAGGCGAACTGGCCCAGCTTCATCGCCGCGCCCTTCATCTGGCCGAGCGCGCCGACCATTTTCATCGCCGTCTCCAAATGGCGCTGCTCGAGCGCCTCCTTGCGGCCCTCCTCGGAGCGGCCGACGTTGGCGGCCTTGGTGCCGGCGTAGCGGGCGCCCTGCGCGCCGACGATCGAGCCGAGCTTGGCCGAGCGCCGGACCCGGCCCTTGGGAATCTTGGAGTCGTCGGCCACGCCGGAAGGTTGGCACAGGCTGCCTTCTGCGTCGTTTCTCTATCCTCTCCCGTCCGATGGCCAGCGCACGCTCAACCCTGAAGGCCGCTCCCCGCGCCGAGTTTGGCTCCCGCTCCTCCCGCCGCCTGCGTGGCGAGGGGCTGGTTCCGGGCGTCGTTTACTCCGGCGGCTCGGAGGCGAGCGCCTTCCAGGTCGTCGAACGCGACGTGCGGGCGATCATGAGCGAGGGCGCCGCCCTCTTCGACCTCGAGATCGAGGGCAGCAAAGCGGTCCCGGTCGTGATCAAGGAGCAGCAGCTGCACCCGGTCCGGGGCAGCATCCAGCACATCGATCTGCAGGCGGTGAAACTGGACGAGAAGATCCAGGCCGAGGTCATGATCGAGCTCGAGGGCGCGGAAACGGCGCCGGGCGTTAAAGGCGGCGGCGTGCTCGAGCACGTCACCCGCGAGATCGCCGTCGAAGCGCTGCCGGCCGAGATTCCCGACAGCATCGTCGCCGACGTCTCGGCGATGGAGATCAACGACACGCTTCAGCTTTCGGCGATCGCGGCGCCCGACGGCGTCGCCTTCCTCGCCGAGGATCCCGAAGAGGTCACGATCGTCACCCTCTCGCCGCCGCGAGTCGAGGAAGAGCCCGAGCCTGAGGTCGAGGAGGAGACCGAGCTCGTCGGCGAGGGCGAGGGCGCCGAGGGCGAGGACGAGGGCGCCGAGGGCGACTCGGGCGATTCCGAGGGCCAGGGCGAGTAACCGCTGTCCCTGTTCCGCCGCCGTCACGGAGAAAGCGGTGAGGGCGGCGACCGCATCCTCATCGTCGGCCTGGGCAACCCCGGCGCCGAGTACGAGAGCACCCGCCACAACGTCGGTTTCGCCGTCGCCTCCGAGCTGGCGCGCCGCTGGGACTTGCCGCGGCCGCGGCAGAAGTTCAACGGCCTGATCGCCGAAGGCAGGGCCGGCCCCGGCGGGCCGCGCGTGGCGCTGCTGCAGCCGCTGACCTACATGAACGAATCCGGCGACTCGGCCGGGCCGGCGCGCGGCTCGCTGAAGGCGCCGCTGGACCGGGTGGTGGTGCTGCACGACGAGATCGATCTGCCGTTCGGCGAGATCCAGACCCGGCTCGGCGGCGGCCTGGCCGGCCACAACGGGCTCAAGAGCCTGCGGCGCGGCTTCGGCGATCCCGAGTTCTGGCGCGTGCGCGTGGGCGTGGGGAGGCCCGACTCGACCGACCCCGAGATCGTCTCCGCTCACGTCCTCGGCCGCTTCCGCGAGCCCCGGCCCGAGGTCGAGGCCCTGGTCGCCAGCGCAGCCGAGGAGACCGAGCGCTTGGTCGAACGGCTAGGTTCCGGCGAATGAGCGAGGCGGACGGAGTTGGCGCGCTGACCAGCTACGCGGTCGACGAACAGGGCGTGGCCGTGCTGCGCCTCGAGCGCGCCAAGGCCCGCAACGCGATCAATACCCAGATGCTGACCGAGTTGCTCGCGCACCTGGCCTCCGCCCGCGACGACGAGCGGGTGCGGGTGTTGGTGATCAGCTCCGCCGACCACCTCGGCCTCTCGGCCGGGGCAGACGTGCGCGAGGAGATGGACGCCGAGGCCAAGGTCGACCGCATGCAGCTCTTCGCCGATCTCTACGACGAGGTCGTCGCCTTTCCGAAGCCGACGATCGCCGCCTGTCACGGCGACGTCGTCGGCGGTGGTGCCGAGATCGCGATCGCCTGCGACATGCGGGTTGGCGGCGCCAACCTGCGGATGCGCTTCCCCGGCGCGGCGCTCGGCGCGCCGGTCGGCCCCGCCCGCCTGGTCACCCTCTGCGGCCTCGCCGCCGCCAAGTACCTGCTGCTCTCCTCCCGCACCGTCGGCGCCGACGAGGCGTTGCGCCTGGGCCTGGTCAACCGCGTCGCCCCCGCCGCCGCCACCGAGGAATCGGCGCTGGAGCTGGCGGCGGCCGTCGCCGCCCACCCGCCCGAGGCGGTGGCTCAGCTGAAGCGGATGCTGCACGAGTGGGACGACGTCGAGGGACGATCCGCCGCCGAGGGCCGCGGCCAGGTCGAGTGGCAGCGCAGCGGCCCGGGGCTGCCGTACTCCGAGTAGCCGCCCCGCGATTCTCGCTGTTTACCATCGTGGCATCGCGCCCATCTCGCTCACCAGGCAGCCACCGCATCGGCTGACGCCGCCGCCACGGCGGCCGCCTCTGCCGCCCGGGCCGTACCTGGTGGTCGGCCTCGGGCGGGCCGGTTTTGCCGCGGCTCGCGCGCTCGCCGAAGAGGCCGGCCCCGAGCTCGTCCGGGTTTGGGATCGGGCGGTCGATCCCGCGCAGGCTGGAGAGGGCGGCCGCTCTGCGCCAGATCCAGGTGGACGTGCGGCTCGGTGGGGATGGCTCGGAGGCGCTCGGCGAGGCGCGGACCGTCGTCAAGAGCCCGGGCGTCCCGCCTGAGACCCCTGCAGTCGCGGCGGCAGTGCGGCGCGGCCTGGAGATCGTCGACGAGCTCGAGGTCGGCTGGCGCCTGGTACCGGCGCCGACGGTCGCCGTCACGGGGACGAACGGGAAGTCGACGGTTTCGGCGCTGAGCGTTGCCGTGCTGGCGGCCCACGGGCTGGCGCCGGTGCTTGCCGGCAACACCGTGTACGGCCCCCCGCTCAGCGAGCTTGCGAGCGGCGACGCCCCGCGCTCCATCGTGGCGGAGGTATCGAGCTATCAAACGGAGTTCGCCGCAGAGCTCGCCGTCGATGCCGCCGTCTTCACCAACCTCACCCCGGATCACCTCAACCGGCACAAGGACATGGAGGCCTACGGCGAGGCCAAGCGCAGGCTCTTCGTGCGCGGCGATTGGTCCCTTCCGGTTGCCTCTCTCAACGTCGACGACCGGCTGGGCCGGCGCCTCGCGGGAGAAATCGAGGAACGTGGCGGGCGCGCCCTGTCCTACGGCGTCGCCCCAGGCGCCGCGTACCGGATCGTCGAGTGCAGGCCGGGGGCTGCGCGAGGCCGAGACGACGGTCGAAGCGCCCGACGGGCCTGTGCGCTTGCGGACTCGGTTGCCCGGTGCCCACAACGCCGCGAACGCGGCGGCGGTCCTCGCCCTCGCCGACGGGCTCGACCTCCCTCGCGACGTCACCCTGCAGGCGCTTGCAAGCGCAGACCCCGTGCCGGGAAGGTTCGAGGTGGTCGACGTCGACCGGCCCTTCGACGTGGTGGTCGACTTCGGCTTCCAGGTTGCCAGTGTCGCCAGCGCCCTGGCGACCGCTCGCGAGCTGGTCGCGGCGCGCGGCGGCCGCCTGCTGACGGTGCTCGCGATCCCTGGCCTGTCGGGTCCGGTGATCGGGCGGGAAGTCGGCGCCCTGGCGCGCGGGCGCAGCGACCACCTCGTCCTCTCCGGTACCAGCTACCGCGGCGAGCCCCGGCTGGTGACCCTTGCCCAGTTGGCGGCCGGCGCTCGTTCCGTCCCCGGCGGCTCGCTGGAGATCGCCATCGACCGCCGCGAGGCGATCGCGCGGGTCATGGAAGCCGCCCGGCCGGGCGACCTGGCGATCCTCCTTGGGCGCGGCCCCACCACCTGGGAAGCGACGGACACCCGTGGCGGCTTGCGCCGGCTGGACGACCGCCAGGTCGTCCGGGAGCTCGCCTGAGCGATGCGCATCCTCATCACCCTCTCGCAGTTCGGCCTGGGCGGAACCGAGACCTATTCGGTCACCGTCGCCGAGCAGCTGGAGCGGCTCGGGCATCCGACCAGGATCTTCGCCGCCCGCGCCAGCGCCGAGGGACGGGAGCTGGTGGCCTCGCGGGGGCTGTCGCTGGCCGTTGGCGACCCGGTGGCGCTGGAGGACCTGGACGACGTCGACGTCGTCCTCGCCCAGGATGCCGCCAGCGCCTTCGCGGTGGCCCGCCGGGAGGATCTCCCGCAGGTGTTCGCGATCCACGGCCTCGCCTTCTTCGAGCATCCGCCCCAGGCCCTGAAGCCACCCTCGCCGGTCGTCGTCCTCAACGACCGGATCGCCGCCCGCGCCGCCGCACTCGCCGCCGGCCCCGAGGTGGTGCGCCTGCGGCAGCCGATCGACCTCGAACGGTTCCGCCCCCGCCGCCCGAGCCGCCCGCAGGCGCGGCGAGTGCTCGCCTTCAGCAACTACCTCGAGGACGACCGCCTGGCGATCCTGGAGGAGGCGTGCGCGGATCTCGGCCTCGAGCTGACCCGCCTGGGGGTCCGCGGGCAAGCCAGCATCGACCCGTCCGAGGCCATAGCCGACGCCGACATCGTCGTCGGCTATGGCCGTTCGGTGCTGGAGGCGATGGCGATGGGCCGCGCCGCATACGTCTGGGACCGGGGAGGCGGCGATGGCTGGGTGAACCCCGAGACCTACGAGGCCCTGGAGGCGGACGGCTTCAGCGGCGCGGCAACCGACGCGGTCATCGATGCCGAGCGGATGCGCGCCGACTTCGCCGCCTACCGGCCTGAGATGGGGACGCTCGGCTTCGATCTCGTCCGCAAGCACCACTCGGCGGCCAAGCACGCGGAGGCGCTGGCGCCCCTGCTCGAGCGGGCGACGGCGCCGGCCTCCGACGGGCCGCTGGAAGCGCTGGCGCTGCTGGTCCGGGCCGAGGCGCGGGCTGCCAACCGCGCCGGCCAGCTCGAGTTCCAGCCTGGGGTTGCGGGCGGAGGAACTGGAGCGCGGGGCGAAGGAAGCCCAGGCGCTGAGGGCAGCTGTGGCGGCCGAGCGGGAGGGGCGCCTGGCGGCCGAGCGCGCGCTCGAGGCAGTTGCGAGCTCACGCTCCTGGCGGCTGACCGTGCCGCTGCGATGGGCCTCCTCGCGCCGGCAGCGGCGGTCGCCCAGCCTGCCGGACGACGGCTGAGGCTCGGTCGTAGAATCGATCGCTCGCCCGGACTTCCCGTCCCGGGCTCTTCCCATGCCATGAGCCTCCGTCCCTTAGTAGAGATCGCCGCCGAGAACGAGCGCGTTCACGCGCTCGCCGCCCGCGTGCGCGACGCCGTCGGCGGGGGGGAGGAGGCGACGGCGCGGGTCTCGGCGATGTTGCGGCCGCTGCTGCTGGCGGCGCTGCTCGAGGACGATCGTGGCCTGGCCGGCCGCCCGGCGCTGCTGGTCAGCGCCGACGACCGCTCCGCCCGCGATCTCGCCGCCGACCTGCGGGCCTACCTGGCGCCGCGGCGGGTCCGCTTCTACCCCTCGCGGGGGACCGGCTACGCCTCGCACGTGACGCCGCCGCCGCACCTGGTCGGGCTGCGCATCGACGCGCTCGACGCGCTCGGCCGCGAAGCCGACGCGGTCGTCGTCGCCAGCGCCACGGCCTTGGCCGAGGCGGTCCCCGACGCCTCGCTGCGACCGGCCGGCTTCGCGATCGCCAAGGGCGAGGAGGTCGAGCTGGGCGCGGTCGCCGAGGACCTTGTCGCCGCCGGCTACGAACGGGTCGAGCAGGTCGAGGAGCGGGGCCAGTTCGCGGTCCGCGGCGGCATCCTCGACGTCTACCCGGCGACGGAGGAGCGGGCCGTGCGGATCGAGCTGTTCGGCGACGAGGTCGAGTCGATGCGCTGGTTCTCCACCTTCACCCAGCGTTCGCTGGGCGAGGCGGAGCGGGTCGAGCTGGCGCCGGCGGCGGAGCTCGATGCCGAGCACCGCGAGCTGGCCGAGCTGGCGGCGCTGGAAGCGAGCGAAGGGGGTGAACAGCTCTCCAGCCTTGCCGAGCTGCTGCCGCTGGAGCACTTCCGCGCCCCGCTCGACCTGGTCCCCGCGGCCGCCGCGGTCGTCCTCGCCGCCGCCGAGGAGATCGAGCCGGCTCTGCGCGACCACTGGGAGGACGCGACCGCGGCGATGCACGCCGACGACGCGCAGCACCTATACGTCGACGTCGCGGCGCCGCTCGCCGAGCGGGCGGCGCTGGCGCTGACCGCGGCCGGCGAGGACGACGAGGAGGCCTTCCGCGCCGCCCGCGCCGAGTCCCCGGCCCGCAGCGTCAAGGAGGCGGAGGGCGAGCTGGAGAAACTGGTCCGCTCCGGCTATCGTGCCGTCGTCGCCTTCGACAGCCGCGGCGAGGCCGAGCGCGCCCGCTACGGCCTCGACCGGCTCGACGCGCGCCTGCTGGAAGGCGGCCGGCTCTCGCCCGACCCCGGCCTCTCCTTCGCCGAGGCGCGACTGCGCGAGGGCTTCGTCAGCCCGGAGCTGAAGCTCGCCGTCTATCCCTTCCGCCGCCTCGTCCACCGCCGCCGCACGGAGGCGCCGGCGCCGGGGGCCGGGCGCGGCCGCCTCGCCTTCAGCGAACTGCGGGTCGGCGATTACGTCGTCCACGAGGACCACGGCGTCGCCCGTTTCGCCGGCTTCGAGACGCGCGAGGTCGGCGGCGTCACCCGCGACTACCTCTACCTCGAATACAAGGGCGAGGACCGGGTCTACGTCCCCACCGACCAGCTGGCGAAGCTGAGCCGCTACGTCGGCGCCGGTGGCGAACCGTCGCTCTCGGCCCTGGGCGGCAAACGCTGGCAGAACATGAAAGCGCGGGCGCGGAAAGCGGCCGGCGCCCTGGCCGGCGAGCTGCTCAACCTCTACGCCGAGCGCCGCTCCCGCAGGGGCCATGTCTTCCCGCCCGACGGCGAGTGGCAGATCGCCATGGAGAGCGCTTTCCCCTACCGCGAGACCGCCGACCAGCTGGAAGCGATCGAGGCGGTCAAGGGCGACATGGAATCGGAGCGGCCGATGGACCGGCTGGTCTGCGGCGACGTCGGTTTCGGCAAGACCGAGGTGGCGCTGCGGGCCGCCGTCAAGGCCGCCGCCGACGGCAAGCAGGCGATGGTCCTGGTACCGACCACGATCCTCGCCCAGCAGCACTTCGGCACCTTCCGCGAGCGTCTTGCCGACCTCCCCTTCCGGGTCGAGGGCGTCTCCCGGCTGCGCCCGCAGGCCGAGGTGAAAGCGGTGCTGAAGGACTTCGAGGCCGGCAAGGTCGACGTCCTGATCGGCACCCACCGGCTGCTCTCGCGCGACGTCCGTGCCAAGGAGCTGGGGCTGGTCGTGGTCGACGAGGAGCAGCGCTTCGGCGTCAAGCAGAAGGAGCTGCTGCGCCAGCTGAAACTGAAGGTCGACGTGCTCTCGCTCTCGGCGACGCCGATCCCGCGAACCCTGCAGATGAGCCTGGCCGGGCTGCGCGACATCTCGGTGATCGAGACGCCGCCGGAGGGACGGCGCCCGGTGCGCACCTACGTCGGCCCCTACGACGAGGACCTGGTGCGCAAGGCGATCGTGCGTGAGGTCGAGCGCAAGGGCCAGGCCTTCGTCCTGCACAACCGGATCGACTCGCTGCCAGAGGTGACCGAGCGCCTGCGGGCGCTCGTGCCCGGCGCCCGCTTCGCCGAAGCGCACGGGCAGATGGACGAGCACGCCCTGGAGGAGACGATGCTGACCTTCCTTCGCGGCGAGGCCGACTGCCTGGTGACGACGACGATCATCGAGTCCGGCCTCGACATCCCCACCGCTAACACGCTGATCGTCGAGCGCGCCGATCAGCTCGGGCTCTCGCAGGCCTACCAGATCCGCGGCCGCGTCGGGCGCTCCCGCGAGCGCGCCTTCGCCTACCTGCTCTACCCCTCGGCCGAGGCGCTGAGCGAGGAGGCGGCGGCGCGGCTCTCGACCCTCGCCGACCACACCGAGCTCGGCTCCGGCTTCCGCATTGCGATGCGCGATCTCGACATCCGCGGCGCCGGCAACCTGCTCGGCGACGAGCAGTCCGGGCACGTGGCCGCGGTCGGCTTCGAGCTCTACTGCCAGATGATCGACGAGGCGGTGGCCGAGGCGGCGGGGGCCGAGGGGGAGGAGCGCGAGGAGGCGCCGGAGCCGGTCCGGCTCGACGTTCCGGTCGACGCCTATCTCCCAGCCACCTTCGTGCCCTTTGAGGCGGCGAAGATCGACGTCCACCGGCGCATCGTCGCCGCCCGCGAGCCGGGCCAGCTGCGGGCGATCCGCGACGAGCTCAGCGACCGCTTCGGGCCGTTGCCGCCGCAGGCCGAGAACCTGCTGAAGCTGCAGCAGGCGCGGATCGAGCTCGGCCTGGCGGGGGCGCGCAGCGTCGAGTTCCGCGGCGGCAGGCTGAGTGTCAGCGGCGTCGAGCTCGACTCCGAGCAGGCGGGCGTCCTGGCCGAGCGGGTCGAGGGGGCGCTGTACGAATGGCGGGAGCAGACGGCGGCGGTGCGGGTCGCCGGCGATCCCGAGGAACGCCTGGCGGCGGTGCTGGCGCTGGCCTCCGGTCTGCGCGAGGCGCTGCGCTCGGGGGAACCCACCGCCGTTTGAGCCCGCCGCGAATCTTCCCGACGCTGACCAATTGACTATGCTGCCGGCTTCGTGGGAGCGAAATCGGGGCAGAGCAGGAAGTCGGCTGGCCGCCAGCGCTTGGCGCTGGTCATTCTCGGTGCTCTTTTGGTCCTCCTCATTGCCGGTTTCGCGATCGCCCAGGGCATCGGCGAACCCAGCGTCCCATCCGGCGACGTGGCGATCGTCGAGGACGTCTCCGAGGACCTCGGCACGATCAGCGAAGCGGACTTCAAACGAACGATGCTCCATCAGGCCGGGCTGAGCAACCTGAAAAAACCGCCGCAGCCCGGCGAGCCGAAATACGACGAACTGAAGCAGGCCGCCCTCGAAGAACTCCTCGACGCGATCTGGATCGAGGGGGAGGCCGAAGAGCTGGGCATCACGGTGACGCCCAAACAGATCGCGACGGAACTGGCTCAGATCAAAGAACAGAACTTCAAAACGGAAGCCGCATACCAGGAATTCCTCAAAACTTCGCGTTTCAGCCAGGAGGAAGTCGAGGCGCGGGTGAAGACTCAGATTCTCGGCAACCAGATCCAGGAAAGGATCGGACAGGCAGCGCCTCCTCCCTCGAACGCCGAGATCTCGGCCTACTACGACTCCGTCAACGACACCCAGTTCAGGACGGCGGAGTCTCGTGACGTTCGCGTCGTCGTCAACAAAGACAAGGCGAAAGTCGAACAGGCTCAGGCGCAGCTCGAAAAAGACAACTCGCCCGCGAGCTGGAAAAAAGTCGCGGCGGAGTTCTCGAGCGACCCGACGACCAAAGACAAAGGAGGCCTCCAACCGGCGCTCTCCGAAGAACTCCTGAAAGGCCAGGAAACGCTCAAGGAGGCGGTCTTTGGGAATCCTACGGGTGTCATAGTCGGACCGGTCGATGTCGAAGGCAACTTCTTCGTGATCGAAGTCGCGAAGTTGAATCCGGAAAAAGTCCAGTCGCTGAGCGAAGTCAGCACGCAGATCAAAAGCCAGCTGGCTCAGCAGGTCCAGCAGGAAGTCTTCTCCGAATTCGTCGCCGAGTACCAGAGCAAGTGGCAGTCGCGGACCTTCTGCGCCGAGGACTACGCGATCGAAAGGTGCGCCAACTACGCCGGCTCCGGCCATCCCTCTGGGGCGCCGCCGGCCTGCTACGAAGCCGATCCCAAAGGGGGGGCGCCGAAAGACTGTCCGGCGCCCGTGACCCAGCCGGCGCCGGCGCTGCCCGGTAGCACGACGATCCTCAAACCGCAGGGCGAACGGCTGCCGCAGCGGCCGCGACCGGAGGGAATCAAACCGGCGAGCGAAGAAGCTCTGCCGGAAGGCGTGCCGCCCAGCACCGGCGGCGCCGGCGCCGCCCCGCCCACGGGCGAATAGGCAGCATCTCTTCAGCCGCGCCGGGCAATAGACTGGCCCGCCCTTGAGTGCGATTTCCTCCATCCACGCGCGCCAGATCCTCGACTCGCGCGGCAATCCGACCGTCGAGGTCGAAGTCGTGCTCGAGTCGGGGTCGAGGGGCCTGGCGGCCGTTCCCTCGGGCGCCTCGACCGGCGAGTTCGAGGCGGTCGAGCTGCGCGATGGCGGCGGCGCCTGGGCCGGGAAGGGCGTCTCGCGCGCGGTCGCCAACGTCAACGGCGAGATCGCCGCGGCGCTGATCGGCGCGCGCGCAGCCGAGCAGAGGGCGCTCGACGAGACGATGATCGAGCTGGATGGGACCCCGAACAAGGGCCGTCTCGGCGCCAACGCGCTGCTGGGCGTCTCCCTGGCCGCCGCCAAGGCGGCCGCTGCCGACTCCGAGCAGCCCCTCTACCGCTACCTGGCCGAGCTCTACGGCGGCGGCGAGCCGACGCTGCTGCCGGTGCCGATGATGAACGTCCTCAATGGCGGCGCCCACGCCGACAACTCGGTCGACTTCCAGGAGTTCATGGTGGTCCCCGCCGGCCCCTCCAGTTTTTCGGAGTGCCTGCGGGTGGGTGCGGAGGTCTTTCATGCGCTGAAGAAGTCGCTCTCCTCGCAGGGCCTCTCGACTGCGGTCGGCGACGAGGGCGGCTTTGCGCCGGATCTCGACTCCAACGAGGCGGCGCTGCAGGCGGTCCTGGCCGGGGTGGAGGCGGCCGGCTATGAGCCGGGCGCCGACGTCTTCATCGCCCTCGACCCCGCCGCCAGCGAGGTTTTCGAGAACGGCGCCTACGTGCTCGAGCACGAGGGCCGCAGTCTTTCTCCCGAGGAGCTGGCCGCTTACTGGAAGGACGCCTGCTCGCGCTACCCGATCGTCTCGATCGAGGACGGCATGGACGAGGAGGACTGGGACGGCTGGAAGCTCCTCACCGGCGAGCTCGGCGACCGCGTGCAGCTGGTCGGCGACGACCTCTTCGTCACCAACCCCGAGCGGTTGCGCCGCGGCATCGAGCTCGGCGTCGGCAACTCGATCCTGGTCAAGGTCAACCAGATCGGCACCCTGACCGAGACCCTGGAGGCGATCCGCACGGCCCGCGAGGCCGGTTATACCGTCGTCATCTCCCACCGCTCGGGCGAGACCGAGGACACCACGATCGCCGACCTCGCCGTCGCCACCGGCGCCGGCCAGATCAAGACCGGCGCTCCCTCGCGCTCGGATCGCGTCGCCAAGTACAACCGCCTGCTGCGGATCGAGGAGGAGCTGGGGTCTGCGGCTGAATTCCCCGGCCTGCAGGCATTCGTCCAGCGCCGTTCCTAAATGAAGGAATGCGGGGCCCGGCCGCAAAGGACCGGGCATGGCAGCACGCGCTCAGGCCCGTCGGACCGCGGCCAGGCCGCGCCGCCGCCCAGCCGCGCGCCGCAAACCCGCCGCCCGCCGCGGCGCCAGCCGCGTCAACTGGGACCGCGTGGGGCGGATTGCGCTGACCGTCGTCCTCGCCGCCGTCCTTTACTCCTACCTCAACCCGGCGATCGACTTCGTCAAGACCTACACGGCGACGACGACCGCCAAAGCCCAGTTGCACGAACTGCAGGACGACAACACCCGGCTCCACAACCGGATCCAGTCGGCCGACGACCCGATCGTGATCGACCGCATGGCCCGCGGCCAGGGGATGGTCGCCGAAGGGGAGACGCCGGTCGTCGTTCGCGGGCTCGGCGGCTGACCCGAACCGCGGGCGCTCGCCATGCTTAGCCTCGGCGCCTACCTGCTGGGGGCCGTGCAGGTGACGGTCGTGCTGCTTGCGTTGGGGTTCGGCGCGTATCGGCTGCGGGCGCGACTGCTGCCAGCCTGGGACGGCGCCCCAGCTCGTCTCGTCGAGGCTGTCGTAGGGGTTGCGCTTCTCATCTGGATCTCCGAGCTGCTGGGCACGTTCGGGCTCTTCTACGCCGGCGCCCTGGTTGGCGCCAGCGTCTTGGTCGCAGGGACGGTGGCGCTCTGGCCGGCGGGTCCTGCCCCCGTGGCCGCCCCCACGGCGCCACCCTCCGGAGAGAGCGTTTGGTCGCTGCTGGTCATGGTCGGGGTCATTGCCCTGGTGTTCGGACACTGGGCGCTGACGACGAAGCACGCGCTGGATCGGGGGGTCTTCAACTTCGATTCGCTCTGGTACCACCTTCCCTTTGCTGCCGACATGGTGCAGAGCCACTCGACGACCGGGCTGCATCGCGTCGAGACGGTGTTCACCAACTGGTTCTATCCCCAGAACGCCGAGCTGCTCCATGCGGACGGGATGCTGCTGACGGGGCGCGACACGTTGTCGTTGTTCGTCAACTACGCCTGGCTCGCGATCGGCTTCCTGGCCGCTTGGTGCATCGGCCGTCCCTACGGGCGCGGATCGTTGAGCGTCATAGCTGTGGCGCTGGTGCTGGAGTGCCACACCCTGGTCGTGCGCGAGCCCGGCGCCGCCAAGAACGACCTCATGGCCGCAGTGCTGCTCCTCGCCGGCATCGCCATCCTCCTCAATGCCTGGGCCGCCAAACGGGACGAACCACCGGCCGATGGGCCGATAAGTCGACTGGAGGGCGACTTATCGGCCCATCGGCCCACTCTTCCCATTGGGTGGCCGCTGGGGGCCGCGGGGTTGGCGGTGGGGTTGGCGGTGGGGACGAAGGTGACGGTGCTGGCGATGGCGGCGGCGTTGAGCGTGGCGGTGGTGGTGCTGGCGCCGGTGGGGAGGAGGTGGGCTGCTGCCGGGTGGTGGCTCGTGCCGGCGCTGCTCGGCGGCGGGTACTGGTACCTGCGCAATCTGGTGGTCGCCGGCAACCCGTTGCCGGAGGTGGAGCGGCTGGGACCGATTTCGCTGCCCCATCCGGAGCGGCTGCAGGTCGGCCGGCCCGACTTCAGCATCGCCCACTACGCCACCGACACCTCGGTCTGGCGCGAGTACTTCGCGCCCGGGCTGCACGACGCCTTCGGCGCGCTCTGGCCGCTCGTCGTCGGCGCTGCGATCCTGGCGGCGCTGCTGGCGCTGTTGAAGGGCCGCGACCGCGTTGTCCGGGCGATCGGCGCGGTCACGCTCTTCGGATTCCTCGCCTACGTCTTCACGCCGCTCGGCGCAGCCGGGGCCGAGGGGGCGCCGGAGGCGTTTGGAATCAATGTTCGCTACGTCTACGGCGCTCTGCTGGCGGGCCTGGCGCTGCTGCCCTTGCCACGCTTCTTCGACCAGGGGCGGCGGCAGCGGTGGCTGCTGGGGGCGCTGCTGGCCGTTCTGGTCATCACCGACCGCGCCGACGCCGTGCTCAGGGACCCCCGCCGCGGTTTCGCCCTGCTCGTCGTCGTGCTTGCCGTGCTCGTCCCCGCCGCCCTGCTCCTGGCGCGCGGCCGGGGCGCCAGCCGGGGCATCGTCATCGGCGGCTTCGCGGCCCTGGCGCTGGCGGTGGCCGCGATCGGCTACCAGGTCCAGCGCCACTACCTCGACGAGCGCTTCCGCAACGAGGTGGCCGACGAAAGCATCCCCGGGATGCACCTCGACTCCGCCTACCGCTGGGCCCGCGGCATCGAGGACGCCCGCATCGGCCTCGCCGGCACCAGCGCCGGCTTTGCCCAGTACGGCTTCTATGGGACCGACCTCTCCAATCGCGTCGTCTACCTCGGCGAAAAGGGCCCGCATGGCGCCTTCAACGCGATCCCCACCTGCCGCGCCTTCCGCGCTGCCGTCAACGCCGCCGATCTCGACTACGTCGTCACCGCTCCCCTGCTCAACTTCATCCACCCCGACGACCCGATCTCCTCGCCGGAGGCCCGCTGGTTGCGCCGTGAGCCCGCCGTCTCCCCGCTCCAGCGCAGCGGCCCAGTGACCGTGTGGAAGGTCGGCGCCGAACTCGACCCAGCCGCCTGCGGCCCCGCCAACACCCCCCTGCGCGAAATCCCAGACAGCTGACCGCCGACGGGCCTGAGGCGTCCACATGGCGGACGTTTAAGGCCCATCGGCGGGCTGGGTAGTCTCGTTTAGTGGGTTATCCGGTTGAGAACGCGCTGTTTCAGTGGGAGGAGGGCCATCGCGCTCTGCAGGCCGTGACCGACCCGCGCGCGCGGCGCCTCGCCGACCGGGTCGTCGAGACGATCCGTGAAGAGCTGCGACGGCGGATCGGACCGACCTTCACGGCGGCGGAGCTGGCTGAGCTCTACGGGCGCGGCACCGATTGGTGCCTGCAGGTCGCGATCGACGTCGCGCCGGCGGCGGAGGGCGATGCGCAGTCGCTGGCCGACGCGGCCTTCTGGCTTTACCTACGTGGGGCCACCGACTTCGCCGGCGGCCGCCAGCTGGTGCGCTGACTACTCGTCGGACTCTGGGTCCGAGTCGCCGCCCTCAGAGGGGGCGGGAGAACCGGCGCGGCGGATGACGATCTGGTCGGCCTCGATCCTGACGGTGACCTCGCGTTTGCCGGCCCAGTGCTCGGCGTAGACCGGGTTGTCCTTGACGGAGGCGTCGAGCCAGAGGCCGTAGCCCTCGTCTTCGCCGTGGTCGAAGGTCGCCTCCAGCTCTTTGCGACGGCCACGACCGCCGCGGCGACCGCGACGGCGTCGCCTGCGCGGGCGCTCTGGGCCGCCTGCGCCACCTTCTGAAGTCTCTTCTGCGTCGTCGGCGTCGGCGTCGTCCTGACCCTCGTCCGTCTCGTCGACCTCGATCTCCTCCTCGACCGCGGCCGCCTCGATCTCCGCTTCGATCTCGTCGCGGAGGTCGATTTCGCTGGAGCCGGCGTTCTCGTCGTCGGGCGAGAGGTCGTACTGCTTGCGGAACTCGCGCAGCTCGGTGGCGCTGATTTCAAGCTGGTGGGCAATCCAGGCGTCGGTCCGCCCCTGGTGCACCCAGGCACGGATCTGGTTCAGCTGCGGCTTCAGTGAGCGTCGGGCCATCGGCGCGCGAGTCTATTCAACCGGGAGGTTCGTTCGCGGAGCGCTAAGTCGACCTAAGCCATCAAGAAAGCCAGCGCCTCGAACATGGCGACGACGACCACGATCACGGTCACGGTCAAACAGACCGCGAGGACGCTGAAGCGGACCTTGCTGTGCTGCTCGGTGCGGGTGATTTTCCTCGCCCGCGAGCGGTTCGCGGCACGCCTGCGCAGCTGCTCGCGGCGGCGGCGCTCCAGTGAAGTCTCCTGCTCGAAGGCGGTCTCGAACTGGGAGATGCTCTGTCGCATTCGCATGGGAAGAGGTGGCCCGAGGGCCGCGGGCACCGTAGCAAAGCTTGCAGAAGACGGCTCAGGGCGGGCAGGCGCCCCAAAGCCCGCGCCCCGCCCGCGCCGCGCTCAGCTGCAGTCGCTCGAAAAACGCTCTGTGACGGGTGTTGGGCGGGATCGCCAGCGTTCGCGCCAAGCCCCGGCGCAGCAGCTCGGCATTGACGAATCTGTGATCGATGTACGCGTAGGCGAGCAGACGCCCGTAGACGTCACGGCGCTCGACGCCGAAGATCAGCCGCGCGCGCCGTCCCTCCATGAGGCGGTGGGTGAAGCTCGATGCACGCGGCCCGAAGCACTGAACCGGCGCCCCGGCTCGACCGTCTCCGGCGTGTCGACCCCGATCAGCCGCACGTCCTCGACCGCTCCGCCGATCTGCGCTTCGAACGTGTCGCCGTCGACGACACGGGTGACCTGGGCGCGGGCGGCCTGAGGCTCGGCCCCGCCGGCGCCGAGATCTCCTTCCCACGGTCGCAAGAGGAGGAGAGCGACGACAGCGAGCAAAAGCACGCTGCCTAGAGGATTCCTCCTCATCGAGCAGGCGCCGGTTTGCAGCCCTGGCTAGGGGGTGCGCCTGACGTTAGCCAGCAACGCCTCTTTGATCTGGTCGATGATCGCCAGCGCCTCGCTCCACTCGCGCTGCCAGACGTTGCGGCCGAAGATGACGCCGGAGCCGCCGGCCTGCATCACGTCGCGCGTGTTCTGGAGCACGGTGTCGTCGTCGGTCCTGGAGCCGCCGGAGAGGACGACCAGCGCCCGGCCCGCCGACTCGACGCACTGGCGGATCGCCTCCGCCTGGTCGACTTCCATCTCGTTGTAGGGCGCCTGGGCGTCCTTGTCCTTCCCGGAGTCGATCTTCGGCATGTTGAGCTTGACCACGTCGGCGCCCATCTCCATCGCCAGCCGCGCCGCGTAGTCGATCGCGTAGAAGGAGTTGGGCCCGCCCTTGGCTTCGACGGCTTCGCCGCGGGGGTAGGACCAGATCACCAGCGGCATCCCGAAGCGGTCGCAGTCCTGGCGCACCTGGCGCAGCTGGGCCAGGTCCTCGTCCTGGCGCGGCGAGCCGACGTAGAGCGTGTAGCCGACCGCGTCGGCGCCGAGCCGCACCGCGTCCTCGACGCTGGCGTTGCAGCTAGAGAAGGCCTTGGCCGAGGAGGGGATGTCGGTCTTGCCGTTGACCTTGAGGATCAGCGGCACCCGGCCGGCGTAGTCGGGGTAGTACTTCTCCGCCATGCCGATCTGGCAAGCGAGGGCCGAGTAGCCGGCCTCGGCGGCGAGCCGGAACTGGTAATCGGGGTCCTTGGAGGCCGGGTTGGGGAAGAAGTCGCGCGGGCCGTGCTCGATTCCCTGATCGATCGGCAGCAGCAGCAGGGTTCCGTTGCCGGGACCGAACTCGAACAGCAGGCGGTGCAAACGGGCGCGTTTGCCGGGCGGCAGGGTCGCGAGCAGCGATTTCTGCTCGGTCAGACTCTTCAACTCCACGTAGATTCCTCCTCGAAGACGGGTGTCCTGGGAGTATGCCACCGCAAACGGCCGCGGGGCACAGGACAAGGGGGCTATTCTCGGGGGACCATGAGCGAGACTGAGCTCAGCGTCATCTGCAAGAACTGCGGCTCGGAGGTCAGTCCCTACGTAACCGAGTGCCCCTACTGCGGCACCCGTCTGCGCAAGCGGGCGCCGAAGCTGGAGCGCCGCGGCGACGGGCTCGAGGCGCGGCCGCCGCGTCGCCGGCGCCGGCCCTGGGCGCGCCGGCGCGCCGGGTCGGAGGCGCCGCGGCCTTTCCGCCCCTACGCGACGCTCGCCGCGATCCTCGGTTCGGCTGTGCTGCTACTGGTCCACGAGGCCAGCGGCAACCCGCTCTCCACCTTCGGCGGCCTCGATCGTCCCACTCGAGGACGACTGGTGGCGTTACCTCACCGCGCCCTTCGCCTACGTCGATGTCGGCTACCTCTTCGTCGTCGCGCTCGGCCTGGCGATCTTCGCGCCCGGGCATCGAGCGGCGGCTCGGCAGCGTCCCGACCGCGATTCTGCTGCTCGCCTGCGGCTCGCTGGGGATGCTGGCGGCGGGCGCCGTCGCGGACGCCGAAGGCGATTCGACCGTCATCGCCGGAGGCAACGGGATGGCGCTGGGCGCCGTCGCCGCCTGGTTTACGCTGCGCCGCGCCGAAGCGCAGGGCGCGATCGACGAGGAGTACGACGTCATCGGCGTCGCGGTTGCGGCGGTCGTCCTGCTGGCGCTGCCGCTGTTCGTGCCGAGCGCGAATTTCTTCGCCGGGCTGGTCGGCGGTTCCGTCGGCGCCCTCGCCGGGCTGGCGCGGCGGCACTCCTGCGCCCATCGAGTAACTAGGCTGCCCCGGTGCCCGAGGAGAGCGACTTCGAGGCCGCGATCGAGCGGCTGCTCGACCCCGGGCGCTTCGCCGAGGCGGAGCGCGTCGTCCCCAGGCGGCGCCGCAGCTGCAGAAGGTGCTCGCCGCGCGCCCTCGCCGAGGGGGGCTGGTTCGGCGAGCCACACGAGGCCGAGGCGCTGAAGGCCGCGACCGTCCCCGACCCGGACGAGCGGATCGCCGCCGTCCGCGCCCTGCTCGCCGAGGAGGCGCGGATGGGGATGATGGTCGGGGTCGCAGTCGGCTGGGCACTGAAGGAAGAGATGAGCGGCCCCGGCGACGGGGACCAAGACCTGAAGGGAGAGAGCTGAGATGGAGATCAAGTTTCACGGCCAGTCCTGCTTCGAGCTGAGCGAGGGGGAGACCACGGTCCTGGTCGATCCGTTCCTGAAGCCGAACAATCCGGCCGCGGTCCATACCGCGGAGGAAGTCGAGCCGACCCATATCGCGATCTCGCACGGCCACGCCGACCACATGGCCGACGCGGTCCCCGTCGCCAAGCGCACGGGCGCCCACTGCATCGGCATGGTCGAGCTGGCGGAATGGCTGAAAGGCCAGGGGGTCGAGGCGGTCAGCGACCCCAACTTCGGCGGCACGGTCGAGTTCGACTGGGGCTACGTCAGCCTCGTGCCCGCCTGGCACACCAACACGATCCCCGGCTCCGAAACCGCTCCCTTCAGCGCTGAGCATGGGATCGTCCTCGGCCCGGCGGCGGGGCTGGTGATCAAGATCGGCGAGACGACCGTCTACCACGCCGGCGACACCTGCCTGTTCGGCGACATGAAGCTGATCGCCCAGCGCAGCGACGTCGATGTCTTCCTGGTTCCGATCGGCGGCCACTACACGATGGACCGACACGACGCCGTCGTCGCGGCGGAGTTCGTCGGCGCCAAAACGGTGATCCCGATGCACTACGACACCTTCCCGCCGATCGAGACCGACGCCGAGGCGTTCAAGGCCGACGTCGAGGCCCAGACCTCTTCCCAGGTCGTGGTGCTGAAGCCGGGCGAGACGCACAGCGTCTAAAGAAACTGGCTGGCTGGCCAAGGCGTGCTGTAACCTCGCTCGGACCGCTGCAGCCGACCGGAGGAGCTGAAAATGGAGGCCAAAGAGGCGACCGGGACTCAATCGAGGACCGAGCGAGCCGATTTCCAGGAGACCGCCGACCCGGCCCTGATGGAGGCGGCCGACCGCACCGCCGACGTCAAGCTCCTCACCTATAAGGAGCTGTACCTGCTCTGGGAGCGGCAGCAGTGGCAGACGCAGGAGCTGGACTTCAGCCGCGACCGCGAGGACTGGCACGAGCGGATCAGCGCCGAGGAGCGCTTCCAGCGCATGTACGGGCTCTCCTCCTTCTTCATCGGCGAGCAGAAAGTAGCCGAGGAGCTGGGGCCGATCATGCGCGCCGCCCCGACCGAGGACCAGAAAATCTTCCTCTGCACGCAGATCGCCGACGAGGCTCGCCACGTGCGCTTCTTCGAGCGCTTCTACCGCGAGGTCGGCGTGCTCGAGTCCGACGAGCTTGAGCGAGATGCTGACCGAGACGTCGGCCCATCTGAACGACAAGTTCGGGGTCCTCTTCGACGAGATGCTGAAGCGGCGCACCGACCGGCTCTCGGCCGAACCGGAGGACACCGAGGCGCTGGTCGAGGCGGTGACGCTCTACCACATGGTGATCGAGGGGATGCTGGCGCTTACCGGACAGCACTTCATCATGGACTTCAACGAACGAGAAGGGACGCTGCCCACCTTCGTCGAGGGCTTCGGCAACGTCGCCCGCGACGAGCACCGGCACGTCGCCTTCGGCTCGGTCTTCCTGCGCGAGAAGGCGCGCGAGGACGAGCGCTACAAGCAGGCGATCCAGCGCACGCTGGAGGAGTCGCTGCCGGTGGCCGACGGCGTGCTCTCGCCGCCCTGGGCGGAGGAGGAGGACTTCGAGCTGTTCGGCTACTCGCTCGAGGAGACGCGCCAGTTCGCCGGCACCTGTCTGATGCGGCGGCTGAAAGTCATCGGGCTCGGCTAGGGGAGAGGGGCTTCGGCTTCGCCGGAGCTGGCCGGAGGCTGCGTTTCGGCCGGCGGTTCCGCTGGCGGCGGCGGAGCCGGAGCTGGAGCCGGTTCGCTCGGCGGCGGGCTGGAGGCGGGCGGAGGCGAGGCGGGCGGCGCGCTGCCGGAGGGCGAACCGCCGACCGTGACGACGACCGTGCCGCCGCCGCTGTGGGCGCCGGGAGCGGCGCCGGCCGGCGGAGTCGCCTCCGTAACGGCTTCTGCAGCCGGGTCGCCGGTGCTGATCGTTTCTTCGGCCGACTGTCCGGTCGCTTCCGCCTCGACAGCCCGGGTGGTGGCTTCGGTCCCCTCGGTCTGCGCGGGGACCGGCTCGACTTCCGCGGTGGCCGGAGCGGGGACGTCAGGGGCGGCGACGACGGCGATCTTCGGCTCGTTTGGCTCTGCCGGCGCCAGGGCGGGAGGCGCCACGCGGGCGGCCTTGGCCGGGGGGTCGACCGGAGCGCCGACGTTCTGCTTGACCTCGACGGCGCCGGCGGTGAGCACGGCCGCGGTGACGACCCCGGCCACCGCCTTGGTGCCGATCGCGCCGCCGATCGCGCCGATGCCGCCGGCGGCCCCGCCGCCGCCGAGCGCGGCCCCGACGCCACCCACAGCCCCGGCGCCGGCAGCCCCCGCGCCCGCCGCGCCGGCGCCTGCCGCGCCCGCGCCAGCGGTGCCGGCGCTGCTCCCACCGAGTCCGAGCTTGGAGGCGATCAGGCCCTTCAGGGCAAAAAGGCCGCCGACCGGGAAGAGCGCCGCAAGCGCCTTCTCGTTGGAGCGGACCTGGGAGCGGAAGTCGGCGCACTCGTCGCATTCGCGGATGTGGCGGCGAACCGGCGCGGAGACCTTGCGCAGGCCCTCGACCGCCTCGGAGAGCTCGATGCGAACCTCGCCGCAGGTCAGCAGACGCGCCTGGCTGGCCTCGGCGAGCGAGATTCGCGCCCGCACCAGCAGCGACTTGACCGAGGGCACCGTGGTGTCCATCGCCGCCGCGATCTCCTCATAGGAGAGGGCGTCCATCTCGCGCAGCAGCAGGGCCGAGCGCTGGGTCTCGGGAAGCTTTTTGACGTCGCAGAGGAGCTGGCGGAACTCCTCGCGGTTGTGGACCTTCTCAGCGGTCGACGCGGCTTCGACCTCGGGCACCATGTCCATCGATTCCTGCGCGTCGGCGGTCGGTTTGCGCAGGTGGTTGAGGCAGCGGTTGCGGGCGATCCGGTACAGCCAGGGCCGCAGGTTGAGCTCGCGTTCGTCGGCGAGCATCGCTTTGTAGGCGTTGACGAAGACCTCCTGCAGGACGTCCTCGGCGTCCTCGGTGGAGCGCAGCATCTGGCGGCAGAAGCCGAGCAGGCGCGCCTCGTAGCGGTCGACGATCGCCTCGAAGGCGCCGGGGTTGCCGCTGCGAGCCATCGCGACCAGCTTCGCGTCGCCCTGCAGCTTGAGCAGCGGGGAGCGCCGGGCGAGTAGTCCGCGGCGACTGGCGTGCGTTAGGGCCGATGCCTCCAAGCTGTCTCCTCCAGGGAAGGCGCGTTTCTAAAGCTAAGGACACCGTAACAGCGCGGGAGTTGCGCCCTCGCAACATTTAACGCGCTTTTAGCCCCTCTGTCAGGCGGGATACCATCGGCTGGGCCCGGGTGGCGAAACTGGCAAAAGCGGCGCCCTTAAAAGGCGCTGCCCCGTATGGGGCTTGCGGGTTCGAGTCCCGCCCCGGGCACTCTCGCGACGGGCTGTCCCAAGCGTGCCGCCGTATAGGCTGGAATCGTGGCTGAGCACGGGGGGAGAATCGTTGCCAAGGCGCTGAGGTCGCGGGGGGTCGAGCAGCTCTTCACGCTGTCGGGTGGGCATCTGTTCTCCATCTATGACGGCTGCAAGGAGGAGGGGATCGGGATCGTCGACGTGCGGCATGAGCAGACCGCGGTCTTCGCCGCCGAGGGGGTCGCGAAGGCGACGCGGGGGCTGGGAGTTGCGGCGCTGACCGCCGGGCCCGGAGTGACCAACGGGATCAGCGCGATCGCCGGCGCCCAGGCCAACTGCTCGCCGGTCGCGGTGCTCGGCGGGCGGGCGCCGGAGCTGCGCTGGGGCTCGGGCTCGCTGCAGGAGATCGATCACCTTCCCTTCGTCTCGCCGCTAGTCAAGTCGGCAGCGACGGTGAAGGAGCCGGGCCAGATCGCGGCGATGACCGCGGCGGCGCTGGACCTGGCGCTGGCGGCGCCGAGCGGGCCGACCTTCGTCGACTATCCGCTGGACGTGGTCTTCAGCGAGGCCGAGCCGGAGATTCCGGCGGCGCCGGAGGCGCCCGCTGGCGAGCCGGCGGCGGGCGTCGAGGAGGCGGCGGCACTGCTGGCCGCGGCCGAGCGGCCGGCGATCATGGCCGGCACCGGCCTCTACTGGGGCCATGGGGAGGGCGAGCTGCGGGCGCTGGCCGAGGCGCTCGGCATCCCGGTTTTCCTCAACGGACTCGGCCGCGGCTGCCTGCCCGCGGACCACGAGCTGGCCTTCAGCCGCGCCCGCGGCGCCGCGCTGAAGGGGGCCGACGTGGCGCTGGTCGTCGGCGTGCCGATGGACTTCCGGCTCGGTTTCGGCGGCAGCTTCGGCGAGGAGACGAAGATCGTGCGCCTCGACGTGGCGGCGAACGCGCTCACCGCCAACCGGCGCCCGACGGTCGACCTGGTCGGCGACGTGCGGGCGAGCCTGGCGGCGATCCGCGAGGCGGCCGGGGGCGAGCCGCGCAGCGGGCGCTGGCTGGAGGAACTGCGCGCGGCCGAGGCGGAGAAGCGGGCGGCCGAGCAAGAGGAGCTGGACGACCCGCGCTCGCCGCTGCATCCGGTCCGGGTGTACCGCGAGCTGGGCCAGGTGCTCGACCGCGACGCGATCGTGTCGGCGACGGCGGCGACTTCGTCTCCTATGCCGGGCGCTTCATCGACACCTACGAGCCAGGCTGCTGGATGGACCCGGGCCCGTTCGGCTGCCTCGGCGCAGGGCCGGGCCAGGCGATCGGCGCCAAGGTCGCCCATCCCGACCGCCAGGTCTGCCTGCTGCTCGGCGACGGGGCCTTCGGCTTCGCGGGGATGGAGTTCGACACTATGGCGCGTCACGGGCTCGGCGTTGTCGGGGTGATGGGCAACAACGGCATCTGGGCGCTCGAGCATCACCCGATGAAATTCCTCTACGGCTACTCCGTTGCGGCGGAACTGCGGCCGGAGACGCGCTACGACGAGCTGGTCGAATCGCTCGGCTGCGACGGCATCCTCGTGCGCGATCCAGATGAGCTGCGGCCGGCGCTGGAGCGCGCCTTCGAGTCGGGCCGGCCGACCCTCGTCAACGTCCTCACCGACCCCGAGGTCGTTTACCCGCGCAAGTCGAATCTGGCTTGAGCAAGCCAGATTTCGGTGTAGAGGTCGCAAGGCGCCGGGGGTGGACCGGCGCAACGAGAATCGGCCGCCATCTCTGGCGACCGATTCGAGTGGTCCCTCAGGACGGGCAGGGGTACGTCTTCAGGGACCGTGTGTATTCGATGGGCCCAGACGGCGGGAGGCGCCATGATGCGGCAATCGCCTAAGCCCTGTTATCGGGTCGGAAGCTGCGGACGATCCACAACTCTTTCCCCGATGAGCCGATTATGCGCTCGACTATCCACTGCGTCTAGTCGGCCGCAACCGGCTACTAAGAATCAGGTAGGTGCGACCTACCAACTTCTCGGGCTTAGGCGGAACGTCTAACCCATCTGTCCTGTCGTTCGGTAGCCGGTCTGTCCAATCGGTACCGCAAAGCGCCCAGACCATTTGTCGGCTCAGCCAGACGTGGCTACGGCGATCGCCGTGCCGTAGAGGATGTCGTGCTCGGAGACCTCGATCTGCTCGAGGCCGAAGGCCCGCATCGCCTCGACCAGGATGACGACGCCGGCGACGATCGTCGGTGCCCGGTCGGGGTGCATGCCGGGGATCTCGACCCGCTGCGCCAGTGGGGCGGAGGCGAGCTGGGAGAGCATCCGCTGGATCGCGGGCAGGGAGAGGAGGTGGCCGTGGACCCGCGCCGGGTCGTAGGGCTCCAGTTCCATCTCGATCGCGGCCAGCGAGGTCGGGGTGCCGGCGACCGCGATCCCGGCGGCGGCCTCTCCCGACCCCCGACCGCCGCCTCGATCAGCCCGCGCACGTCGCCGGCGAGCGATTCCAGCTCGAGGGCGGTGGGGGGGTCGGAGGCGATGTGGCGCTCGCTGTGGCGGACGACCCCGGCCTGCAGCGAGGTGTGGAAGGAGATCTCGGCGCCGATGCCGACGATCAGCTCGGTCGAGCCGCCGCCGATGTCGATCACCAGCGTCGGTTCCGCCGGCGGGTGCTCCGAGGTGGCGCCCAGGTAGGTGAGCCGCGCCTCCTCCTCGCCGTCGAGGACGCGGGCGGAGAGCGCGAACCGCTCGCGCAGCTCGGCGACGAAGGCGCTGCCGTTCTCGGCGTCGCGGACGGCGCTGGTCGCGATCGCGTCGACCGTCTCGGCCCCCAGCTCCCGCAGCATGGCGACGTACTCGCCGATCGCCGCGCAGGCGTCCTCGCATCGCCTCCGCCGAGAGCCGCCCGGAGAGGTCGACCCCGCGGCCCAGCCGCGTCACCGTGCTGCGCCGCTCGACCGGCGAGACCCTCCCCCCGGCGACGTCGGCGACCAGCAGCCGCGCCGAGTTGGTGCCGACGTCGATCACCGCGACCCTTGTGGAGCCCCTCCGCCATGGCCCCGGCACTCTAGACAGCGACAAAGCCGAGAAGTCGCTTGCGCAAACGCCCCGCCCCCGCCCAGTCACCCCGCCATTGCTAGGATCAAGAAACCGCCGCGGGGTGGAGCAGCCAGGTAGCTCGTCGGGCTCATAACCCGAAGGTCGCGGGTTCGAATCCCGCCCCCGCTATAGGACGAAAGCCCCGCGTTTGCGGGGTTTTCATCTTTCTGGGACGCAGGCAAAGGGGTTTAGAATCGCCCCCGGGGCAACGCTTGGGGCAACATGAGCTTCGAGAGAGGTCGATTCGGCCCTTGCGGCAGGCCTTCCGCCCGCAGGAGGGGGTAGTGAACGTAGCGCCGAATGCCCATGAGGTTGAGATTATGCGGCGTCGAGATCGGTTGGACGAGTACGTGAGGTAGATGCCGAACGGCCGCCCGTCCTGTTAACGTGTTGTCTGAGAATGCAAATGGGGCGGCGCCGCTGGAACGACCCGCCCCCGGCTCACGAGGTGATTGCTCATGAGCAGTTCCCAGGATAAGTCCGTACTCGAGGACTACACGCATCTGCCGACCGGGGATGAGGTGCCTGCGCTCGACCTGAGCGGGGGCGCGGCTAGGTTTTCCCAGCCATTAACGCGGTCCGAGGGCGAAAGTAAAGTCACCGCCAGCGATCCCCTTGGGAGCCGTTTTGCCTGCCGCTAAAGCCAATCAGAAGCCAAAATCACTACGTTTCGCCTACGACACCGAGTTCGGTGCCATGTATGAGGGGGCAGCCGAGACGTTTCTCAGTTCGTCGTTGGGGCGTGAGCTGCGAGGCGACGCACAGTCGATCTTTACCTCGCCTCCCTTTCCCCTCAATCGGAAGAAGAAGTACGGGAACGAGACTGGCGATAAGTATCTTGAGTGGCTCGCTGGCCTTGCGTCTCCATTAGGCGACCTTCTAGCTGAGGACGGCTCGTTTGTGGTGGAGCTCGGAAACGCCTGGGTGCCGGGGGAGCCGGTGATGTCCACCCTCGCCCTGGAAGCTCTTCTGCAAGTCCTTAAGAAGGGCGGATTCCACTTATGCCAGCAATTCGTTGCCTATAACCCAGCACGCTTGCCATCTCCTGTGCAGTGGGTCAACGTGGATCGCATTCGCGTCAAGGACGCCTACACGAACATTTGGTGGATGAGTCGGACGACCCGACCGAAGGCCAGCAACCGCAAAGTTCTGACGCCTTATAGCCCCTCGATGAAAAAGCTGCTCAAGCGGCAGGACTACAATGCTGGTCACCGCCCATCAGAGCACAAAATCGGGGAGGTTTCATTCCTAACCGATCATGGTGGAGCGATACCTCCTAATGTCCTGAAGATCAGCAATACGATCTCATCGGATCCCTATCGGGTCTACTGTCGAGCTCACGACCTGAAACCTCACCCCGCCCGGATGGCTCCTGAACTTGTCGAGTTCTTCATCAAGTTCCTAACTGATGAAGATGACCTGGTGATTGATCCATTCGGGGGCAGCAACACGACGGGTGCTGCTGCAGAGACCCTGAAGCGGCGATGGATCGCAATTGAGCCTCAGCGGGACTACATCGAGGGTTCGAAGGGGCGGTTCGCCGCGCCTGAGCAGAAAGCTACCGCCGCCTAGCTTCCGTCAGGATCGGAACCACCGACTCCAAGGCCAAGCTTTTTTAGGCGCCGAATCGTGAAAACGGAGCCGAGCGCTACGCTCCTGAGCGCAGCGATACGGTAGTCCGGGTGTAACGGGACCGATTCCCCGATGTCGGAAGTTGGCGGCTCCTTTTCGCTTTTGTCGAGGTTAACGAGACTCATCACTATCGGCGGCACGTAGAGTCGGAGAATTGCCTTGCGCTGATCGACCTTTACTTGATCGAGCATCTCCCGAAATGGTCCGAAGTCACCGTTTACGAGCGCGACACGATCTTTGAACTCGCCCACCGTCTCCTCGTCCCACGCCACCTTCGCCTCAGACCAGCTATCGCCGGCAGAGTCTTCCTTCCAAAGAACGCGGTAAGGCGGAGCGACCATTTTCTTGACTTTGCGTACTTGGTCGCCGCCACCGCCAGAGATCGGAGCGACGATCTCCAGCTTTATGGAGTCGGTCAGTGGCCCTTGTGATGCGACTGGCAGACAGGTCGCAGTCAGGATGGCACTCCCGGGAGCTGCATCAGCGGCAGCGCGGAAATGGACACGAAGGCGTCCGCCCGCAAGGCGTTCGCGGGCAAAGATGCGAACCGTGCTTCCGAGATCAGGAGTGGTCGAGAACTGCACCTGCTCCTTGTCCGGGAAGTAGCCATCAACGGCGTCGGCCTCCAGGTGGATGGAAGCGACGGCATCGGGGCGTACCCGGATTCGCTTCTTCACCACCTTGCGAAATCTCAGGAAAGTTGGCTCAGAGGACAGGGGCGAAATTGGCGCAAGCGGTGGGATATTTGGCTTCGTCCCTTTCTTCCCCTTCTTCCTCCTCTTTTTCTTCTTCCCAGACCCGCCAACCCGAACCTCGACAGGGCGCTCAAAGAGATGCTGGAAGTCACTAAGCGCCTTCTCGAGCTCTTTGTCTGCCCCTTCAGTCGCCCGACGAAGGGCCTCTTCCTTGATCTTTTGATCCCGCGCTCGCAACTCCTGGTTGTTGGCGAGGACGCTGTCGATTGCGGTGCGGAGTGCTCTCTTCGCTCGGCGCTCAGCAGTGCCCTGTCGGCTGGTCGTGAAGAGGTCGGCCTTTGCGTCAACCGTTAGCCCATCGCAGTCCACGTTGACCCTGAGGTGGTTCTTCAGCGCATCGAGTTCGATCGGCTTCTGACCAAAGTGATCGCGACCAATGGCCGCGTGCATCTGGCCGGTTAACGACCAGGTTTCGGCGGCTTTGGCGGGGCCGAATAGATCATTGCCTTTGCTCGTATTCTCCTGCTCGATGATCCAGGCCGTGACCTCAGCCGTGCCGTAGTCTTGGCCATCGTCAGCTCGAGGCGGTCACGTCCACCGTGGTGCTGAAGGGTCCAGTGACCTTGATTCGGTTCTTGCGAGGTTTCGGTGCCCAGCTCTTGGCCCTCGCCGTCAACCGCGCAGTGACGCCCTGCATATACCTCCACTGCGGAGAGTCGCCGCGTTCGTCCCGAAGTGCATAGGGAAGCACCGGGCACGGCAGCAGATTTTCGAGGTTGTAGTAGAGCCCGCCAGTCGGCCGATCTCCGACCCGCTTGGCTGGGGTGCCGAGCTCGTAGTCGATGCACATCCGGCGAAGCCCGTGCCAGCGTGGATCTCCTAGTGCCGACGCCTCGAATGCCAGGGGCTTCCCCGACTCCTTCTCCACCGCATAGAGATAGGCGGGAAGACTTGACTTGACTTCAGACGCGCGGTACTTCCGGACTATCGTGAACCCGACAAGGTCCTCTTGATCGTCTGCTCGCAAGCTGGGGTGACGGCGACCAATGATGATCTGCCCTCCGTTGGAGAAGTTCAAGGTCAACCCCGCGCCATGACCGAATTGTCCGGCGAGATAGGGAATTTCGGCCTTCAACCCACGCTGAAGGGACAGCACCGTCTCCTCGAAGAGCGAGGGATGCTGCCCTATGCCTTGGTCGAGATACATGAGCGTGGCCTCATCGTTCTGCGACCCTGGGTACACCAAAAGCTTCGAGAGGAGCGCGGCTTCCTCAAAGCACTTCCGCGCATCACCTTTGCGGGTATCCCAATTCGTCATCCCTTGGGCCGGCAAGTCGAAGTAGTGCGCGGCCGCCTCCCGGGGGCTTGCTGGCTCCCAGTCATCGCCTTCGAGGCGCGCTAGCTCACGCTTCATCTCGATCAACCCATCGCCCTGGTTGACGATCGGCTCGCCCGCCAGATGGAGAGCATCGCCAGTGGCCCCGATTGCGCTGTGGGCAGCCCGGCCCGTTCCTCCAAATGGCTTCCAAGTCAACTCGCCGACAATCGCTTCCAGGCTGGCTTGAAGGTCATCCCTCGCTTTCGGCGTGACTGCTTGCTCAGCAGCGCGAAGGAGTTCCCGACCCTGCTTTCCACGGATTACACGAAGGCCCGAAGTGGATTTGAGACTGCTGGATTTCATAGCCCCCTGCTCTCAAGCATCTGCGGTCTATCTGCGGTCTAGAGCTTAACCACCGAGCGCGGACTGTCAAGCCGCTTTAGGTCCGACCGCAGAAAACCGCTGGAATTCCTGAACTTGACCTACGAGACGAGGCGTAGCTTCGCGGCTCGTGGCGTGAGGGAGTAGCGGACCTTGGTGCCTTCCCGCTCACGCGCGAGGAACCCGAGGTCGTGCAGACGGCCGATCGCGCCGGCGCGCATCGTTCCTGCGTACTTCTCAAGCTCCGGCCGGAGACGGATCAGCTCTTGCTCCAGGGCAACTCGGGAATCAGTGGTTTCGATGAGCTTGGCCATCAAGGCCATGAACTCGCGCTCTCTCGGAAGCTGTCGACCGAGAATCTCAAGGAAGAGCTTCGCCTCTGCCTCCGAGATAGTTTCTGCTGGCTCGGGACCATCAAGCACTGGGTTCTGCAGGGCGCTCAATTCCATGCCGGCCGCGGTGATTGCGGCCGTCATCTTGTCCCCGCGGGGACAAATTGCCGTTAGGCCAATCATCTCGGCGGCGCCGGGAGATTGGCGACTTCCTCTCCCGAGAAACTGGTTTGCATAGCGTCGCGTACTGGCTCGATCACCGCTTGGAAAGCCAATTGACCACAAATCTCCTCGGCGTCGTTCGGCCTGATGATCTAAGTCCAGCAGGCGGGCATAGAGCGACGTGGCCACCGTTGCGGCCCCCTCATGCCAGACCTCGAGCGGGATCTCTTCGGCTTCGTTCTCCAGTAGAAGATGCCCCAAGGCTCGAACCCCCGCCATAACGGGCAAGAGGCGATTGACCTGCCCCCACAGGACCGGGGAGGACCAGATTGTAGGGTCGGGTGGCTCGGGCAGGGAGCGGAACCGAGTCGGATCGAGCGTCTGCACCACAGACTCGCTGGAAGCGGCCAACTTCTGCTCGCCGCCGATGCGCGAAGTCGGGACGTCAGAGACCGCCAACGGCCCTGAACCTCCCTGCTTCTCAAGGCGCAGTGCTGGTTTTCGAGCGCAACATTGAGAAGCTCATCGAATGACTCGTAGCGCTCGGGAACCAGATTCTGGGCGCGACGATGAAGCTCTGCTTGTATCTCCGAAACCAGAAGCATCTCAGGCGTCAGTCTACTTCCGAAAAGCAGATGACCACAAAAGGCGAAGTCGCCGCGGGACTCGCTCCAGCGGGGAGTGAATGCTCGCAAGCAGGATCGGAGGCCAGCGCAGGACGAACAGAGTTGCCATTTCTGCACCGGACTTGGCCTGCAGCTGCTGCCTTGTCGGTCGGCGCCGATTCGCTGGGGCAACAAATGGGCAACAAGCCCCACAGATTCCAGCCGATCCCAGCCGATCTCGATCTCCCGAAAACCGCTCTAGTCGCGCTCCACAGTGCCCAGCCGAGTCGGCGGGCCGCGCTCATAATCGGACCGTCGGCGTGGGAACCCGCCGGTCAAAAGGCTTCCCCATCCAGATCCGTGCCCCTGACCTTCCTCTCTGCGACCCCTGCTGTGAGGGTAGCGCGACAGAGAGTCTCTGGCGCCAGCCCTCAAGGGTTACGAGACAAGCGGTGAGCAATCGTCCTGGCAGCAAGGCAGGTGGCTTAAGCCCTTGCTTTTTCCGGTTGATACTGTGATAGTACCTGAATGCTCAAGGTCTCCTATCCATGCGACACAGGCTGACCCCATGACCCTCAGGGCCAGAGCACTCGCTGTCTGCTTCCTGGCCCTCCTCGCCTCGGCTGCGCTCGCCGCCAACTACGCGATCGGCAGTCTGCGGCACGCCCGGACCGCCGATCGGCGACGACGACCCGTATGGCGGCGGAAGCAAAGCCGCGCCGAACACCAACAACTGCTTCGTAGGAGCCCCGGTCAACTGCGCCACCGGCAACCAGACCGAGGAACAGACCGATCTCGTACTCGGCGGCCGCGGCCCCGCCCTGCACGTCACCCGCTCCTACAACTCCCTGGCCGCCGCCGAAGGCAAAACCGGCCCGTGGGGCTACGGCTGGTCGGGCCCCTACAGCTCCCATCTCGAATTCGAGCGAAGCCGGCACGGTCACCGTCGTGCAGGAAAACGGTGCCACCGCCACCTTCCTCCTCGAAGAAGGCAAATACGTCCCCGGCCCCTGGGTCCAGGCCACCCTGGTCAAAGAAGGGGCAAACTACGTCTTCACGCTGCCTGACCAGGAAAAGCTCAAATTCAACTCCGAAGGCAAGCTCACCGAACAGAAAGACCGTAACGGCAACGCCCTCACTTTCACCTACTTCTCGGGCAAGCTCACAACACTAAAGACGCCGCCGGCCGGGAGCTGGCTCTCGCTCTACACCGGTGCCCAGGTGACGAGCGTCGAAGACCCTATGGGCCGCATAGTCAAATACGCCTACGAATCGGGCCATCTCACCTCGGTGACGCTGCCCGGAGAAGAAACCCCCCGCTGGAAATTCAAATACGACGCCTCCCACCGGCTGACCGAAATGACCGATGGCCGCGGCGGCGTGACGAAAACCGAATACGACGCAAAACACCGCGTCATAAAACAGACCGATCCGATGAGCCGGGTGCTCAAATTCGCCTACAGCGAATCGGAAGGCAAAAGGACGACGACTATCACTGAGCCGAACGGGTCGACGACCTTCCAGAAGTTCAACGAGGCCGGCGGGCCGCTGGAAGTGGTCAAGGCCAAAGGCACGGGCCTGGAACGGAAAACCACCTATGAATACGACTCGGCCTACGACTCATCAAAGCCACCGACGCGCTCGGCCACTCGACGACCTACGAATACAACGCCGCCGGGGATCGCACGCTCGAAAAAGACGCCGAGGGCAACGAAACGAAATGGACCTACAACTCCACCCACGATGTCCTAACCGAAACGACGCCCAAAGGCGAGGTGACCACCTACAAACGGGACGCCAAAGGCAATGTCGAAGCCATAGAACGCCCTGCGCCGGGCGGAGCGACCCAGAAATCGACCTTCAAATACGCCGCCAACGGCGACCTGGAATCCGCAACTGACCCGCTCGGCCGCGAAATCGAAATTCGAATATGACGACCTACGGCAATCTCAAAGCCGAAATCAACCCCGCGGGGGACAAGACCACCTGGACCTACAACAAAGACGGCCAGCAGCTCACCGAAGTCAGCCCGCGCGGCAACGAAGAAGGCGCCAAAGCCGAAGAATTCGAAACCAAAACCGAACGCGACGCCCAAGGCCGGCCGATCAAGGTCACCGACCCGCTCGGCCACGAAACTAAATTCGCCTACGACAAAAACGGCAACCTCGAATCGACGACCGACGCCCTCGGCCACACGACCAAATACACCTACAACGCCGACGACGAGCGGACCAAAGTCGAAAGGCCGAACGGCAACACCACTGGAACTCGCCTACGGCAGCATGGGCGAGGTCAAAAGCCGCACCAACGGCAACGGCTACACGACCAAATACGAATACGACGCGCTCGGCCAGTTGACCGAAACGATCGATCCGCTGGAACGCAAAACGAAACAGGAATACGACGCGGCGGGCAACCTCAAAAAAACCGAAGACGCTCTCGGCCGCACGGTCTCCTACGCCTACGACAACGCCGACCGGCTCAAAGAAGTCAACTACTCGGAAGCCAGCACCGCCGACATCACCTACAAATATGACAAAAACAGCAACGTGGTCGAAATGATCGACGGCACGGGGACGACCACGAGGGTCTACGACCAGCTCGGCCGGCTGACCGAAGTCAAAAACGGCAAAAGAAGTCGTCAAATACAAATACGACCTCGGCAACCAGCAGACCGAAATCGTCTATCCGAACGGCGAAACCGTCAAACGCGCATTCGACAAAGCCGGGCGTCTCGAAAAAGATCACCGACTGGCTCGGAAAGGAAACCACGTTCTCCTATAACCGCGAACTCGCAGATGAAAGCGATGACCTTCCCCGCCGCGACCACCAACGTGGACGAATACGCCTACAACAGGGCAGGGGAGATGACGGCGGTCTCGATGAAGAAGAAAGCCGAAGTCCTGGCGTCGATGACCTACACGCGCGACAAACTCGGGCAGGTCGAAAAAACCGTCGAGACCGGGTTTCCGGAAGTCCCCGAATACAAATACGAATACGACACTGCGAACCGGCTGACCAAAAGCAACGGCACGCTCTTCGAATACGACGCCGCCAACAACGTGACGAAAATCTCCCCGACGACCTACACCTATGACAAAGCCGACCAGATCGCGACCGCGAGCAACGCGACCTTCGAATTCAACAAACTCGGCCAGCGGGTCAAAGAAACGCCCACCGGAGGATCGGCCACTACCTTCTCCTACGACCAGGCCGGGAAACCTGATCGCAAGCAAAGGCCCGGACGATCGAAAACACCTTCAAATACGACGGTACGGGCCTGCGAACCACCGAAACCAGGAACGCCTCGACCTATCCGATGGTCTGGGACTCCACGGCAGGGCTGCCGCTCCTGCTGCGCGAAGGGAACGACTACTTCATCTACGGCCCGGACGGCCTTCCGATCGAGCAGATCACCTCGGGTCGGCGGCCTACCATGCACCACGACCAACTGGGGTCGACCCGGCTGTCCTGACGGACTCAGCGGCAACCGTGACGGGCACCTATCGCTATGGGCCCAACGGGGCGTTCATGGGAATACACCGGAACCAGACGACCCAGATGGGGTTCGCCGGACAGTGCCGGATGCACACCGAAAACCAGCTGATCTACCTGCGGGCCCGGACCTACGATCCGGGACGGCGCAGTTCCTAAGCTCTGACCCGCTGGCCGCGGACTACAGGAGAAACGTATGCGTATGCGGTGGCCAATCCCGTCAATCTCACGGATCCATCTGGCCTCATTCCCGTGGGATGCGGTTGTCCACCTCCGCCTTGTCCTCCGACGCAGCAGCCTTCTGCTCCTCCACAGCAGCCAACCACTGGTCCACCTAAGTATGACAAGGAGAGGGATCTCCTTCAGAGTTCCGGAGGGGGATCCGCTCGGGGGGCCTACCACGGTTATCAGAATGGTCTGGAGAGGTATTTTCTAAGGCAGAAGGTATACGAGTCGAGTGTGCTGGGTGGCTTGAAGGGTGGCGCGGCGTCCTTTGGTATGTCGGCTGGTATGTCACTACTTGAGGTTCAGTTACGGAGGAATGGCTTCGACGGGGGCGCAGGGGTCGTTGAGTTCGGAAGCGAGGTGTCTGACGCTTGGGGATGGGCTAGCGTGGTAACGCGGGCAGCTGGGTGGCTCGTGCTGCCCATGAAGCTAATTGTCATAACTGAGGAGACTGTCTATCAGGCTATACCGGCCTTGCGGCCTTCCCCTAGATCCTAATCGTATCCGGTGCTATTGAGGATAGGGGGATCGTGGAGTAGGAGCGGTTGGCTTGAGTCCGACCACTGGCTCGCCGCCGAATCTTCCCCAGGTGGCCCTACCGAACAGTTCGATGGCCGCTGGCGTCGCTACTTCATCGTAAGAGCGACACCCCAACAAGTTCGTCCAGGTCGTGGCCGCGACCACATAGGACATTTCTGGATTGGGGAAGAGAAGGGCTCCTCCGTACATGGTGTCGAACAAGCCGATCAGTTCGCGCTGTGCACGCTCCGGCAGGTCGGGCCGGTATTGGATCACGAGGCGGCCGTGCTCGAGGGAGTGCACGACGCTGACCGGGGGAGGGGTCTCGCGATAGGCCCCGTCCGCCTGTTGTTCTTCGACGTGGTTTCCGGACGTCGGCGGCTTCGTCTTGTAGCGCGGTTCCGGCGCGCTGGCCGGGATGTGCTCGCGGCCCTCGTCCGGTAGCCGCAGCCGAAGCTCGCATCTCGCGGCTCGTGCTGCCTGTTGGAGATGTTGCTCTTCAAGGTCTGGAGGCTTGATTCCGAGGCGGCTGTCGGGGGCGACGCCATTGGTGACCCCGCTATCGAGGTTGATGTGGGGATTGCCGAGCCCGGCAGACCCGGACGACAAGACGAAAATGGCAGCGACGGCGATGAGCGCCAACCCTGCGGCGGCGGCGTAGGCGGCAAGGAGGCGTCCCCTTCCCGTCCTGGCTGGATGCCCTGACTGGGATGCGGCTGGTCTTCGCTCCTCTTTACTATTCACCGCCTGAAACTGTATTGAGCAAAAACGTTAGGTGCTTGGCTTGGCCTCGGCATTGGGCTCGTCCAGCGCCTGCCCGCGATCTTCAATTGCATCGGCCTCCTCACCTCGGCCGGCACCGGTCGCAATCCCGTTGGCATCTACGACCGCCCATGCTTGGAGCGATCGATGAGCATCCCGGTCGGCTCGGCGGGTGAGCGGGAGATGGGGCAACAAATGGGGCAACGTGCCCCACAGATCCCGGCCGATCTCCACGTAGTTCGATCGCTCGAAAACTGCTCTAGACCGCGCCCCACGTAGTCCAGCCGATCCAACGGATCAAACTCATAGCCCGATGGTCGCAGGTTCGAATCCTGCCCCCGCTATAGGACGGAAACCCGCTTATCAAGCGGGTCTCCGCTTTTTTGGGGAACCTCAAAAACAGCGAAAATGGCCTTGGGCAAGCCCTGGGGCAAGATGAGGTCGGGAGAGGTCGATTCCGGCCCTTGCGCGGGCCTCCGGTCCACCTACGTTCGCTCGCGCGAAACGCGAATAAGTGGCCCCGGCGGCGCGCTAACGCCCCGGCGCCCGCGCAAAGGGCGACCGCGTCCCATACGCGGCTTCGGCGTCGTGTCGAGCGATTCCGCACTTCTCATCGAAGCAGAGGAGGCGGAATCCCGATCATCGTCGCAACCGCTCCCTTTGGCTAGAAGCGCTCTGCACTTCCGCTGTCCAATGCAGCGCTTGCTTGCATCGTTCTACGAACCGGAACGTTTGCGGGCTCGGCTCTTCCGGGCTATCCTTCCGCGTCGATCAGGGATTCAGCATCTGGCAGGGACCTTGAGGCACAAAAGGGCAGAAGAAGGCCACGATGGGTCTTGAGGCGGGGGGTATTTTGAAAGAGACATCCAAACCGCGATCTACAGAGTTCCGGTCGGGTTCAAGGAAACGAAAGGCGGGGCGGCGCTGCGGCCAAACGTTGCCGCTCATCATCGGCGCGGCGATCGTCTATCTCTTCGGCTTCTCGGCGAGCGCCTTGGCTGCAACGGACATCGTCACGAGCGCGAACGACTCGGGGACCGGTTCGTTGCGGCAAGTCATTGAAGACGCAAACGGCGGGGACAAAATCGTCTTTGACGCGAGCCTCAACGATCAGACGATCAACCTTGCCTCTGCGATTGTCATCGACAAGAGCCTGACTCTTGAAGGGCTGGGCTCCTCGCATCTGACGATCGACGGCAATCACACCAGCCAGATCTTCATCGTGAGCGTCGGGGATTTGTCGATCTCCAAGCTGGCTCTCGCCAACGGTACGACGCCTGGGAATGGCGGAGCGATCAATTACGAAAGCACTGGTTCCCTGAGCATCAGCGACAGCACGTTTATCGGCAATACCGCTGGCGGGGCAGGCAGCACCGGCGGTCCCCATGGAGGGGCGATCTACATGCTGTATCACTCTGCGTCCCTGACCATCTCCGGCAGCACGTTCACCGACAACTCTGCCGGCGGGGCTGGCGACAGCACTGACTTCAGCGGTCGGAGCCGGGGCGGCGCGATCGAGTACGACGGTGAAGGATCGGTGACGATCGCCGACAGCGCGTTCACCGGCAACACCGCGGGTGGAGATGGCGGCGATGGCTACCAGAGCGGCTATGGCCGCGGGGGCGCGATCTATCTGCACGATTCCGCGACGTCCACTTCGGTTTCCGACAGCACATTCACGGACAACTCCGCTGGCGGGGATGGCGGTGGCGGCAACCTAAGCGGCCGCGGCGAGGGCGGCGCGATCGAGGGCGAAAGCGGGACCGGACCCCTAACGGTCACCGGCGCCATGTTTACTGACAACATCGCCGGTGGGCGGGATGGGAGCGGCGGGGGCAGCGGCGCCGGCGTTGGCGGTGCGATCAAAAGCTTCAGCGCGCTGACGGTCGCTAACAGCACCTTTTCCGGCAACGCCGCTGGTGGGCAAGGTGGGAGTGGCGAAGGCGCCTTCGGCTTCGGCGGTGCTATCAGCAACTTCAACAACGTCAGTCCCCTGACGATCACTAGCAGCACTTTTGTCGGCAACACCGCCGGTGGTCAGGGCGGCACCGGCTCTGGCGGCGCGATCAGGGTGTCTTCCATATTGCCCCGGCCTGTCTCCGTCGCCAACGGCACCCTGATCGGGAACTCAGCCGGCGGTGGCGGTGCAATCGGCGAAGGTGGCGCGATCGACTTGGACGGAGAAGTCTCAGCGACCTTGGCCAGCGTGACGATCGACGACAACGAGGTAGGTGCAGGGGGCGCTGGCGCCGGGATCAGTGGTGCGGGGACCGTGACGGCGAAAGCAGCGATCGTCGCGGGAAACAGCGGCGCGACGAACTGCGCCGCGCACGTAGCGGTCGCTAGCTACAGCCTCGAGGGCCCGACCTCCGGCGATACGAGCTGTGGGTTCGATTTGCCTTCGGCCGACCCGGAGCTGGAACCGCTTGCCGATAACGGTGGCCCGACGGAAACGCAGGCATTGCCGGCGTCGAGTCCGGCGGTCGACGCGGCGCCGGTGGCGAAATGCCCGACCAAAGTCGATCAGCGCGGCGAGCCGCGCCCGGACAACGGCAAGAGCGTCTGCGATGTGGGGGCGTTTGAGCTTCAGGACCCACCCGTCGCACCGGCGATCACAAGTGCCGCGGCAGCCACCTTCCAGGTTGGCAAAGCGGGAAGCTTTACCGTTACCGGGACGGGCCTGCCGGCACCCGATCTGTCTCTAACCGGAGCGCTGCCCAGCGGGGTCGGCTTCACCGATCATGGCCCCGGTGCAGCGATCCTGTCGGGCACGCCGGCGGCGGGCACGGGCGGCGCCTATTCGATCGCGATCAAAGCCGCCACCGGCGCCTTGCCGGATGCCGAACAGAGCTTCACGCTGACGGTGCAGGCGCCGCCGACCGCCTCGATCGCCACCCCGGTCGATGGAGCGACCTACACGCAGGGTCAGGCGATCGACACTAGCTTCGCCTGCGCCGAGGGAGCCGGCGGCCCGGGGATCGCCTCCTGTGTCGACCGGGACGGGCGTGCTTCAGGGGCGCCCCTCGACACTGCTGCGCCCGGCCGGCACACCTTCTCTGTGATCGCGACCTCGAACGATGGGCTCACCGGCCGCGCGAACGTCGCCTATACGGTCGTCGCGCCGGCGACGCCGGAGCTCCCACCCCCTCCACGCTCCCGCGTCCTCATCTCCTATCGCCAGGAAGGCGGGATTGGGGGGCCGCGGCCGTCGCTTGTCGTCTTCAAGGACCGCCAGACGAGAGTGAGATTGGGAGTATGCACGGCGGGGTTCGAGCTACGCCGGAATGAATGGAAAAGCCTGCGAGCGGCGCTCAGGGGCGCCCACCTTCGCGCCAACGCGGGCGCCTACCCGGCGCCCAAAGGCTCTGCTGACCTGATCACTCACGTGGTCAAGGCCCGCGACGGGGTGGTGCGGATTGCGCTCCCGCAACCGGAACACAGGGACGTAATGCGAGACTTGCGCCCGCTACTCAAGGCTCTGAACAAACTGGCGTCGGCGGGGGAGCGTCGAATGCCTGCATCCTGCAAGAGAAGCGGGTGATCGCCCGCCTCCGCGTCCAATCGGCCACATGGCTGGCATGGCAGCGCCAGTGCCGGAGGGACTGCGGCCGCGCTTTCGTGTCGAGGTGAAGCAGACTCGATCAGCTGCGGCGGGGTCGCCGAGAAGGCCGTCGGCTCGACGCGGTTCACTATGTCCTCGTGATCTTCTATTCCATGAGCTTGTCGGCCGACGGCTACATCGCCGGACCCGACGGAAGCTTCGACTGGGCGGTGCCCAGCCAGGAGCTGCACCGGTTCCACAACGAGCGGGTCGCTGCGATCGACGCCCAACTGCTCGGCCGGCGCCTCTACGAGACGATGCTCGTGTGGGACACCGAGGAGTTCTCCGACCCCGCGATGGCGGAGTTCGCCGAGATCTGGCGCCCGCTCGAGAAGATCGTGTTCTCGACCACGCTGACGAGCGTCGAGGGCAGCAACCGCCTGGCCACGGGAACGCTCGAGGAGGAGATCGCCGCGCTCGGGGACCGGAGGATCGCGGTCGGCGGCGCCGGCCTTGCGGCGGAATGCATGCAGCGCGGGCTAATCGACGAGTTCGAGCTGTTCGTCATCCCGATCGTGGTCGGCGGCGGCACGCCGTACTTCCCGCCGGACGTGCACATCGACCTCGAGCTGGTCGAGACACGCACGTTCGACGCGACCGTGTACTTGCACTACCGCCGGCGCGGCTAGAGGTCAACTAGCCGCAGCACGCGCCGGCCGCGGTTCGCGCTCATAACCCGAAGGTCGTGCAAGGTGAGGTGCCTCTACGCGCCCAGCTGCCAGCCTGGGCTCGGCCGCGAGGCCGGCCCGATCGCCTGTTGAGGTATTTGCAGTCTTTGCAAGGAATTAGCGGACGGGCCCTCGAAAGGAACCCCGTGCTGACCCGAGGGACCGTGCTCGCATCAATCGCGTCAGTCTTTATCGCCGTCGTCGGCGTCGCGTCCGCGCAGGCGGCTTTTCCAGGCTCGAACGGGCAGATCGCCTATCAGCGCCTGGCATTTCTCGAAAGCACTCCGGCCGGAGGACTGTTCGCCCATGCGCCGACTCGAGGCGCCGCCCAACGAGTGCTGTCTGGCGACGCCAGCGCCGAGGCGCCCGCTTACTCTCCCGACGGTCGCCTGGTGGTCTTCGCCGCCGACCTCGACTCCGTCGCGGCTACCCGTTCGCGGATCTACCTGATGAGGGCCGACGGCAGCGGCGTACGGCAGCTGACTGCCGGTGCCCAGCGAGATGGTCACCCATCCTTTTCTCCAGACGGGAGGAGCATCGTGTTCGACCGCACGACGACCGGCTTCGATCACTACGCGCACATTTTCCTCGTCAAGGTCGACGCTAGCGGCCTACGACAACTGACCCACGGAGCCGAGGTCCGAGACACCGATCCGACCTTTGCGCCGAGCGGCAAGACGATCGCCTTCGTCAGCGAACGCGCCGACGACGGGACCGGCGATCGCTTCGACATCTTCTCGATGAGGTCCGACGGGACGCATCTGAAGCCGCTTATCGACGGACCGCTGAAGGACGAGGAGCCCGACTTCTCGCCGGATGGCCGCTCAATCGCCTTCACTAGCAACCTGCACGATGGCCCGAATGTCTTCGTCGCTCGAGCAGACGGCCGCCGCGTGCGCCAACTGACCAAGGGTCGCGGCGGTTGCTCTCGCGGCCGTTGCTACCTGAGTCCGTCTTGGGCGCCGGACGGCAAGCACATCGCCTTCCTTGCTCAGGCTGGTGAAAGCTCGAATCTGGCGGTGATGCGGCCCAACGGCTCCGGGCTGAAAGTGATCGCCGAAGGCAGCGAAGGAGAAGAGGGCGCCGGCGGCCCGATTTTCGGCCCTGCCTGGGGCTCGGCTTCGCGCTAGTAGGGCAAGGAGAAAACTCCAGCGCCGAGCGCATCTTCTCTCATGTTCACCTATCTGGCGCTAGTTAGTCCACCAGTCCCGCTGACCCTCCACGTCTTCCCGCGGATTCTCGCCGAGGTTGGGCGCGCCGATGACGAGGATCTCGAGGCCCTCCGGTCCGGCCTCGTAGCCTCGCCAGGTACCGGGCGGGACGCGCACCGCGTCCCATTCCTTGAGCTCGACGATCTCGTCGTCGAGCTTCATCCGCCCGCTCCCGCGCAGGACCACGTACACCTCCTCCTGCTTCTTGTGCGTGTGGCCGTACGGAAAGCGATAGCCGGGCGGGACGCGCTGGTAGCTCAGGCCTGATTTCTCGAGGTCGAGCGCCTGGGTCGCCAAGCGGAACTCCAGGTCTGGCGAGCCGTCGAAGTTGGTCCCGACGTCCTCCAGATCCTCCTTGAGGTTCCTGAGAGTGAACGGCACGGCGCAATCCTATGGCAGCCCTGGCTGGGGTCGCCGCTCGCGCCGCAGTGGTCAGTTATCGAACGCCGGCGATGAGCTGGGCGATCGCGCCCTCGCTCATCGCCGGTAAACGAGGTGGGTGACGTGGGGCGTGGTGCGGCTTGAGACCGGCTTCAGCTCGACGCCCGCGGCGCCGTCGAAGAGGCGCTCGCCGGCGCCGGCGACGAACGGCGCCACGTGCAGCCGCAACTCGTCGACAAGGCCGGCGGCGAGGTACTGGTTGAGGGTGCCCGGGCCGCCGGCGATCGAGACATTCTTCTCCCCCGCGGCTTCGCGCGCCTGCTCGAGCGCCGCCTCGATCCCGTCGGTGACGAAGTGGTAGATGGTGCCGCCCTCCATCTCGATGCTCGGGCGGGGCCGGTGGCCGAGGACGAAGGTCGGCGCGTGGTAGGGCGGGTTGGGCCCCACCAGCCCTGCCAATCGAGGTCCCACTCGCCGCGGTCGGGACCGAACATGTTGCGCCCCATCACGTAGGCGCCGGCGGCGGCGATGGCCGCGATCTCCTCGGCGTTTTCCTCCGCGTGATCGAATCTCCAGGCCGTGCAGGCGGTCGTATCGATGTCGCCGAACGGGTGCTCCCGGCTCTGTCCCTCGCCGCTCGCGTAGCCGTCGAGCGCGATCATCATGTTTGCGGTGACCTCTGGCATTCTTCCTCCTCGTTTCAACTGATTGCAATCTGCAAGTGATTGCGCACGCTATCATAACCACTTGCAGAGTGCAAGCAGAAGGGAGATCATGAGCGAGGAAGATCGGGTGCCCGATCAACCTCTCGATCGAGGTGATCGGCGACCGCTGGTCGCTGCTGGTGATCCGCGACATGATGTTCGGCAACCGCCGTCACTTCGGCGAGCTGCTGTCAGGCTCGGAGGAGGGGATCGCCTCGAACATCCTCGCCGACCGCCTGCGCCGGCTAACCGAGCAGGGCCTGGTCTCGCGCTCCCCCGACCCCTCCCACAAGCAGAAGGTGATCTACAGCCTCACCGAGCCGGCGATCCAGCTGGTCCCGGTGATCGCCCAGCTCGGCGCCTGGGGTCGCCGCCACCTCCCCGCCAGCCGCGAGCTCTCGATCCGCGCCGAGCTGCTGGAGGAGGGCGGCCCGCGAGCTGTGGGAGGAATTCATGGCCGAGCTGCGTGAACAGCACCTCGGCATCCCCCGCCCGAAGGGCTCGGAGTCGGTGTTCGACCGCCTGCACGCCGCCTATGAGGCGGAGCTGGCGAAGGTCAGGCTGAGGGTTGGTGGCGCCGGCCTGCTGCTAGGACAGGTGGTCCCCGCAAACGGACCTTTTTCTTTTTCGCAGGTTCAGTGCCTTTTCCCTTGGTCCGGCCGCATACGCTGATGGTCGATGCGTCGAAGCCGGATTCCGATTATGAGCTTGGGCGTCGAGCCGCCACCGACGTGGCTCGGGGTCGTCATCACGCTTGGTGCAGTGGCGATCGGCACGCTCCTCGTCTACCCGCTCAAGGACGTGGCGCCAGTCGTCTCGCTGGGGATCGTCTACCTGCCGGCGATTCTGCTGACTTCGACCGTATGGGGATTGCGGCTGGGATTGCTCGCCTCGATCGTCAGCGCCGCCGCCTTCAACTTCTTCCACATCCCCCCGCTGCATCGCTTCACGATCGCCGAGGAGGAGAACTGGGTCGCGCTGATCGCGTTCGTGATCGCGGCGATCATCAGCAGCACGGTCGCGGGCCTAGCCCGCGCTCGCGCGATCGAAGCGGAGCGGCGCCGCGAGGAGGCCGACCGGGCGCTCGCCGAGCTGGAGGCGCTGAGCCGGGAGCGGGATCGGATGCAGGCCGAGGCGGTGCAAGCCGAGGCGGTGCGGCGCAGCGACGAGCTGAAGACCGTGCTGCTGCGCTCAATCTCCCACGACCTGCGGACGCCGCTGACCTCGATTATCGCGGGGGGCTCCGCGCTCGGCTCGGAGACCTTGACGGCCGAGGAGCGCGCCGAGCTGAGCGAGGGGATCGTGGCCGAGGGAAGCCGTCTTTCGCGCTTGGTCGAGAACCTCCTCGACATGTCCCGGCTGGAGGCCGGCAAGGCCGAGCCGCACCGAGGGCCGGTCGATCTCGCCGAGGTGCTGGAGTCGGCGCGCCAGGGACAGGGCCAGTCGGAGTCGATTCGACTAGGGGTCGACGCGGATTTGCCGATGGTCGAGGCCGACGCCGCCCAGCTTGAGCGTGTCTTCGCGAACCTGCTGGAGAATGCGGTTCGCTACGGGGACGGGCGTCCGGTGCTGGTCCGCTCGCGGGTGGTGGGCGGCAATATCGTCGTCCGCGTGGTCGACCAGGGACCGGGGATAGCCGAGCGCGAGTGGGAGCGCATCTTCGAGCCCTTTCAGCACGGCGACGCCGCTGGCGCCGGCTCCGGGCTCGGGTTGGCGATCGCCAAGGGATTTGTCGAGGCCAACGGAGGCGAGATCGCAGTCGAGTCGTTGCCGGGACAGGGGACCAGCTTCGTCGTCACCCTGCCGCCGCACGAGGGAGGCGAGGCATGAACGGGGCGACCCGCGTCCTGGTCTGCGACGACGAGCCGCAGATCCTTCGCGCCCTGCGGGTGATCCTGCGCGATGCCGGCTATGAGGCAGTCACCGCATCCACCGGCGAGGAGGCTCTGGACCGGGCGGCGGTAAAGCCGCCAGCGGCGGCGATCCTCGACCTGATGCTGTCCGACATCGACGGGGTCGAGGTGGCGAAGCGGCTACGCGAGTGGAGCGAGATGCCGATCATCGTCCTCTCTGCGGTCGGCGAGGAGGAGGCGAAGGTGCGGGCGCTGGCGGCCGGCGCCGACGACTACGTAACCAAGCCCTTCGGGCCGCCGGAGCTGGTGGCGCGGCTCGAGGCGGTGCTGAGGCGGGTCAAGCCGGAGGCATCGGAGCCGCTGATCGCCGCCGATGGTCTGGAGATCGACCTCGTCGCCCGCACGGTGCGGCGTGACGGCGAGGAGGTCCACCTGACCCCGACCGAGTTCGGGCTGCTGCGCACCCTCGCGCAGAATCGCGGCCGCCTGATGACGCACCGCGCGCTCCTGGTCGAGGTGTGGGGGGTCGAGTACGAAGACGATGTCCAGGTCCTGCGCGCCCACGTCGCCAACCTGCGGGGCAAGATCGAGCCCACCGACGGTCCCCGCTACATCCGCACCGACCCCGGCGTCGGCTACCGCTTCGCGGGCTAGAAGCGACCTTTACGAAATCTGTATACGCGGGCCGGGTTCCTTCATGCGGCCTTGACGGGGTGAGGCGCACGATCGCTGTATGGATCTCGTCTCTATCGCCCTGGCGGTCGCCGCCTTCGGGTTGATCTACTTACTCATCGCGGCGCTGGACCGGGTATGAGCGCCGCCGAGCTGTTCGGGCTCCTCGTCTCTGCTGTGGTCTTTGGCTATCTCGCCTACGCGCTGTTTCGCGGGGAGAAGCTCTAGTGGCGCAGGGTTGGGTGCAGATCGTCGTCTTCCTGGGGGTGTTGACGGCTCTCGTGCCGTTGGTCGGCTCCTACCTCGCCCGTGTCTTCCGCGGCGAACGGGTCTTCCTCTCCCCGGTGCTGGGGCCGGTCGAGCGCTTCGCCTACCGGGTGATTCGCGTGCGCCCCGAGGAGGGCCAGGACTGGAAGGCATACGCCCGCTCGATCGTCGTCTTCAGCTTGCTTTCCTGGCTGGCTCTCTACCTCATCCTTCGCACCCAGAACGTCCAGCCGCTGAACCCGGAGGGCTTCGGCTCCGGCCCCTGGAACCTCAGCTTCAACACCGCCTCCTCCTTCGTCACCAACACCAACTGGCAGTACTACGGCGGCGAGACGACGCTCTCCTACTTCGTCCAGATGGTCGGGCTGACGGTGCAGAACTTCGTCTCCGCGGCGGTCGGGATCGCGGCGCTGGCGGCGGTGGTCCGCGGCTTCGCCGCCCGCTCTGGAGCAGCGCTCGGCAACTTCTGGTCGGACCTCGTTCGGATCAACCTTTACGTCCTCCTGCCGATCTCCCTCGTGGCGGCGCTGCTGCTCGTCTCCCAAGGCGTGATCCAGACCCTCGACGGCTCGCAGACCTTCCACACCATCGCTGGCGGAACGCAGACGCTGGCGCTGGGGCCGGTCGCCTCGCAGGAGGCGATCAAGGAGCTCGGCACGAACGGCGGCGGCTTCTTCAACGTCAACAGCGCCTACCCGTTCGAGAACGCGAGCAGCCTCACCAACATGGTCGAGCTGCTGCTGATCCTGATCGTCCCGGCCAGCCTCACCTACACCTTCGGCCGCATGGTCGGCAACCGCCGCCAGGGCTGGGCGCTCTACGCGACGATGATGGCTATGTTCGTCGTCGCGGTCGGCGTCGTCTACGCCGCCGAGCAGCACGGCAGCCCCGCCCAGCACCACGCGGGTGTGCTCACCTCCGCCTTCGACGGCTCGACCGGCGGCAACATGGAGGGCAAGGAGCAGCGCTTCGGCATCGCCGAGTCCTCGCTGTGGACGGCGGTGACGACCGTGACCTCCTGCGGCGCCGTCAACGCCTCGCTCGACTCGCTGACCGGGACCGGCGGCCTTGTGCCGCTGGCGAACATGGGGACCGGCGAGGTGGTCTTCGGCGGGGTCGGCTCGGGGCTCTATTACATGCTGCTCTTCGTCCTTTTGACCGTCTTCATCGCCGGCCTGATGGTTGGCCGCACGCCCGAGTTCCTCGGCAAGAAGATCGAGTCGCGGGAGGTGAAGCTGGTCCTCGTCGGCGTGCTGGTGACGCCCCTGCTGGTGCTGTTCGCGACCGCCTGGGCGGTGGCGAGCCCGGACGGCACGCAGTCGATCTACAACCATGGCCCGCAGGGTTTCTCGGAGTCGCTCTATGCCTACATGTCGCAGGCCAACAACAACGGCTCGGCCTTCGCTGGCTACACCGGCTTCATCCAGCCAAACGCCCCCGGCAACGCGGGCGCCGAAACGTTCAGCTTCGCCACCCTGCTCGGCGCCGTGGTGATGTTGCTCGCCCGCTTCCTGCCGATGATCGCCGCCCTCGCGGTGGCCGGATCGCTGGCCGGGAAGCGGGTCGCGCCGGCGGGCGCCGGCACGTTCCGCGCCGACTCGCCCACCTTCGTCGTGCTGCTGATCGGCGTCGTCGTGATCGTCGCGGCCTTGACCTTCTTCCCCGCCTTCCTGCTCGGCCCCGTTGTGCAGGGACTGACCGACCAGCTCTTCTGAGATGAACGGACTGCGAAAAGACCTGACCACCGCGACGATCGCGATCGTCTTCTTCACGGTGCTGCTCGGCGTCGCCTACCCATTGGTGACGACGGGGGTCGCGCAACTGGTCTTCCCCGGCGCCTCCAACGGCAGCAAGGTCGAGGTCGACGGCAAGCTCGTCGGCTCGAAGCTGATCGGCCAGGACTTCAAGGGTCTGCCGCGCTACTTCCAGAGCCGTCCATCGGCCACCGAATACAGCGGCGACGTCACCTACTTCAACAACCTCGGCCCCAACAGCCGCGAACTCTCGGATTTCTTCGCCGAACAGCTCGCCGCCTACCTGAAGCGCGAGCGCCCATACGACCCGGGCCTGCGTACCGACGAGGTGCCGGTGGACGCGGTGACGACCTCGGCCTCGGGTGTGGACCCGCATATCTCGGAGGCCAACGCCCGGATTCAGGCGCACCGCGTCGCCAAGGTCCGCGGCCTGCCCCTCGAGCGCGTCCTCGACCTCGTCTCCGAACACACCGACGGGCGCTTCCTCGCCCTCTTCGGCGAGCCGGGAGTGAACGTCTTGCAGCTCAACCTCGTCCTCGATCGGGAGGCCGCCCGATGACCGACGAGACGCTTCGCAACGAGCCACGCTCGTTGCTCGACCGGGCGATTGTCGCGCGGGCGGTGCTCGACTCGCTGCGCAAGCTCGATCCGCGCCACCAGTTCCACAACCCGGTCATGTTCGTGGTCGAGCTCGGCGCCCTGATCGTCACCGGGGGTTGGCTGATCCAGGCCTTCGGCGGCCCTCCTCTGGGCGGTGGCGATGAGCCCGCCTGGTTCGCCTTCTCAATCGGCATGTGGCTCTGGCTCACCGTCGTCTTCGCCAACTTCGCCGAGGCGATCGCCGAGGGACGGGGCAAGGCGCAGGCCGACGCGCTGCGCTCGATGCGCACCGAGACCGTCGCTCGCCTCCGCGACGGAGGCGAGAAGCCAGCCTCCGAGCTTCACCGCGGCGACGTTGTCGTGGTCGAGGCGGGGGAGACGATCCCCGGCGACGGCACCGTTATCGAGGGCATCGCCTCGGTCGATGAGTCGGCGATCACCGGCGAGTCTGCGCCGGTGGTGCGCGAGTCGGGCGGCGACCGCTCGGCGGTGACCGGCGGCACCCGCGTCCTTTCCGACCGGATCGTCGTGGAGATCACCCAGGAGCCGGGGCAGAGCTTCCTCGACCGAATGATCGCCCTGGTCGAGGGCGCGGAGCGGCGCAAGACCCCGAACGAGATCGCCCTCAACATCCTGCTCGCCGGGCTCACGTTGGTCTTCCTCGCCGTCGTCGTCTCGCTGCGGCCTTTCGCGGAGTTCTCCGGCGCCGGTGCATCCGTCGTTACCCTGATTGCGCTGCTGGTCGCGCTGATCCCGACCACGATCGGCGCCCTGCTCTCGGCGATCGGCATCGCCGGCATGGACCGTCTCGTCCGCCACAACGTCCTCGCGCTCTCGGGGCGGGCAGTGGAGGCGTCCGGCGATGTAGACGTGCTGCTGCTCGACAAGACCGGCACGATCACGCTCGGCAACCGCGAGGCGACGCAGTTCATCCCGATGCCAGGGATCGAGGAGTCCGAGCTGGCCGAAGCGGCGCAGCTCTCCTCGCTGGCCGACGAGACGCCGGAGGGCCGCTCGATCGTCGTTCTCGCCAAGGAGTACGGGATCCGCGAGCGCCAGTTGGAATCTCACGAGGCGCATTTCGTTCCCTTCTCCGCCGAAACCCGGATGAGCGGGGTTGACGTCAACGGCAACCAGTACCGCAAGGGCGCCGGCGACGCGATCATCCGCTACGTCGAAGAGCAGGGCGGACGGCCGCCCACCGAGTTGCAGGAGCAGCTCGACCTGATCGGCCGCGAGGGCGGCACGCCGCTCGCGGTCTGCCGCGACAACCACGTCCTCGGCGTCGTCTACCTGAAGGACATCGTCAAGGAGGGGATGCAGGCCCGCTTCGACGAACTGCGACGGATGGGGATCTCGACCGTGATGGTCACCGGCGACAACCGCCTGACGGCGGCGAAGATCGCCGAGGAGGCTGGGGTCGACGATTTCCTCCCCGAAGCGACGCCTGAGCAGAAGCTGGAGCTGATCCGCGGCCACCAGGAGGAAGGCCGGATGGTCGCGATGGCGGGAGATGGCACGAACGATGCGCCCGCCCTGGCGCAGTCAGACGTGGGGGTGGCGATGAACACCGGCACCCAGGCTGCCCGCGAGGCGGGCAACATGGTCGACCTCGACTCCAACCCGACGAAGCTGATCGAGGTCGTGGAGATCGGCAAGCAGCTCCTCATCACCCGCGGCGCCCTGACCACGTTCTCGATCGCCAACGACGTAGCCAAGTACTTCGCGATTCTGCCGGCGATCTTCGCCTTCACCTACGCGGCCAATCCGGGCGAGCGCGGGCCGCTCGACGCACTCAACATCATGGAGCTGGGCACGCCGACCTCGGCGATCCTCTCGGCGATCGTCTTCAACGCGCTGGTGATCCCGCTGCTGGTGCCGCTCGCCCTGCGCGGAGTCCGTTACCGGCCGATCGGCGCCACGGCGCTGCTGCGGCGAAACATGCTGATCTTCGGCCTCGGCGGCTTGATCGTGCCCTTCGTCGGGATCAAGCTCCTAGACCTGATGATCCACAACCTGCTCGGAGCATGAGCCGATGGCCGGCCGCCTCAAGGTCTTCATCGGCATGGCGGCCGGGGTCGGCAAGACCTACCGGATGCTTCAGGAGGGCCACGCCGAGCAGGAGGCCGGCCGCGACGTGGCGATCGGCTACATGGAGCCCCACAAGCGGCCAGAGACCTCGGCGCTGGCGAAGGGGCTGGAGACGGTTCCGCGGCGGCGCGTCACCTACCGCAGCACCGACCTCGAGGAGATGGATCTGCCGGCGCTGCTGGCTCGTGCGCCCGAGCTGGCGCTGATCGACGAGCTGGCCCACACCAACGCGCCGGGCGCCGAGCACGACAAGCGCTACGAAGATGTGCGCGACGTGCTGGCCGCGGGGATCGACGTCTTCTCCACCGTCAACGTCCAGCACCTTGAGTCGCTGAACGATCAGGTCGCCGAGCTGACCGGGACGCGGGTGCGGGAGACGATCCCCGACGCCGTGCTCGGCGAGGCCGACGAGGTGGTGCTGATCGACCTCACCCCCGAGGCGCTGATCGAGCGCCTGCGGGCGGGCAAGGTCTATCCGGGCGAGAACATCGAGGCCGCGCTCGGCAACTTCTTCACCGTGGAGAACCTGCTCGCGCTGCGCGAGGTCGCCCTGCGCCAGGTTGCCCAGGAGGTCGAGGCGAAGCGGCTGGTGGTCGAGGCGCCGCTCGGCACCCGCACCGAGCGGGTCGCCGCCGAGGTGCCGAAGGCGGTGGGAGAGCGGCTGCTGGCGCTGGTCCGGCCGCAGCCTTCCTCCCAGCGTCTCGTGCGGCGCGCCTGGCGCTCGTCGCAGAGGCTCGGCGCCCCGCTCGACTTACTGTGGGTGAAGCCGCCGGGCGAGACGATCGAGGGAGAGGTCGAGCGCCAGGTGACGGCGCTGCGGCACCTCGCCTCGGTCCTCGGCGCCACCTTCCTGATCGAGGAGGGCGACAACCTCGTCGATGGCGCCGCGCGAGTGGCCCGCGAGCGCGGCACCACCTACATCATGATCGGGGAGTCCTTGCCCCGTCGCGGCCTGGCGAGGTTGCGCGAGCCATTGCCGCTGCGCCTGATTGCGGCGACGCCTCCGGGTGTCGACGTGCGGATCGTCGCCCGCCGCGGGCCGAGGGAGGAGAACGGCGAGTGAGCGTCGAGCGCGTACTGATCGCAGTCGCCTTGGTGCTCGGCGTGTTCGTCGGTTACCTGATCGCCCGTTCGCGGCTTCGCGGCCGCCGATCCGAGCGGCCACAGGCCATCCACCAGATTCTCCTTCCTTTTACCGGCACGGAGATCTCGCGGCGAGCGCTCGATGCGGCGTTGCGCCTGGCGCGAGCGGAGGAGGCAACGCTGATGCCGGCCTACCTGGCGGCGGTGCCGAAGCGGCTGCCGCTCGATTGTTCGATCCCGGCCGAGGCGGCCAAGGCGATGCCGATGCTGGAGGCGATCGAGCAGCGCGCCGCATCCCAGGATGTCTCGGTGGACGCCCGCATCGAGCGGGGTCGCTCCTATCGCCATGCCCTAGAGCGGCTGCTTTCGCGCGAGAGCTTCGATCGCGTCGTCGTGCCAGCGACGACCGAGGCCGGCGCAGGATTCTCGGGCGACGATCTCGTCTGGCTCTTGGAGAAGGCTCCGGCCGAGGTGTTGATCCTGCGGCCGGGGCCGGAGGACAGGCGGTACGTGACCGCCAACGGGCGCTCGAGCTCGATGCACCACTCCTGATGCGACTGGCCTGCGCCAAGGGTCCGGTCTATCCGGCGATGTACTGGAGCCCGACAGCCGTCTCCAGGTAGAAGGACGTCGCGCTCAGCGGGACCATCCAGGTCTGATCTCCGACGATGCCGTCGACCTTCACGTGGCCCCACTTCTGGAAGGCTTCGACCGAAGCGCGCGTGTGCGGGCCGAACTCGCCGTCGATCTCGCCCGGGCCCGTGCTCCATTGGTCGACGGCTCCGTTAGCCAAGACTTCCTGCAGAGGCCGGACCGCGTCGAGTTTCGAACCTTCTTGCAGCACCGGCATCGGACCACCGTCGGGAAGCGCGCTCCACGTCGCGGGACCGACGATTCCGTCGACCGCCAAAGATGGGGAGGATGACTGGAAGTCCTTCACGGCTTGTTGCGTCGCCGGTCCGAAGACGCCGTCCACCACGACGCTCAAATTGGGCGTACGGCGCAGAGCGCGCTGGGCGCGCTTTACGGCGTCGCCTTTGTCGCCCGACCTGATCGTGGGCTGATTCGCATTTGGCATCGTTGCTCCCTCCACTCGATGGTCGATCGGTCAGCCAGCCTCTCAATAGAATCGTCTCTCTACAAAAATATTTTAGTTCTCAACCATGGTTGTGGCGGTTGGGTGGTTCAGTGTTGTTTAGACTTGCACGGCGACTAGCCGCAGTCGGCCTCGACGATGCAGATCACGCCCGCGCCCGGATCGCTGCGAGCATCCGCGGCCGCCGGATGCTCATCTCCACGATGCAGCCGGGCTTCCTCGAAGCCGGCGCTGCGCAATGCCGCCTCGGCCGTGGCCTCGTCGCCACGATAGGCGTGGACCTTCCCGCGTACGAAGGCGCCGAGGGTCACGTCGAAAGTCCGCTCCAGGAGCCCCCGGTCCGGTCTCGCAAAGCGCAGGTCCGACAGGTAGACGCCCTTGTCGAACCGCCCGAGCGCCGCGGCGAGCCGGGTCCACAGCGCGTTTACGGTGTCGTCGTCCAGGTAGGTCAGCAGACCCTCGGTGACGACCACCAGTCCCTCAGCCCGATTCAGGGTCTCGACAAGAGCCTCGAGGCTGCCCGGCCCACCCTCTTGGAGGACATCCAAGTCGACCACACGATGGCGATCCGTCAGCGACTCCATCCGGGCTAGCGCGTCGCGCTTTCGCTGTGCCATCCCCGGCAGGTCCGCCTCGACATAGGTAAGCCGTTCGCCGAACTGCTCGGTGAACCGCCAACCCCTGGGAGACATACCGCAGGCAACCTCAACCACCTGGCTGACGCCGCCGCGAATTAGATCGTCAAGGATCGAATCGATGATTCGGTGACGAGCCAGGAGCAGCCCGTCCAGCGTCGGCCCGCCGAGCGTCTTACTTGCCGCGAGGGGCAAAGCGAGCCCGCGATGAAGCATCCGCCCCTGCCACGTCGCAAGCTGAGGATGGGAGAGGCCGTTCCGGACCCAGGTCTCCCCGGTGTAGTGAGCCGTCGGCGAAACCGCCCTCGATCCTTCGCTTCCGGGTGAGCCCACCGATAGGAGGGGCCCAGCCCCCGACACGACCATCACCATCAACCGACCAGCGCATCGGTTGATGCCTCGCCGAGGCCCGTTGACTGGTTCCACCTAGCAGCCGCGATCAAGACGCCGGGAGGTAGGTGAGGAGGACCACTCCGGAGTCGAACCGGTTCACGTCGTCGAGCTCCATCCGGACGGTCCCCCTGTCGCCGAGCACATGGACGTTTCCCTCGCCCCAGACGAGCGGGTTCAGGTAGATCTCGTACTCGTCGATCAGGCCCTTCTCGGCGAGGGCGTACGCGAACTCGCCGCTTCCGTGCATGAACAGATCGCCGTCGACCTCGTCCTTCAACTTCGGGATCGAGTCCTCGAGATCCCCCTCGAGCAGGGTCGCGTTCCACTCGAGATCGCCGGACAGAGCGTTGGACCCGACGTACTTCGGCATCGGGTTGACCATGTCCGCCCACTTGCCCGACCGGCTCGGCCAGTATCCCGCCAGCCCCTCGTAGGTCTTGCGGCCCAGCACCAGACCGCTGGATCTCGCCTGACGCTCGAACGAGTAGTCGCCGTGGTCTCCGTCCGCCTGCACCCACTCGCCGACCGGGTCTATGACACCGTCGACGGTGGCCTGCGTCGTCGCGATCAGCCTTCCCATCTCGATTCTCCTTTGGTCGCGGGAGCTACCTCTGAGCCCCTCTACCCATAGGACGAGCGGGGACGCGCGGATTCGACATTTTTCGGGATTCCTATTGGCTTTTGGGAAGTCTCAAAATCGGCGAACGAGTGTCCACGCAGCTGGACCAGCCGGGGGCGTTGGCGCGGCAGGCGAAAACGCCATGCATGACAAGGTAATGGGCGGAGACACGATGAGCATGGCTACGAAGACGGATACGCAGTCGCCGGCGTTGCGCGCTGCCGACAGCCACGATCTGATCCGCGTGCATGGCGCGCGCGTGAACAACCTCAAGGACGTCAGCGTCGAGATCCCGAAGCGCCGGCTGACGGTGTTTACCGGTATCTCCGGCTCAGGCAAGAGCTCGCTGGTGTTCGGGACGATCGCCGCGGAGTCGCAGCGGCTGATCAACGAGACTTACAGCGCCTTCGTGCAGGGCTTCATGCCGGCGCTGGCGCGGCCCGAGGTCGACGTGCTCGACGGGCTGACGACCGCGATCATCGTCGACCAAGAGAGGATGGGCGCCGATCCCCGCTCCACGGTCGGCACCGCCACTGACGCCAACGCGATGCTGCGCATCCTCTTCAGCCGGCTCGGGAAGCCGCACATCGGCTCGCCCCAGGCATTCTCCTTCAACGTCGCCTCGGTTCGGGCGAGAGGCGCGATCACGGTCGAACGCGGCGAGAAGAAGACCGTGAAAGCGAGCTTCAGCCGCACCGGTGGCATGTGCACGACCTGCGAGGGGCGGGGCTCGGTCACCGATTTCGATCTGTCTCAGCTGTACGACGACGGCAAATCGCTCAACGATGGTGCGCTGACGATCCCCGGCTACAGCATGGATGGCTGGTACGGCCGCATCTTCAGGGGCTGCGGCTTTTTCGACCCCGACAAGCCGATCAAAAAATTCACCAAGGTGGAACTCAACGACCTGCTCCACAAGGAGCCGACCAAGATCAAGGTCGACGACGTCAATCTGACCTACGAAGGCCTGATCCCGAAGATCCAGAAGTCGTTCCTGTCGAAAGACCGCGAGGCGATGCAGGCGCACATCCGGGCGTTCGTGGACCGGGCGGTCACCTTCACCACCTGCCCCGAGTGTGACGGCACCCGGCTCAGCGAGGCGGCTCGATCGTCGAAGATCGGGGGCGCCAACATCGCCGATGCGTGCGCGATGCAGATCACTGACCTGGCCGAGTGGGTCCGCGGCCTCGACGAGCCGTCGGTGGCGCCGCTGCTCGAGGCGCTGGGGGAGACCCTCGACTCGTTCGTGGAGATCGGGCTGGGCTACCTCTCGCTCGAGCGGGCGTCCGGCACGCTCTCGGGCGGCGAGGCGCAGCGCACCAAGATGATCCGCCAGCTCGGCTCCTCGCTCACCGACGTCACCTACGTCTTCGACGAGCCGACGATCGGGTTGCACCCGCACGATATCCAGCGGATGAACGACCTCCTGCTGCGGTTGCGCGACAAGGGCAACACCGTACTGATCGTGGAGCACAAGCCGGAGGCGATCGCGATCGCCGACCACGTCGTCGACCTTGGCCCGCGCGCCGGCGCCGGGGGCGGCGAGGTGATGTTCGAGGGCGCCGTCGAGGGGCTGCGGTCCAGTGACACGATCACCGGGAAGCACCTGGACGATCGCGCCTCCCTGAAGCCGTCGGTGCGGACGCCGTCGGGGGCGCTGGAGGTGCGCGGCGCCAGCACCCACAACCTGCAGGACGTCGACGTCGACATCCCGCTCGGGGTGCTCGTCGTCGTCACCGGCGTGGCGGGCTCAGGCAAGAGCTCGCTGATCGACGGCTCGGTGTCCGGGCGGGACGGGGTGGTGACGGTCGACCAGGCCGCGATCCGCGGCTCGCGGCGGAGCAACCCGGCGACGTACACCAAGCTGCTCGACCCAATCCGCAAGGCGTTCGCCAAGGCCAACGGCGTGAAATCGGGGCTGTTCAGCGCCAACTCCGACGGCGCCTGTCCCAACTGCAACGGCGCCGGCGTCATCTACACCGACCTGGCGATGATGGCCGGCGTCGCCACTCCCTGCGAGGAGTGCGAGGGGAAGCGGTTCCAGGCCGAGGTACTCCAATACAAATTCGGCGGGGTGGACATCAGCGAGGTGCTCGCGATGTCGGTGACCGAGGCCGAGGAGTTTTTCGGCGCCGGCGAGGCGCGCATTCCGGCCGCACACAAGGTCCTCGGCCGGCTCGCCGACGTCGGGCTGGGCTACCTCAGCATCGGCCAGCCGCTCACCACGCTGTCCGGCGGCGAGCGGCAGCGGCTCAAGCTGGCCACCCGGATGGCCGAGAGGGGCGGCGTCTACGTCCTCGACGAGCCGACCGCCGGCCTCCACCTCGCCGATGTCGAGCAGCTGCTCGGCCTGCTCGACCGGCTCGTCGACTCCGGCAAGTCGGTCATCGTCATCGAGCACCATCAGGCGGTGATGGCGCACGCCGACTGGGTCGTCGACCTCGGCCCCGGCGCCGGCCACGACGGCGGCCGCATCGTCTTCGAGGGCGCCCCCGCCGACCTCGTCGCCGCCCGCTCCACCCTCACCGGCGATCACCTCGCGGCCTACGTCGGCGCCTGAGTTGGAGCAATCCGCTTTGTCGCTAGGGTGAACTTGTGAGCAAGCGCGGCTTGCACGACTCCCTCGACGAGGCCTGCTCCGCGCTTGTGTCCCGTCTGCGCGAGCGGCGCCCCGAGCTTCAAAGGGCCATCGGGACTCGCGTCTACGCAATCTCCGATCCCCACGATGTCGCCGACCCCGCTTACCTCGGGGGTCTTAATGCAGCCCTCGCCGCCGCCATCGATCATCGGCTTGCCGTGCTCGAGGCCGGTGAGCGCAACGCCCCCGCTGTTCCACTGGTCCTGCTCGCACAGGCCCGTCTGGATGCGCGCGACGGCGTCCGCCTCGACACCGTCCTGCGTCGCTACTTCGCCGGCAACGCCCTCTTCGGAGACTTCCTCGTCGAAGAGGCGGAGCGCGCCGAAATCTCAAGCTCCGCCCTTCGTCGCCTGCTGCGCAGGCAGGCGACGCTCTTCGATCGCTTGCTCGAGGCGGTGAGCGACGAGCACGTCCGCGAGGCGAAGAGCTGGCCGAGCAGCTCCGTCGAGCGCCGCCGCGAGTGCGTCAAGAGCCTGCTCGCCGGCGAGCTGGTCGATCGCCCCGAGCTCGGATATGACCTCGACGCCCATCACCTCGCCCTGATGGTCAAGGGGGAGAGGGCGCCGGAGGTGATGCGCGTGCTGGGGGGGAGGCTCGACCGTCGCCTGCTCGCCGTCTGCCGTGAGGAGGAGCCCGTCTGGGCCTGCTGGCTCGGTGGCAGGCGCCCGCTCGAGGCCAAGCAGGCGCTGCAGGCGCTTGGCGAAATCTCCCTGGATCGGGTGTTCGTGACCGTTGGCGAGCCCGGCGAGGGACTCTCGGGCTGGCGGCTCAGCCACCGCCAGGCCAAGGCGGCGCTGCCGATCGCCGAGCGCAGAGGGCAGGCCATCCTCCGCTACGCCGACGTGGCTCTGCTGGCATCGATCCTCCGCGACGACCTCGCCACCACCTCGCTGCACCAGCTCTACCTGGAGCCGCTCGAAAGAGCGCGGGACGGGGGCAAGGTGGCGCGGGAGACCCTGCGCGCCTACTTCGCTGCCGAGCGGAACGTGTCCTCGACCGCTGCCGTCCTGGGCGTCGATCGTCGCACGGTCACCAATCGCATTCGTGCCATCGAGGACCTATTTGGCCGCCCCCTCAAGGACTTCGCGACGGAGCTGGAGACCGCCTTGCGATTGGATGACTGATTCGATCGCGCACCTTCCCAGTTTGCTGAATCCGGGGTGAGTAAGACGCCATATTGGCGAAGCAGCGCCTGCCCTCAGCCGGAGAAGATCAGCTCGATCCCATCTCATCGAGGCAAGGGGAAAGAGTATGAGCAGGCACCTGATTCGCAGCACGGCCATCGCGATCGCGCTGGCCCTGACTGTCGCAGCAAACGCCTTTGCTAAGCCGGAAGTGGTCCGGGTCGGCAACCTCTTCCTCAGAGACAACGGCGGAATCTCGCCGACCAGGCTGCCCAGGCACAAGCAGGTTCCGGTTGCGGCCAATTTCAACGATCGAATCGGAACCAACGACGGTAGCCATCCCCCCGCGCTCGAGAGCGTGATCGCCGACTTCGACAAGAACATTCAAGTAAATGCCAAGGGGCTTCCGACCTGCAGCGAAGGCCAGCTAACGGCGCAGTCCACCGCCGCCGCGAAGAGGGCGTGTCGGAACTCGATCGTCGGCTCCGGAGAGGGCGAGGTCGAAGTCGCTTTCCCCGAACAGAAGCCGTTCGCTGCGAAGGGCGCGATCGTCCTCTTCAACGGCGGTGTCCACGGTGGCGCCACGCTTCTCTTCATCCACGCCTACGTCGCGGTCCCGGCGCCGACTGCCGTTATCGCCACGGTCAAGCTCACTCGCATCGATCGGGGCCACTACGGAATCCACGCGGTTGCGCAGATCCCGCGGATTGCCGGTGGCGCCGGCTCGGTCACCCGGTTCAGGTTCACCATCGACCGCAAATTCACCTACAGGGGCAAAAAAGAGAGCTATCTGACCGCCAGCTGTCCGACTGGGCGCTACTACGCCGAAGGGAAAGTCCGCTTCGCCGATGGCACCTCGCTGAAGCTAGTCCACGTTCTGCCTTGCACGCCGAAGGACTAGCGGTAGGCCGGCCGCGGAGAGGTCGCACTCCAGCTAGACGATGACGATGAAGGGCGCCCTCTCCCCGCTTCTCGACGCGGTGAGGCGCAGATAGCCTCTGTACTGGCCGATCGCCGACGGTCCGGGGAGCAGGCAGCCAATGCCGATGGCGGTGCCGCCGATTCCCACTGGTTCGGTCAGTGCTGTGGTTTCGGCGGGAGAACCGACGTTGTGATAGCCGAGTTCGAGAAAGGGTCCCTTACCCAAGTGGATGGTGCAGTTTGGTATTTCGATCCTAAGGTCGCACTTGCCACCTTTACGGCTCGTCAACGTCCCCAGACCACCGCCGGTAATGACGACAGCACACGACGAGGTGTTCAGACGCGCCCGGCGCCCGAGGTAAACACAGGAACCGAAATCGAGGGTCGTGAAAGCGACGTGTTTTACGACTCGCTCAAATATGGCACCCTTCAATTCGACACGCCTACAAGTGACCGCTCCATTGTGCAAGATGTCGAGGCTCTGGCGCTTGAGCTCCCCCGCTTCGGCATCTGCCCTCACCGTAACCGTGGTTTCTTGGCCCTTCGCGGCGCCGGGCGCAGACAGCTTGTCGGCCGCCCAAGAGGGCGGAACCGCCGCCAGGCTCCAGACCGCGACCGCCACAGCGATCGCCAGCGACAACCTGGGCATCCTCGAGGCCATCTGCTCTCCGATCGTCGCTGACATGCGTTCTCCTCTTCTGTCCGAGCGCCCATCGTATAGTCCCTTATCGCTGAATAGTCCTTTTCAACGGAAGTAAACCGCCGGGTGTCTACAACCAGCCGGCGCGCTTGAAACGCCGGTAGAGCAGCATGCAGGCGACGGCGATGACGACCAGCACGGCCGGATAGCCGAAGCGCCACTCCAGCTCCGGCATGTGCTCGAAGTTCATCCCGTAGATGCCGGCGATCATCGTCGGCACCGCGAGGATCGCGACCCAGGCGGAGATCTTGCGCATGTCTTCGTTCTGGCGCACCGAGACCTGGGTCAGGTTCGCCTGCAGGGCGTTGCCGAGCAGCTCGCGGAAGCCGGCGACGCGCCCGCCGGCGCGCCGCAGGTGGTCGTGGACGTCGCGGTAGTACTCGCGCAGGCCCTCCGGCACGACCTCGAAGTGGCCGCGGGCGATTTCGTCGACCGAGCCCGAGAGCGGCGCCACCGCTCCCTGGAAGTCGAGCACCTCGCGCTCCAGCTTGTAGATCCGCTCGGCCGGGTTGCCGCGATCCTCGGAGAAGACCTGGCGCTCGACCTGCTGGATGTCGACCTCGATCCCCTCGGCCGCCACCTCGTAGCCGTCGACGACGTGGTCGAGGATCGCGTAGAGGACCATGCCGGGGCCGTGCTGGAGCAGATCGGGGCGGCGCTCGATCCGGGCGCGGACGGCGCCGAGATCGCCCTCGCCGTGGCGGACGGTGACGACGAAGGAGGGGTTGACGAAGAGCAGCAGCTCGCCGATCTCGATCACCTCCTCCGGGTCGACGTAGCGGGCGGTCTTGACGACGACCAGCAGGGTGTCGCCGTAGAGCTCGACCTTGGGCCGCTGGTGGGCCTTGACCGCGTCCTCGACCGCCAGCTCGTGCAGGCCGAACTCGCGGGCGATCGCCTCGAACTCCTCGGCCGACGGCTCGACCACGCCGAGCCAGACGAAGGCGTCCTCGTCGCGCGCGGCGCTGCCGGCGCGCTCCAGCGGCAGGTCTCCGTCGCGACGGCGACCGCGCTCGTAGACGGAGCAGTTGACGATCACGCGACCAGTATCGCCCCTGACCAGGCGCGATTTCGCGGGCGACCGACTTGCGATGATCTGCGCGTGGGAGCTTTTCTCTGGCCGGCGACCCGGGTGGCGGTGAACCTGATCCTGATCGGTCTGGCGATCGTGCTCGGGCTCTGGGTCCTGGCTCAGCTCCGCATCGTCGTCGTGCCGGTGCTGGTGGCGCTGCTCCTCGCCACCTTCCTCGTCCCTCCCGTGGACATGCTGCGGCAACACAAATGGCCGAGCGCGGCCGCGACCTTCGCCGTGATGCTCGCCGCCACGCTCGCGCTGGCCGGCGTGATCTGGCTGATCGTGCCCCTCTTCGTCGACCAGTTCGGCCAGCTCGAAACCACCGTCGACGAAGGCGTCGAAGAGGTCGTGCGCTGGCTGGTGCAGGGCCCGCTCGACCTCGAACGCCGCGAAATCGACGAAGCCGTCGAAGACGGCCTAGATTCGCTGCGCGCCCACGCCGGCGACATCGGCCAGGGGGTGCTCAGCGGCGCCTCGCTGCTGGCCGAGCTGCTCGCCGGCCTGCTGCTCCTCGTCGTCCTCGTCTTCTTCTTCGTCCACGACGGCCGCCGCATGTGGGAGTGGGGGGTCTCGCTGGCGCCGGAGCGCCATCGCGAGCTGATCGACGGCGCGGGGCGCGAGGTCTGGCAGTCGACCGCCGGCTACATGCGCGGGGTCGCCCTGATCGCCGTCGTCGACGCGGTCCTGATCGGCATCGCCCTGGCGATCATCGGCGTCCCGCTCGTCGTGCCGCTGATGGTCGTCGTCTTCCTCGGCGCCTTCGTGCCCCTGATCGGCGCCACGTTCGCCGGCATCGTCGCCGCCCTGGTCGCCCTGATCAGCGAGGGCCTGCTCGCCGCCGGCTTCGTCGTCGCGGCGATCGTCGCGATCCAGCAGATCGAGGGCGACCTGCTCTATCCCAACATCGTCGGTCGCGTGATCAGGCTGCACCCGGTCGCGATCCTGCTCGTTCTCGCGGCCGGCACGGTCGTCGCCGGGCTGCTGGGAGCGCTGCTGGCCGTCCCGGTCGCGGCGGCGATATGGACCGCGGTGGACTATGTGCGCCGCCAGCGCGATACGCACTAGCCTCGACCTGCATGCTGGAGCAGGAGCGGGTCGTGCACACGCCTGAAGTGACCCACATCAGGTATCGCGTCTCCGGTTGACTATGGTTGTGGGGTGGCAGTGAAGCTTCATCGGTGCTCCGCGGAGTGGGCCAAGGTCGGCGCGCATCCCTGCTGGAAAGTCCAGAAGGCACTCGACGAGCAGGGGGTCGACTACGAGGTCGTCAAGGGGCCGCTGCGCCCCGGCAAGCGCGACGAGCTGGAGCGACTGTCGGGTCAGCGCAAATACCCGGTGATCGAGTTCGAGGACGGACGCGCCTACCGCGAGGAATCGACGGACATGGCGGCCCGGATTCGCGCCGGCGACCTCTTCGCGGGCGATTCTGCTCCGCCCGCGCCGCCCGCCGGCTAGGCCCTCTTAGCTCAGCGGTGCTCGAGCAGCCCGGCGACGGCCTGGGCCAGCTGCTGGCCGCGGCGAGTCAGCGCGTACTCGGTGTGGGGGGGACGGCCGGCGACGAGCCGGCGCTTGAGGATCCCCGCCGCCTCGAGCTGCTCCAGCCGCTCCGAGAGCGTCGTCGGCGAGACCCCTGGCAGCGACTGGCGAAACTCGTTGAAGCGGGAGGCGCCGCTGGAGCAGGCGTAGATCGTCGCCATCGTCCAGCGGCGCTCGAGCAGGCCCGCCGCCGCCCGCAGCTCGGACGGGACCGGCGAGCAGCTACGACATCGCGGCGACATCGGCGCCCTTCTCGGCCGGCTCCAGGGCCCGCTCGATGACCTCCTCGATGCTCATCACCGGGTGGAAGGCCATCTCCTCCGCCACCTCGTCCGGGACCTCGGCCAGGTCGCCGCGGTTGCGCTCGGGGAGGATCACCTCGGTCAGCCCGGCGGCATGCGCCGCCAGCACCTTCTGCTTGAGGCCGCCGATCGGCAGCACCCGGCCCTGCAGGGTGACCTCGCCGGTCATCCCGACCGTGTGCTTCACCGGTCGCCCGCTCAGCAGCGAGACCAGCGCCGTGGTCATCGCCGTGCCGGCGCTGGGGCCGTCCTTGGGGATCGCCCCGGCCGGGACGTGGAGGTGGAACTCGCGGTCGAAGCGGGCTGGGTCGATCCCCAGCTGCTCGGCGTGCGAGCGCACGTAGGAGAGGGCGATTCGCGCCGACTCCTTCATCACGTCGCCGAGCTGGCCGGTCAGGACTAGGCCCTTGTCGCCCGCCATCGCCGTCGCCTCGATGAAGAGGACGTCGCCGCCGGCGCCGGTCACGGCGAGACCCGTCGAGACGCCCGGGATCGCCGTGCGCTCGACCGACTCCTGGAAGAAGCGCTGGCGGCCGAGCGAGTCGTGGACCGCGTCGGCGTCGAGCACGATCGGCCGCTCGGTCTCGCCGGAGGCGATCCGCGTCGCGGCCCCGCGCAGCAGCTTGCCGAGCTCGCGCTCGAGCTGGCGCACGCCGGCCTCGCGGGTGTACTCGGCGACCACCGTCCGCAGGGTCTCCTCGCCGACCTCGACCTCCTCCGGCTCCAGCCCGTTGCGGGTCAGCTGCCGCGGCAGCAGGTAGCCGCGGGCGATCGCCAGCTTCTCGGCGGTCGTGTAGCCGTCGAAGGCGATGATCTCCATCCGGTCCAGCAACGGGCTCGGGATCGTGTCGGTGAGGTTGGCGGTGGCGATGAAGACGACCTCGGAGAGGTCGACCTCGACGTCGAGGTAGTGGTCGCGGAAGGAGTGGTTCTGCGCCGGGTCCAGCACCTCCAGCAGCGCGGCCGAGGGGTCGCCGCGCCAGTCGGCGCCGACCTTGTCGACCTCGTCGAGCAGGATCACCGGGTTCATCGTCTTGGCGTCGCGCAGGGCGCGGACGATCCGGCCCGGCATCGAGCCGATGTAGGTGCGGCGGTGGCCGCGGATCTCGGCCTCGTCGCGGACGCCGCCGAGGCTGATGCGGACGAACTCGCGCCCGAGGGCGCGGGCGATCGACTCGCCGATCGAGGTCTTGCCGGTGCCGGGCGGGCCGACCAGGGTCAGGATCGCGCCGTTGGCGCGGCTGTCCTGCTCCGCCTTGCCGCGGGTCTCGCGCAGCTTGCGGACGGCGATGAACTCGGTGATCCGCCGCTTCACGTCCTCGAGGCCGGCGTGGTCGGCGTCGAGCACCTCGCGCGTGTGCACGGGGTCGAGCCGCTCCTCGGAGCGCTGCGCCCACGGCACCGCGATCAGCCAGTCCAGGTATGAGCGGATCATCGAGGACTCCGGCGACTGCTCGCCCTGGCGCTCGAGGCGCCGCAGCTCTTTCTCGGCCTGCTCGGCGACCGCCTCCGGCATCCCCGCCTCGGCGATCTTGCGCTCGTACTCCTCGATCAGGTTGCCCTCGTCCTCGCCCAGCTCCTTGCGGATCGACTCCATCTGTTTGCGCAGGAAGTACTCGCGCTGCTGCTTCTGCGCGCCGGACTCGACGTCGTCGCGGATCTTGCTGCGCACCTGCAGCTCCGCCAGCCGCTCGCGCTGCAGCTCGACCGCGACCCGCAGGCGCTCGCTGACGTCGAGGATGTCGAGCAGGCGCAGCTTCTGCTCGGCGCTGAATTCCGGGCTGAGCCCGGCCGTGTCGGCCAGCGCGCCCGGCTCCTCGACCGAGCGCAGGAAGGCGGAGACGCGGCCATCGTCGCCGCGCAGCTCGAGGATCTCCTCGACCACGGCGCGGTACTCGCGGGCCAGCTCGCGGGTCTGCTCGTCGTCGGGATGACCGTCGTGGAGCTCCTGCACGTCGATCCGCAGGGAGTCGCCGTCCTCGCCGGCGACAGCCATGCCGGCCAGCCCGCGGTGCAGGCCGAGCACGGTCGCGACCGGGCCGCCGCGGCGCGAGTGACCGCGCTCGATCACCTCGGCGACGACGCCGACGCGGGCGAACTCGCCGTCGCTGCGGGGCAGCAGGAAGACGCGGTCCTCCTCGCCGACGTCGATCGGCAGCGTCGCGGTGACGGTGGGGAAGACGATCGCCTCGTCGAGCGGAATCAGGAGATATGCCATATTCAAGTCCATTTTCTGTAGTTAGTCTTAAAACAGGATAGCGCGCTCGAGTCCCCGGGCCAACCGGTCGGCAACAAGTCGGTCCGCGGAGTGCTGTTGCATTCCGGTCATCAGCCCCTCATGCGAAAGCATCAGGCTGTCGCTGGCCGACGGCGCCCGAACCACGCTTCGGGTCGCGCGCTTCGACCGCGCTCGCTTCAGCGCCCGCGCGATGGCGATCGAGCCGCCGTCCACCCTGCTCGCCTGGTGCGCGGAGAACGGGGTCGAGCACGCGATGATCGGCGGCTTCTACATGCGACCGGGCGGCCCGCCGCTGGGCGATCTTCAGATCGGCGGGCAGGCGCGTCCGACCCTGCCGTTCGACCCGCCCTGGGATGCGGTGCGCGCCTGCGTTCACGCCGATAACGGCACGATCGCGCTGGCCTCGCGCAGCGAGCTTCCCGCCCAGCCCAGGGGGGATCTGCTCCAGGCCGGGCCGATGCTGGTCGCCGCCGGCCGCTCGCTGATCCGTCGCGGCGAGGACCCGGAGGGCTTCTCGGCGGGTTCGCGCCAGTTCGACTCCGACATCACCGTCGGTCGCTACCCGCGCGCGGCTCTCGGCCTCGGCGGCGGGGAGGAGCTGATCGCCGCCGTCAGCGAAGGCCGCGCCGACGCCGAGGCCGGGCTCACCCTGGCGGAGCTGGCGGAGGCGATGGCCGGCCTCGGCGCCGTGCGGGCGATCAACCTCGACGGTGGCGGCTCGGCCTCGCTCGTGATCGGCGGCCGCCTTCGCAACACGCCGCGCGAAGAGCACGGCAAGGAGCTGGTCGGCGGCCGCGAGATCGCCACGGCCATCCAGTTCGTCGCGCGCTAGGGCATAGGGGGCGGCTGATCCGCCCCAGTAGCCTCGCTGTGGATGCCGTCCACTTCGAGCAAGCTGTTGATGGGCGTCTACTTCTATCCGCGCGGCGGATCCGCGCATGTCTGCCGGGCGATCTCGGCCGAGTTCGAGCGCAACGGCCGCGAGGTCACCGTGCTCTCCGGCTCGCGCTCCGATCTCGGCGAGCACGCCCTGGCGGCGAGCTTCTACGCCGGCCTCGACCTGAGGGCGGTGGATTTCACGCCGGCGCTGCGCAGCCGGGACCCGCTTCGGTTCGAGGGCCCGGCCGGGACCGCGCCGATGCACGGCTCCTACGAGGATCGCCGCGGCGCCGAGGACCCCGTTCTCGCCGCCCTCGGCGACGACGTCTTCGAGCTCCAGGTCGAGGCCTGGACGCGGGCGCTGGAGCTGGCCGGGGCCGCGGACGCCGACCTCCTCTACCTGCACCACCTGACCCCGCTCAGCGAGGCGGCCGCGCGCGCCTTTCCCGAGCTCCCGGTGCTGGGCCACGTGCACGGCACCGAGCTCTTGATGCTGGAGCGAATCGCCTCCGGGGCGCCCGCGGGCTGGATTCACGCCGAGGCATGGGCCGAGCGGCTCTGCCGTTGGGCCGCGGAATGCGAGCGGATCGTCGTCGGCAGCCCTGAGGGCCTGGACCGTGCCGCCGCGGTGCTCGGCCTCGACCCGGAGCGCTTCCACTGCATCCCCAATGGCTTCGATCCCAGCTTCGCCGTGGCCGAGATCGACCGCCGCGCTCACTGGCGCCGGCATCTGGTCGAGCAGCCGCAGGGCTGGAGGCCGGGATCGCCGCCGGGCAGCGTCGCCTACGAAGAGGCCGATCTGGAGGCGCTGGAGGGGACGGTGCTCCTCTATACGGGCCGCTTCACCGAGGTCAAGCGGCTGCCGTTGCTGCTGGAAGCCTTCGCGCGGGCGCAGCCGCGCTTCGACGGCCCGACCGCCCTGGTCCTGCTCGGCGGCTACCCCGGCGAGTGGGAGGGGGAGCACCCGATCGAGACGATCGAGCGGCTCGGGCTTGGCGGCGTCTTCCTGGCGGGCTGGCACTCCCACGCCGAGCTGCCCGGCTGCTTCAACGCCGCCGATCTGCTCGTCCACGCCTCGGTCCGGGAGCAGTTCGGCCAGGTGCTGGTGGAGGCGATGGCCTGCGCCCTTCCCGCGATCGCGGTCAACCGCGGCGGGCCGGCGGCGATCGTCGACGACCCCCGAACCGGCTGGCTGGTCCCTCCCGACGACGCCGGGGCCCTCGCCGCGGCGATGGTGGAGGCCGTCAACGATGCGCCCGGCCGCCGCCGCCGCGGTCAGAACGCCCGCGCCGCGGTGGAGGGTCGCTACGCCTGGCGCCAGATCGGCCTCGACCTCAACGATCTGGCTGGCGAGGTCTCCGCGGCGAGGCGCGATAGCGTGGCGGAATGACCAAGCCCCACAGCGCCGACGACGCCGTGGCTCTCTACGGGAACCGCTTCCTCACCGAGGACGCGCCCGCCCAGGACTTTCCGGCGAGCGGGATGTCGGCGCTGGACGCGATGCGGCTGGTCGGCGAGGAACTGGCGGTGGAGGGGGACCCGCAGCGCAACCTGGCGACCTTCGTCACCACCTGGATGGAGCCGGAGGCGCAGCGGATCGTCACCGAGAACCTGCACCGCAACTTCATCGACCACGCCGAGTATCCGATCTCGGCTGAGATCGAGCAGCGCTGCATCCGCATGCTCGCCGACCTCTACAACGCCCCCGGCGAGACGACCGGGGCCCGCACCCAGGGCTCCTCGGAGGCGATCATGCTCGGCGCCCTCTCGCTGAAGTGGAAGTGGAAAGAGCGCCGCGAAGCGGCATCGCTGCCCGTCGACAAGCCGAACCTTGTCTTCGGTGGCGACGTCCACGTCGTCTGGGAAAAGTTCTGCCGCTACTTCGACGTCGAGCCGCGGATCGTGCCGCTGCGGGAAGGCAAGTACACGATCGGCCCGGAGGACGTGGCGCCGCTGATCGACGAGAACACGATCGGCGTCGCCGCCGTCCTCGGCACCACCTTCACCGGCCACGCCGACGACATCGCCGGCATCGACGCGCTGCTGGTCAGCCTCAAGAGCGAGCGCGAACTCGACGTGCCCCTGCACGTCGACGCCGCCAGCGGCGGCTTCGTCTGGCCCTTCCTCTATCCCGACTCGAAGTGGGACTTCCGGCTCGAGCAGGTGCGCTCGATCAACGTCTCCGGCCACAAGTTCGGGCTCGTCTACCCGGGGGTCGGCTGGCTGATCTTCCGCGAGCAGTCCGACCTCGCCGAGGACCTCGTCTTCTACGAGAACTACCTGGGCAAGAAAGACGCGACTTTCACCCTCAACTTCTCGACCGGCGCCTCGATGGTGCTGGCCCAGTACTACAACTTCGTCCGCTACGGACGGCAGGGCTACGCCTACGTGATCGAGGCGATGGAGAAGAACGCCCGCGCGCTCGCCGACCGGCTCGAGGCCTGCGGCGACTTCGAGCTGATCGGCGCCGGCGAGGAGCAGCTGCCGCTGGCCGCGTTCCGCCTGGTCGAGGGGAAGGAGTACGACGAGTTCGACGTCTCCTGGCAGCTCTCGGCCGAGCGCGGCTGGATGCTGCCTGCCTACACGCTGCCGCCAAACGCCGAGAACGAGAAGGTGCTGCGGGCGCTGGTCAAGGAGACGCTCAGCCGCGAGCAGGTCGACCGCCTCGCCGACGACATCGAACAGGCCTGCGCGACGCTGGAGAAGAAGGGCGGCGCCCATCCCTTCGAGCGCAAGCAGGTCAAGACCGGCACCGGCTACTGAGCGACTGCGCCCACGCCCGCCGCATGATTGACCGCCGGGGCTGCGGGTAGCGTCACTCGCATGAGACTTCTCAAAGCCCGAGCCCTGCTGGCGCCCGCCCTGGTTGCAACCGCGCTCGTCTTCTCCGCGTGCGGAGATGACGACGACAACTCGACGGACTCCGTCGCGACGGAGACGACGACCGAGACCACCGAATCCGGCGGCAGCGCTCCCGCTCCGAGCGGCGAGGCCTCCAGCTCCGAAAAAGTGAAAATCGTCGAATTCACCTACCAGCCCGATCCGGTCACGGTCCAGGTCGGCGGCAAGGTGATCTGGCAGAACGAGGATGCGGCTCCGCACACCGCGACGGCCGACGACGGCAGCTTCGACACCGGCACGATCGAGCAGGGCAAGCTCAAGTCGGAAACCTTCAAGGAGGCGGGGACCTATCCCTACTTCTGCGAGATCCACCCCGACATGCGCGGCGCCGTGGAAGTCGTCGAATAGGAAGAGTCGTTCGGCCGCGCGGCGGGGCGTGGACACCTGGTGAGCCAGCGGCTCTAATTGGCCCATCCAGCGACCGGAGGAGACGACGTGACCGAGCTGACCCCGATCCAGGCCGAGCTGTGCGAGACCAGCGAGGCCGACTACTCGGACCTGAAGGCGTTCTTCGTCAACTGCACCCTGAAGCGCAACCCCGAGGTCTCGAACACGCAGGGCCTGATGGACATCTCGATGGAGATCATGCGCCGCAACGGGGTCGAGGTCGAGTGCATCCGCGCCGTCGACCACGAGATCGCCATCGGCGTCTGGCCCGACATGACCGAGCACGGCTGGGAGCGCGACGAGTGGCCGGCGATCTTCGAGCGGGTGATGGCCGCCGACATCCTCGTCCTCGGCATGTCGATCTGGCTGGGGGAGAAGTCCTCGGTGGCCACCCAGATCGTCGAGCGCCTCTACGGCAACTCGCACCTGCTCAACGACAGGGGCCAGTACGCCTACTACGGGCGGGTCGGCGGCTGCCTGGTCACCGGCAACGAGGACGGGGTCAAGCACTGCGCGATGAACGTCCTCTACTCGCTGCAGCACCTCGGCTACACGATCCCGCCCCAGGCCGACTCCGGCTGGATCGGCGAAGCCGGCCCGGGGCCCTCCTATCTCGACGAGGGCTCGGGCGGTCCGGAGAACGACTTCACCAACCGCAACACCACCTTCGCCGCCTGGAACATGCTGCACCTGGCGCGCATCCTCAAGGACGCCGGCGGCATCCCCGCCCACGGCAACCAGCGCACCGCCTGGGACGCCGGCTGCCGCTTCGACTTCCCCAACCCCGAGCACCGGGCCTGAGGGCAGCGATCACCAGACGGCGTCGTGCTCCTCCATGACGCCGGCGCCCTCGGCCAGGGCGATGCCGGCGAGGGCACCGGAGAAGGCGCCGAAGCGGTGGCGGTAGCGGGAGCGGAAGAGGAGGAAGTTCTCGTCGCGGGCATGGGCCGACTCGGAGGCGAAGTCGAGGCGGTCCTCGCCGGCCAGGTCGATGCCGTCCATGCCGCGGAAGCGGACGGGAGCCGGCTCGATCGGCTCGCCGTCGACCCAGATCGCCCGCTCGCTGTTCTCGGCCGGGTCGTTCACGCCCTCGACCAGGTTCCAGGCCAGGCGGCGACCGTCGTCCGAGCGCCCAACCCCCGCCGACCAGCGCCAGCTGGTGTGGCGCCGGTGGTAGCCGGCGGACTCGTCGTCGACGCCGCGGGCGGAGATCTCCCAGCGCCTTCCGGGCGTCTCCACGGTTCCCTCGATCGGCACCCCGGCGCGCTTGCGGGTCCAGCCCCAGCCCGAGCCGCTGGGACAGATCGATTCGATCGGCAGGCATTGCCCGAGTCGCAGGCTCGCCCTCAGCCCAGGCGAGTCGATCTCCAGCCGCGGCCCCTCCAGCGTCACCTCGCGGCTGCCCGGGCGCAGCGTCGTGCGGGCGTCGTGGCGGCGCCCCTCGCGGTCCCACATCACCCAGAAGGACTGCCCGAGCGGCCCGACCTCGGCCCGCGCCGCGCAGAGCATCAGCTCCGGCGCGAAGACCCCGACGTAGCGCCAGCGCTTGCGCAGCTGGCCGTCGCGGCGCAGCGGCATCGAGCCGGGAGGGAGGGGCAGGTCGGGACGGTCGCCACCCGGCCCGCGCCAGGGAAGTTGGGCAATGGGCATGCGGACCACCGTACCCGCCGGCCCGCCGTCGGCGGGCGGCCCTAGGCTCGAGGCGTGGACCAGCTCATCCAGATCGTCGGTGCCCTCCTGATCCTCACCGCCTTCGCCGCGGTCCAGTTCGACCGCATGCGCCCCGACTCGCGGGTCTACCTCGCGCTCAACCTCGTCGGCTCGGTTGTCCTCGCCGTCCTCGCCTGGGTCGAGACTCAGTGGGGCTTCCTCCTGCTCGAGGGCGTCTGGGCCCTCGTCTCCGCCTGGGGACTGGCAGCAGCCCTGCGCGCGTCCAGCCGTTCCGCAAGGCGGTTCATGCCGTAGGCACGGGCGGCGGTAGCGGCGCCGGCCCAGTCCGTGGGCTGGTCCGGCGGCCGTTCGACGCCCGCGTCGCGCAGGGTGGCGATGTCCTTGAAGGCGAGCAGATCGTCGCGGGCCTCGATCAGGGCGCCGCGCAGTTTCGGGCGCTGCTCGCGGATCGCGTTGTCCAGCACCGCCTCCAGCGAGCCGTGGCGGCGCAGCAGCTCCGCCGCCGTCTTCGGGCCGACGCCCTTGGCGCCGGGCAGGCCGTCGGAGGGATCGCCGCGCAGGGCGATGAAGTCGGGGACCAGCACCGGGTCGATGCCGTAGCGCTCGCGCACCTCGTCCGGCCCGACCGCTTCGGCGCCTTTGCCGCCGGTGCGGATATAGAGCACCGTGACGCCGTCGCCGGCGCACTGGTACATGTCGCGGTCTCCCGTCAGCAGCAGTGCCTGGCCGCCCGCCTCGGCCTCCAAACGCGCGTAGGTGCCGAGCAGATCGTCGGCCTCGAGATCGTCGCTCGTGGCGACGGTCCAACCGAAGGCCTCGAAGAAACCCCGGCAGGCGGCGAACTGCGGCGCCAGGTCGTCGGGCATCGCCGCCTCGCGCTCGGCGTGGTAGGCGGGGTACAGCTCGGTCCGGTAGCTGGCCGCGTCCGGGCCGAAGCAGAGGACGACCGCGCGCGGCTCGTGCAGTTCGACCTCTTTGAGGATCAGGTTCGCCGACCCCAGCAGCGCGTTCACCGGCTTGCCGTCCGGCCCCTTGATCGAGTCCGGCAGCGCGTAGAAAGCGCGGAACAGCATCGAAGGCGTATCGACGGCTAGCAGAGGACCGGCCACCGGCCACTTATATCGGGGCGGGGGCCGACGGTCGCGGCTGACTAGATTGGGCGCCATGCACGCCCTGCACATCGAGGATCTCGCCAAGCGCTACCCGACCGGGGTGGAGGCGCTGCGCGGCGTCTCGATCGACATCGAGCCGGGGGAGCTGTTCGGCCTGCTCGGTCCCAACGGGGCGGGCAAGTCGACGCTGATCCATTGCACCACCGGCCTCGCCCAGCCGACCGCCGGGTCGATCGAGGTCTTCGGCCACGACGCCATCGACCGCTACGCCGAGGCGCGCCAGGCCGTGGGCCTGGCGCCGCAGGAGCCCAACCTCGACTGGTTCCTGACCGTCGCCGAGACGCTCGACTACCACGCCGGCTACTTCGGGATGCCCAAGCGCGAGCGCCGCGAGCGGACCGACGAGCTGCTGGAGATCTTCTCGCTGACCGAGAAGCGCGACGAACGCACCCGCACCCTCTCCGGAGGGATGAAACGGCGGCTGATCCTGGCCCGGGCGATGATGCACCGCCCGCGCCTGCTGATCCTCGACGAGCCGACCGCCGGCGTCGACGTCGAGCTGCGCCTGGAGCTCTGGCACTACGTCCAGAAAATCAACCAGGAAGGGACGACGATCCTGCTCACCACGCACTACCTGGAGGAGGCCGAGCAGCTCTGCGACAGGATCGCCTTCATCGCCGAGGGCCGGATCGTCGCCGGCGGCACCAGCGCCGAGGTTGCCGCGCGCTTCGGCGTCTCCAGCCTCGAGGACGCCTACCTGGCGCTGGTCGGACGCAAGGAGCTCTCGCGCTCGCACGTCGAGGTCGTCCCGTGAGCGCGGCCCAGATCCGCTTCGCGACGCTCTGGCGTCGCGAGGTCAACCGCTTCATGAAGATCAAGAAACAGACGCTGGGCGCGCCGCTGCTGGAAACCTTCCTCTACATCTCCGTCTTCGGCGCCGCCCTGGGATCGCGGATCGACAAGCTGCACGGGATCGACTACGTCGTCTTCGTCATCCCCGGCCTGATCATGATGGCCTGGTCGATCAACGCCTTCACCAACAACTCCTCCTCGATCCTGCAGCAGAAGTTCCAGGGGGCGATCCAGGACCAGCTCTCCTCGCCCGCCTCGCCGCTGGAGCTGCTGCTCGCCTTCTCGCTCGGCGGCTTCCTGCGCGGCCTGATCGTCGCTGTGCTTGACCTTCGTCGCCTCCTCGTTCCTGGTCGACCTGCCGGTCGACCACATCCTGGTGCTGATTCCGTCCCTGTTCCTGGTCGGCTTCTTCTTCTCGCAGCTGGGGGTGCTGATCGGCGTCCGCGCCGAGCAGTTCGACGACGTCGCCTTCGCCCAGACCTTCGTCCTGCAGCCGCTGATCTTCCTCGGCGGGGTCTTCTACTCGGCCAGCCTGCTGCCGGAGCCGTTCCAGACCCTGACCCACTTCAACCCGATCTTCTACATGATCAACCTGGTCCGCTACGGCTTCGTCGGCTTCAGCGAAGTCAGCATCGCGCTCTCGCTGCTGGCCCTGACCGCCGCCACCGCGGCGCTCTTCGCGGTCAACCTGCGCCTCTTCAGCGACGGCTACAAACTGCGGGCGTAAAAAATTTCGGCAGGGTGTCGATCTGGGCCCCTCCCGTTCGTCGTTAGGGTGAACGGCGGCATCGGAACCGCCCCGAGAAGGAGGTAATGCCATGCAGTACATGTTCTTGCTGATCGGTGAGGAGCCCAATTGGGAGGACGTCTCGCCGCAGGAGATGCAGACGACGCTCGACGAGATGGGGAAGTACAACGACGAGCTCAAAGAGGCGGGCGCGATGGTCGGAGGGCACGGGCTGCGGGAGCGGGCGACCGCCAGCGTCGTGCGCTTCTCGGAGGCAGGCGAGACCACCGTCACCGACGGTCCCTTCGCCGAGACCAAGGAGCAGCTGATGGGCTTCTGGATCATCGACGCCCCGAACCTCGACGAGGCCCTCGCCTGGGCGAGGAAGGCGCCCCTCCAGGAAGCGTCGATCGAAGTCCGTCCTCTGGTCGAGGAAGAGGGCGAGGAGGAGAAGATCTCCGGCGAGGAGCTGCTCCAGCGGGTCCAGGACAAGGACCGCTAGCGGGGCCTGTTGGCCGAGGCCGACCGTCTCAGCGTCATCGACCGCACGTTCCGGCAGGAGTCGGGACGTGCGGTCGCGTCGCTGATCCGGGCCCTCGGCAATTTCGATCGCGCCGAAGAGGCGGTCCAGGAGGCGTTCGTCGTCGCCCTCGAGCGCTGGCCCCGCGACGGCGTGCCCGCCAATCCCGGCGCCTGGATCACCCAGGTCGCCCGCAACCGGGCGATCGACCGCCTCCGTCGCGACCGCAACCTGCGCGAGAAGACCGCCCAGCTCGAAGGACTGGAGGCGTTGCGTCCGCCGGCGATCTCCCCGGCCGAGCAGGTCGCGTCCGAAGAGATCGAGGACGACCGCCTGCGGCTGATCTTCACCTGCTGCCACCCGGCGCTGGCGTCGGAGGCGCGGGTGGCGCTGACCCTGCGCACGCTCGGCGGTCTCAGCACCGCCGAGATCGCCAGCGCCTTCCTGGTCGCGGAGGGCACGATGGCGCAGCGCCTGGTCCGCGCCAAAGGCAAGATCCAGAAAGCCGGGATTCCCTACGAGGTCCCCGGCAAGGCGCAAATGGCCGAACGGCTCTCTGGCGTCCTGGCGACGCTCTACCTGGTCTTCAACGAGGGCTACCTCGGCTCCGCCTCGTCCGGCCTGGTCCGCGTCGAGCTGAGCGCCGAGGCGATTCGCCTCTGCCGGCTGGTGGTCGGCCTGCTGCCGTCCGAGCCGGAGGCGAGGGGGCTGCTGGCCTTGATGCTGCTCAACGACTCACGGCGCTCCGCCCGGGTGGACGACGAGGGCCGAGCGACGCCGCTGGAGGAGCAGGACCGGGGCCTCTGGGACCGCGACCGGATCGCCGAGGGGCTGGAGCTGTCGGAGCAGGCGGCGGCGGCCGGCCCGGTCGGCCCCTACACCGTGCAGTCGCGGATAGCCGCTGCCCACGCTCGCGCCGAGCGGCCCGAGCAGACCGACTGGGCACGGATCGTCCGCCTCTACGAATGGCTCGAACGGGTGGCCCCGGGTCCGGTGGTGCAGCTCAACCGCGCCGCCGCGGTGGCGATGAGCGAGGGGCCCGAGCAAGGGCTGGCAGCTGATCGAAGCGATCGACGGGCTCGGCGAGTACCGGCCGCTTCACTCGGCCCGCGCCGACCTGCTGCGCCGCCTCGGCCGCGACGAGGAGGCGGCGACCGCCTTCGCTCGCGCGCTGGAGATCCCGGGGAACGAGGTCGAGACGGCCTACCTCGAGCGGCGGCTCTCCGAGCTTCGGCTCAGGATCTCAGGCTCTCGCTGATCCAACCCAGGTAGCCGGCGCTGCCGCGCAGCACCGGGATCGCGAGGATCTCCGGCTCCTCGTAGGAGTGCGCCCGGCGGATCGCCGCCTCGACCTCGTCGTAGAGGCGGGCCTCGGTCTTCGCCAGGCACTGCCACTCCTGCTCGCGCTCGACCTTGCCCTGCCAGCGGTAGGTGCTCGAGACCGGTCCCGCCACCTGCACGCAGGCGGCGAGCCGGCTCTCGATCAGGATGTCGCAGATCCGCTGCGCCTCCTCCTCGGAGCCGACCGTGGTCAGGATCTGGACGTACTCGCTCACGGCGTTCGTCCTTTCCCGGCGCATGACCGAGGAAGGACGAACGCCGGCGCCTTGCCGGCCCGGCTCACCCCGGGTCGGCCACCGGCGCGCCGGCCCGGCCGCCGTCCTCGGGCATGACGAGGATCGCGCCCTCGCCGGTGACGTAGGCCTCCTCGCCGTGCTGGACGACGTCCATGCCGATCGCCTCGTCACGCGCCGTCGCCCGCAGCGGCATCACCGCGCCGACCAGCTTCAGCAGGACGAAGGTGGCGATGAAGGCGTAGGCCGGGGTGACGATCGCCGCCACCGCCTGCGACCAGAACTGGCCGGCGTCGCCGTAGAAGAGGCCATCCGCGACCCCGTTCCAGCCGACCTGTGCGACCAGGCCGAGGAAGAGGATGCCGGTGAAACCGGCGAGGCCGTGGGCGGCGAGCACGTCGAGCGTCTCGTCGACGCGGGTGCGCGGCCGCCACATGATCAGCCCGTAGCAGGGCAGGGCCCCGAGGAAGCCGAGGGCCATCGCCCAGCCGGGGCTGATGAAGCCGCCGGCGGGCGTGATCAACACGCAGCCGACGATGATCGCCGTGGCGGCGCCGATCGCGGTCACCTTGCGGCCGCGGATCAGGTCGAGGACGAACCAGGTGATCAGCGCGCAGGCCGGCGTCAGCAGGGTGTTGACGAAGGCGAGGATGCTGGCGTCGCCGACGCCGAGGCCGCTGCCGCCGTTGAAGCCGAACCAGCCGAACCACAGCAGGCCGGCGCCGAGCAGCACGTAGACGGCGTTGTGAGGAAGCAGCGCCTGCCGCCCGTAGTCCTTGCGCGCGCCGACGACCAGCGCCGCCGCGAGCGCCGAGAAACCGGAGCCCATCTCGACCGGGACGCCGCCGGCGAAGTCGAGCGTTCCCTGCGCCGCCAACCAGCCGCCCCCGAAGGCCCAGTGGGCGAGCACGGCGTAGACGACCACCGACCAGAGCGCGGCGAAGACCATGAAGGCGCCGAAGCGCATGCGCTCGACCACGGCGCCGGAGATCAGCGCCACGGTGATGATGCAGAAGGTCCCCTGGAAGGCCATGAACAGGAGGTGGGGAATCGTCCCTTCGCCGCGCGGCTCGAAACCGACGCCGTTGAGGGCGAAGTGCCCGAGGCCGCCGATCAGATCCCCTTCGCCGTCGAAGGCGAGCGAGTAGCCGATCAGCGCCCAGGTGACGCCCGCGATCGCGATCGCGGCGACGCACATCATGAAGGTGTTGAGGGTGTTCTTCGAGCGGACGAGGCCGGCATAGAAGAGGCCGAGCGCCGGCGTCATCAGCAGGACGAGCGCCGTCGCGGCGAGCATCCAGGCGGTATCGCCGGTGTCGATCGCAGCGAGGCCGATCATTTCGCCACCGGGGTCACGGCTGCCTCGTCGGGCTCGCCGGTGCGGATGCGGACCGCCTGCTCCAGCGGCAGGACGAAGATCTTGCCGTCGCCGACCTCGCCGGTGCGGGCGCCCTCGCAGAGGGCTTCGACGGTGGTCTCGACGAACGAGTCGGAGACCGCGACCTCGAAGCGGACCTTCTCCGAGAGCCCCATCTTCACGGTGGTGCCGCGGTAGGTCTCGACCCGGTCGAGCTCTCCGCCGTGGCCCTGCACGCGACTGACCGAGAAGCCCTTCACCTCGGCCCGGTAGAGGGCCTCGAGGACCTCGTTCGCCTGCTCGGGCCGGACTATGCCGATCACGAGTTTCACAACCTCTCCCTTCGTCTGCCAAAAGCCGACTGGACTGCGGACTGGGGCGAGCCTATCCGCTCGGCAAGGCGGATTGCGGCGCCACCCGGGCGCCCGAGCCGGCAGCGACCCCTCTCTACAATCGCTTCCCCGATGGCGACCCGTACTCGCAGGCGGCGGCGCAAGCCGCCAGCTTCCCGCTGGCACAAGTTCGCAATTCCGATCGTCGTCGTCGGCGCCATCGCGGCGGTGGCCACCGGCATCGGCGCCTCCTGGGCGCTCAGCGTCTACAACACGGGGCCGCCGCTCTCGAGCCTGCAGCCGGTGCAGAAGGGTCGCTCCTCGGCGATCTACGCAGCCGACGGCAGCCTGATCGGGTTCATTCGCTCCGACAACATCCGCCAGCCGATACCGGCGCGGGCGCTGCCGCTGTCGCTGAAAGAGGCGACTATCGCGATCGAGGACAAGAACTTCTACGAGCACGGGGCGGTCGATCCGGAGGGCATTATCCGCGCCGCCTGGAAGGACCTGCAGGCGGGCGCCGATGGTGCAGGGGGCGTCGACGATCACCCAGCAGCTGGTCCGCAACCTCTACATCCAGAACCCCGAGGACACGATCAAGCGCAAGCTGCGGGAAACCCGCCTCGCGGTCGAACTCGAGGAGGAGCACAGCAAGCGCTGGATCCTCACCGCCTACCTCAACACGGCGCCCTACGGCACGGTCGAAGGCCAGACCGCGGTCGGCGCCGAGGCGGCGGCCCAGACGTACTTCAGCAAGCCGGCCAAGGACCTCGACCTGTCCGAGTCGGCGCTGATCGCCGGCCTGCCGCAGGCGCCCTCCGAATACAACCCCTTCCTCGACCCGGCGGCGGCGACCGAGCGGCGCAACGAGGTGTTGCGGGTGATGGAGGAGCAGGGCTACATCACGACTGCGCAGTACAGCGAGGCGATCGACGCGGGCCTCGGCCTCAACCCGGGCGACAAGTATCAGGTGATCCGCGACCCCTTCCTCTTCGACCTGGTCCAGCAGCAGCTGATCGACCGCTACGGGATCAACACCGTCCGCAACGGCGGCCTCAAGGCCTACACGACGATCGATCCCGACCTGCAGGCGAGGGCCGAGGAAGCGGTCGAAGGCTGCTGCGTCTGCTACCCCGAAGGCGGCCCGGCCGCCGGTCTCGCCTCGGTCAACCCCGAGAACGGCGAGATCGTCGCCCTCGCCTCGACCGAAGGCTACGCCTCGGAAGCCCAGTTCAACTACGCCTGGCAGGCGCATCGCCAGCCCGGATCCTCCTTCAAGACCTTCGTCCTCACGACCGCGATCAAGCAGGGGGTCGACCCCGACAGCACCTACTACGACGGCAGCTCGCCGAAGACCCTCGACCTGCCCGGCGGCGGCACCTGGACCGTCAACAACGCCGAGGGCGACGGCGGCGGAGCGATGGACCTGGCCAGCGCCACCTGGCACTCCGTGAACGTGATCTTCGCCCAGCTCGACCTCGACGTCGGGCCCGAGAACGTGAGCGAGACCGCGGAGGAAATGGGCATCACCTCCTCGCTGGAATCGGTGCCGGCGGAGGGGATCGGCGGCCTCGCCGAAGGCGTCACGCCGCTGGAGATGGCCGATGCCTACGCGACCCTCGCCAACGGCGGCATCCACCACGACCCGACCGCGATCAGCAAAGTCGAATTCCCCGACGGCAAGGTCGACGACCTCGGCTCCGACGCCGGCGAACGGGTGCTGACCCCGGGCGAGGCATACGAAGTGACGCGGATCCTCGAGGGGGTGATCACCTCTGGGACCGGCGCCGGCTACACCTCGATCGGCTGCGGCTCGGAAGCGGGCAAGACCGGCACCTCCGAGGAAGAGTCCGACGCCTGGTTCGTCGGCTACACCCCGCTGTTCTCGACCGCCGTCTGGGTCGGCCACCCGCAGTCGCGCGAATACACCGGCTACGGCGGCCCGACCGCCGGTCCGATCTGGCAGTCCTACATGTCGGCCGCCCACGAAGGCGAATGCCCCGAATTCGAAGTGCCGGACAGCCTGCCCGAGCTCTCGGGCCTCGACAGCGAACACACCTCCTCGGCGGACTACTCGAGCGAATACGAAGGCTACGAAGAAGAAGAAAGCTTCGAATCCGAAGACGAGTCCAAGGACGAGAAAGGCGGCGACGAAGCCGAGGGCGGCGACGAAGCCGCGCCCGAGCCCGAAAGCACGCCGGCTCCGGCTCCTCCACCTGCCCCCGCCCCGAGCGTCCCGGCGCCATCCGGCGGCGGCATCAGCCCGGGCTAGAGTGACCTCGAGCGTGGCGGGTCGCTACTCCCCGATCAGCTCGACGCGGTAGCCGTCGGGGTGCCGCTCGCGTAGGAACTGACCGAGCAGACGGATCGCAGCGGCTTCGGTGGTTTCGAGGGCCGCCTCGGTGCTGGCTCAGGGGGCCGCTCTGAAGACATGCAGCCGGGCCCTGACGTTCGAATCCCAACCAATAAATCCCCGGACCCTCACCGTACCGTTCTCAGGGGTGACGTTATGAATCTCCATGCTCGCCGCACCCTGAAATGGCGTATCCCCCGGGACGGTGAGCTCGCATATGGATGCGAGGACGATGCTCAAAGGGCCGGTTCCCGGCGCGGGTACAACCTGCTCGAATCCTTGGTGATCGGTGAAGTCATGAATAAAGAATCCCGACATCAGCAGCCATCCCTCCTTGGTTAGGAAAATCTAAGCAATGAGGCTAACGCGTTCCGCTAGTACGGGCAAATCCGCGTGGCGCTTCTAAGTGGGCTACTCCCCGATCAGCTCGACGCGGTAGCCGTCTAGGTGCCGATCATTCTGAAGTTGACGCTGGGGGTTCGCGCCTTAGCTCGATCGGGGAGATCCGGGTCGGGGTCGCGACACCATCAGATCGAGGCTCTATTCCCCTTCTTCTTCCTCGTCCAAGCTTTCTGGGTACCGAGCTTCTGTTCGCGCAAGCATCTTCGGCCCGTAGAGATGACGAGCCCACCAGGACTCGGGCCGCGCCAGCCTGAAGGAGGTGAGCCACCAAACAATCCCGAGCGTGTACCAGCCGGCGTCGAACAGGGCCCATTGACCCTTCAGCGCCGCGACGGTCGCCGGCCCGATGATCAGCACGACCCAGAGGCCGATTCCGTAGGCGATTGCGACCCCACTCGATACCGCAAGCAGCTCCACAGGGGCAGTATCGCCGGGTTGGGGAAGAACTGGGCCCGTAAGCGCGCCGGACGGAACTCAGGTCCCAATTAGCTCAACTCTGTAGCCGTCGGGGTCGCGGACGAAGCAGATGCGGTGGCCTTCGGTGCGGCCGCCGGGGCGGTAGGGCGGCTTCTCGGGCTCGACGCCTTCCGCGGCAAGGCGCTCGATCGCGCCGTCGAGGTCGTCGACGAGGAGGGCGATGTGGTTGTAGCCGCTGCCATGGTCGTATGCGTCGATGCCGTGGTTGTAGGTCAGCTCCAGGCGCGGGTCTTCGCCGGGGAGGGCCATGAAGACGTTGATCGCCTCCTCGCCGATCGGCATCCGCCGCACCTCCTCGAAGCCGAGCTTGGAGTAGAAGGCGACCGAGCGGTCGATCTCGCCGATCCGGTAGCAGGTGTGAAGGAACCTGGTCATTTGCCGCTCAACAGGCTACATTGGCGAATCCTTTACAAAGCTCGTGCGGCGCGTCGAAATCCGGTGCGCAGAAAGGGTTTCCCTTGAGAAAGCATCTCGTCGCGGTTGCGGCAACCGCAGCACTCGTCCTTGCCGCATTTGGCCCCGGACTGGCTGGCGCAGCGACGCCGCCGGTAGGCCCGACCGTCTACGCGAAAGAAGTCAAAGGCGCACTGAAGTTCGTCGCGCCGGCCTCGGTGTACGTGGGCGAAGACCTGACGTTCTTCAGCGAAACGGATCCGAAAAAAGTCGGTCCGCACACCTTCTCGCTGGTCACCAAAGGGGTGCTGCCGAAGACGCCAAAGGCGCGCAAAACCTGCTTCACGCCGAAACACATCTGCATGTCGATCGCCAAATGGCACGGGTTCGACGGGAAAACCGAAAAGATCTCGATCAACCCGGCTGAAGCCGGACCGGAAGGCTGGAGCACGCTCGGCAACAACACCAAGAAGGGCGACTCCTGGTTCAGCGGCGAAACGAAAAAAGGCACCTCGATCACGCAGCAGGTGACCGCCGACCCCGCGACGACGCCGACGCTGTACTTCGTCTGCGCCGTCCACCCCTGGATGCAGGCCCAGACCAAGGTCCTGCCTCCACTCGTCGCGCCCCGCGGCAACTAGCGGCACGTCTGGGAAGTCCACATCCACGCCTCGCCTGGGGCGCCGAGCTTTCCTCGGCGCCCTGGGCGGCGGCGCCCTCGCGTAGCTGCTGCCGCTGAAGGGGGGCGGGGGAGGGCTGCTGCCCTTCGGGACGGAAGCCCCGCAGGCGCTCGCGGCCGTTCCGTTCGAGGCGCCGCTGCCGATCCCGCGCGAGCTGACCGACTCCCACATCCACATCCCCATCCGCGAGGCGGAGGCGCAGATCCTCCCCGGCCCGAAGACGAGGCTCTGGACCTACGGCGGCGCCTTCCCCGGGCCGACCGTGCGCCGGCGCGCCGGCCAGCGGACCAGGGTGACCTTCACGCACGAGCTCCCGGCCAAGGTCGGCGAGCTTTCCGTCCACCTGCACGGCGGCCACAACGCCAGCCGCTTCGACGGCCAGCCCGGCGGCCTGACCAAGAGCCAGCCGTTCTCCTACTTCTGCCGCATCCCCCTCGGTCTCTCGGCCAGCGAGTCCGGCAACGACCTGCTGATCCCGCCCGGCGGGCGCAAAACCTACGTCTACGACCTGCGCGAGGACGGCCGGCCGGAACGCGCCGCCTTCCAGTGGTACCACGACCACCGCCTCGACCGCACCGCCCCGCACAGCTGGCGCGGCCTGGCCGGGATGTGGATCGTCGAGGACGACTTCGAGGACTCGTTGCCGCTGCCGCGCGGCGAGCGCGACATCCCGCTGATGATCGCCGACCGCAGCTTCGATCGCCGCAACCAGCTGACCGACCCCTTCAAGGGCGGGCTGCAGCCGCCTGCCGACGGCATCGCCGGCGAATGCATCCTCGTCAACGGAGTCTTCATGCCCCACCACGAGGTCAGCGCCCGCCGCTACCGGTTGCGGATCCTCAACGTCTCCCAGTTCCGCTCCTACAACCTGCGGCTCTCCAACGGCGCCCCGATGGTCCAGATCGGCAGCGACAGCGGCCTGATGCCGCGGCCTGTGCGGCGGCGCGAGATCCTGATCGGGCCCGCGGAGCGGGTCGAGGCGATCGTCGACTTCGCCGGCGCCGGCGGCGAAGCGGTCGAGCTGCGCAGCGGCCCCCAGGGCGGTCGCACGCCCGACGGCTCCCGCAGCTACGCCGGCGCCCTGATGCAGTTCCGCGTCGCCGGCGGCCGCGTACCGGATCGGACGCGCATCCCGCGTCGCCTGCGCCCGCTGCCGGAGTGGGCCGAGCAGGCGCAGAGCAGGCGCGACCGCGAGCCCGACCGCCGCTGGGAGATATCGATCGGCGGCTTCTTCAAAACCACCTGGGCGATCAACGGCAAGACCTTCAACCCGGCCCGGGCCGACGCCTTCCCGGTGCTGGGGACGACCGAGGCTTGGGAATTCTTCAACCGCACGAAGGTCGCTCACGTGATGCACATCCATCACAACGACTGGTACCTGCTGAGCCGCGACGGCAGACAGCCGCCGCCCTGGGAAGACTGTCTCAAGGAGACCTTCTTCGTCCTCCCCGGGGAACGGATCCTCGTCGCCGGGCATTTCGCCGACCACCCCGGCAAATTCGCGATCCACTGCCACATGTTCGACCATGAGGACCACGGCCTGATGAGTCAATTCGAGGTAGTGCGCCCGTAGGAATACCCGCGTTTCCTAAAGGTCCGCCGCGCGCTGCCGATGTACGGGCACATGCCTGGGGTACCTAAAAAGCGGGAGGAGATTCATGCCCCTGGCAGGTCGGAGGCTCGCGCCACTGGAGCGCTGCTCCTGTCCGGCGCCGGACTCGTCGCCCTCTCGCTTTCGCTGCCGCATCCGAGCGGTGGCAACACGCCGGCGCTGATCGGGATCGCCACGGCGATGGCGGTCGCCGGATCGCTCTTCTGGCTCCTCGCCCATCGCATTCCCATCGCCGCCACCCATGGCGGGCTGGGCGCCGCCGCGGCGCTGGCGGGCCTGCTGACTTACGAGACCGGCGTCGCCGCCGGTCAGTACGGCTCGATCTACGTCTGGGTCACCCTGGTCGCCGCCTACTTCTTCCCGCGCAAGACGGCCATAGCCCATGTCGCCTGGGCGCTCGCCGTGTACGCCGTGACCCTGGCGGCGGTCGAAAACACGGCCGGCTACTCGCCGCTCACCCGCTGGATCTTCACGGCGATCTCGCTCTCGGTCGTGATGACGCTCACCAGCGCCGTCGTCGCCCGCCGCGCCAGGGCCGACCGCCGCGCCCGCAGCTTCTTCGACCTCTCTCACGACATGCTCTGCACGTCCAACCTGGCCGGCTACTTCGTCGAGCTCAACTCGGCCTGGGACTGCCTCGGCTACACCCACGACGAGCTGCGCGCCGTGCCCTTCATCGAGCTCGTCCATCCCGACGACCGCGAGCGCACCGAAGCCGAGGCCGTCGGCCTCTTCGAAGGCGAGCAGACGGTCGGCTTCGAGAACCGGTACCGCGCCAAGGACGGCAGCTGGCATTGGCTGCGCTGGAGCTCGACTCTCTCGCCCGACGAACAGCTGATCTACGCCCGCGCCACCGACGTCACCACACTGAAGCGGGTCGAGGCCGAACGCGAGGACCTGCTTATAGAGGTCGAGGCGCTGGCCCACAGCGACTCCCTCACCGGGTTGCCGAATCGCCGCACCCTCGACGAGCAGCTGCCGCGGGAGATGGCGCGAGCCCGCCGGACCGAGTCCGACCTTTGCCTGGCGATCATCGACCTCGACCACTTCAAGCACTACAACGACACCCGCGGCCACCTCGCCGGCGACGAGATGCTGCGCCGTTGCGCGATGGCCTGGGACTCCGAGCTGCGGGGAGAGGACACGATCGTCCGTTTCGGCGGCGAGGAGTTCCTCGTCGTCCTCCCCGACACGCGCCCCGAGCAGGCGACGGAGATCGTCGAGCGCCTGCGCGCGGCGACGCCGGAAGGGCAGACCTGCTCCGCCGGTCTCGCCTGCTGGGACTTCGTCGAGACCGCGGAGGACCTGGTCGGCAGGGCCGACAGCGCCCTCTACCGGGCCAAGGCGGCGGGCCGCGACCGGCTGGTGCAGTCGCCGCGGGTCGAGTCATGATGCGCCGATGGACGACCACGACCGCACGGTGCGCTTCCGCAAAGCGCGGCGCGACCCCGAGCTGACCGTCGTCGAGGGTTTCCACGCCCTCAAGCACGCGCTGCGCTTCGGCGCCGAGCTGGTCGAGGCGGTCGCGATCGATCCCGGCCGCCTGGAGGAGCTGGCGCGGGAGCTGGCCCCCGACCTCGCCGGCCAGGTCGGCAACCGGGTCGAGCAGGTCGACGCCGCGACGCTGGCGGACTTGACGCCCCTGGTGCCGCGCACCGGAGTGGCGGCGATCGCTCGCCGGCCGCAGGTCGACGTCGCCGCGGTGCTGAGCGAGTCGCGGCCGGCGCCGGTCGTCCTGCTCGAGCAGCCGAAGAACATGGGCAACATCGGCGCCTGCGTGCGCGTCGCCGCCGCCGCCGGCGCGGCCGCCGTCCTCACCACCGGCGAGAACGACCCCTGGTACCCGGACGCGGTCCGCGGCGCGGCCGGCCTGCATTTCGCGCTGCCTGTTACCGCGATCGAGGCGCTGCCGGACAGTGACCGGCCGCTGCTGGCGGTCGACCCCGAGGGGGAGGAGCTGCGGCCCGAGCGCCTGCCCGCCCGCGCCGTGCTCGTCTTCGGCACCGAGCGCCACGGGATCAGCGACGAGTTGCTGGAGCGGGCCGACGCCCGCGTGGCGATTCCGATGCGGGAGGGGGTCTCCAGCCTCAACCTCGCGACCTCGGTCGCCATCGCTCTCTACTGCCAGCGCTTAGGATGACTGTGCGCGACGAGAACGTCGCGCAGCCGTCCCTTGACGAAAGGAAGCGCCTTGTCCTTGCCCCTTGCTGACATCAGTTTTGGAGAACTCCTCCTGATCGCTTTGGAGGTCTTCTTCTTCGTGATCTGGATCTGGATCCTGATCACGATCCTCTCCGACCTCTTCCGCGACCACGAACTCTCAGGCTGGGCGAAGGCCGCCTGGGTCCTGTTCCTCGTCTTCATCCCCTTCCTGACCGCGCTGATCTACCTGATCGCCCGCGGCGCCGGGATGCGCGACCGCACGATCAAAGCCCAAGCCGAGGCAAAACAGCATTTCGACAGCTACGTCCGGGAGCAGGCCCACACCAGCCCCGCCGACGAACTCCACAAGCTCAACGAGCTGAAGGAAAAGGGCGCGCCTCAGCCCCGCAGAGTTCGACCAGGCCAAGGCCAAACTCCTCGCCTAACCTCTCCGTCGGCGGGCCTCAAACGTCCATATTGCGGACGTTTGAGGCCCGTCGGCCGTCGTTGCGGGGGGTTGAAGTCCTCTGGAAGTGGGCGATTTGCACGGGAAGTTGCAGGTTATTAGCAACTCCTCACAGTCTTAAGGTCGCTTCGCTAGCCTGCGCGCTTCGTTGCCGAGCCCTTTCCGGGGGCGGCGCGGACCTCGATGCGGGCCTTCTTCCTCGACACCCAGCCGGGCGCGTCCACACGGCGCGCGTTGCTCTTCGCGGCGCTGCTGCTGGCGGCGCTCTGCGCCTTTGCCCTCTCGGTGGCGAGCGCGCCGGCGGTGACGCCGGAGGAGAAACTGGAGCAGACCCAGGGCAAGCTCGACTCCGTCCGCGCGGACCAGAGCGCGCTGGCGGAAACGATCGCCGAGCAGAATGCCGCGATCGACTCGATGCTCGGCGAAGTCTCGGCGCTGCGCCAGGAGCAGGCGGCGCTCGAGGCCGAACTGGCCGAAAAGCAGGCGGAGCTGGAGCGGGCGACGGCGGCGCTAGAAGCGGAAAAGGAGCATCTCGAAGAGGTTCGAGAGCAGCTGCAACGTGCGCTCGGCGTCCTGCGCGAGCGCCTCGTCACGATCTACGAAGCCGGCTCGCCCGACCTGATCGACGCGATCCTCGACTCCGGCAGCTGGTCCGAGATGGAGGCCCAGACCGAATACCTGAACCGGATCCAGAGCTACGACGACTCGGTCGTCGAACGGGTCAAGACGCTGCGCGACCAGGTCACCGGCGCCGTCGCTCGACTCGCCGACACCCGCGCCGAAGTCAAGGACGCACGCGACTCGATCGCCGCGGCGGAGCGCGAAGCGGCGGCCGCCAGGGCCGAGGCCGAGGCACGCTTCGGCGAGCTGAAGGCCGCTCAGGCGGAGCGGCAGCAGGCGATGGAAGCGCTCGAAGGTCGCGAAGAGGCGCTGAGCAGCAACCTCGCCTCGATCACCAACCAGATCGCCTCCGAAGGCGGTCCCGTCCCGACCGGCGAAGTGCCGGCGCCGCTGACGCCCGGCCAGACCGCGGGCTTCATCAGCGAAAGCGAAGCGAGCGCCCCCGCCTCGGCGCCCGATGCGGTCAAGGCGGCGATCTCCGCCGCCAACGCGATCGCCGACACGCCCTACATCTGGGGCGGCGGCCACGGCTCCTTCGAATCGTCCGGCTACGACTGCTCGGGCGCGGTCAGCTACGCGCTGCACGGCGGCGGCCTGCTCGAAAGCCCGCTCGACTCGACCGGCCTCTCGACCTGGGGCGAACCCGGCCCCGGCAAGTGGATCACCGTCTACGCCAACGCCGGCCACGCCTGGATGATCATCGCCGGCCTCGCCTTCGACACCTCCGGCGGCGCCGGCCCGCGCTGGCACTCCTCGCCCGTCGAGCTCGACCGAAGGCTTCATCGCCAGGCATCCGCCGGGGTATTAACCCCCGCGGCCCTGGGGTAGGTTTGGGGCCATGAGTCTTGAGCGGGAATTGGAGGAGATGCTCGAGGTCGAGCGCTTCGAGCCGCCGGCGGAGTTTCGCGAGCGGGCGCTCTGGAGCGATCCCAAGGTCTACGAGGAGGCGGCGGCCGACCCTGAGGCCTGGTGGCTGCGGCAGGCGACCGAGCTGCTCGACTGGGAGACCGAGCCGACGCAGGGACTCGACGACTCCAACCCGCCCTTCTACAAGTGGTTCGAGGACGGCCGCCTGAACGCCTCCGCCAATTGCCTCGACCGCCACGTCGAGGCCGGCCGCGGCGAGCGGGTCGCCTACCACTGGCGCGGCGAGGAGGGGGAGGAGCGCGACGTCACCTACGCCGATCTGCACCGCGACGTCCAGCGCTTCGCCAACGCGCTCCAGGACCTCGGCGTGCGGAAGGGCGACGTGGTCGGGATCTACCTGCCGATGATCCCCGAGGTCGTCGTCGCGATGCTGGCCTGCGCCCGCATCGGCGCCCCCCACAACGTCGTCTTCGGCGGCTTCTCGGCCGGGTCGGTCCGGGAGCGGATGGAGTTCTCCGAGGCGAAGGCGCTGGTCACCGTCGACGGCGCCCGCCGCAAGGGCAAGACGGCGCCGATCAAGTCGGCGGTCGACGAGCAGATGGGCGACCTCGATTCGCTGGAGACGATCGTCGTCGTCCGCCACACCGGCATCGAGTGCCCGATGCGCGGGGGGCGCGACGTCTTCTACGACGAGGTGATGGCGGCCGCCGAGCCCGAGTGCCCGGCCGAGCCGATGGAGGCCGAGCACCCGCTCTACATCCTCTACACCTCCGGCTCGACCGCGAAGCCGAAGGGGATCCTGCACACGACCGGCGGCTACATGACCGGCGTCACCGCCACCCACCGCTACGTGTTCGACCTCAAGCCGGAGGAGGACGTCTACTGGTGCGCCGCCGACGTCGGCTGGGTCACCGGCCACTCCTACATCGTCTACGGCCCGCTTGCCAACGGCGCGACCAGCGTGATGTGGGAGGGGGCGCCGGACTACCCGCACCAGGGGGTCTGGTGGGAGACGATCGAGCGCTACAGGGCGACGATCCTCTACGCGGCGCCGACGGCGATCCGCACCTTCATCAAGTGGGGGGCGGAGATCCCGGAGAAGTTCGACCTCTCCTCGCTGCGGCTGCTGGGCTCGGTGGGGGAGCCGATCAATCCCAAGGCCTGGCTCTGGTACCACAAGGCGATCGGCGGCGAACGCTGCCCGATCGTCGACACCTGGTGGCAGACGGAGACCGGCGCGATCATGATCACGCCGTTGCCGGGGATCGTCGCGACCAAGCCGGGCTCGGCGACGATGACGTTTCCCGGCGTCGAGGCGGAGGTGGTCGACGAGCGCGAGGGCAAGCCGCTCGCCGAGGGTCAGGGCCTGCTGGTGCTGGAACGACCGTGGCCCTCGATGCTGCGCGGCCTCTACAAGGAGGACGATCGCTTCGTCGAGACCTACTTCTCCAGGTTCGGCAAGGACCGCTACCTGGTCGGCGACGCCGCCCGGCGCGACGCCGACGGCTACTTCTGGGTGATCGGTCGCATCGACGACGTCGTCAACGTCTCCGGCCACCGGCTCTCGACCGCCGAGGTCGAGTCGGCGATCGTCGCCCACGAGAAGGTCGCCGAGGCGGCGGTGATCGGCCAGTCCGACGAGGACACGGGCCAGGCGATCTGCGCCTTCGTCACCCTCAAGGGCGACACCGAGCCGAGCGAGGAGCTGGTCGAGGGAGTGCGCGCCGCCGTCGCTCAGCACATCGGCAAATTCGCCCGCCCGAAGCGGATCGTCTGGGCGGACGACCTGCCGAAGACCCGCTCCGGCAAGATCATGCGCCGGCTCCTGCGCGACATCGCCGAGGGCCGGGCGCTGGGCGACGTGACGACGCTGCGCGACCCTGACGTGATGGCGGAGCTGGAGGGGAAGATCGCCGCGGAGCGCGACCAAGAGGATTGACGAGAACGCACTTCTCCCCGGTATGCGGGGAGAAGTGCGTTCAGGTCTCGCGCTGAGTGGCCATCCGCTCGACCGCGACCTCGAGCGCCTGCAGCTGTTCCTGGACGCTGCGCAGTTCGCGCAGGGCGACCGCCTCGGCCGAGAGTTCCTCCTCCTCCAGCTCCTCCTCGATCTCGGCGATTTCGGGGGCGAGGAAGCGCTGCGCGAAGGAGCCGGTGAGCAGGGCGACGAAGCCGATCCCGATGAGAAGGACGACGGCGGAGACGATCTCACCGCCGGTGGTGGTCGGCTGGATGTCCGATCCGAGCGTGGTCATCGTCGTGATCGCCCAGTAGAGGTCGTCCCAGAAGTCGAGGTCCTGGCGCTGCTCGAAGGCGTCGAAGAGGGCGGCGCCGCCGACCACGGTCAGGACCGCCAGCAGGGCCGCGTAGCGGACTCCCTCGAGCGAGAAGACCTCGCGCGAGAGCTGGGCGAGGCGGAGCAGGCGCAGGAGGCGGAGCAGGCGCAGGACCCGCAGGCTCTGCAGCCCCGCCGGCAGCACCGGCGGGGTGAAGAAGACGATGACCAGGTCGAGCGGGTGGTGCCGGATCCACTTGCGGCGGTCGGGGACGACCGAGAGCATCACCACCAGCTCGACCAGGAAGGCGGTCCAGGTGACCCAGTTGAGGACGTTGGCGACGTCCTCGAGCAGGCCGCCCGGCTGGGACTCGGTGATCGCCACCGTCGGCAGGGTCAGCGCCGCCGCGATCAGCATCGGCGTTTTCAGCCGTTCCGCCACGCGGATGCTGCGGGCGTCCATGCCCGGCGGGTGGTCGACAGGCGTTGCTGTCGCGTCGGAGCTCACCGCGTCTGATTCGACGTCGGCCGGCCCACCCCCTTCGCGTACCATGGAGCGGGCAATCAACTAACTCAGGAGATCTCTACCCAATGACCGTCAGCACCGCCACGCAGGACTACAAGGTCGCCGACATCGGCCTCGCCGATTTCGGGCGCAAGGAGATCGGGCTCGCCGAGGTCGAGATGCCCGGCTTGATGCAGACCCGCGAGGAGTTCGCGGCGGAGCAGCCGCTCAAAGGCGCGCGGATCACCGGCTCGCTGCACATGACGATGCAGACGGCGGTGCTGATCGAGACCCTGGTCGCGCTCGGGGCCGAGGTGCGCTGGGCCAGCTGCAACATCTTCTCGACCCAGGACCATGCCGCCGCGGCGATCGCCGCCGGCGGCATCCCCGTCTACGCTTGGAAAGGCGAGACCCTGGAGGAGTACTGGTGGTGCACCGAGCAGGCGCTGCTGTGGCCCGATGGCGAGGGTCCGAACATGATCCTCGACGACGGCGGCGACGCGACCCTGCTCGTCCACAAGGGCGTCGAGTTCGAGAAGGCCGGCGCCGTGCCGGACCCCGCGACGGCCGACTCGGGCGAGCTCAGGATCATCCTCGAGACCCTGCAGCGCTCCCTGGCGGAGGATCCGCAGCGCTGGACCCGCCTCGGCGAAGGGGTGCAGGGAGTCACCGAGGAGACGACGACGGGCGTCCACCGCCTCTACCAGCTGGCCGAGACCGGCGACCTGCTGTTCCCGGCGATCAACGTCAACGACTCGGTCACCAAGTCGAAGTTCGACAACCTCTACGGCTGCCGCCACTCGCTGGTCGACGGGATCAACCGCGGCACCGACGTGATGATCGGCGGCAAGGTCGCGGTGATCTGCGGCTACGGCGACGTCGGCAAGGGCTGCGCCTCCTCGCTGCGCGGCCAGGGCGCCCGCGTCATCGTCACCGAGATCGACCCGATCTGCGCCCTGCAGGCGGCGATGGAGGGCTACGAGGTGCGGACGCTCGACGAAGTCGTCGAGAACGCCGACATCTTCGTCACCGCCACCGGCAACAAGGACATCATCACCGCCGACCACATGGCGCGGATGAAGCACAACGCGATCGTCGGCAACATCGGCCACTTCGACAACGAGATCGAAATAGCGGCGCTGGAAGCCTCCGACGCCGAGCGGATCAACATCAAGCCCCAGGTCGACGAGTGGCGCTTCCCTGACGGCCACTCGATCATCGTCCTCTCCGAAGGCCGCCTGCTCAACCTCGGCAACGCGACCGGGCACCCGAGCTTCGTGATGTCGAACTCGTTCACCAACCAGGTGATCGCCCAGATCGAGCTCTTCGGCAAGAGCGTCCAGTACGAGGCCAAGCAGGTCTACGTCCTGCCCAAGCACCTCGACGAGAAGGTCGCCCGCCTCCACCTCGACGCCCTCGGCGTCAAGCTGACCGAGCTGACCGACGAGCAGGCCGCCTACCTCGGCATCCCCGCCGACGGCCCCTACAAGCCGGACCACTACCGCTACTAGCGGCAGCGGCCCGAGGGACGGGCCGCCAGGAAGACAGCGAGGCCCGCGGGACGGGCTCGCTTGGCTGCCCGCGAAACTAGTTTGCTAAACTAATTATCAAGGCTAATCAATGACGTCGCAAGCCAAGGACACCTCGCTCACCGACGCTGCCGCGCAGCTGCGGCTGGGGATCGTGCGGACGGCGCGGCGGTTGCGGCAGGAGGCTGCGGCGGAGGCGACCGGGTTGACTCCGACCTCGACCGCGGCGCTGGCGACGATCGAGCGGCACGGTCCGCTCACTCCCAGCGAGCTGGCGCGGCTGGAGCGGGTGCGGCGGCCGACCGTGACCCGCACGCTCGGCTGTCTCGAGCGCGAGGGGCTGATCGAGCGCACGCCCGATCCGGCCGACGGACGCAGCGCCCTGGTCAGCGTCAACGCCGCCGGCCGGGAGCGGCTGCGCCGCCTGCGCGGGCGCAAGAACGCCTACCTGGCGAAGCGGATGCGGGACCTGCCGGCCGCCGACGTCGCGGCGCTGGAGCGGGCCGCGGAGATCCTCGAGGGCATGCTGGAGAGTGAAGACGCGCCGGCCCGGCGCGGCGGCCCGTGAGCGCCGCGCTGCGCCGCTCGTTCAACTCGCTCGAGGTCCCGAACTACCGGCGCTACTTCGCCGGCCAGCTGATCTCCCTCTCCGGCACCTGGATGCAGACGGTGGCGGCGCTCTGGCTGATCCTCACCCTCACCGACAGCGGCGTCGCCGTCGGCCTGACCACGGCGCTGCAGTTCCTGCCGATGCTCCTGATCGGCGCCTGGGGCGGGCTGCTCGCCGACCGCATCCCAAAACGGCGGCTGCTGATCGCGACCCAGGCGCTGATGGCGATCCCCGCCCTCGGTCTCTTCGCGGTCACGGCGGCCGGGATCGTCACCCCCTGGATGGTCTACCTGGCCGTGTTCGCGATGGGGACGGTCAACGCGGTCGACAATCCGACCCGCCAGAGCTTCGTCTACGAGATGGTCGGCCCCGGCCGGGTCGTCAACGCGGTCAGCCTCAACAGCGTGATCGTGCAGATGGCGCGGATCGTCGGCCCGGCGCTGGCCGGGATCCTGATCGCCGCCTTCGGCGTCGTCCCCTGCTTCGCCCTCAACGCGCTCACCTTCGTGGCGATGATCGTCGCCCTCTGGGGAATGGACCCGCGCGGCCTGCACACCGAGCCGGTCGCGCCGCGCGCGCCGGGCGCGATCCGCGCCGGCCTGCGCTACGTCGATCCGCACCCCCGAGCTGGCGGTGCCGCTGGCGCTGATGGCGTTGGTCGGGACGCTCGGCTTCAACTTCCAGGTGGTGCTGCCGCTGCTGGCGAAATTCAGCTTCGACGGCGGCGCCACCACCTACGCGGCGATGGTCTCGGCAATGGCGGTGGGCTCGATCGTCGGCGCCCTCGTCAACGGCGCCCACGGGCACACCGGACCGCGGCTGATCGCCGGCGGCGCGCTCGCCTTCGGCGTCCTCGGCCTGCTCTCCGCCTCGATGCCGGTCCTCGCCCTGGAGCTCCCGATGCTGGCCCTGCTCGGCGCCGCCGCCGTCACCTTCGCGGCGACGATCAACTCGACCCTGCAGCTCGCCGTCTCGCCGGAGATGCGCGGCCGCGTGATGGCCCTCTACTCGGTCGTCTTCCTCGGCTCGACCCCGATCGGCGGCCCGCTGACCGGCTGGCTGGCCGAAACCTACGACCCGCGCGTAGCCCTGCTGCTGGCCGGCGTCACCGGCCTTTCCGCCGCCTGGGCCGCCCACGTCTGCTTCGCCCGCATCCGCGACCGCGCGGCGGATCCAAGCCCCGGAGTCGCCGCCTAGCGACCGATGAGAGGCCGGCGGGAGGGGCTCGGCGGACACTCCCCGCTTTTGTCCGCCGAGCCCCTCCCGCCGGCCCCCCTTGCCGCCTAGCCGGTGTACCCCGCCGACTTCAGGTACGCCGCCGCCGCTTCCTTCGGCGTCTGCTTTTCGAGTTCGACCCGGGCGTCGAGCTCCTGCATCACTTCGAGCGTCAGCCCTTCCTGGACCTGAACGATCGTCTTTTCGAAGTCCGGCCCGGCTTTCTCGGCCACCGACTGCTCGGTCACGAAGATGACGTTGCCGGCCGGGAAGACTTCCTTGTCGTCCTCGAGGATCACGAACTTGTCTTTCTCCGCCGAGAGCTGCGGATCGGTGGTGAAGAGGATCGAGAGGTCGGCCTGGCCCTTTTCGAGCACGGTGTAGCGGAGGCCGATGTCGACCGGTTTGAACGACTTGAATTTGAGGCCGTAGAGCTGTTCCAGCCCGGCCAGGCAGTCGATCCGCTGGCGGCACTCCGGCGAGCCGTAGAGCGTCAGTTTTTCGGAGACGCCCTCGAGATCGGAGACGTTTTCCAGGTCGTATTTTTCCGCCGTGGTTTTGAGCGTCCCGACCGCGTTGGCGCTGGCGAACGGCGTCGGCGGGAAGGCGGTCAGGCCTTCCTTTTCGAATTCGGCTTTCGCTTTTTCGTACGCGCCCTCGGCGTCGGACGGGACTTCTTCCGGTTCGAGCCCGAAGAAGGACGTGAGCGCGGTGCTGGCGTACTCCGGGTAGCCCGAGATCTGCCCCGATTTCAGCGTTTTCAGCGCCACCGTTTCGGAGCCGAGGTTGAGGTCGGTCTTCACCTCGTAGCCGGCGGCCTGCAGAGCCTGGGCGTACACCTCCCCGAGGATTTCCTGTTCGGGGAAGTTCTTCGAGCCGATCGTCAGGTTGACTTTCCCGTTGTCCGGGTTGGAGACGATCGCGCCGCCACCATCGCCGGCTTCGCTCGTGTCGCTGTCGTCGTCGCTGCCGCAGGCGGCCACGCCAAGGGTCAGCGCCAGGGCGAGCAACATCGCCACCGCCGCTCGCAACCGGGTTTTCTTGGTCCTCACTTACGTCCTCCTTCGTTGGTGGTCAAATCAGACGCTCCTCAGCCTCAGGCCCCTCGAGGTGAGCAGGCGCTGCAGCCCGGCGAGCGAGAACTCGAGCACGAGAGCCAGCAGGGCGACGACGATCGCTCCCGCCAGCACCCCGTTCTCGCCGTAGACGTTTTCGTTGATGATGAAGTCGCCCAAGGTCAGAACCCCGGCCAGCGGCGCGATCGTCGCCGTCGCCACGATCGCGATCGTGGCGCTGCGGATGCCGGCGAACAGGGTCGGGATCGCAAGCGGGATCTCGACCCTGCGCAGGATCTCGAACTCGGTCATCCCCATTCCACGGGCCGCGTCGACGGTGGCGCGGTCTACCTGGTGGATGCCGACGAAGGTGTTGGCGAGGATCGGCGGCACGCCGAGCACCGCGAGCGCGATCGTCAGATTGAGAACGCCGACCCCGATCGCGGTCGCCATGAAGGCGATCAGCGCCAGCTCCGGCACCGCGCGCCCGGCGTTGCCGATCACGGTCGCGAACAGTTCGCCCGTCCCCCTGTGGCCGAGGTAGAGGCCGATGGGCAGCGCGAGGAGGAGGGAGAGCGCCAGTGCCAGGAGCGTCAGTTCGATCTGATTGACGGCTAGTTCGACCACCTGATCGAAACCGCCGACCTTCTTGCCACCGGTCACGTTCGAGCTCTGGGGCGAGAGGATGAATTCGACTGCCCCCTCGATCGAGGCGAGCACCGGGTGGGGGAATGCTCCGATCACGCCGCCCGCCGCCAGGGAGTCAGGAGGCGTTGGACGCCGAACAGGATCGCGCCAAAGGCGATCGCCATCAGGAACGCGATCCCACCGGCGAGGATGATGTTGGTGCTGAAGTCGATGCTTGCGTAGAGCGGCTGCCCGAGCCCGCCGCCACCGGCGAAGACCGCCAGCGTCGCGATCGCAACCGTGCTGACCGTGGCGATCTGCAGACCGGCGACGATCTCCGGCGTCGCCAGTCGCAACTCGACTCGCCAGAGGATCTGGCGGTCGGTCATGCCCATGCCGCGTGCCGCCTCCTTGGTCGCGGCCGGCACGTTCGCCAGGCCGGTCATGGTGTTGCGATAGATGATCTGCAGCGTGTAGACAGCGAGGGCGATGATTGCGGTGTCGCGGCCGCGGCCGGTGATCGGCAGCAGCAGGAAGAAGAAAGCGATGCTGGGGATCGTGAAGAGGACGCCGGTGGCGGCGAGCAGGGGAGGTTGCAGCCAGCGGCGGCGGTGCGCCAGCAGCGCCAGCGCAAAGGCGACCGCGAAGCCGAGCACGACCGAGAAGACGACGAGTTCGAGGTGCTGGACGGTGGGGGTCCCGTAGCGATCGAGGTTGTCCCGCGCCCAGTCCCAGCAGAAAAGCGCATCGGTCGCCTGGCAGGGGAGCGTGTCGGAGTTGCGTTCCTGGATGAATCCTTTGCCGACTTCGCCGACCGCGGCCAGAACGCCTGGATTAACCATGCGGCCGCTCCACGGCGCTGTGCTCCTCCTCTTTCGCCCGCGGCGATTTGAGGAACTCGGAGATGATCTCGACCGAGAGCACGCCGGCGATCCGGCCTTCGTGATCGGTGACCGCCGCGTACTGCGCCTCGCCCTGGAGCAGGTCGGCGAGGGCGTCGCGCATCACGTCGTCGAGGTCGAGGACCGGGCCGAGCGGCGAGTCGGGCCGGCTGGGGACGACCTCGGCGGCGAGGTCGCGCTCCGACAGCCAGCCGAGCGGGCGGCGCTCACCGTCGACCAGCAGCGGGTAGGGCACTTCGACGTCGGCCGCCGCCAGCTTCGCCCGCACCTCGGCCGTCGCCTGGCCGACGAAGGCAAGCGGCGCCTCCCAGAGGTCGATGTCGGCGACGCGCATCAGCGCCAGGCGCTTCAAGGCCCGGTCGGCGCCGACGAAGTCCTCGACGAACTCGTCGGCGGGGCTCATCAGGATCTCGGCCGGCGTCGCGTACTGCGCAACCCTGCCGCCCTCGCGCATGACCGCGATCCGGTCGCCCATCTTGATCGCCTCGTCGATGTCGTGGGTGACGAAGAGGACCGTCTTGCGGACCTGCGCCTGCAGCCGCAGGAACTCGTTCTGCAGGCGCTCGCGGTTGATCGGGTCGATCGCGCCGAAGGGCTCGTCCATCAGCATCACCAGCGGGTCGGCGGCGAGCGCCCGGGCGACCCCGACGCGCTGCTGCTGGCCGCCGGAGAGCTGCGCCGGGTAGCGGTCGCCGAGCTCGGGGTCGAGGCCGATCAGCTCCAGCAGCTCCGTCGTGCGCGCCTCGATGCGGTCCTTCTTCCAGCCCAGCAGCTGGGGCACCGCGGCGATGTTCTCGGCGATCGTGCGGTGGGGGAAGAGGCCAATTTGCTGGATCACGTAGCCGATCTCACGGCGCAGCCGTGCCGGCGGTCGGTCGCGCACCGACTCGCCGCCGATCAGCACGTCGCCGTCGTCGATCTCGACCGTGCGGTTGACCATCCGCATCGCCGTCGTCTTGCCGCAGCCGGAGGGGCCGACGAGAACGCAGATCTCGCCGGCCGGCACCTCGAGCGTGAGGCGGTCGACGGCAGGTTTGCCGGCGTCGCCATAGCGCTTCGTCGCGTTCTCGTAGCTGACGGACGAGGCGCCGGGCTGGGACTGCGTCTTGCTAGTGGCCTTTGCCTCAGGCACTGGATCCGAGCCTATACCCAGCCGCCGCCCGGCTCACGCATTCGCAGACCGAAAAGCCCGATGCAGAGCGGAGAACGCGCCTGTCAGAGCCCGAGCCGCCGCGCCCGCTCGGCGGCTCGGGCGACGGTCTCCTCGACCCCGGGCAGCTCGCCGCCGCGCATCAGCACCCGCCCGCCGACGACCGTCAGCGCCATCTCAGCGGCCCACCGCCCCGAGCTGGGGCAGCACCGCCGCCAGGCCGTCGCGCAGCCGCGCCGCGTTGGCGATGCGGTCGTCCTCGAGCGCGGCGACGTCGAGCTCGCCCTGCTCGAGCCCGTTGGCGAGGTTGTCGACGACGCAGAGCGCCGCGTATTCGAGGCCGAGCTCGCCGGCGACGACGCACTCGGAGGCGATGGTCATCCCGACCACGTCGGCGTGGGCGGCGATCAGGCGGATCTCCGCCGGAGTCTCGAAGCGGGGGCCGAGGGCCTGCCAGTAGACGCCGCCGTCGCGCGGCGCCTGGCCGCCGGCCGTCCAGGCCTCGATCACTTCGCCGCGCCAGCGCGGGTCGAAGCCCGGGGCCGAGTGGGCGCGGGCGTCGGCGAAGATCGAGATGCCGACGTGGAGGGCGATGAAGTCGTCGGGGCAGAGCAGGCTGCCGACCGCAAGCTCGGGGCTGAGCGAGCCGACCGAGCCGATCGCCAGCACGCGGTCGCAGCCCTGCTCGACCAGCGGCCGCAGGTTCGCGGCGTGGTCGATCGCGTGAGGCAGGACGTAGGGGCCTTCGGCCCCGCCGTGGCGCTGGACGATCGCCGCCCCGTGCTCGGCCGCCGCAGCGGCGATCTCCTCGCCACCCGGGCCGAGCGCGTTGCTGCCGAGGATCACGGCAAGCCGTCCCACGCCTCGATCCTATGGGCGCGGTGAGGATCAGGGCGGTTTTCGCCTTGCGGTCACGGGGGTAGGGTGACGCCGTGGGAGAACGGCCCTCTGGGCGAGAAGAGACCGAGGAGGAACGCCTCGACCGCAACCTCGGCGAGCTCCTGCAGGAGCTGCGGGTGGCGCTGCCCGGCGTCCAGGTGCTCTTCGCCTTCCTGCTGGCGGTGCCGTTCCAGCAGAACTTCACGAAAATCACCAGCTTCCAGAAGGACGTCTACTTCGCGACGCTGCTGCTGACGGCGCTCTCGGCGGCGCTGCTGATCTCACCCTCCGCCTACCACCGGCTCACCTTCCGCATGCAGCAGAAGGACCACCTCATCTTCCTCGCCAACCGCTTCACGATCGCCGGCCTCGGCTGCCTGGCGCTGGCGATGACCGGGGCGATCGTGCTGATCACCGACGTTCTCTTCGGCACCGCGGCGACGATCATCACCGGCGCCGCTGCGCTCTCCGTCTTCGCCGTGTTCTGGTACGTGCTGCCGCTGAAGCGGCGGCTCAGCTCCGAGGAGGAGCCGGACCCGCCGACTGAGTCGTCCTAGCGCGGGCCTCCCGCAGCTTCTCCAGCTCGCTCGCGAGCTCGTGGACGAACGGTAGGCCGGGCGCCTCGCGCCGCAGCATCTCCAGGTCGCCCCGCCAGATCTCTTCCTTGACGTCGAGCGGCGCCTTGAACTCTTCGCCGGCGGCCTCGCCTTCGTTGCGCGTAGGCGCGGCGCAGGACCCGCACGTTGGAGAGCTTGTCGGCCGCGTAGATCGCCAGCGCGTCGCCGCCCGCTTCTTCGACCCGGCGCCGGTGCTCGTCCTTGCGGCGCTCGTAGGGGTCGATCGATTCGTCGTCGGTGAGCGCCTCGACCAGGCTGCGCCACCCGCGGCCCGAAGCGCGTCGCGATCTCCTCGACTGCCGATCTCGCTGTCCTCGACGACGTCGTGCAGCAGAGCGGCGGCAAGCGACCTCCTCGTCGTAGCCGTGCTCGGCCAGCAGCTCGGCGACGGCGATCGGATGGTGGATGTAGGCCATGCCGCCGCTGCCGCTGCGCGTCTGCCCGGCATGGGCCCGCTCGGCCAGCTCGAGCGCGTTGCGGATCAACTCCGATTCGGCCGCCGCGGCCTCGATCTCGGGACGACGGCATCCGCGCCAGCCTAACGGCCCCGCAGGCATCCCGCTCAGGCAGGGGCAGGGGCGACGGAGCGAGGTGCGCGCGCGGGCAGCTCGAACTCGGCCCGCTCGGCGCCGAGCTCGACCGCCTCCGGCTCGCCGCCCAGCGCTCGCCAGCGCTCCTCGCGCTTCGCCGCTCGAGCCGTCGAGGAACTCGTCGGAGTGCATCGGGTCGTGGTGGAAGAGCACGGTGCGCTCGGCGTCGGCGCGGCGGGCGAAGGAGAGCGAGTGGCGAGAGCGACGAGTGGCCCCAGCCGACGTGGTCGGGGTACTCGGCGTCGGCGTACTGGCCGTCGTGGATCAGCAGCGAGGCGTCGCGGGCGAGGCCGAAGCCGGAGATCCAGTCCTCGTCGAGCGCGTCGAGGTCGGCGCCGAGCGCCGGCTCGTGGTCGGGGATGTAGGCGAGCGAGGAGTCGCCGTCGTCGATCCGGTAGCCGAGGGTCGGGCCGCGGTGGGCGACCGAGGCGGCGCGGATCCGCGCCGAGCCGATCTCCCACTCGGTCTCCGGGCAGTGGCGGAAGGAGACGTCGCAGGGCAGCTCGCGCACCTCGACCGGCGAGAGCGGCGCCGAGATGTAGCGGGCGATGCGGTCGCGCAGCGAGGCCTCCGGCGAGGCCGGGCCCCAGATCACGATCTCGGTCTGGGGCGCGGAAGGCGGGGGCGAAGAAGACCAGGCCCTGGATGTGGTCGAGGTGGAGGTGGGTGAGGAGGATGTGCAGGCCGCGCCGGCTCGTCGCCGAGCGCCAGGCCGAGGCTGCGGATGCCGGTGCCGGCGTCGAGCGCCAGCAGCGAGCCGTCGGAGAGGGTGACGCCGACGCAGGAGGTGTTGCCGCCGTAGCGGATCGTCTCCGGCCCCGGGGAGGGGATCGAGCCGCGCGTTCCCCAGAGCTTGACCTTCATGCCGGGCCGCGCCCCGTTGCCGTCGATCCGGCCGGCCAGAAGACCGCGATCGCCGCCCTGCGAGCCGTGCGCGGTGAGGATCGGGAAGGCCGAGACCTCGACCTGGTGGCGGGCGCCGTCGGCCGAGCTGGATCTCGAAGTCGGCGTGGGCGGGGCGGCCGTTGCGCACCGCGACGACCAGCGGCAGCTCGTCGTAGGGGATCGGCTCGCCCGCTTCTCGTCGAAGGGCCCGAACAGCGAGCCCCACTCCTCGGCGCCGACCGTGCCGAGCTCCTCGAAGCGCTTGCCGAGCAGGATGCCCGCCGCCTCGTTGTAGAAGACGAGGACGCCGCCCTCGTCGACCAGGAAGGCCGGCGTCGAGAGCGCCGACATCAGGTTGCGAGCGAGGATCAGCTCGAGGGGCCTCTGCGTCACAGATGACACTTTAGATAGTCGTGATTGCACAGCGCGGGCATTGGCCGGCGGATCGCCTGCAGAAGCGAGACGAGTACCTTCGAGCCTCGGCCAGCGCTGACTGCGTGACATTGATCACTTTGAATCATCGCGTGAGCGGGTATCGGATCACATCGAGTCCGGGGTTGCTCGAATGGAGGCTCGACGACCCGCAGGACGCGCACGCACGCGCCGAGCCGCGCGGAGCCGAGCCCGATGTACGGACGGCGATGGCGGTCTGCCGGCCGGTGGCGCGCTGGGGGCGGCTGCAGGTCGAGGGGCTCGAGGCGCTGCCCGAGAGCGGCCCGGCTGCTGGTCGTCGGCAATCACGACAGCCACTGGGATCCGATCATGGTCGGGATCGCCGGCGATCCGGCGCCGGCAGATCCGGGCCCTGGCCAAATCGGACCTCTGGAAGGTGCGCGGTCTGGCCCCGGTCCTCAACGGCATGGGCCAGATCCCGATCGAGCGCGGCGCCGGCGACAAGCAGGCGCTGGCGCGGGCGATCGAGGAGCTGCGGGCGGGGCGCCTGCATCGGCGTCTTCCCCGAAGGCACCCGCTCGCGCGGCAAGGTGCTGCGCGCCCGCAGCGGCGTCGGCCGCCTGGCGCTCGAGGTGCCCGAGGCGCACGTCACTGGTCGCGATCGAGGGGACCTCGGACCTGACCGGCTTCCCGCGCCGGCCGCGGCTGCGCGTCCGCTTCTTCGAGCCGGCCGGCGGCCAGGCGCAGCCCCGACGAGGAGCCGGGCGAGCTCTCGGCCCGGCTGCTGGCCGAGATCCGCGAGCTGGTCCCGCCCTCGATCTCCTCCCGCAAGCGCGCTAAGCCGCCGACGCCTAGTCCTCGGCCTCCTCGCCGCTGGGCTGCAGCGCGTACCACTCGGCGCCGAAGGAGTCGATGTCGTTGCCGTTGGCTTCGCCCGGCTTCTTGTCGGCGGCGTAGGTGTAGAGCGGGTGGCCGGCGTAGGTGACCTGCATGGTGCCGTCTTGCGCTTCGGTCGTGCCCGAGCTTCGAGGCCATCGCCCCTTCGCCGGCCTGCGGCTCGCCTTCGGTGAGCAGCGGCGGCCAGACCTGGGCGCAGGCGCCGTAGCAGGACGAGACTTGTCGCCCTTGTCCTTGTGGAAGTCGTAGAGGGTGAAGCCCTTGGAGTCGACGATGACCGCGCCCAGCCTCGGACGCGTTGGCGACGGTCAACGACCGCCGCGCCGCTTGCGGCGTCGGGGCTCGGTCGCAGTCGTCGCGCTCGCGTCGCCGCCGCCCTTGCCGCCGTAGGCGCCGCCGGAGCTCGCTGCTGCCGCCGCAGCCGGCGATCGCCAGCATCGCGATCAGCGCCAGAGCGCCAAGCGCGGAGATGGTTCTGGTCTCGGTCACGTCGGTTCCTCCTGGTTCGGGTTGCTGCGCTTGCGGTCGCGCCGGCCGTGCCGACGGCGCGACGAAGGTTCGCTGCCGGCGTGGACGACGAGCGCCTGGGCGCGGGAGAGGTCGAGCGCGGCGCTGAGCACCGCCGTGGAGTCGTCGCCCCAGCGGTAGCGGAAGGTGCCGGCGGAGACGTCGTGCGCCGCCGCGGGCCGCGCATGTAGACGCGGCAGAGCGTGCCCGAGCGGATGCCCTTGACGTACATGTGGATCTCGGTGCCGAAGGCCTGCGGCTCCAGCGTCGCGGCGATCTTGACCCCGCGCGGGCAGCGAGCGGAAGGCGACGTGCTGCTCGGGGCCGCCGCCGTCGCCGCCGGCGAGGACGAAGATCGCCAGGCACCGCCGCCGCCGCGGCCGCGGCTCCGCTCAGGCCGAGGCCGAAGCGCAGCGCCGCCGCCGCTGCTCGAGCGCCGCTCGGCGCCGATCGTCGCCGCGATCCGCTTGCCCAGCTCCGGCGGGGGCGCGGGCGCCGGGGCCGAAGCGCTCCGGGTCGGCGATGGGGGAGCAGGCGCGCGACGCGCGGCCAGCGAGTCGGCCTCGGCGCGGCAGGCGGGGCAGCCCTCGAGGTGGGCCTCGAGGCCGGCCCGCTCCTCGTCGGCGAGGTCGCCCGAGCGCGTAGGCGCCGAGCAGCCTCGCGCCACTCGCGGCAGCCTGCTCAGTCTTCATAGCCCATCTCCTCGAGCACGACCCGCAGCGCGCGCAGGCCGTAGTAGACGCGGCTCTTCACCGTTCCCTCCGGCACGCCGAGCTCCTCGGCGACCTCGGCGTAGGGGCGGCCGCGGTAGTAGGTCTCGACCAGGACGCGGCGGTGCTCCTCGCCGATCCGCCGCATCGCCTCCTCGATCTGCCAGGAGAGCAGCGCCTCGTCGAAGCGGCTCGACCGAGGGCTCGAGCCGCCCTCGGCGACGCCCGGCCGGCGGCGCGGGCGCGGCCGAGGTCGATGACGACGTTGCGCAGGATCGCGAACAGCCAGGTCCGCAGCGAGCCGATCTGGGGGTCGAAGCGATCGCCGGCGCGCCAGGCGCGCAGGAAGGTCTCCTGCACCGCCTCTTCGGCCAGGCCGGCATCGCCGAGCGAGCGCACCGCGAACCCGTACAGCTCGCCCGCGTGGGCGGCGTAGGCCTCGCGCACGTCGCGCTCTCGTCTCAGTGCTCCGGGCTGCATCCGCCTTCGTCGTACGGGGCGGACGCAGCCGCGGGTTCAAGCTGCTATGCCCTCGAGTTTCCCGATCTTGAAGATCTTCGTGCCGCAATCGGGGCAGACGCCCTGAATCGCCGGGCGACCGTTTTTCATGGTCACCTGTTTGGCGTCTTTGATCTCGACCTTCTTACGCTCTTTGACGCAGTAGCCCTCCGGCATGACGGGCCTCCTTTCGCTGCCGCTTCGCGGCAAGAGCTCGCGTTGCCGCGAGGTGGATTGCGGCGAATGTAACGCAGGCAGGGGACGCGACGCGTGCGTATTGTGCGTTTTCGCACAAACGGCGACAGCGCCGGTCAACTACCCTGCGGCCCGCACTTCGACGAACCAGCGTTAAGGAGACCCGCATGCCCGAAGCAGTCATCGTCGACACCATCCGCACGCCGATCGGCCGTGCCTTCAAGGGCTCGCTCGCCCAGCTGCGCCCGGAGGAGATGGGCGCCTATCGTCGTCGACCAGCTGCTCGAGCGCAACCCGGGAGTCGACCCGGCCCTGGTCGAGGACGTCTTCTGCGGCGTCGGCATGCCGCAGGGCCTGGAGGCCTTCAACATCGGCCGCATCGTCTCGCTGCTCTCCGAGAAGCTGCCGCAGGAGGTCAACGGGGTCACCGTCTCCCGCTACTGCTCCTCCAGCCTCGACGCGATCCGCCACGCCGGCAACGCGATCAAGGCCGGCGAGGGCGACGCCTACATCGCCGCCGGGGTCGAGTGGGTGAGCCGCTTCAACGAGCGCACCGAGCCGGCCGGCGCCGACGACCGCAACCCGAACCTGATCGGCGAGAACGGCCAGCCCAACGCCTACATCGACATGGGCCTGACCGCGGTCAACGTCGCCGAAAAGTACGAGGTCAGCCGCGCCGACATGGACAAGTTCGCCCAGCGCTCCCAGGAACTGGCGGTGAAGTCCCAGGAGGACGGCTTCTTCGACCGCGAGATCGTGCCGGTGACGCTGGCCGACGGGACCGAGGTCGCCAAGGACGACGGCCCGCGCGCCTCCTCGACCCTGGAGAAGCTCTCCGAACTGCCGGAGGCCTTCGGCGGCGGCGGCGTCACCGCCGGCAACTCCTGCCCGCTCAACGACGGCGCCGCCGCGGTGCTGCTGATGAGCGACACCAAGGCCAAGGAGCTGGGCCTGACCCCGCGCGCCCGCATCGTCACCGCCGCCACCTACGGCAACGAGCCGGAGCTGATGGGCGTGGCCCCGATCGGCGCGATCAAGAAGGTGCTCGACCGGGCCGGGATGACGATCGAGGACGTCGACGCGGTCGAGCTCAACGAGGCCTTCGCCGCCCAGGTGATCCCGATCATGGCCGAATGCGGGATCGCCGAAGACAAGCTCAACACCCACGGCGGCGCGATCGCCCTCGGCCACCCCTTCGGGATGACCGGCGCCCGCATCATGGGCACGCTGCTCAACGTGATGGAGACCGACGACAAGCAGGTCGGCCTCGAGACGATGTGCGTGGCCGGGGGGCAGGGTAAGGCGATGATCGTGGAGCGGATGAACTGAGCTGCGATAGAGCCTGGCCCGGTAGGGGTTTCGCTTAACTTTCTCGACGGCGCGCTCCGGCCGTCCGAGATAGGAAGCGGCGAAAAAGTACAAGACGCTTCACCCCTACCGGGCCAGGCTCTAAGGTCCGCTCGGTGGAGACGCTGATCTATGAAACCGATGACCGGGTCGCTCGGATTACGCTGAACAGACCCGAGCGGGGGAATGGGATTACGCCGCGGATGCCGGCTGAGCTGGCGGCGTGTGTGGAGCGGGCGAACTCGATCCGCAGGTGCACGTGATCGCGTTGGCTGGCAACGGCAGCGGCTTCTGCGGGGGCTACGACCTGGTCGCCTCGGCGGAGGGGGACATGAGCGAGCTGGGCGGGGTCGAGGCGCCGCCGGGCTCGCCGCTCGACCCGGCGACGATCGGCGCCAACCACGCGCCGGAGTCGAATTGGGACCCGGTCGTCGACTACCAGTTCATGGCCCGCAACGTGCGCGGCTTCATGAGCCTCTTCCACTCCGAGAAGCCGGTGCTCTGCAAAGTCCACGGCTACTGCGTCGCCGGCGGCACCGACATGGCGCTCTGCTCGGACCTGCTGGTGATCGCCGAGGACGCCAAGATCGGCTACCCACCGGCGCGCGTCTGGGGCTCGCCGACGACGGCGATGTGGGCGCTGCGGATCGGCGCGATGCGAGCCAAGCGCCTGCTGCTGACCGGCGACTCGCTGACCGGGGCGGAGGCGGCGGAGTGGGGGCTGGCGACCGAGTCGGCTCCGCCGGCGGAGCTGGACGAGCGCTTCGAGCGACTGCTGGAGCGGGTTGCGCGTATGCCGATCAACCAGCTGGTGATGATGAAGCTGCTGGTCAACCAGACCGTGGAAACGCAGGGCCTGCGACAGGCCCAGACCCTCGGCACCTTCTTCGACGGCATCGCCCGCCACACCGAGGAGGGCCACGCCTTCGTCCGCCGCGCCGCCGAGTCCGGCTTCCGCGAGGCGGTGCGGGAGCGCGACGAGCCGTTCGGGGACCACGGCCTCAAAGGCTTCGGGCTCGAATAGGGTGCCGCGACGATGAGCGACACCGCGCCGCACCCCAGCTCGGCGATCACCGCCGAGACCGCCCGCAACTTCCTCCCCGGCAGCTTCCCCGGCGATCTCGGGATCGAGCCGCTGGAGATCGAGGACTCGCACTCGCGCGGCCGCATCGTCGTCGACCGCCGCCACCTGCACCCCGGCGGCTTCGTCCACGGCGGTGTCTGGACCGCCCTCGGCGACACCGTCGCCGCCTGGTCGACCTTCCGCAGCATCCCAGCAGGTCACAACTTCACGACGATCGAGCTCAAGCTCAACGTCTTCGCCGCCGGTCTCGAGGGAGACGAGATCGAAGCCGTCGCCGAGCCCCTGCACGTCGGCAAGAGCACGGTCGTGATCGAGGTGAAGATCGAGCGGATCCGGGACGGGGGCGAGCCGAAGCTGGCCGCGAACTTGATCGTCACCCAGTTCGTGCTGCCGCCCCGCGAGCGTTAGGACGCGCTCAGCACAGCCAGTTCGCCCTTCGGGACCGCGAAACTCACATCTGACAGGCGCCGATCAGGGCGCTGCTTCGCTTTCGGCGGCGCTTCCCATTCTTCGACGACGGGGAGGCGCCAGAGGAGGCTGGCGACGGTGAGGCCGATCGCGGCCGAGATCAACGCCAGGAACCATTGGGTCGCTCCCAGCAGCTCCATCTCGAAGAACTCGCGGACCGGGGCGGCGGCGAGAATCAGCGCGTAGAGCGCGCCGAGGCCGGCGATCAGGGCCAGCATGTAGCTCTGGATCGCGATGTGCTCGCGGCCTGGGCCGCGCTCCAAGAGCAGCACGAAGGAGAGGCCGAGCACGATCAGCGTCGTCGTCGCCGCGGTGCGGCCGGCTTCGAGGCTGCCGCCGAAAACGGTGTCGACGAGGAAGAAGGAGAGGATCGAGCCCAGCGCCGTCGCGATTCCGGCCGGAACGGCGAATGCGGCCAGCGCCCGCAGCAGCCGACCGCGGTAGAGCGGCCCGTCCGAGGGCGCCAGCGCCAGCACGAAGGAGGGGATGCCGATCGTCAGGAAGGCGGCCAGGGTGAGGTGGCGGGGCAGGAAGGGGAAGGCGAAGCCGGGCACCGCGACGAGCAGGATCAGCGCGGCCGCGTAAACCGTCTTGGTCAGGTAGAGGCGGCCGAGGCGGTGGATGTTGCGGGCGATCCGCCGCCCCTCGCCAACCGCCTCCGGCAGGCGCGAGAACTGGTCCTTGAGCAGGACCACGTCGGCGACCCCCTTGGTCACCTGCGCGCCCGAGCCCATCGCCACCGCCATTCGCGCCCGCTTCAGCGCCGGCACGTCGTTGACGCCGTCGCCGATCATCGCCACGTAGCGGCCGGCGCCGACCAGCGCCGCCACCAGCGCTTTCTTCTGCTCCGGCTTGATCCGGCAGAAGATCGTGTTCTCCAGCGCCACCGCCGCCAGCCGCTCGGGATCGTCGGGCAGCTCGGATCCCTCGATGACGCCGGCCTCGCGCGGCACCCCGACTGCGTAGGCGACGGCGGTGACGGTGGCGCGGGCGTCGCCGGAGATCAGCTTCAGGTCGACTTCCTCCGCGCGCATCGTCGCGATCGTCTCCGCCGCGTCAGGCCGCAGCGTCTCCTCCAGCACGACCAGCGCCAGCGGGGTCAGCCGCGGCGGCCCCCCGGCGGCCGCGTCGGCCGGCAGCGCCTCGCTCGACTCGCCGAAGGCGACGACCCGGCGCCCGGCCGCCGTCTCCTCCTCGAGCTTGCGCGCGAGCCCGGCGGGGAGGGTGAGGGCGCCCGCCTCGGCCAGCACGTCCGGGGCCCCGAGCACGTAGGTAGACCTGCCGCCGCCGCCGTTGGCGAGGGTCGCGCCGCTCCACTTCCACTCCGAGGAGAAGGGCACCTCGGCGCTGACCCGGCCGGCCTCGCCGGGAAAGCGCTCGGCGATCGTCTCCAGGGTGCGGTTGCGGTCGCCGGCGCTGGCGGCGAAGCGGCCCAGCGCCGCCTGCGCAGCGGCGGCCTCGGTTCCCTCGGCGACCTCGATCCCGGTCAAGCGCAGCTCGCCGGCGGTCAGCGTCCCGGTCTTGTCGACGCAGATCGTGTCGACCGAGGCCAGGCTCTCGCTCGCGCTCATCTGCTGGACGAGCGTGTCGCGGCGAGCCAGGCGCACCGCCGCCACCGCGAAGGTGACGCTCATCAGCAGCACCAGGCCCTCGGGGATCAGCGTCACCAGTCCGGCCGTCGCCGTCTGCGCCGCCTCCTCGAGCCCGACGCTGCGGATGCTGAGGCTGAGGATCAGGATCGCGGCCAGCGGCAGCATCACGTAGGTCGAGGCGACGATCACCCGGTTGACCTCTTTCTGCAGCGGCGAGGGCGGATGGCGGAACGTGCGTGCCTCGCCGGCGAGGCGCCCGGCGTAGCTCTCCTCGCGCACCGCGTCGACCACGTAGTGGCCGGAGCCGGAGATGCAGAAGGAGCCGGAGAGCACGCGGTCGCCGGCCCCCTTGCGGATCCCGTCGGCCTCGCCGGTCAGCATCGACTCGTCGAGGGTCATGCCGCGGCTGGCGCTCGCCTCGCCGTCGGCGACCAGCTGGTCGCCGGGCTCGACCCGGACGACGTCGCCGGGGACGATCTCCTCCGCGCCCAGCTCGGTCACGGCGCCGTCGCGGACGACCTTGGCGCGGGGCGCGACCAGGACCGCCAGCTCGTCCAGGGTCGCCTTCGCCTTCAGCTCCTGGCGGATGCCGATGTAGGAGTTGAGGACGGCGATCAGGCCGAAGAGCGAGTCGGCGTACAGCCCCAGCCCGAGGTCGAGGACGAAGAAGGCGCCGATGATCGCGTTGAAGAGCGTGAAGACGTTGCCGGCGACGATGCTCGAGGTGGAGCGCGAGGAGCTCTCCGGCGGCGGTCCCAGCTTGCGCAGCCGCTTGACCGCCTCGGCGCTGGCGAGGCCCTGCTCGGCGGTCTGCTGGCTGGTGGCCATGGCGACTATTCAATAGGGTCCGGCGCGGATGTCTCTGAAGCTTGGACTCAACCTTGGTTACTGGGGCATCGGCCCCGCCGGCGAGGACGCCGTCGAGGTGGTCACCGCGGCCGAGAAGCTCGGCTACGAGTCGGTCTGGGCGGCCGAGTCCTACGGCTCCGACGTGGTCAGCGTCCTCGCCTGGCTGGCGGCGCAGACCAAGGAGATCAACCTCGGCGCCGCGATCCTGCAGGTACCGGCGCGACCGCCCGCCGCCGCGGCGATGGCCGGCGCGACGATCGACAAACTCTCCGGTGGCCGCTTCCTCTTCGGCTTCGGACCCTCCGGTCCGCAGGTCTCCGAGGGCTGGTACGGAGTGCCGTATGCGAAGCCCTGGGGTCGCACCCGCGAGTACATCGAAGTGGTGCGCGAGATCATCGCCCGCGAGGGCCCGCTCGAGCACAGCGGCGAGCATTACACGCTGCCGCTGCCCGGCGGCGAGGGCAAGCCGCTGAAGCTGAACTTCCACCCGTTGCGCAACGAGATCCCGGTCTTCGTCGGCGCGATCGGCCGCAAATCGGTCGAGCTGGCGGCGGAGATCTGCGACGGCTGGATCCCGATCTTCTTCAGCGTCGACGCCTTCGAGGCGACCTGGGGCGAGCACCTCGAGGCCGGCTTCGCCAAGGGCGGCCGGCAGCGCTCCGACCTCGAGGTCAGCCCCACCCTGCAAGTCGCGATCGATGGCGACCTGGAGGCGGCGAAGAGCGTCGTCAAAGCCGGCCTCGTCCTCTACTTCGGCGGCATGGGCAGCCGCAAGACCAACTTCTACGTCGACCTCGCCCACCGCTTCGGCTTCGGCGACGTCGCCGACGAGGTGCAGAGGCGCTTCCAGGACGGCGACCGCGCCGGCGCCTTCGAGGCGATGCCCGACGAGATCGTCGAGGCGACCTCGCTGGTCGGCACCGAGGCCGAGGTGAGCGAGCGGATCGAGCGCTTCCGCGGCGCCGGCATCGACCGCCTGATCGTCTCTCCCGTCCACGTCGACCGGGCCGAGCAGCTGCACACCCTCGAGCGCCTGGCCTCGGTTTCCGGGGTCGAGGCGCGAGCCTGACCCGATCCCATAATCTTCCGCGCCGCGTGAAGATTGGAGTGCCGAAAGAGTCTGCGGACGGGGAGCGCCGGGTGGCGCTGGTCCCCGACGCGGTCAAGTCGCTGAAGAAGAACGAGCACGTCGCCGTGCTGGTCGAGCGCGGCGCCGGCGAGGCCGCCGGCCATCCCGATTCCCAGTACGAGGAGGCCGGGGCGGAGGTCGTCGAGGGCGAGGTTACGTGGGGCGCCGACGTGGTCCTGCGCGTCGCCGCCCCTTCCACCGAGGAGATCGGCAAGCTCGGCTCGAGCCAGCTCCTGATCGCCCACCTGGCCCCCTGGACCGCGGCCGAGTCGAACAAGGCCCTGGCCGCCTCGGGCGTCACCAGCTTCGCGATGGAGGCGATCCCGCGCACGACCCGCGCCCAGGCGATGGACGCGCTCTCCTCGCAGGCCGCCGCCGCGGGTTACGCCGCGACCCTGATCGCCGCCCGCGAGTCGGGCCGCTTCTTCGGGATGATGACCACCGCCGCCGGCACCGTGCCGCCGGCCAAGGTCCTCGTTCTCGGCGCCGGCGTCGCCGGCCTGCAGGCGGTCGCGACGGCGAAGCGGCTGGGCGCGATCGTCACCGGCTTCGACATCCGCCGCGCCGCCTGGGAGCAGATCGCCTCGCTCGGCGGCCGGCCGCTGGAACTCGACTTCATCCTCGACGCCGAGGGCGAGGGCGGCTACGCCCGGCCGCTGACCGACGAGGAGAACGCGCAGGTGCGCGACGCCCTCACCGAGAACGCGGCCAGACAGGACATCGTCGTCACCACCGCCGCGATCCCCGGCCGCCCGGCGCCGCTGCTGATCACCGCCGAGGCCGTGCGCAACATGGCGCCCGGCTCGGTGATCGTCGACCTCGCCGCCGAGACCGGCGGCAACTGCGAGCTGACCCAGGTCGGGCAGACGGTGGTCGAAAACGGAGTCAAGGTGATTGGCCCGCGCAACCTCGCCAGCGAGATGCCGGCGCCGGCCTCCCAGCTCTACGCCAAGAACCTCGAGAACCTGCTCGGCCTGCTGATCGGCGAGGAGGGCGAGGTGAAGGTCGACTTCGAGGACGACATCGTCGCCGCCGCCTGCATCACCCAGGGCGGCGCGATCAAGAACGAGAGGGCCGCCAAATGAGCCTGTTCACCGAGATCACGATCTTCGTTCTCGCCGCCTTCGTCGGCTTCGAGGTGATCTCGAAGGTGCCGACCACCCTGCACACGCCGCTGATGTCCCAGACCAACGCGATCCACGGCATCGTCATGCTCGGCGGGCTGATCGTCGTCGGCTACGCCGACGACGGGCTCGAGTACGCGATCGGCACGATCGCGATCGCCTTCGGCGCGATCAACATCGTCGGCGGCTTCATGGTCACCGACCGCATGCTCGGCATGTTCTCCAAAAAGCCGAAACCCCAGGTCAAGCCCGCCTCCTCCGCTTCGGGTCCGGGGGCGGACGGGTCTGACGGGAGCGGGACGTGAGTCCGCTGCTGGCCGTGCTCGAGCCGGGCGGCGACGCCGCCACCGCGCTCTACATCGTCGCCTTCTCCCTCTTCATCATCGGGATCAAACGCGGCACCCACCCGACCACCGCCAAGCAGGGCAACCTGGTCGCGGCGGTCGGCATGGCGATCGCCGTGGTCACCACCCTGCTGCTCGACGGGATCGGCAACTGGGGTCTGATCGCGCTCGGCCTCGGCGTCGGCACTGCGGTCGGGGTGATCGCCTCGACCCGCGTGCAGATGACCGAGATGCCGCAGATGGTCGCCCTCTACAACGGCGTCGGGGGCGGCGCCGTGGCGCTGATCTCCTGGGCGGAGATCCGCCACGGGATCTCGCTCGGCGAGGAGATCCCGCTCGACACCCTGATCCCGATTCTCTTCTCCGCGGTCGTCGGCTCGATCTCCTTCTGGGGCTCGAACATCGCCTTCGCCAAGCTCCAGGACCTGATCCCGACCCGGCCGCTGGCAGTGCCGGGGCAGCAGGCGATCAACGTCGTGCTGCTGATCGGCATCGTCGCCGCCTGCGTCAGCATCGCCGTCGGCAACGACGACCCCTCGCAGCTGACCTTCATCGGCATCCTGATCGCCGCTGGCATCCTCGGCAACCTCGTCGTGCTGCCGATCGGCGGCGCCGACATGCCGGTTGTGATCTCTCTGCTCAACGCCTTCACCGGCCTCTCCGCGGCGGCCGCCGGCTTCGCGCTCGACAACGTGGCGCTGATCGTCGCGGGCACCCTGGTCGGCTCCTCGGGAACGATCCTGACGATGGAGATGGCGACGGCGATGAACCGCTCGGTTGCCAACGTCCTCTTCGCCGGCTTCGGCGGCGCCCCGTCCGGCGGCGGCGGGGGCGGGGGCGAGGAGCGGCCGCACGTCTCGATCGGCGCCCAGGACGCGGCGATCAAGCTCGCCTACGCCGACTCGGTCGTGATCGTCCCCGGCTACGGCCTCGCCGTCGCCCAGGCCCAGCACGCGATCAAGGAGGTCGGCGACGAGCTGGAGAAGCGCGGCGTCACCGTCAGCTACGCGATCCACCCGGTCGCGGGCCGCATGCCCGGCCACATGAACGTCCTCCTGGCCGAGGCCGACGTGCCCTACGAGCAGCTGAAGGAGATGGAGGAGATCAACCCCGAGATGCCGCGCACCGACGTCGCGGTCGTGGTCGGGGCCAACGACGTCACCAACCCGGCGGCGAAAAACGATCCCGACAGCCCGATCGCGGGGATGCCGATCATCGAGGTGGACGAGGCGCAGCAGGTGATCGTGATCAAGCGTTCGCTGAGCCCGGGCTTCGCTGGGATCGACAACGATCTTTTCTACGAACCGAATACGTCGATGCTGTTCGCGGACGCCAAACAGGCGGCAGCGGACATTGCGGCTGAGATTCAGAATCTCTAGACCCCGCCCGTGCGACACCACGTCTCTGCTCGCTTGAGGGGGAGAGAACCGGGTCCTTGGGGCTTGCGGTTGCATGCGGTCGGAGCGGGGGCAGGGGACGGTGGAGTGGGTTGGGACGCTTTGCTGCGTGGCGCTGCTGCTGGCCGGGGTCCTCATCGCGGGGGTGCGGGGGCCGGGGGTGGGGGTTGTGGAGGCGGTTGCTTCGCGGATCCTCTGTGGGGTGGCGCTGGCTGAGGGGTGCGGGGACGAGGTGGGGCTGGTTGCCGCTTACGGGAGCGAGGTGGGAAGGGTGGTTCGGGCGCACATGCCGGTGCTGGTTTTCGAGCAGGGGTCGCGGGCGGTTCCGGTCGATTTTCGTCGTTGCCGCGCAAGCTCTTGTGGCGACAGCGCGGAGGGGCGTTTGGTGCGGCGGACCGAGGGTGGGTTGCCGGTGACGGCGTTCGTTCACGTGGTCGATTGCCGGGTGGGACAGGCCGAGAGCTCGGAGGCCGGGGGCGCGGATTGCTCCGGCGTCCGGGCCGGGAACCTCTACATCCAGTACTGGACCTACTTTGCCGACAGCGCCACCCTGCGCGGGCTGCCGGTTGCCGGCGAGCGGGGGTTCCACCGGGACGACTGGGAGTCGGTGCAGTTCCGTATCGAGCCCGACGGAGGAGTGGCCCAGCGAGCTTCCTCCCACCACGGTTACAACTACACCCGCGGCAACCCCAACTGGGGCGCCGATGCTGGCATCGACCCCCTGAAGGACCTGGCCGAGGCGATCGGAGCGCGGGACCCCAACGGCTGGGGACCGGAGACCGGCCTGCTGTTCGTCTCGGGCGGCAGTCACGCCGGCAACGTCAGGGCACTCGCCGAGGTCGATCGCCTGACTCCCGGCCGTCGCGTTCACCTGGTCCCGCTGGAGCCGATCGCGATCGCTGACAGCTCCGCTTTCGCCGTCTCCCCGCCCTGGCGCAAGCGCGTCTGGCGCGACCCGGAGGCGGAGGGGACCGACTGAGCTACCGCGCCGATGGGTCTCGGTCGGCGAAGCGGTCGGCGAGCGCGACGATCTCCCCCACCCGCGTCTTCAGCGCTGCGGCGACGCGGATCAGCGTCGAGTAACTGGGGTTCCTTGTGCCGCGCTCGAGGCCACCGATCTGGGTCAGATCGGTCGAGGCGCGCTCAGCCAGCTGCTCCTGGCTGAGACCGGCCTGTCGACGCAGGTGGCGGATCGCGTCGCCGAGGGCAGCGTGCTCGGCGCTGCGCGGTTTGCTTTTGCGGGGCGGCGGCACCATGCCCAGCCTTTCCGCTCAGCGCCTCGACTGTTAGGGTATTTATGCCCTAATCCTCTGGAATGCGAGCAGGGGCATCGAGAGGTGCAGACATTTCGATAGAAGCTCGCGCCACCCACCCAAAGGACTGCCGCCCCCGATGGCCACCGATACGACGCAGTGGATCATGGCCCTGAATCATCCGCTGCGGCGGCAGATCCTTCGGGTCGTCAAGGAAGGCGGGGCAAGCACCACGGCTCTCTGCCAGCGTTTCGACGTTTCCCTCAGCAACGTCGCCTACCACGTCAAGGTCCTGGTCGATCTGGGCGTGCTGAGCGGGTTGGATGCTGAGGCGCATATGCCCTACTAAGGGCGAGGCGATGCAGCGCTACCTGGGCGGCATCCGCAGGGCGCCGTCGAGCCGGATCGTCTCGCCGTTGAGCATCGGGTTGGCGGCGATCTCGAGAACCACGCGGGCGTACTCGTCGGGCCGTCCCAGCCGGGACGGGAAGGGGATGCCGGCGCCGAGGGCGTTGCGAGCGTCCTCCGGCAGGGCGGCGAGCAGGGGGGTGTCGAAGAGGCCGGGGGCGATCGTCATCACCCGCACCCCGCGGGAGGCCATGTCGCGCGCCGCCGGCAGGGTCATGCCGACGATGCCGCCCTTGGAGGCGGCGTAGGCGATCTGGCCGATCTGGCCGTCGTAAGCGGCGATCGAGGCGGTGTTGACGCAGACGCCGCGCTCTCCTTCGGCGTCGGGCTCGTTCTCGCTCATCGCTGCCGCCGCCAGTCGCAGGACGTTGAAGGTTCCGATCAGGTTGACCTTGACGACGTTTGAGAAGTACTCGAGGTTGTGGGGGCCGGCCTTGTGCGCGACCCGCTCGGCCCAGCCGATGCCGGCACAGGAGACGGATACCCGCAGGCCGGCCTCCGGCTCGTTCGCGCGCTCGACCGCGAGCCCGACGGCATCGGCGTCGGTGACGTCGGCGGCGACGAACGTGCCGCCGATATCGCTCGCCAAAGCCTCGCCCTTCTCGGCGTTGAGGTCGGCGATGACGACCTGGGCGCCGGCATCGGCGAGCGCCCGCGACGTCGCCGCGCCGAGTCCGGAAGCTCCTCCCGCCACCAGCGCGCCAATTCCCTCAACGTCCATAGGCGGGGCAGCGTAGTTCACATCCGGGTATTCCGGCCGCTATAGGGTTTTCGTATCGCCACCAAGGTGACCGCAGACTCCAAGGCAGCGATCGCGGAGGCCCTCTCCGAGGCGCGGGCGCGCACCCTGGAGCTGATCGAGCCGCTCGACAACGACCAGCTCAACCGCGTCTACTCGCCGATCCTCAGCCCGCTGGCCTGGGACCTGGGCCACATTGCCAACTTCGAGGAGCTCTGGCTGGTGCAGACGATCGGCGACCGCGAGCCCCTGCACGGCGATCTCGGCCGCTTCTACGACGCGATCGAGAACCCGCGCAAGACCCGCGGCGAGCTGCCGATCCTGCGCGACGCCGAGCTGCGCTCCTACATGGCGGACGTCCGCGAGCGCGCGCTCGAGGTGCTGCTGAGCGTCGACGTCTCCCCCGATGCCGGCGACCCGCTGCTGCGCGAAGGCTTCGTCTACGAGCTGTTGCTCGCGCACGAGCACCAGCACAACGAGACGATGCTGCAGCTGCTGCAGATGGTCGAGGGCTACGAGCCGTTGCGGCCCGTGGGCACGGACCCGGTCGACACGACCGGTCCGGAGATGCTCGCAGTGGCGGGCGGGCGCCACGAGATCGGCGCCCCGGCCAGGGGCTTCGCCTACGACAACGAGCGGCCCCGTCACGCGGTCGAGCTCGCGCCCTACGAGATCGACCGAACCCCGGTCGCCAATGCCGCGTACCTCGAGTTCATGGAAGCGACCGGCGCCGAGGCGCCGATGTACTGGAGTCGCGACGGCAACCGCTGGACGAGCATCGCGATGGGCCGGCGCGAACCCGTCCAGCCCGATCATCCCGTGGTTCACGTCTCCTGGGAGCAGGCCGACGCCTTCGCCCGCTGGGCCGGCAAACGGCTGCCAACTGAGTTCGAGTGGGAGGCGGCTCACGGCGAGCTGCGCTCGCTCGGCCAGGTCTGGGAATGGACCTCCTCCGACTTCCAGCCCTATCCCGGCTTCGAGCCATTCCCCTACCGCGAGTACTCGCAGGTCTTCTTCGGCGATGAGCACAAGGTGCTGCGGGGCGGCTCCTGGGCGACCCACCCCCGCGTGGCCCGTTTCAGCTTCCGCAACTGGGACCTGCCCCAACGCCGGCAGATCTTCGCCGGCCTGCGCTGTGCGAGGGACCTGTGATCGCGATCGACGTTCACCTCGACGCCGACGCCGCCGCGACCATGGCGCGCGACGTCCGCGCTGGCCTCTGCGCCTACCCCAAGGAGCTGGCGCCCAAATACTTCTACGACGAGCGCGGCTCCCAGCTGTTCGAGCAGATCACCGAGCTGCCCGAGTACTACCCGACCCGGGCCGAGCGGGAGATCCTAAGCCGGCGCTCGGCCGAGATCCTTGCCACGGCTGGAGGGCCCGGAACCCTGGTCGAGCTCGGCTCCGGCTCGGCGGCCAAGACCCGTCACCTGCTGAGCGCGATGCGCGACGCCGGCGGCCTCGACACCTACGTCCCCGTCGACATCTCCGAGGAGATCACCCACGAAACGGCCGCCGACCTCGTCGACGAGTATCCCGGCCTGGCGGTGCGCGGCCTCGTTTGCGACTTCGAGCAGCACCTGGAGCGGATCCCCGAGAGCAGCGACGCGAGGTTGATCGCCTTCCTCGGCGGCACGATCGGCAATCTCTACCCGCGGCAGCGCCATGCCTTCCTGGAGCGGATCGCGGCGCTGCTCGGGCCGGGCGACCACCTCCTGCTGGGCACGGACCTGATCAAGGAGACCGCCCGGCTGGAGGCCGCCTACAACGACGCCGCGGGCGTTACCGCCGAGTTCAACAAGAACGTGCTCGAGGTGCTCAACCGCGAGCTCGGCGCCGACTTCGAGCTCGACGCCTTCGAGCACGTCGCCCGCTACGACGCCGAGGCCGAGCGGATGGACATCCGCCTGCGTTCGCTCGCCGACCAGGACGTGCGCCTCGACGATCTCGACCTCGAGATCTCCTTTGCCGCGGGCGAGGAGATGCGGACCGAGATCTCGACCAAGTTCACCCGCGAGCGGCTGGACTCGGCTTACGCGGGCGCCGGCTTGGAGCTGCGCGGCTGGTTCACCGACGCCGGCGGCGACTACGCGCTCTCGCTCGCTCGTCCCGTCGCCTGAGGCGCCGCGGTCGCCGGCGCCTGCTGCGTGATGCAGTGCACGTTGCCGCCGCCGAGCAGGATCTCGCGGGCGGGGACACCCACCACCTCGCGCCCAGGAAAGCAGCGACGCAGGATCGCCGCCGCCGCGTCGTCGTGGCGCTCGTCCAGCAGCGGCAGGATCAGGCGGGAGTTGGCGAGGTAGAAGTTGGCGTAGGAGGCGGCGAGGCGGTCGCCGGCGCGGCGTGGTTGGGTGCCGGCCGCAGCCTCGACGCCGGCCGCCTCCTCGGACGTGATCGCGAGCGGCCCGGGGGCAGGGAGGCGAACCACCTCGAAACGGCGACCGTGCGCATCGGTCGCCGCCTCGAGGCGCGCGAGCGCGTCGCGGGAGATCGCGAACTGGGGATCGGACTCGTCCTCGGGCCAGGTCAGCAGGACGAGGCCCGGCCGCGCGAAGCAGGCGAGGTTGTCGACGTGACCATCGGTCTCGTCCCCGTGGACGCCCGCCCCAGCCAGACGATCTTCTCGGCGCCGAGGTAGTCGCAAAGCACCCGCTCGATCTGCTCCCGCGACAGCTCCGGGTTGCGGTTCGAGTTCAGCAGGCACTCCTCGGTGGTCAGGACCGTGCCCTCGCCGTCGACATGGATCGAACCGCCCTCGAGCACGATCGGAGCGCGGTAGCGCTCGGCGCCCTCGATCTCGAGGATCTTGGCCGCGACGCGCTCGTCCCGCTCCCAAGACGCGTAGAGGCCGCCCGCCAGCCCGCCCCAGGCGTTGAAGCGCCAGTCGACCCCCCGGCGCTCGCCGGCGCCGTCGAGGACGAACGTGGGCCCGGTGTCCCGCAGCCAGGCGTCGTCGCTGGAGAGCTCGACGACGCGGACCGCGGGCGAGAGCAGCGAGCGGCAGCGCTCGAACTGGGCATCGGAGACGCCCATCGTCACCGGCTCGGAGATGGCGATCGCCTCGGCCACGGCCGCGAACGCCTCCTGCGCCGGCTTCGCGCCCAGGCGCCAGTTGTCGGGCCGCTCCGGCCAGGCCATCCAGCAGCCGGCGTGCGGCTCGAACTCGGCCGGCATGCGGAAGCCGTCGGCGGCGGGGACGGAGTCGAGCGTCGCGCTCACCGGTCCATCTTTGCGCGCTGGGCGGGCCGGCTACAGTCGTGAGATGGAGGAGATCCGCGTGATCCGAGCCACCGATCCACCTGAGTCTCCTGCCCGCACCCGCCCGTCGAGCCGGTCGCCGTTGCGGATCGCCGCCGTCCAGCAGCGCTGGCATCCCGACCCCGACGAGCACGAGGCGGCCCTCGCCGCCGGGATCGAGCTCGCCGCCGGCGAGGGCGCGGCGCTCGTCTGCCTGCAGGAGCTGACGCTCAGTCGCTACTTCGCCACCGACCCCGCTGGGCCCGAGGCGGCCGGGGTCGAGCCCGAGGAGCTGCCCGGCGGCAGGACGCACCGCTTCGCCGCGCGCATGGCCGCCGCGAGCGGCGCTCACGTCCACGCCTCGCTCTACGAGCGGGCCGAGGAGAACGACGGGCTCGGCTTCAACACCGCGATCGTCGTCGCTCCCGACGGCGAGCTCCTCGCTCGCACCCGCAAGCTGCACATCCCGGTCACCGCCGGCTACCGCGAGGACCGCTACTTCCGCCCTGGGCCGGCCGGCTCGCAGGCCTTTCCGGTCATCGGCCTGGGAGCGGCCAGGCTCGGACTGCCGACCTGCTGGGACCAGTGGTTCCCAGAGGTCGCCCGCGCCTACAGCCTCGCCGGCGCCGACGTGCTGATCTACCCGACCGCGATCGGCTCGGAGCCCGACCATCCCGGCTTCGACACCGAGCCGCTGTGGCAGCAGGTCATCGTCGGCAACGGGATCGCCAACGGCACCTTCATGGTCGCCGTCAACCGCTTCGGCGAGGAGCCGCCGCTGAGCTTCTACGGCTCCTCGTTCGTCTCCGACCCCTATGGGCGCGTGCTGGCGCAGGCGCCACGCGACGAACCGGCAGTCCTCGTCGCCGATCTCGACCTCGACCAGCGCCGCGACTGGCTGGAGCTCTTCCCCCTCCTCACGACCCGGCGCCCCGATGCCTACACCGGGCTGAGCGAAGACCCGGCCGCCGGTTAGGCCGGCGCCAGCGCCGCGATCGCCTCGCCGAGCTTGTCGGGGGTGACGATCGGCGTCAGGATCGGCAGGGTGATGCCGCCCGCGACGAAGGCGGCCAGGCGCTCCTTCATCTGCTCCGGGGCGCCGAAGATGAACATCTCCTCGATCAGCTCCCAGGGCGCCGCCGCCGCGGCGGCCTGGCGATCGCCACCCTCCCAGGCGGCGACCATCGGGTCGATCTGCTCGCCGTAGCCGAGCCAGCGGTAGAAGGCGGTGTAGACGGGGACGGTGATGTAGGAGGAGAACATGAAGCGGGCCAGCGGCTCGACCTGCTCGCGCTCGCCGGGGATGCAGAAGAAGCGGCAGAGCAGCTCGAAGCCCAGGGGCGCGCCCTCGAGCTGGGCCGTCACCTTCGGCAGCCCGCCCAACGGCAGGAAGTTGGTGAAGGCGCCCGCAGCCCGCTCCACCGCCAGCTCGAGCATCTTCCCTCGCAGGGCCGCCAGCACGATCGGGATCGGCGCCGCGGGCGGGGCTTCCAGCTTGAAGCCGGTGCTCGTGCGCTCGCCGGCGAGCGCCGTCTGCAGGAAGTCGAGCGTCTCGCGGACCTTGCTCAGCGGCTTCTCGAAGGGGATGTCGTTCCAGCCTTCGACGATGCGGTCCGAGGAGGAGCCGAGCCCGAGCACGAAGCGGCCGCGCGAGGCGCTCGCCAGCGCCGCCGCCTCCTGGGCGAGCAGCGCCGGGCCACGCTGGAAAACGCCGACGACTCCGGTTCCCAGCCGCGCCCGCTCGGTCCAGGCTGCGCTCAGCGCCAGCGGGCTGAAGCCGTCGGGGCCGGCCGTCTCGCCGGTCCAGAGGTCGGTGTAGCCAGCCTCCTCGGCTCGCTTCACGTGCTCCTCGTGGTCGGCCAGCGAGATGCCTGGCAGAGGCAGGGTCAGTCCCCAGCGCTGAGACATGGCGCGACCCTATAGCCTGCGGCGCCGATGGCCGAGAGCCCGGCACAGGCAAAGCCCGACCGCAACCTCGCCCTCGAGCTGGTGCGCGTAACCGAGGCGGCGGCGCTCGCCTCCGCGCGCTGGGTCGGCCGCGGCGACAAGATCGCCGCCGACCAGGCCGCCGTCGACGCGATGCGCTTCGTGCTCGACTCCGTGGCGATGGACGGCATGGTCGTCATCGGCGAGGGCGAGAAGGACGAGGCGCCGATGCTCTACAACGGCGAGCAGATCGGCGACGGCTCGCCGCCCGTGGTCGACATCGCCGTCGACCCGCTGGAGGGGACCCGGCTCTGCGCCCTGGGGATGCCCAGCGCCCTGGCGGTGATCGCGCTGGCCGAGCGCGGCTCGATGTTCGACCCGGGCCCCTGCGTCTACATGGAAAAGATGGCCGGCGGAGAGGAGATCGCCGACCTGCTCGACCTCGACCGTCCGCTGCCCGAGACCCTGAAGCTGATCGCCGAGCGCAAGGGCGGGAGCGTCGGGGACGTCACCGTCGTCATGCTCGACCGCCCGCGCCACGAGGAGGCGATGCGCGAAGTCCGCGAGGCCGGCGGCCGCATCCGTCTGATCACCGACGGCGATGTCTCCGCGGCGCTGCTTGCGGTCAGCGAACGCTCGCCGGTGGACCTGCTCTGGGGGATCGGCGGCACCCCCGAGGGGGTGCTTTCCGCGGCCGCGCTGAAGTCGATGGGCGGCGAGCTGCTGGGGCGCCTCTGGCCCCGCGACGACGGCGAGCGCCAGGCTGCGCTCGACGCCGGCTATGACCTCGAGCGGATCCTCACCGCCAACGACCTCTGCTCCGGCGAGGACGTCTTCTTCTCCGCCACCGGCGTCACCGACGGCGACGTTCTGCAGGGCGTGCGCTACCGCGGTCCCGGCGCCAGCACCGAGTCGCTGGTCATGCGCTCCCGCTCGGGCACGGTCCGCCGTGTCCACGCTCGCCATGATCGGGCCAAGCTGCGAGCTCTCATCGGCGAGCGCTACGGCTAGCCAGACGGCTGCAAACCTGCGCCTGGCGGCGTCCTCGGTCGGCCGCCTGCGGGTCACGCACTGATGTGCGCTCCCCTTGTCGGCCTTCCTGCGTCCTAGCCAGGCTTGGTTTTCGCCGTCTGGGGATATAAGGAGAGGGTGATTGCCGTTGCCGGAAGCACCGGTTACATCGGTGGCCTGCTGTGCCGGCGCTTGCGCGAGGAAGGTCAGGCGGTGCGGGCGCTGGCGCGGAGTCCGGAGGGCGCGGGCGAGCTGAAGGCGATCGGCTGTGACGTTCGCGAAGCCGACGTCCTCGATCCGCAGACGCTGGATCCGGCACTGGAGGACGTCGAGGTCGCCTACTACCTGGTCCACTCGATGGGTCGGGGCGCTGGCGGCGATTTCGCCGCGCGCGACAAGGCCGGGGCGGAGAACTTCGCCGCTGCCGCCGCCGAGGCCGGAGTGCGGCGAATCGTCTACCTGGGCGGCCTGGGGGAGGGTTCAGAGCACCTGGCCAGCCGCCATGCCACCGCCGAAGCACTGCGGGCCGGCGACGTGCCGCTCTCCTACTTCCGCGCCGCCGCAGTGCTGGGCGCCGGCAGCGAGTCGTTCCTCACGGTCTTCTATCTGGTGCGCCGGCTGCCGGTGATGGTCACGCCGAAGTGGGTCTCCACCCGTACCCAGCCGATCGCCGTTGCCGACGCCGTGGCCCTCCTCGCTGCCGCCTGCGACCTGAACGTCCCGCTCGACCGCGAGATTCAGATCGGCGGTCCCGACGTCACCACCTACGGCGGCATGATCGACGCTTTGGCGCGGGCCCTCGACCGGCGGCCGCCGTGGCGCCTCACCATCCCGGTTTTGAGCCCCCGTCTCTCCTCGCTGTGGATCGGCCTCGTGACCCCGGTCGACCCCGGCGTCGCCCGCCCGCTGATCGAGGGTCTCTCGACGGAGACCGTCGTAACCGACCCCACCGGCATGGCCCTGCTTCCGACGGAAGCTCGGACCTCGCTGCCCACGGCCTTGCGGCAGGCAATAAAAAACCACACTGTTCGTCTTTAGAACGAATACGTTTTAATACAAAACACTTTGATACTGTAGTTTGGAAAGAGGTCGAAAGTGGGCAGTTGGGACGAGGACGCAATACGGGATGGTGGCGCTACAGCCGTAGCTGTCGAGCCCGCGAGTCTGCAAGTCCGTGCCGGCGGCAAGGCACTGTCCGTCCTCGCCACCCCTCTCAATCTGCGGGTTCTGCAGGCCCTCTCCGAGCGCCCGATGCGCCTCGCGGAACTCCGTAAAGCGACCGGCTTGCCGGCGCAGACGACCCTGCGCGGCCACCTGACCAGCCTGGCAGAGATCGGCGTGCTGACGAAACGGCCAACCCAGCAGATGCCCTACGCGGTGGAGAACGAGCTGACGCCGATGGGCCGCGAACTCCTGGACGTCACCGGTCCCCTTGCCGCCTGGCTGGACCAGGCTCCCGACGGTCCGATCTCGCTCGACGGCGGCGCCGCGAAGGGGGCGATCAAGGCCCTCGTCGACGCCTGGGGTTCGAAGATGATGCGAGCGCTCGCCGCTCGGCCTCTCTCGCTAACCGAACTCGACAGCCTGATCTCCGAGCTCAGCTACCCGGCGCTGGAGCGGCGCCTTTCGAGCATGCGGATCGCTGGCCTCGTCGAGGCGCGTCAGAGCAACGGGGCGGGCACGCCCTACGCGGTCACCGACTGGGCCCGCCATGGGGTTGCTCCGCTCGCCGCCGCCGGCCATTGCGAGCGGGTCCACATGAGGCACGACAGCGCCCCGCTGACTCAGATCGATATCGAGGCGGCCTTCCTCCTCGCCACGCCGCTGATCCGCCTTCCCGCCGATGCAACCGGCTCCTGTCAGCTCGAGGTAGTGGCCAGCCCCGGCGTGGTCTCCCGACCGGCCGGAGTGCAGGTCACCGTCGAGGGCGGCGAGGTGGTTTCCTGCGTCTCTCGCCTCGAGGAGAGCCCACCCGCCTTTGCAGCAGGATCGGCGCTGACGTGGTTCAACGCGATTAGGGATGGCAGTGTCAGCCAGCTCACCTTTGGCGGTAGTCGGCAGCTTGCCGAGGACATCGTCAGCGGCCTCCACTCAACCTTCGGCCGCAGTTAGCGCCAGGCCGTCAGGTGGCGATCGTTTCGCTGCCAGGCGTTCCTGAGCCCGCGCGACTTTTTCACCGACGAAGGGAACGAGGATCTCATAGGTCAGTTCGGGCAGAAGGCCCCGCAGTCCGCCAGCCCGGCCGCGAACCACCTCCGCGTAAACCCTCGCCAGCCCGGCGCTGACAGCAAGTTCAGACGCATGCGGTCGCGCCGGCCCGGTCTCGGCCTCGTCGCGACCGTCTTCCAGCAGTTTTGCGAAGCGGCGAAAGTTTTCATGGAAACGCTCCCGAGAGGGTGGACCCAGTGCCGCCAGCTCGACCACGGTGACCCTCGCGGTGGCAGGATCGGCGGCGAACCAGTCGAGCATTGCGGCGATGGAGTTGCGCACGCGGTCGGCCCACGGCCCGGCCTCATCGTAGGCGGCTTTGATGGTGGCTTCGAGGTCATCGATGAGGACGGTGTGTGCAGCGAGCAGGCAGTCGCGTTTGTCTTCGAACAGCTCGTAGAAGGACTCGCGACCGACCCCGGCCTCCTTGAGGATGTCGGCAACCGTCATTGCCTTGTAGCCCTGACTGGCGGTGACCCTCACCACCGCTGCCAGCAGCCGTTCGCGCTGGGAGCGGACGACCATCTCCCGTGGCAGGCCGTGGCGGCCGCGGGGCAGGCGCCATTGGCGCAGGTCGGGGCGCCCCTCGCTCACTGCGGAGCCGAACCGTTCGGCTCGCCGGTCGCGACCTGGGCCTGGCGGGCAGCCTCTTCGTGACCGACCAGCGGCAGCAGCGCGATGTAGACGATTTCGGGCAGCAGCTCCGGCAGCTGCGCGGCGCGGCCGGCGACGATCTGGCTGAAGACCAACACCTGCGCACGACCGAAAGCCAGGGCTGGATCGGCGTAAGGGCGGGGCGGCTCGCCCGCCGCCTCCCAGAGGCCTTCGACCGCAGGGACAATCCAGCTGCGGTAGCGGACGACGACGGCCGGTTCGACGGTGACGGCATCGCCCATGACCAGCTGCGCCAGACCTGGTCTGGCTGCCAGCAGCTCGAGCATCGCCGCTGCGGCCTTGCGCAGCGCCTGCGGCGGTGAGTCCGAAGGATCGTAGGACTCGATCGCCGCAGCCCGCACTGTCTCGAGGCAGAAAGCGAGCGCTCCGTCGAAGCAGGCCCGCTTGTTGGGGAATCGTTTGTAGAAGGTGGTCCGGGAGATGCCGGCGCGCTTGACGATGTCGGCGATCGTCGTTGTGGCATACGCCTTCTCCGCGCAGCTGTCGATCATCGCGTCGATGATCCGCTGACGCTGGGAGCGCGCGCCGATATCGACGGGAATCGTCGGGTCGAGCACGCCTACGGTGAGAGAACCTCTCTGTTTTTGCATTCGAAGCGTTCTTTTTGATTGGTCGCTCGTGCCACCGTCTGCCCGTCCGCAGACGATTCGAAACGGCCAGCGACCAAGCCGCTTCCCATTTATTTAAATATGGCAGTTTTTATTGCTCGAAGGGCGTTGCGGCGTCCGGACAGTCGCCACATGGCCTGCTGCCGCCGTACGGCAGCTCACCGGTGTCGTGGACCTCGTAACGCAGCGAGTTGACGACGGCGCCCACCATCAGCGCCAGGCTGAGCACGTAGAACCAGAGCAGCGCGATGAGGATGAAGCCAAGCGTGGAGCCGAATCGCGACAGACTGGAGGCGTTGGAGAGGTAGATCGGGAACAGCCAGTTGGCGAGGCCGGCGGCGAACGTGACGAAGGCGGCCCCGGGCCAGACCGCGCGCCAGGGCATGTGGCCTTTCGGCACCGCCCAGAAGATCACGCAGCAGATCCCGAAGGTGACCAAGAGCGCCGCCCCCAGGATCAAGATCGTGTCGATCGCCTTGATACTCGAGAGTCCGAGCGGAAGGCGGTCGGTGCTGGAGAGCAGGGTGCTCTCGATCGTCGGCACGAAGATGCTGGCGGCGATGAAGAGCAGGACGACTCCCAGCATCGCGAAAGAAAACCGCTTCTGCTCGACCCAGCTGCGGCATTCGACGTGGTAGATGCGGCAGAAGGCGGTGTCCATCGCGCCCCAGAACGAGGCGCCGATCCAGAGCGAGCCGAAAAAGGCGGCGATCCCGATCGTCGTCGAGTTGCTCTCGATCCGCGCGAGGACGTCGGTCAGCGTCTGCTGCTCGACGCTTGGGAAGAGACGTTCGAGGTCGCTGACGACGCTGGTCTCGACCCCTTCGATCTTCAGGACCTGGCCGAACACGAAGAGCACTAGCAGGGCGAAGGGAAAGACCGCCAGCATCAGGTTGTAGGCGACCATTGCCGACAGACCCGTCACGTTCTCCCGGTACGCGCGCTCCCAAAAGGCTCTGAGCCAGGGTTTGGGATGGCGTAGGGAGTGGGGCATTGACTTTACAAAATGAAGCGCTAGGATGCGAACAGGCGTTTGACTCCGCGATCTTCGCCATCGCGGGGTCTTTTCATGCCAGGACTAAACACCAAGCGCAAGGGAAATGAGTAGAACAGGATGCTGGTAGCAGAGCTTCAGGAGTTGGAGGAGGTCAAAAACCTCATCAATCGCGGGCAGCAGCTCGGCGTGCTCACCTTCGGCGACATCGCCTCGGCGGTCTCCGAGGTCGATCTCGACGAGTCCGACGTCGAGGACCTTTACGGGCACCTCGAGAAGTCGGGGATCGAGCTTGTCGAGGACATGGACCCGGCCCAGAAAGCTGCGGCCGAAGCGATGCCCGTGGATACCGGCAAAAAAGGCCGACGCCGGCCGAAACAGGCGCTCGACCTGAAACCGGACATGACCACCGATTCCTTGCAGCTGTTCCTCAAGGACATCGGCAAAGTTCGCCTGCTGACCGCCCAGGAGGAGGTCGAACTCGCCAAACGGATCGAGCGCGGCGATCTCGACGCGAAGCAGAAAATGGTCGAGTCCAACCTGCGCCTGGTCGTCTCGATCGCGAAAAATTACCGCAACCAGGGCCTTCCCTTCCTCGACCTGATCCAGGAGGGAACGCTGGGCCTGGTCCGCGCCGCTGAGAAGTTCGACTACCGCAAGGGGTTCAAGTTCTCGACCTACGCGACCTGGTGGATCCGCCAGGCGATCGCCCGTGCGCTCGCCGACAAGGCGCGGACGATCCGCATCCCGGTTCACGTCGTCGAGAAGCTGAACAAGATCGGCCGCGCCGAGCGCAAGCTGGTGACCGAGCTGGGCCGCGAGCCAACGCCGGAGGAGATCGCCGAGGTGACGGGGATCGATCCCGAGGAGGTCGACTCGATCAAGCGCTCCGCTCAGGCCCCGGTCTCGCTGGAGAAGCCGGTCGGCGACGAGGAGGAGTCGGAGTTCGGCCAGTTCATCGCCGACGAGAAGGCCGAGTCCCCGTTCGACCGCGCTGCGGACCTGCTGACCAAAGAGGCGCTGAAGGAAGCGCTGGAGAACCTCTCCTACCGCGAGCGCCGCGTGCTCGAGCTCCGTTACGGGCTCGGCGGCGAGCACCCGCGGACCCTGGACGAGGTCGGCCGCACCTTCAACGTCACCCGCGAGCGGATCCGCCAGATCGAGAACCAGAGCCTCAAAAAGCTGCAGTCGCTGGGCGAGGCGCAGAAACTGCGCGAGGTCGCCTGAAGCATCCCGGCCGGGTAGGAGGGCGGGTACCCCTCCCCGGAGACCGTCGCGCAGCTGATCGTCTGGTGTGCTGCGGAAGGTTCCTCCAGGAGCCTCCGGGGAGGGGTACCCGCCCTCCTTTTAGGCACACGGCAGCTTCTTCGGCGTAGCTGCCGGACCCTGGATCGTCCTGAGGCTACGGTCGTCCTCCCGGCAGAAAGCTCGTCAAGTAATCCAGGGCGCCGGCCGATACAGGCCGGGATGTTCGAGATCGATTCAGCGCTGCGTACTCTCGTCGAGCGGGGGGGTTCTGATCTCCACGTCAAGGTGGGGGTGCCGCCGACGGTGCGGCTCCACGGCGAGCTGTCGCCACTCGAGGGTTATCAGCCCCTCGCCCCGGAGGACACGGAGAAAGCCTTTCACGACATCTCCGAAGTGCGCTCGCAGACGGAGTTCGAGGAAGCGGGGGAGGCGGACTTCTCCTACTCGATCTCGGGGGTCTCGCGCTTCCGCGTCAATGCCTTCAAACAGCGCAGCTCGATCTCGATCGTCTGCCGCGCGATTCCCTTCGAAATCCGCTCGGTCGAGGAGCTCGGTCTGCCCCCGGTCGTCACCAAGCTCGCCGAAGAGCAGCGGGGGATCGTCCTCGTCACCGGCACCACCGGGTCGGGCAAGAGCACGACGCTGGCGGCGATGATCGACCACATCAACCGCACCCGGACGAGTCACATCATCACCCTCGAGGACCCGATCGAGTACCTGCACGAAGACAAAGGCTCGATCGTCAACCAGCGCGAAGTCGGGTCGGACACGGAGAGCTTCAGCCGGGCGATGCGGCGCGTCCTGCGCCAGGACCCCGACGTCATCCTGATCGGCGAGATGCGCGACGAGGAGACGGTGCGGACCGCCCTCTCCGCGGCCGAGACCGGCCACCTCGTTCTCTCCACCGTCCACACCCTGGACGCGACGGAGACGATCAACCGCATCATCGACTTCTTCCCACCCCACCTGCAGCACCAGGCACGGGTGATGCTCTCGGCGACCCTGAAGGGGGCGATCGCCCAGCGCCTCGTCCCCGACGTCACCGGCGACGGCCGCGTCCCCGCCTCCGAGGTGCTCGTCGTCACCGGCCGTGTCCAGGACCTGATCATGAATCCGGAGGAGACCGGCAAGATCACCGAGGTGATCGGCGAGGGCGAGTACTACGGCATGCGCACCTTCGACCAGTCGCTGTTGGGCTACGTGATGGAGGGCAAGATCGCCGAGGACGTCGCCCTCGACTTCGCCTCCAGCCCCCACGACTTCAAACTGATGCTCGCCGCCGGCGGCCAGCGTGCGAGCGGCATCGAGCAGCTGGCCGGACGGCCCGAGTAGCTCCTCGGAGACCAGGACTGCGTAGGACGAGCGTCCACCGGGGTGCCGTCGTCCCGCTACCGCGGCTCAAGCGGAACTCGCGCGTGGCCGATGACCTTCGCAATGCGACTCGCTGCCATTTTCCGACGCCGCTTGCACGCTCTCGCTAGGAGCGAGAGCGGGATGGCGCTCCCCACCGCGATCTTTGCGACGGTGGCAAGCCTCGGCCTCGCCGGCACGGCCGTGATGTCATCGGTGAGCGTTCAGCAGGGCACCCACCGCGACAGCAGCTCCAAGAGCGCGATCGCCGCCGCCGATGCCGGCGCCAGCATCGCCCTCCTACGGCTGAACCGTTACGCGAGCGCGTTCAGCACCTCGGCGCCGTGCCTCGGGGTCAGCGGCAGCACTCTCGTCCTCTCGACTGCCGCCGCCGATGGGTGGTGCCCCGCGGTCTCGGGCACGGTGGGTGGCTCCAGCTACGTCTACCGCTCGACGCCGTCGGTCGTGGGCGGCACGATGAGCGTCGTCGCGACGGGGACTTCAGGCAGCGTCAGTCGTCGCATAGCCATCACCTTCAAAACGACCACCGTCGGCAGCGCGCTCGCCAACGAGGGCCTGATTGGCCTCGACGACGTCGAGATCGACAACAACGCCGATGCCCGCGTAGGAGTCGGCACCAACGGCAACATCTACATCCACAACAATGGCAACGTCTGCGGCAACATCCGGCACGGGATTGGTAAAAAAGCCACCTTTCAGAACAACGGGACGCAATGTGCCGGCTACCAGGTGACCGAAGGCAACGTCTCGCTGCCGCCCGTCAGCTCCTTCATCCCGACCGACATCGCGACGAACAACAGCAACTACCGCCTCGCGACCTGCACGCAGACGACGCCCACCAAAATCCCAACCGGCTGCCAAACCGACACTTACAGCGGCAAATGGTCGAGCACGGTTCCGTGGGACGCGAGCACGAGGACGATCTCCTCGTCCAACAACACGACCCTGACCCTCGGCGGCGGCGACTACTTCGTCTGCCAGCTGCTGATCAGCAACAACTCCCACCTGGTGATGACCGATGGAGCGAGCATACGGATCTTCTTCGACACGCCCGAGAAATGCGGGCTGAAATCGGGGGCGAAGCAGATCGACATCAGCAACAACGCCGATGTCACCTCGACGGGCTACCAGCCCGAGCTCGGGAAATTCAACATGCCCGGCTTCTACCTAATGGGCTCTCCGACGATTAAAACGACCCTCGAATTCTCGAACAACAGCGGCACCAACGAGTTCGTTCTCTACGCGCCGAACACCGACATCCTGCTCAAAAACAATGCCCGCTACTCGGGCGTGATCGCGGGGAAAACCGTGCACCTCGAGAACAACGCGATCGTCGAACAGGACGCTGGCTTCGAACCGCCCCAGATCGGCGGCGCAAAAATATTCGAGCGCCAGTCCTATGTGGAGTGCACGGGCGCCACCGCTTCGCCTCCGAACGCCAGCTGCTGAGCGCTCCGTGCCCGCTTCTGGCAGGCCTGGCCCGCGGCTCAAGCTCCACGCGGATCCTGTCGAGCTAGATAGGCGAACGTATGAGGGAGCAGCTCAACAACAACCCGCTCGCGCAGATCGCCCTGATCGGGGCCCTGCTCGTCGCCGTCGGCATCTTCGCCATGTCCTCGATGGGGGGTGGGGGCGAAGAAGAAGTGGAAGGCACGACGTCGACCTCGGCGACGGTCACGAGCCCGGAAGGATCGGCGCCGATCGCCGCGACCGTCACCAGCGAAGGGGAAATCGCCGCCCCCGCGACCGCACCGCCGCCCGGGGCGCTCGCCGCGGCGGCTCCGCCGCCTCCTATCGCTGTAGCCGCCGCCTTCGACGCCAACCAGACCGTCGTCCTGCTCTTCGTTCGCAACGGCGGCATCGACGATCGCCTGGTCGTCCCGGTCGTCAAGCAGCTCGAGGCCATGTCCAACGTCGCCACTTTCGTCGTGCCCGCCGACCGGATCGCCCGCTACGCGGCGATCGCGCAGGGCGTTGACGTCGACCGCGTTCCTGCCATCGTCGTTCTGCGGCCGAAGCGACTGGATAAAGGCATTCCCAGCGCATCCGTCCTCTACGGCTTCCAGAGCTCCGAGAGCATCGTCCAGGCAGTAGTCGACGCCGGCTACAAGGGCCGGACCCTCGATTACCACCCGTGAGCATGGACGCGAGGGAATCTCCGAGCCACCTGCGCCCGGTTCCCGACTCTGGCGACTCGACGGCGCCGGCGATCGCGCCGGAGTCGGAGGGGACGCCGGGGCTGACGTCCCCGCTGACGCGGGGACGCTCCAGCGGCTTCGTCACGGACGTGCTGGTCGCCCTCGGGTACGTCGTCGAGGAGCGGGCGCAACAGGGGATAGAGGAGGCGCGCACCGCCGGCGTGCCACCCGAGGCACTGCTGCTGACCCAGGGAGCGATCAACGGCGATCAGCTCTCGCGGGCGGTCGCCGAGCGCTACGGCCTCGACCACATCGACCTCTCGGCCTACCGGGTCGACATGGCCGCTGCGAACCTGATCCCGGTCAACACCGCCCGGCGCTATCGGGCGCTGCCGGTCGGGTTCATCGACAAACAGACGCTGTTGGTCGCGATGGCGGATCCGACCAACGTGCTTGCCGTCGACGACATCCAGATCGCGACGGCGCTCGACTGCAGGGTCGCGGTCGCCGCCGAGGACGACATCGACGCCCTGATCGTTCGGCTCAACACGCTGCAGAGTGCGGTCAGCGAGGCGGTCGTGGAAGGGGAGCAGGAGGCCGAAGACGAACTCGCCGAAGTCAGCGACCTCGAAGTCAGCGCCGAGGACGCGCCGGTGATCAAGCTGGTCTACAGCATCCTCGGCCAGGCAGCCGGAGAGGGGGCGTCCGACGTTCATTTCGAGCCCGGCGAGGGCGAGATGCGCGTCCGCTTCCGGGTCGACGGTGTGCTCAGGGAGGCCGCTCACGTGCCGAAACGGATGATCAACGCGGTGATCTCGCGAGTGAAGATCATGAGCGAGCTCAACATCGCCGAGAAGCGTGTCCCGCAGGACGGCCGCGTCAGCATCACGATCGAGGACCGCCGTGTCGACCTGCGTGTGACGACGCTGCCGACCCAGCGCGGGGAGGGGGCGACGATCCGCATCCTCGACAAGGACAACTCCCAGCACTCACTCGACGATCTCGGTATGGACGGCTCGGCACGGGTGCGCTTCGAGTCCGCCTTTCGTCAGGCCTACGGCGCCGTACTCGTCACCGGGCCGACCGGCTCGGGCAAGTCGACGACTCTCTACGCGGCTCTGCAGGAGCTGAACCAGGTCGAGAAAAACATCATCACGATCGAGGACCCGGTCGAGTACCAGCTGCAGGGGATTAACCAGATTAACGTCAACCGCAAGGCCGGGCTCGACTTCGCGGCCGGTCTGCGTTCGATGCTGCGTGCCGATCCGGACATCGTGATGGTCGGTGAGATCCGGGATGGGGAGACGGCTCGGATCGCGATCGAGGCGGCGCTGACCGGCCACATGATGCTCACCACCCTCCACACCAACGACGCGCCCGGCGCGATCGCCCGCCTGGGCAAGATGGGCATCGAGGCCTTCATGATCGCCTCGGCGGTCGACTGCGTGGTCGCGCAGCGACTCGCGCGCCAACTCTGCGCTCACTGCAAGCGGCGCACGGTCGTGCCGGCGAAGGCACTCGCCGATGCCGAGATCCGGGTCGGAGCCGAGATCGAGGCATACGAGCCGGTCGGCTGCGGTCGCTGCAACCAGAGCGGCTACCGGGGGCGCGTTGGCATCTTCTCGGTGATGACCCTGAGCGAGCGAATCAAGGAAATGGCGGTCGGCCAGGCGGCCGAGGCAGAGATCGCGAGCGCCGCTCGCGAGGAGGGCATGCTGACGCTGCGCGAGGACGGGGTCGCCAAGGTGCGTGCCGGCAAGACCAGCCTCGAGGAGATCCTCCGTGTCACCGCGTAGGCCGGCGATTGCTCGCTTTCAGGTATCGAGAAATCGATCCCGGATGCCGATCTAGGGATTATGGACTTCGACTTCTCAGAGGTGCTGCGCCGCATGGTCGAGGCCCGGGCCTCCGACGTGCACCTCACGCCCGGCTTCCCACCCGCGGTGCGCGACAAGGGCAAGATCGAGGCGATGGAGGGTTTTCCGGTCCTCAGCGGTCAGCAGACCCGCGAGGTCATTTTCGGCATCCTCAACGACGACCAGCGCAAACGCTTCGAGAACAACAAACAGCTCGACTTCGCCTACGCGATCCCCGGCGTAGCCCGCTTCCGCGTCAACTGCTTCTTCCAGCGCGGCGCGGTCAGCGCCGCCTTCCGCCTCGTCCCCCAGGACATCCCAGCCCTGGATTCGCTGGGTGTTCCGCCGGTACTGCGCGAGCTGACCACCAAACCGCGGGGTTTCGTCCTCGTCACCGGACCGACCGGCTCGGGCAAGTCGACGACCCTGGCGGCGATGCTCGACCTGATCAACCGCGAACGCCAGGATCACATCCTCACGATCGAGGACCCGATCGAGTTCCTGCACCAGCACAAACGCTCGATCGTCAACCAGCGCGAGATCGGCGCCGACGCCGACGATTTCGCGCTCGGCCTTCGCGCCGCCTTGCGAGAGGACCCCGACGTGATCCTGGTCGGCGAGATGCGCGACCTGGAGACGATTTCCACGGCACTGACCGCGGCCGAGACCGGCCACCTCGTCTTCGCGACCCTGCACACCCAGTCGACCGCGCAGACCGTCGATCGCATCATCGACGTCTTCCCGCCCGCGCAGCAGGGGCAGGTGCGAACCCAGCTCTCGATCGCCCTGCAGGGCATCGTCACCCAGCAGCTGCTGCCGACCGCCGACGGGATGAGCCGCACCGTCGCCTGCGAGGTGCTGGTGCCGACGCCGGCGATTCGCAACCTGATCCGCGAGGGTAAGACCCACCAGATCTACGCCGCCGTGCAGACCTCGGCCTCCGTGGGCATGCAGACGATGGACGCCGACCTGGTGCGCCTGGTGCGGGCGGGCAAGATCACCCGCGCGCTGGCCGAGCAGCGGGCCTCGGTGCCCGAGGAGCTGAAGCGGCTGCTGGGCGCCGCACCGGTGATGCCGGCAGGTATGGCCGACGACGGCTCCATGGCGGCCGCCGGCGCGAGCGTAGCTCCACCCGCGCCCCCGTTCTACATGCAGGGGAGCTAGGCGATGGCGGGCGGCACGACCTTCGCCTTCCGGGCGATGGACCTGGGAGGTGCGGCGACGGCCGGAGAGGTCGAGGCGGAGTCCAAGGCCCAGGTCTCCGAGCAGCTGCGCCAGCGGGGATTGATCGTCCTCGACGTCAGCGAGAAATCGAAACCGTTCAATATCGAGGACGTCTTCAAGCGCTGGAAGGGCGTCGACATGCGGGAGATGGCGGTCTTCTCGCGCCAGTTCGCGACCCTGGTCGCGTCTGGGATGCCGATGCTGCGCACTCTGCATACGCTGGAGGAGCAGACCCAGGACGAGCAGATCGAAGCGGCGGTCGAGGGGCTGCGCGCCGACGTCGAGGCGGGCAGCTCGCTGGAGCACTCGATGGCGCGGCACCCGAAGGTCTTCGACCGCCTCTTCCGCGCGATGGTGCGCTCCGGCGAGGAGTCGGGCCGGCTCGAGGACGCCCTCGAGCGCATCGCCTTCCAGGTCGAGAAAACCGATGCCCTGCGACGTCAGGTCAAATCGGCACTGATGTACCCGGCGCTGGTCTTCGGCTTCGCAGTCGTCGTCCTGCTCGCGATCGTCACCTTCATCATCCCCGTCTTCGTCGGCATCTTCGAAGAACTCGGAGAAGAAAATCCCGAGGAAAAAGCCGCGCTGCCGCTGCCGACCCAGATCTGTGTCGGCGCCTCCGACGCGATCACCGGCTACTGGTTCGTGATCTTTCCCGCCATCGTCATCTCCTTCATCGCCTTCTTCAGGTGGAAGAAGACCGAACGGGGGAAAGAGATGTGGGACCGTCTTCTGCTGCGGCTCCCGTTCAAGATCGGCGACGTGATCCAGAAAGTGGCGCTGGCCCGATGGTCGCGCACCTTCTCGGGCTCGGTCTCGGCCGGCGTGCCGATGCTGCAGGCGATCAAACTGACCGGGGAAACCGCGGGCAACGTCGTCGTCGAGCAGGCGATGGAGGACGTCTACGCCTCGGTCAAGCGCGGCGGTTCGCTGGCCGGCCCGATCGAGCAGAACCCGATCTTCCCGCCGATGGTCGGCCACATGGTCGCGGTCGGAGAGGAGACCGGTCAGCTCGAGCACATGCTCTCGAAGATCGCCGACTTCTACGAGGCCGAGGTCGACGCCAAGGTGAAAGCTCTGACTGCTCTGATCGAGCCGATCATGATCGTCTTCGTCGGCGGCGTCGTCGGCTTCATCGTGATCGCGATGTACCTGCCGATCTTCAGCCTCTACGACAAGGTTCGCTGACGAGCGCTTCTCGCCGTCGCTGGACGTTCGTACGTCGCTGTCCATCTCGGTGCCGCGTCATCCACACTTTTGTGGAATGGGGGCAGTGACTTTTGGCTGCTCCGAAAAGAAAAATTCGGTCTTCCAAGAAATCGGACGCGCATGACTAAAGGTGCTGCGTCAGGCGTTCGATGACGGGTTCGTGATGAATCTGCCAGTGCTTCGGTGCAAAAGGCAAACTCGCTGTGAGGCGGGGGCGCAAAGCCGTCGGGACTCCCTTCCGGGAGTCAGCCGGGCTACCACCGGGGTCGACAGACACCACGTGGCTGCAAGCGACGGGGCTCTGGCGCAAACGATTAGGACCATAGGAGGTCACTAATGTTTCTCCAGAATCTCCGGGCCAAAGTAGGCGCCCGGCTCAACGGCGACAGCGAGGGCGGCTTCACGCTGATCGAGCTCCTCGTCGTCATGCTCATCCTCGGAATCCTGGCTGCGATCGCGCTGCCGGCGTTCTTCAACCAGAAAGACAAGGCCGGCGACGCCAAAGCCAAGGAGTACGCGCACTCGGCCCAGGTCGCGATGGAGACCTTCTTCACCGACCACGCCACGTACGCGGCTGCTGACGAGGCAGCCCTCGAGGCGATCGAGCCCTCGCTGAAAAACGCCACCTTCACGGCGGTCACCCCGAATGGCACGACCGGCTACACGATCACGATCCAGGGGAGCAAAGTGGGCCAGACGTTCGGGGTCACGAACGTCAGCGGCACCCTGACCTATCCCTGCACCGCGGGTGGAGTAGGCGGTTGCCCGGAGACCGGCGCAAACGACGAATGGGACTGATCCACTGACCGGACCTCTCTTGGCTTAGAGCCGAAGCACCGAGGGGTGGGCCGTCTGGCCCGCCCCTCGCGCTTTGGCCGGTCGGTAGAGGTGGCTCAAACGAATGACGAGTTCAGCCGATACAGAGGCGATGCGTGTCCTCGCCTGCCTCATCTGCATGCTCTGCGTCGGCCTTGCCTGGGCGGCGTCCGCCGCCCTCGCCGCCTCCGCCGGCTTTGCCGGCGCCTCGGATGACGGCGAAATCGCCTTCTTCACCACCACCGACCAGCTGGTCCCGGGCGACACCGACACCCGCGCCGACGTCTACGAGCGCTCCTACGACGATGCGCTCGAACGCTATGTGACCCGCCAGATCTCGGCCGGCCCGACGGGTGGCAACGATGCTTACCCGGCTCTCTACGTAGGTGTCTCGGCCGACGGCATGAAAGCGTTCCTCGCGACCGAGGAGTCGCTGGTCGCCGGCGACGAAGACCTGCGCGAAGACATCTACCTCCGCGACCTCGACGAGAACGTGACCGAGCTCGTTTCGGCGGGCGATCCCGACTGCGCGGCGCAGGACTGTGGCAACGGCGACGTTCCCGCCAGCTTCGTTCAGGGTGGGGTGGTCTCCGGTGGGGACCGGGTCTTCTTCCGCAGCGCCGAGCGGCTCTCGAGCGCCGACGGCGACGCCTTCGTCGACGTCTATATGCGCGACCTGGACGCCGGCACGACCAAGCTTGTCTCCGCCGGAGCCGCGAGCTGCGCCGCCGCAGGCTGTGGGGAGGAAGACTTCCCGGCGACCTTTCGCGGAGCCTCTGCGGATGGCGCCATGGCCTTCATCACCACCGAGGAGCAGTTGACGAGCGCTGACGACGACGCCCTCCTCGATATCTACCTCCGCGATCGCGGCGCCGGCGCCACCACGCTTGTCTCGGTTGCCGGCGCCTGCCCGCTGGCGACCGACTGCAGCGCCTCCTACGGCGGTGCCTCGAGCGACGGCTCGCGTGTGTACTTCGAGACCGCCGAGCGGTTGACGCCGGAAGACAGCGACAGCTCGCAGGACGTCTATGACTGGTCGGCGGGCAGCGCGACGCTGCTTTCGGTTGGGCCGGGAGGGGGCAACGACGAGGTGCCCGCCATCTTCGCTGCCGCCTCCTTCGACGGGGCCACCGTCTTCTTCGAGACGAGCGAGAGTCTGCTCGTCGCCGATGGCGATGGAGCGGACGATGTCTATTCGCGCAGCGGCGGCATCACCGCCCTCGTCTCCACGGGTCCGGTCGGAGGGGACGGTCCCTCTCCGGCGTCTCTGCGCTGGGTTTCCTCGAGCGGCTCTAGCTCCGTCGTCCTGTTCAGCACCGACGAAGCGCTCACCGGCGATGACCTGGACGGCTCGCAGGACGTCTACGAGCGCGGCGGCGGGGTGACCACGTTGCGGTCGAAGGGACCGGCCGGCGGCAACGGCGCCTTCAACGCCAGCTTCGCCGGCGCATCCGACGATGGCGCCCACGTCTTTCTCGTCACCGCAGAGCCACTGGTTGCCGGCGACGGCGACGGCGCCCTCGACGTCTACGAGAACGCGGCGGGAGCGACGACTCTCGTCTCGACGGGTCCGCTGGCGGGCAAAGCCGCGGTTCCGGCCGGGTTGCCAGCCAGCGCCGTTGCCGCCGACGGCTCGCACGCGTTCTTCATCACCGAAGAGCGGGTGACGGAAGGCGACCTCGATGCCGAAACCGACGTCTATGACCACTTTGCCGGTGGCACCCTGCTGGTCTCGACGGGCAACTCGGCTCCACTCGGACCTCCAACCCCATCGCAGCTCGGCACCGACCCGGCTTCACCAGGCGCCTCGCTGGCGCCGCGGGTCAAGGGCCAGTCCGATCCGAACACCGCGATCAAGCTCTACACGTCCTCCGACTGCTCTGGGGTCCCGGTGACGACGGGGACCTCGCTCGAACTCGGCGGCGTCGGCATCCTCGTCTCCGTCGTCTCGGGCTCGACCACTGCGTTCCGGGCGACCGCCACCGACCTGAACGGCGACACCTCGCCCTGCTCTGCGCCGGTTTCCTACACCCACCAGGCCTCGCCGCCTCCCCCTCCTCCGCCCCCGCCCGGTGAGGAAGAAGGGGGCGGCGGCTCCGGTGGGTCGAGCTCCGGCTCTGGCGGAACGGCCCCTCCCGGGGGCGCCAAGAAGGGGGACCCCGGCCTCGTCCACGTGGTGCCGCACACGCGTATCACCTTCGCCCCCGCGAGCAAGACGCGGGCGCGGCGGCCCGTCTTCCGCTTCACCGACTCGACCGGACAAGAGGGGACTACCTTCAAGTGCAAGGTCGATCGGGGGGGCTGGCGTCCCTGCGGCTCGCCGCTCAAGCTCAAGCCGCTCAACCTTGGCCAGCACATCTTGCAGGTGAGGGCCTTCAACGCGGTCGGTAGTGCCGAGCCGGCGCCGGTGAAGCGCAAGTTCAAGGTGGTCGGCCGATGATGCGCCTGCGCGCCGTGCTGGGCCGGACCCGCGAGGAGGACGGCCTGACGCTGGTCGAGCTGCTGGTTGCCTCGGCGATGAGCATCGTCCTGCTCGCGGCGATCGGCTCGATGGTGGTCAGCGCGATGAGGACGCAGCCGCAGTTGAGCAAAAAAGCTCAGAACGTCTCCAGCGCCCGCTACATGCTGGAGCGGATGACGCGCGAGATCCGCAACGGGGTCCGGGTAGATCAGGCCACTCCGTCGACGGTCTCCCTCCTCACCTACGTGCGTCGCACCTCCTGCGGCAGTGGCGTCGCTACCGGCTCGTCGACGCCGGCGATCAAATGCGAGGTGACCTACCAGTGCACGACCACGGCGTGCACTCGTAAAGAGTCTCCGGATGGTCTCTTCACGGGGACGGCGAAAACGATCTTCAGCGGCATCAGCAGCTCCAGCGTCTTCTGCTTCGTACCAGCAAAGAACCGGACCCGCTGATCTGCGGAGAAGCCGCTTCGGTTGCGGGGACGACCTACGTCGGCATGCGGCTGCGCATCGCCAACCCGAGCGGCCCCAGCAGCCTCACCGTCTCCGACGGCGCCAGCTTGCGCAACGCGACCCTCCTGAACTGACGTGCGCGCGCGACTGAAAAGGCGGCTGGATCGGGCCGGCGCCGAGGCCGGTATGACGATCGTCGAGGTAATCGTCGCGGCGATGGTCCTCGCCATGGGTGCTATGGCGACCTTTGGGGTGCTCAGCTCGGCGACCAAAAACACGCAGCGAGCAAAGGCAAGCCAGGTGGCGCTGAACCGGGCCCAACTGGAGATCGAGACTCTGCGTAGCCTCGAAAACGAGGAACTGGCGCTGACCGCCGCTCCGGCGCACTCGACCAGCACCCTCAATCCCAACTACCGCGTCAGCAACGGCACCTTCGCGTTGATCCGGGAACCACCAGCCAATTACGCGAACCTCGCGGTCAACGGGGGCAGCCTCTTCGGCGGCGGCTTCATCGAAGACGGCACTGTCGATCCGGGGCCGACGCCGTTCACCAGCGGCGACGTGACCGGCAGGGTCTACCGCTATGTGGTCTGGCGCGACGACTCCAGCTGTCCCGCCGCAACCTGTCCCGGCACCCAGGACTACAAGGAGATCGTGGTCGCGGTGAAGCTCGACAAACTCGGGAACCAGACTGGCGAACGGGGCTATGTGGAAGTGGCCTCGGATTTCGTCGACCCCACCGACAGCGCCCTCGACGACCCGATCCCCGGCGCCAACGGCGTTGTCTCCGGGCAGCAGCTCTACTTCTCGGACACGCCGTGCTCGGCGAGCGGAGTTACCGCGCGCCAGGACATCGTCGCCAACCACCTGCTCCACAACACCCTCGGGACCTGTGCCAGCGGGCCCAAAGTCGAAACCACTCCCGGAGCGCCCGATGCGCTTCTGACCGGCGTGCCGCCGGATCCGGACTACCTCGACGACTCCAACCCGGCGCTCTACGATTACTCCGACGACTTCTATCTCGAGCCGACCCCGGACACCGACAAAGGTGTGCAGATCCTCCGTGACACGACCAGCGGCTGCAACTACGTTCCGGTTGGCACCACCAACCCGGAAGCACGTGTGCACCGATGGGTCACCGACCCGATGACCAAAGAATTCAAAATGGTCGAAAAAGTGACGCTCGAGTTTTATACGCGAACGCTGAACGACGAATCGTACAGCGGCGAACTCTGCGTCTACCTCTTCAAACGCCACGAAACCGGGGCTCCGCCGGTCGCCGTCGACACCCAGCTAACGAACAAATCGACCGGCAGCGCCTTCTGGACCTACAACCCGGGTGGCACCGGTTGGTGGCGCGGGAAATGGGAAAAGGTACGGCTGACGATGATCTTCAGCGGCAGCCCGTATACGATCCCGGCCGGCGACCGGCTCGGCGTCGCCCTCAGCGTCGAGCGCACCAAAACGACGGGCGCCGCGCTCGCGTTCATGTACGACCACCCGAAATACCCGACCCGGCTCGAGGTCGACACCAACGACCCCGATCGACGGGGGCTAGCGGGTGGCGTTCGCCGCGGTGTGCGCCTTCCTCGGAGGGCTGCTGGTCGGCAGCTTCGTCACGCGTGGTCGCCCACCGGGTGCCGCGCGGAGAGTCGATCGTCGGCACCGCGCTCGCGCTGTCCCGCCTGCGGCGCCCAGATCGCCGCCTACGACAACGTGCCGGTCTTCTCCTGGCTGCTCCTGCGCGGCCGGGCCCGCTGCTGCGGCGCGTCGATCTCGCCGCGCTACCCGCTGACCGAGCTGACCCTCGGCCTGCTCTTCGCCGCGACGGCGCTCGTGCTCTGGGGCGAGCCGGCGGAGATCGCCCTCGGCCTTGTCTTCGTGACGATGCTGCTCGCGATCACGCTGACCGACCTCGAGCGGCGGATCATCCCCAACAAGATCCTGCTCGTCGCCGTGGTGCTCGGCGTCGCGATCGCCGCCGCGACCGACCCGGCAGCCTGCCCGAGCGGGCGATCGCCGCCGCTGCCGCAGGCGGCCTGCTCTTCCTCGCCGCGCTCGCCTACCCCCGTGGGATGGGCCTCGGCGACGTCAAGCTCGCCGCGGCGATGGGGCTCTTCCTCGGCCGCAACGTCGCCCCGGCGATTCTTGTCGCCCTTCTGGCCGGCTCCGTCGTCGGGCTGGCGATGATGGCGCGCCACGGCGCGGCGGCGCGCAAGCAGGCGATCCCCTTCGGGCCCTTCCTCGCGCTCGGCGGCGTGGTCGGCCTGCTGGCCGGCGACGAGCTCGTCGACTGGTATCTGGGCACGTTCTAGCGGTAGAGCCGTCCAGGTTCTCCCATAAATGAGTACTTGCAGGGCGAAAGTTCTGCCGCCTTTCTGTCGATTGAGGGAGGGCGTGCTGCAACTGAGGCGACAGAAGAAGACCGCTGGGGTGGTCGGCCTGGACATCGAGGCCGGCAGCATCGCCGCGACCGAGATGCGTAACGGATCGGCCCAGGTGACGGCGGCGGCGATCGCAGCCGCTGCCTCCTGGCGCCTTCCGCGAGGGCGAGGTTGCGATCCCGACAGCCTCGCCGAAGCGCTGAAGTCGTTGTTCGCCGAGCACAAGCTCTCCAAGCGGGTCAGGCTCGGCATCGGCAACCAGCGCGTCGTCGTCCGTACCCTGCGCTTGCCGGCGATCGAGGACCCGAAGGAGATGGAGGCGGCGGTTCGCTTCCAGGCGCAGGAGCAGATGCCGATGCCGCTCGACCAGGCAGTGCTGGAGCATCAGGTCGTCGGTGGCGTGCCGGCCGAGGAGGGATCGCACGCCCCAGGTCGACGTGGTGGTTGTCGCGGCGCGTCGGGACATGGTGGGTTCCTTCGTCGAGCGTGCTGCGCAAGGCCGGGCTCGAACCGGTCGGGGTCGATCTCTCCGCCTTCGGCATGATCCGCGCCCTGTCCGGCGCGGACGGCCTCGCCGGTTTCCCGGAGGCAGCCGGCGACGGCGTCGATCCCGGCGGAGCCGCGCATTCCGACCAGGCGATCCTCTACTGCAACCTCGGCGACGTCATCAACCTTGCTGTGGCGCGGGGGCGCTCCTGTCTCTTCACGCGTGTCTCTACGCTCGGCTTAGAGGCGATCGCCAGTCGCTTCGCCGCCGAGCGCGAACTCAGTCCCGAGCACGCCATGCAGTGGCTCTCCTACGTCGGCCTCGAACGGCCGGTCGAGGAGATCGAGGGAGACGGCGAGACGGTCGCCGGGCCCGACGCGTCCTCGAGGAGGACGTGCCCGGGCTAGTCGACGAGCTGCGCCTTTCGCTCGATTACTACGCGCGCCCAGGAAAGCGCGGTTCCGGTCGGGCAGATCGTCCTCTGTGGCCCCGGGCAGTGCCATCCCGGGTCTTCTCGCGCGGATGGAAGCCGGAATCGGCCTCGCGATGGGTGTCGCTAGGCCGGCCGCGCTTGCCGGCTACGGCGCCGACGCCGCGCGCCTGACGCTTCCCTACGGCCTCGCCCTGGAGGGCTGAGATGCGCCCCGTCAACCTGATCCCAGCCGAGGAGCGCCGCGGTTCGCAGGCCCCGATGCGCACGGGTCCGCTTGCCGTACTCTGCTCGTCGGCGTCCTGGTCGCCGTTCTCGTCGGCGGTGACCGCGCTGGTTCTGACGGGCAACCAGATCGCCGAACGCAAGGATGAAGTCGACGAAGCTGCGAGCGCGAAGACGCGGCGGCCGAAGCGCGGGCCGAGCGCCTCGTCGCCTTCACCGAGTTCGAGTCCCTGCAGCGAACAGCGGCTGGCGACGATCGCCAGCCTTGCCGACAGCCGCTTCGACTGGGAGCGGGTGATGCGCGAACTCTCGCTGATCCTCCCCGAGCGATGCCTGGCTCGTCAGCCTCAACGCGACGGCCTCTCCAGAAGCCTCCGGCGCCGGCGAATCCGGCGGCAGCGGGCGGCGGCGGTTCCGCGCTGCGCGGCTCGATCGCCGGCCCCGCTCTGGAGATCAGCGGCTGCGCCGCCGGTCAGGAGGCGGTCGCCGGGTTCGTCACCGCGCTCAAGGACATCGACGGCGTAACCCGGGTCGGCGTCGAATCCTCCGAGCTCCCCGACGCAGGGGATCGCAGCTTCCGCGGGCGAAGGCGAAGCCGCCGGCGGGGGTGGCAACTCCGACTGCAGGACCCGTGACTTCATCGCCCAAGTTCTCGCTCGTCGTCGCCTTCGACGCGGCGCCCGTACCGGTTGCGGCCGCGGCGAGCGGCGTGCCGGTGGCCACCGAAGCGCCCGAATCTAACTCGAGCGAAAGTACCGAAGGCTCGGAAGGCGAAGGCGGCTGAGATGAAGCTGAAGCTCTCAGGCGCCAACGGCGTGATCGTCGCGATGGTCGGTCGTCGTGCTGGTGGCGGCCGCCTTCTGGATGGCTGCTGCTGAGCCCCAAGCGCGAGGAAGCCGAGCAAGCTCGGGGTGGAGGTCGCAACAGCTCCAGAGCTCGCTCTCTCTGCACCAGGCGGAAGCGGACCGGGCAGAGGAAGCGCGCAAGGAATTCCCGGTCAACTACCAGCAGCTGGTGGTGCTCGGCAAGGCGGTTCCGGGTGACGACGACACTGCGTCACTGCTGGTGCAGGTAAACCGGATTGCCGAAAGTGCCGACGTCACCTTCCGCAACCTGGCGCTGGAAGCGGCCAGCGGCGAACCGGTGGCAGCGTCCGTCCCCGAAACCCCGGCCGCCGCGGCCGCGTCGGGGGAGGTCTCGCCGACCGAGGTCGCGGCCTCGACCCTGCCGCTCGGCGCCACGATCGGCCCGGCCGGTCTCGGTGTGATGCCCTACACCCTCACCTTCGACGGCGAATTCTTCGAGATCGCCGACTTCATCAAGGGCCTCGACTCCCTGGTCGAGACCGAAAACGCGAAGGTCTCCGTAGACGGGCGGCTTCTCACCATCAACGGCTTCTCGCTGGAAGCCGCACCGAACAGCAGACTTCCCGGCGCTGGAAGCGACCTTCTCGGTCACCACCTACCTGACCCCGCCCGAACAGGGCGTCACCGGCGGCGCGACGCCGGCCAGCCCCGGCAGCGCCGTGCCGGTGGCGACGATGACCGGAGGAGCGCCGTGAAGCGACTGAAGAAGGGACCCGAGCTGAAGATGCCCGAGCTGAAGGTCCCGGCCTTCCTCGCCGACCTCTACCACGACCTGGTCGACCGCCGGTTGCTGCCGCTCGTGGCGCTGGTCGCCGTCGCGATCGTCGCCGTGCCGTTCCTGCTGGGCGGGGGCTCGGAGAAGAACTCGCTGCGGCCCCGGAGGCGCCGATCGCCGGAGCCTCGGGTGCGTCCAGCGCTGACGCCACCCGCCTCACTGTGGTGCAGGCGAATCCCGGCCTTCGCGACTACCGCAAGCGCCTCGCCGCCCGCGAGCCGACGGATCCCTTCAAGCAGCGCTATACCGGCCCGGTTCGGGCGGGGAGCCAGCTGCAGGGAGAATCCACGATTTCGACCGAATCGGCCGTCCCCGGGGGTACGACCGCGAGCTCGACCACGACGACCGCCCCGACCGCGACTGTCGCGCCCGACGGCTCTCCGGGGGGTGGCGGAGCGCCCAGCGGCGCGCCGGGTGGGGGAGGGAGCGAGTCGGAGCTCCAGCTCTTCACCTTCGCGATCGACGTCAAGATCAAGCGCACGACGAGCACTGCCGACGGCGGCAAGGACGAGGGCGAGCCGCTGACGCGGGAGGGGGTGATGCCGCCGGCAGCATTGCCGAGTGAGAAAGCGCAGGTCGTCACCTACATGGGCATCAGCCCGAAGACGCGCAAGCCGCTGCTGCTGGTATCCGACGACGTCACCGCCATCTTCGGCGAAGCAAAATGCCTTTCCGGCACGGAGTTCTGCCAGCTGCTCGAAGTGGAGCTCGGCCTCCCGACGACTTTCGTCTACGGGGACAACGACGCGCGCTACAAGATCAACGTGCTCAAGGTCGAACCGGTCGCGGCCGGACGTTCCTGATCGCGACTGGGTTTGAGGCAGTGGGTCAGTTTGAAATGACGCCCATCCGAGCCTGATTCCGCGCTAGCTTCGGCGCATCAGAAAAAGAAGCGGCGGGGGCGCTGCGCTAACAGCCCCCCGCCTGGCACCGAAAGGCGGAACCTTCCGATGCAACCGAATCCTAGGCGGGGAGACTCGCGGGAAGATTTCGCGACCCAGCGCACGGTCCTCGCCCTGGTCTTGGCGGGCGATCCCGTACCGCGCACGGTCGCAGAACTGGCTCGCGAGATTGGGGACCGAGACGCTGTAGAAAGTGCCGTGTCCTCGCTTGAAGAATGGGGGCTTGTTGAAGCCCGTGGCGGCCGTACGCAGTCCCTTCGGCCGACCCGTGCCGCACGCCAGGCTCACCGACTGGAGGCATGGTGAACACCGAGATCGCCGTGCGTTTCGGCGACAACCTCCTACGGCTTCGCAGGCTGGCCGACCTCTCGCAGGACGAGCTTGCCGCGATGGCCTCGGTCCACCGGACCCACATCAGCCAGATGGAGCGGGGGCTGCGGCTGACCCGGATCGACACACTCGTAAAGCTCACGGCCTCCCTGGAAGCGACCGCCGATGAGTTGCTGGAGGGGATCACGTGGCAGCCCGGAGAGGTTCGGCACGGCCGGTTCCGTGAGGACGGGCGCTAGTTACAGGCCGCCAGAGCCGTTTTGGTCGCGCAGGCTGGCGCCGTGGAAGGTGATCCACCGCCGCTTTGGCGGTTCGTCCTGAACCGAGAAGAGGACTCGGAGCGCCGGGCAGATCGCGGTTTTCTGGGTGATGATCAGTTTGAAATCGGTCCCGGTGAGGGCGGTGATCCCAACGGGCCGCCCCGCACTGCCGACCAACGTATGGGTCAGGGTCCAACCCAAGCTGTCGACGACATCGTCCCGCACGCGCTCGTCCGGAACGATGCTGGCCATATCGACCTCGAACGCGCCATCTTTGACGAACTCGAAAGGTGGGGGGCTAAATGGGTCTGGGTTCGGGGTAGCCATGCTCGTCGTTGTCTTTCCTTGCTGCGCGGCCCTGTGGGGGAGTGGCCATCGCGTTCGCCATCAGCTTCATGGCCCGATGTTTTACCGGGCAGGCCGGTCGGAATCGCAGAGGAAAAAATGAGAAGGCCCTCCGATCCCCATCGGAGGGCCTTCTCTGAAGCGTCAAGCAGGAAGACGCACTGACGAACCGCGGAAATTAATAACCGGGGCCTCGGACGGATTTTTGGGGGGGTCAGGAAATGTGATAGCCGGGTTCGTAGATCCTTCTAGATCCCCCGGTCAGTCCGCTAGCATGAAACTATACGTACAAGAAAAATTAGCGATATGCAGGGATTTCTATGGCCAATAATCCACACAGCAGAACCCGGGAGTTGATCGTCTACCTCGCTGAGAGGTCGGACGATGACCCCCGCTTTGGCCGCGTCAAGCTCGCCAAGCTCCTCTTCCTCTGCGATTTTGGAGCGTATGGCGAGTTCGGAGAGTCGATAACTGGCGCGTGCTACCGCAAGAAGCCCCATGGGCCGCTTGCCGACGAGCAGTTGCTTGCCGAGCGCGATCTCAAAGACTCCGGATCAATCGAGATTCGTGAGGTCGGCCGATACATGTACACCCAGAAGCGAATTGTCGCGAAGCGGAAAGCGCAGATCGACTGGCTCAGTAATGAGCAGTTGGCGCTTGTCGATGAAGTCATTCAGCGGCATTGGGACGAAGACGCGACTGATCTACGGAACCTCTCCCACGCCTTCCCCGGATATGAACTTGCCGGGGACGACGAGGAGATTCCCTATCACGCCGTTTTCATTTCCCGCGAGCCTCCGAACCAGGAAGACATTGACTGGGGCTTGGAGAAGGTTCGCGAACTCTCGCCTGCATAGGCAGGCGTGCTTGGAGGGCGACGGACGTGGTCCGCCGCCTAGCCCCCTGCCTTTGATCCCCGACGCGACCGCTACTCTCGGCCTATGACGAAGCGGTCTCACAAGCCTGCGGACCTCAACCGACTCGCAGCAGCAATTGTCGGTGAGGCGGTCGATGACTCCGCTCCTAAGCCCAAAAGCCAGCAAGCGCAAGCTGGCCGCCTCGGAGGTCGAAAGGGTGGCAAGGTTCGCGCCGCTCGGATGACCCCCGAGGAACGCTCTAGCGCCGCCCAGCGAGCTGCAAAAGCTCGCTGGGATTCTCGCTGAAGGCCCTTCCCACCCCCGCAATTTTCTTGGGAAAAGGTCGTGCTTTGCCGTCCGGTCGCTTACGCATAATGGTCAGTATGAACAGGCTGACCACCGAGAAGCGCGCCCAGATCATCGGCTGCTTGGTCGAGGGCAACAGCATCCGGGCGACCGTGAGAATGACGGGCGCGGCCAAGAACACGATCGTCAAGCTCCTGGCCGACCTCGGCGAAGCCTGCGCCGAGTACCAGGACGGCGTCTTCCAGGGCCTCCCCTGCAAGGTGGTCGAGGTCGATGAGATTTGGGCCTTCTGCTATGCGAAGCAGAAGAACGTGCCCGACCAGTTCAAGGGGACGCCAGGCTACGGCGACGTCTGGACCCATACGGCGATCTGCGCCGATACGAAGCTCGTGCCGTCTTGGATCGTCGGGGAGCGGACCATGGACGACGCCGAAGTCTTCCTGAACGATCTCGCCAGCCGGATCACGGGCCGCATCCAACTCAGCACCGACGGACACCGGGCTTATGAAGCGACGGTGGGCCCGGCCTTCAAGAACGAAGTGGACTGGGCGCAGATCCAGAAGCACTACGCCTCTGCCGAGCAGGGCAAATACAGCCCGGCCGTCTGCACTGGGACCAAGCGCCGGGTTCTCAAGGGCGACCCCGACCCCAACCGGATTTCAACCAGCTACGTGGAGCGCCAGAACCTGACGATGCGGATGGGGATGCGGCGCTTCACCCGGCTGACCAACGGATTCTCTCGGAAGGTCGAGAACCTGGCGCACGCGGTCTCCCTGCACTTCATGCACTACAACTTCGCTCGGCCCCACGCCTCGCTCAGGGAACGCTACCCGCGGACGCCGGCGATGGCGGCGGGGGTTGCTGATCACGTCTGGTCGCTGGAGGAGATCGCGGCGCTGCTGGACTAGAAAAGGCGATAAATGGGCTGCAAAAGCGAAATTTGTTGCTCTTAGCGAATCGGTAGGCCTAGATATTGCCGCTTCCTCCAAGGGTCAACGCCAGCTTCCTCTAGTGTCGATTGGGCAGTCGATTGACCCGTGGCTTCCAAAACTACGGCCCCAGATTCCAACCCTGGGGGCACGTCGGTTGAAGTGGGCCGGATGCTCATGACACCCGTGTCTGCGACTCGTTTAGCGGGTCGGGGGGATTGCTCTTGGCGGGGCTTCCCCTCGGCTCGCCCTTCCAATCTATCGCTGCGGGTCAAACTGACCCACTACCGGGTTTGAGCAAAACTTCAGTTAGTGAAGCCATGTGGCTACACTTGGTGAAGCGAGGAGGTTCGAATCGCCGCCTCGATTTGCCGATGAGCGCCGAGAGCAACTCCACCTGCCCCGTCTGCAAGACCGCCGAAGTCGTCTGCGGCAAGTGGACCCTTCTGCTGATTCGCGACCTCGCCGCCGGCAGCAGTCGCTTTTGCGAGCTCGAGCGCTCGCTGGAGGGGATCAGCCCGCGCACGCTGTCGTTGCGGCTGCGGGCGTTGGAGGAGGAGGGGATCGTCGAGCGCCATACCTATCCCGAGGTGCCGCCTCGGGTCGAGTACGCGCTGACTCAGAAGGGCGAGGCGCTGGTGCCGCTGATCGACGACATGCGCAAGTACGGCATCCGCTGGTTGCTGGCCGAAGAGGCCGAGCCGGCCGCCGTCGCCTAGCTCCGCCGGGGGATCCATAACCTGCAAGGCGTCGTGCAGGCGCAGGAGCGGCGGGGGCCGGGCGGAAGCCTGAGCCGTGCGTGACTTTCTCCTCAACGAGGCGCTGAAGCGGCTGGCGACCGAGGCGGCGACGCGCTTCAGCGCGCTCGTCGCCGGCGGCGATCAGATCCCCTTCGACGTCGCCGCCGAGGACGGCGAGGAATCCGCCTTCTACAGCTACGTGCCGCTGACCTCGCGCTTCGTCGCGGAGCGCGGGGAGGAGCTGCGCTCGCTGCCGAGCTTCGGGCCGGCCCGCGAGGCCGCGGCCGAGGCCGGCGTTGCCGCTCCCTACCTGGAGGCGCGCGGCGAGTCCGTCCCCGCCGACCCCGGCGAGCGGGCGGAGCGGATGCTCACCGCCTTCATCTCCTCGCTCTGGGAGGGCAGCACCGAGTTCTCGCTCGACCGGGCGCGGCTCGACAGCGCGCTCTCGATGCTCGACGCCGAAGCCCGCGACGCCGACGACGCCGAGGTTCTGATCGTCCCCGTCGTCGGCCTGCGGATGTCGGTCGCCCGCCTGCAGTCTGCCGCACGGCGTGCGCGTGGTCCGCGCCGACTCGATCGACGCCCCGGTTGACGCGATGCGCAGCGAGGGCATGGGCCGCGCCTCCTGGGAGCCGCAGTACCTCGCGGTCGCCGACCAGCACCCGGAGGAGGGGGCGGAGGCGGCCCTGAACCAGCTGCGCGAGCTGATCAGCGTGATGAGGCTCTTCAAAGGCGGCGGCATCGGCCTCGGGCCCTACGCCTTCGCGCCGACCGGCGAGGGCTGCTGGCGGCGAATCGCCACCGGCGCCCCGGCGACGCGAGCCGGCGGCTACCGCCTCAGCGAGGAGGAGGCGAACGAGCTGGTGACTCTGGCGAGCACGCTGGAGGCGCGTCCCGATCCCGACAACGCCCTCACCTGGGCGGTCGGCCGCTTCGAGATGGGCTGCGAGCGCGAGGGCGCGCTGGACGGGCTCAGCGACCACCTTCTCGCCCTGCGGGCCGTGCTCGAGGGCCACGGCCCGGTTGGCGCCTCGCTGCCGTTGCGCGCCGCGGCGCTGATCGCCGACGACTCGCTGGACCAGATCGAGGCGCGCGAAAAGGTCGAGGACACGCTGGAGCTGGAGCGGGCGCTGATGAACGGCCGCTCGCTGGATGGCGCCGTGCGACTGGCCGCCTGGGCCGAGGAAAGCGTGCGCCGGCTGCTGTTGCAGGCCGCCCTCGGCGAGCTCGGCAACGACCTCGGCGCAACGGCCGACGAGACTCTGATCGCGACCGGCCTCGAAGCTGGCGACGCCGAGATCGCCGTCACCGCCGAGCCGGAAATCGAGGTCGCGACCGAGCCGGCGCCGCAGATCGAGCCGGTTGAGCCGTCGCCGCAGATCCGCATCGAACAGCTTCCGCCCCCCGTCATGCCCCCCGAGCCCATCGAATCGATCGAGGAGAGCCACATGGAGCAGGAGACCAGGATCATGGAGCCGATCCCGGCCGAGGACGAGATCAGGATCACGGCGACGCCGTGGCTCGACGAGGTCGCGGACGAGCGCAGCGGCGACTCGCTCGAATGGCCGGCCGCCGAGGAGCGCGACATCGAGCACCGCGAGCGCATCGACACGCCGCGGGTGCGCCATCTCTTCCCGGTCCCGGACGACGCCGACTGGGAGGTCAGTCACCTCGAGTTCGACTACGGCCACTACGGCCCGCGACGAGCCAGTTAGGCCCTTCCGGCCGCCATCGCCACCCGCTCCTCGCCCGTGGCAAACAGATAGCGGTTGATCTCGGCCAGGCCGGCGAGGTCGTGGACGTCCTCGTCGAGGTAGGGGACGCGGATCACTCCTTGGGCGCCGAGCTCGTTCGCCAGGTGCTGGATGTTGCGGGCGTCGCGCTCGGCCAGGGCCTGGTAGTCGGAGAAGTTGGCCGCCACCCGCCGGGCCAGGTCCTCGTCGCCGAGCCTCTCGGCGAGCGCCCCCGGCAGGTCATCGACCTCGCTGCGCAGGCGGTCGGCCGGGTAGTGGACCTTGTTGACGATGACGCCGCCGAAGGGCAGCTTCGCCTCGACCAGTTTGCGGTGGAAGTAGACGGCCTCGTCGATTGGCTCTCCCTGGGGGCCGCAGACGACAAGGAAGCAGGTGCTCGGGTCGGCCAGCAGCTTGTTGACCCGTTTGGCGCGGGCCTGGAAGCCGTCGACCATGCCGCTGAAGGCGTTGAAGAACTCGGCCAGGTCGGCCAGCAGGTCGAAGCCGACGATCCGCTTGAAGACGCCGAGCGCGACCGAGGCGCCGCGGCCGGCGACCTTCGCCGCCAGGCCGGTCGGCTTCATGAAGACGCGCAGCGATTTGCCCTCGATGAACTGGGTCAGTCGTTTCGGCGCCTCGAGGAAGTCGAGGGCGTTGCGGGTCGGCGGCGTGTCGAGGACGAGCAGGTCGAAGCGGCCCTCGGTGTGCAGCTCAAACAGCTTCTCCATCGCCATGTACTCCTGCGAGCCGGCGAGGGCGCTGGAGATCTGCTGGTAGATGCGGTTTTCGAGGACGCGGTCGCGCGACTCCTCGTCCGGCGCCTGGCGGGCGATCAGCTCGTCGAAGGTCGCCTTGGCGTCGAGCATCATCGCCCACAGCTCGCCCTTCATCTCGATGCCCTGCTTCTCGAAGAGGGCGGGGTCGACCTGTCGCGCCTCGTTGCCGAGCTCCTTCAGTCCCAGCGAATCGGCAAGGCGCTTGGCGGGGTCGATCGTCAGCACGCAGACCTTCAGGCCCTGGGCGGCCATGCCGGTGGCGATCGCCGCCGAGGTCGTCGTCTTCCCGACCCCACCGGAGCCGGCGCAGATGCAGATCTCCTTGTCCTCAAGGATCTCGTTCAGGGTTGGCATCAGGAGAGTTTCCGTGAGAGCCGGCGGGCGGCCTCAGGTCCAAGCTCGGGCTCGAAGAGGAAAGGCAGGCTCTTGACGGGCGCCTCGACTCGCCGCCGCAGGCGCGAGAGCTGGGCGCGCTGGCAGCGTGCGCGCTCGTGCTCGGACAGCGCCGCCCGCGCCGCCGCTCGCACCGCGCCGTCCTCGTTCTCGGCGACGGCGGAGAGCCGCTCGGCCTCGGCCTTGGAGAAGCGCTCGGGGTAGAGGCCGTTGAGGTAGACGCGATCGACCGCGACGCCGACCTCGTCGCGCAGGTCCCGCTCCAGCGCCGCCGACTCGTTGACCGGCATCTCCTCCGGCAGGGCGACGATCGCGGCGCCGGTGTTCTCGTGGTCGGTGATGAAGCGGTCGAGCGTCTGCGCCTGCGAGTGGATCGGGCCGACGCGGGCGATGTTGGCGAAGGTGCGCGGCGTCTGCAGGAAGCCGACGCCGTGACCGGTGGCGGGGGCGTCGACGATCACCAGGTCGTATTTGCGCCCCTTCTTGACCTTGCGGTCGAGTTGCGCCAACTCCCAGATCTTGCCGATCGTCACCAGCTCCTTGAGCCCGGGAGTGGCGGCGGCGAGGTAGTTGAAGATGCGACTGCGGAAGAGCATGTCGCGCATCGCCCGCACCTTCAGCTGCAGCAGCACGTACTCGCGCATCGACTCGTCGGGGTCGATCGAGATCGACCAGAGGTTCTCCTCCATCTCGACCTCGTGGAAGCCGACCTCGGCGTGATCGAACATGCGCGAGGCGTTCTCCTGCGAGGCGACCTCGCAGACGATCGTGCGCTTGCCTGCGGCGGCGGCACGCAGGCCGAGCGCCACGGCGACCGTCGTCTTGCCGACGCCACCCTTGCCGGTGACGATTACCAGTCGCTTGTCGAGAAGCTCGGGGATCGGGTGATTCCTAGCAATTTCGAGAGCCGGCAGGAAAAGCGGGTCTCCATACGAATATCCGCGCAATGGGATTTCTAAGCCGCAAGCCCAAGCCCGCCCCTGTCCAGATCGACGAAGAGCACCCGATCGTCGAGGAGCTTCAGAGGATGGAGGAAGCAGTGCCCGAGCGCCCTGCGCCCGAGCCCGAAGGACCAAGCGGTCAGCCCGCGGGTCCTGTCGCGGAGGATGCCGTTGAGGCCTCGGCTCCGGCGGAGGCGGTCGAGGTCACGGTTTCCTCCCCTGAAGAGGTCGAGACTGAAGAGGAGTCGACCAGGTTGATGCCGCGGGATCTGATTGCGCCGAGCCGGTTCGATCCGGTGGGTGAGGAGGCGGAACCGGAGGCGCAGGTGAAGCAGCCGGACGTGATCGCCTTCGCCAACCAGAAGGGCGGGGTGGCCAAGACCACGACGACCTTGAACCTGGCGGTGGCGTTCGCCGAGTCCGGCTACCGCGTCCTCTGCGTCGACCTCGATCCGCAGGGCAACCTGACGATGAGCCAGGGCATCGACCCCGACAAGGTCGAGAAGAGCCTCTACGACGTGCTCGTCAACGACATGCCGCTGAGCGAGATCATCGTCAAGCGCGAGATCGACATCGCGGTCGCCTCGATCGATCTGGCCGGGGCCGAGATCGCGATGAGCACCAAGATCGGCCGCGAGCGCTCGCTGGAGAAAGCGCTGAAGGAGGTCGCCGGCGACTACGACTACGTCTGCATCGACACGCCGCCCAGCCTCGGCCTGCTGACGATCAACGCGCTGACCGCGGCGAACAAGGTGATCGTCCCCGTGCAGTGCGAGTATCTCTCGATGCGCGGGCTGGTCCAGCTCCAGAACACGCTGCGGATGATCCAGGAGAACCTGAACCCCGACGTCAAGATCGAGGGCATCCTGCCGACGATGCTCGACTCGCGGACCGTCCACGCCAAGGAGGCGGTGGAAATCCTCGAGGAGAACTTCGGCGACCTCGTTTTCCGCTCCCGCATCAAAAAGGCGATCAAGTTCGCCGAGGCGCCGGTGAAGGGCGCTTCCGTGCTCAAGTACGATTCCGGCAGCAGCGCCGCGAACTACTACCGGGAGCTGGCGAAGGAGGTTCTGGCGAATGGCTCGGCGGAATAAGCGCGCAAGCATGCGCGAGGGTCCCCTTTCGGATCTCTTTCGCTCGACGTCCGAGGACGCTCCGGCCGATCCGCCCGAGGCGCCGCGTTACGGACGTCAGGATCCCGCCGAGGCAAAAAAGACCGAGGACGATGCGCCCCCGCCCGCGGGTCCTGTGGCGGAGGACGACGCCTCGTCCTCGCAGGCTGCGGCCGAGGAGCCATCCTCCATGCCACCCGCGGGAAAGGCCGTTCCGCCAAGGGGCCAGGCGCCCTACGACCAGACTTCCGCAGGGCCGATAGCCGAGGAAAGCTCCACCGAGACGCCGCCGGAGAGGCTGAAGAGGGTCTTCTCCGAGGAACCGAGGCCGCGGCATCAGCAGCGCGACGAGCCTTCTTTGGGCAATCCGAGGTATGGGCGGGAGGAGCCCGCCTACGAGCCGCCCGGCAGCGGCGAGCCGCACCAGCCGGTGATCAAAGTGGTTGGGGTCGGCGGCGCCGGCGTCAACGCGGTCAACCGGATGGTCGACGCGCGGATCCCCGGGGTCGAGTTCATGGCCGTCAACACCGATCTTCAGTCGCTGCAGCTCTGCGTCGCCGACGTCACCGTGCACATCGGCGACGAGCAGACGCGGGGGCTGGGCGCCGGCGCCGACCCCGAGGTCGGCCACCGCTCGGCCTTCGAGGAGCAGGACAAGATCAAGCGCCTGCTCAAGGGCTCCGACATGGTCTTCGTCGCCGCCGGCGCCGGCGGCGGCACCGGCAGCGGCGCCGCCCCGGTGGTCGCCCGCCTCGCCCGCGAGGTCGGGGCGCTGACCGTCGGCATCGTCACCAAGCCGTTCAGCTTCGAGGGCAGCCGCCGCAGCACCCAGGCCGGCAAGGGCATCGAGGAACTGGCGGCGGAGGTCGACACGCTGATCGTCGTCCCCAACGACCGCCTGCTCGAGGTGCTCGACCAGCAGACCTCGATGGTCGAGGCCTTCCAGGTCGCCGACGACGTCCTGCGCCAGGGCGTGCAGGGCATCTCCGACTTGGTCACGCTTCCGGCTGTGATCAACCTCGACTTCGCCGACGTGCGGACGATCATGTCCGACGCCGGCCGGGCGCTGCTCGGCATCGGCATGGCCTACGGCGACGAGCGCGCGATCCTCGCCGCCGAAAAAGCGATCTCCTCGCCGCTGCTGGAGACCTCGATGGAGGGAGCGCGTTCGATCCTGCTCTCGATCACCGGCGGCGCCGACCTCTCGCTGGTCGAGGTCTCCGAGGCGGCCAAGGTGGTCGGCGAGGCGGCCCATCCCGACGCCAACATCATCTTCGGCGCCAACGTCGACGACGAGCTCTCCGACCAGGTCTGGGTGACCGTCGTCGCGACCCGCTTCGACGGCCGGCCGAGCACGCCGCGCCGCGCCGCCGAGCCGACGATCCGCCGCACCAAAGAGAGTGGCCGTGGCCGGCCCCCGGAGCGCGGCGGCGAGCTCGGCATCGACGTCCCAGAGTTCCTCCCCGGCTGAGCGCGCCTCCATGAACGGGGTCGTCGCGGCCGGCCATCCGCTCACCGCCGAGGCCGGCGCCGGCATCCTGCGCGAGGGCGGCAACGCGGTCGACGCGGCGGTCTGCGCGGTGCTGGCCTCCTTCGCCGTCGAGAGCCCGCTGACGGGCTTCGGCGCCGGCGGCTACATGATGGTCCACCGCGGTGAGGAGACGGCGCTGATCGACTTCTTCGTCGCCGCTCCCGGCCTCGACGGGATCGAGCGGCGCGCCGAGCTGGTTCCGGTGCCGGTCCACTTCGACGCCGAGACCGTGCAGACGTTCTACGTCGGCCCCGCCTCCTGCGGCGTGCCCGGCGCCGCCGCCGGCCTCGTGCGGGCGCTGGAGCGCTTCGGCTCGGCGTCGCTGGACGACCTGGTCGGGCCAGGGGTGCGGCTGGCCCGGGAGGGGGCGCCGGTCAACGCCGAGCAGGCCTACATCCTCGACATCCTCGCCCCGATCCAGGAGCGCCTGCCCGGCACGCGGGAGCTGTACGCGCCGGAGGGGCGGACGCTGCGCGAGGGGGAGAAGTTCCGCTTCCCCGAACTGGCGGAGGCGCTGGAACGGTTCGGGGCCGAAGGGGCGGCGCCGTTCTGCCGCGGCGAGGTGGCGGCTGCCCTCAGCGATTTCGTCGTCGAGCAGGGCGGCACGCTGGGGCGCGGCGACTTCGCCGCCTACGAGGCGATCGAGCGCAAGCCGATCCGCGCGCCCTTCCGCGGCGCCGAGGTGCTGACCAACCCGCCGCCGTCCTCGGGCGGCATCCTGATCGCCTTCTGCCTCGGCCTGCTGGAGCGGCTCGGGAGCGAGAGCGGGCCCGAGCAGCTGGTGGCGGCGATGGACTCGGCCAACCGCCGCCGCGGCGCCGAGTTCGCCGAAGCGCTTTACGAGGAGGGGATGGACGCCAGCTTCCTCGAGCCGGCCGGCCTCGACCTCGCCGCCGCCGACCTGCTTGGCTCGACCACCCACATCTCGGTGCTCGACGGCGAGGGGATGTGCGCCAACGTCACCTGCTCCAACGGCGCCGGCTCCGGCGTCCTGGTCGCCCGGCACCGGCGTGATCCTCAACAACATGCTGGGCGAGGAGGACCTCAATCCGCTCGGGTTCCACCGCATCGCGCCGGGCCGCCGCGTGCCGTCGATGATGTCCCCGACCGTGGTCCTGCGCGGGGGGGAGATCGCGCTCGGCGTCGGCAGCGCCGGCTCCAACCGGATCCGCTCGGCGATCCTGCAGACGGTCGTGCGTGTGGTCGAGCAGGCGATGCCTGTTGCCGCGGCCGTCGAGGCGCCGCGTCTGCACTACGAGGACGGCGTCGTCCAGGCCGAGCCCGGGATCGACGAGGCGGCCCTGGCGCGGCTTGAGGCTCGCGGCCTGCAAGTCGCCAGGCGGCCGCAGATCAACCTATTCTTCGGCGGCGTGCAGGCTGTCGCGCGCGATCCCGAGACCGGCGCCCTCAGCGGCGGCGGCGACCCCCGCCGTGGCGGGGCGGTGGCCGCGGCATGATCGACTTCGAGGCCGAAGGGCTGCTCGGCGAGCTCGAGGGCGAGGCGCGCCAGGCACGACTCACCCTGCTCGAAGAGCTCGCTGCCGAAGACGTCCCGCTGGAGGAGCTGCGCGAAGCCGTCAACGCCGGGCGGCTGGCGCTGCTGCCGGTCGAGCGGGCGCTGGCAGGGGAGGGCCGTCGCTACACGGCCCGTGAAATCGCCGAGATCGCCGGGATCGACCTGGAGCTGCTGCGGCGCTTCAGCGCCGCCCTCGGCGTTCCCTACGCCGATCCCGACGAGCCGCGGGGGACCGAGGCCGACCTGGAGGCGGCGCGGCGGATGAAGGCGTTCCGGGACGCCGGCCTGCCGGAGGAGGGGATGCTGCAGGTGGCGCGGACGATCGGGATGGGGACGGCGCGGATCGCCGAGGCCAACCGCGAGCTGGTGATCCGCACCCTGGCCCGGCCGGGCGACAGCGAGCGCGACCTCGCCCTGCGCTTCGCCGCCGCCGCCGAGTTCCTGATGCCGCTGGTCGGGCCGACTCTCGTCCACGCCCTGCAGGCGAACATGCTGGAGCAGATCCGCCGCGACGTGATCGCCACCACCGATCTCGCCTCCGGCGCGATCGGCGGCACCGCCAAACTCACCGTCTGCTTCGCCGACCTGGTCGAGTTCACGCGGCTGGGCGAGGAGATCCCGGCCGAGGAGCTGGGCCTGGTCGCCGGCCGGCTCGAGGAGATGGCGAGCGCCGTCGCCGAACCGCCGGTGCGGCTGGTGAAGACGATCGGCGACGCGGTCATGTTCGTCTCCACCGAGGCCGAGTCGATGCTGTCCGCGAGCCTGCAGCTGATCGCCGCCGCCGAGGCCGAAGGGGAGGAGTTCCCCTGGTTGCGAGCCGGGCTCGCCTGCGGCTCGGTCCTGCCGCAGTCCGGCGACTACTACGGGCGCCCGGTCAACCTGGCGAGCCGGATCACCGGCGTCGCCCGTCCCGGCAGCGTCGTCGTCGATGCCGCCGTTAAAGAGGCGGCGGGCGCTGGCTTCGCCTACACCTACATCGGCGAGCGCCGGCTCAAGGGCATCGACTCCAAGGTCAAGCTCTTCCGGGCCCGTTCCGGGGCGCCGGCGGACGACTGAGGGCGCGGGCGTTCCAGGTTCGCTCGATCTGGCTCATCAGCGCCGGGTAGACGATCAGATAGCGGAACGGCCTTATCGACGCCATGTACGCACTCCCGAAGCGGCCGCGGGGCTTGACGTAGACGGCCATCTGCCCCTGGTAGCGACCTTCGCCCTGCTCGACCCAGGCCAGATGCATCGCACCGTGAACGGTCTGGTTCGAGACCTCCGCGGCGAACTCGCCGTCGGTGCGGTAGAGGGGCACGAAGGGCAGAGAATCGAAATCGAGATTCGCCGCGCTGCCGCGCAGGTCGTCCGGCAGGCGTTGGCTCAGCGAGATCTCGTCCGTGCCCGGGATCGGCAGCTCGCCCCTTCCGCGTCCGCCCGCGACAGCGATCCTGCCGAGGCCAAACCACTGGCCAAGGAGATCGCGCAGACGCCACAGCGCGCGCGCCGCGCGCGAATCCGCATTGGCGGGGTCGCTGGCGGCCATCAGCTCGAGCAGCGCCGGGAAGTCCTCGGCGCCGCCGTGCACGGGAAGGGCCCAGACATCCTCCAGGGTGAAGTCGGGAACGATCTCGCGGATGCGCCAGGGGCGAGATTCGTGTGCCGAGTCCGGAAGTCTCATGCCCGAGCGGTCCATACGATGTCGTGGATGCTAGAGGCCGGCACTTCAGGGGTCGCGAGGCGGCCGGGTCGACCGGTGCTCCTCTACGACGGCGATTGCGGCTTCTGCACGACCTCTGCGCGCGCCCTCGAGAGGATCGGGCCGGATGCGGAGATCGTCGCCTGGCAGTTCGCCGATCTGGCTGAGCTCGGGGTAACCGAAGAGCAGGCGGCCGCTGCCGTGCAGTGGATCCAGGTCGACGGCACGGTCCGCTCGGGACACGAGGCGATCGCCGCGGCGCTGAGCGCCGCCGGGCGGATCTGGAGGGGGATCGGCCGCACGCTCCTGCTCCCGGGCGTGTCGTGGCTGGCGGCGAAGGTCTACCGGCTGGTCGCCGACAACCGCTACCGGCTGCCCGGCGGCACGCCTGCTTGCAAGGTCTAGTAGGCGGGCTTGCGGGCGGAGACGAGCAGGTTGTAGAAGAGCTCGGCCGGCAGGTGCGGCTCGAGCAGCCGGGTGTCGACTTTCTGCAGGGCGATGTAGCTGCGGAAGGCGAAGTTGCGCCAGCCCCAGGAGACCGAGTTCGGCTCCGCCGTCGACTCGACCGTGCGCAGTCCCCAGCCCCAGGCGTTGGAGAGCAGCTCCTCGCCGCCGACGTGGCGGTCCTCGAAGCCGCCGTCGCGCAGCAGTCGCCGCAGGTCGGCGGGGGCGAAGGCGTGGACGTCGACCTCGCCCTCGAGCGAGTGGCCGTTGGACAGCTCCGTCTCGGCGACGCTGCGCCGGCTTGCTCCGGTCAGGCGCCGCCAGGCCGGCGCCACCAGCATCCCAACCCGCTTCGGCAGCGCCGCCAGGCGGTCGCCGTAGCGGGAAGGCTCGCCGGCGAAGGCGATGACGCCGCCCGGTCGCAGTACGCGGCGGAATTCGGCGAAGGCGCGGTCGAGGTCGGGGATGTGATGGAGGACGGCGTGGCCGAAGACGAGGTCGAAGCTCTCGTCCGCGAAGGGGAGGGTCTCGGCCTCCGTGAGCACCGTCGTCACCTCGGCGAGGCCGAGCGCCTCGGCGGTGGCGCCGAGCCGATCCAGCATCCCCGGCGAGATGTCGGTCGCGGTCAGCCGCTCGATCGCCCCGATCTGAGCCAGGTTGAGCGAGAAGTAGCCGGTGCCGGCGCCGATCTCCAGGGCGTCGCCGAAGCGGGCCCCGTCGCGCCCGCCAAGCGCCTTGACCAGCTTCAGTCGCACCTGCTCCTGGCCGGTGTCGCCGAAATCGATGCCCCACTTGGCGTCATATTCGCCGGCCGCCGCGTCGTGGTAGCGGGTGTTGACGTCCTTGATGTGCTCGGGCGTGGCGGTCGGAGAGGCCGGCATTCGGCGCGGAACTCTACGTGGAACGGCGCAATGCACGGAGCGCAGGCCCGCGAATAGCGTTGGGGCATGGCCGAGGAGTACCTGCAGCTGAACCAGCCTCCGGGGGTGCCGCCGCTGCCGCTGACCGGCGAGCGCACGCTGCCCGACGTGCCGGAGGAGAACTACTGGTACCGGCGCCACCTCGTCGTCTACGAGTGGATCGCGGCCCGGACCGGCGGCCTGCGGGTCGTCGACATGGCCTGCGGCGAGGGCTACGGGTCGAAGGTGCTGGCCGCCGCCGCCGCCTCGGTGGTCGGCGTCGACGCCAATCCGGAGGCGCACGAGCACGCGCGGCTGCGCTACGCGCAGCCCAACCTTCGCTTCCAGCGCGACCTGGTCGAGAGCTTCGCCGAGCCCTGCGACGCCGTCGTCTTCCTGCAGACGATCGAGCACGTCCAGGACGCCGGGGCGATCCTCGAGCACTTCAAGTCGATGCTCGAGCCCGGCGGCGTCGCCTATCTCTCCACTCCCAACCTGCTGACGCTGGCGCCGCCGGGGGCGGAGAAGTCCGACAACCCCTGGCACGTGCGCGAGTACCGGGCGGAGGAGTTCCGCCACCTCTGTCAGGACCACTTCGCCGCGGTCGAGCTATACGGGCTCTTCCACGCCCGCAAGCTGCGCGTCCACGAGCTGGCGATCGAGCTTGGCTGGGACACGGTCCACAAACGCCTCGGTCTGACCAAGCGCTTCTACGACCGCTTCACGCCGGCGATCGCCGCCTCGGACTTCGCCCTGAAGAGAGGGAACCTCGACAAGGCGCTCGATTTCGTTGCCGTCTGTCGTCTCTAGGCGCTCGGCCCGCGGGCCTGGGCGGGGGAGGCGCGTCTTGAAAGGGACGGATGGCGACTTGGCGATCGTGCTGCACAGCCACATGCCGTATGTGGAGGGATTCGGCACCTATCCCTTCGGCGAGGAGTGGCTGTTCGACGCGGTGATCCGCTCCTACCTGCCGGTGTTGGAGATCGCCGAGGCGCTGACGATGACGGTCACCCCGGTGCTGGCCGACCAGCTGGAGGACGCGGGGGTGAGGGAGCGGCTGCGGCGGTTCCTGATCGATTGGCGGATCGGCGCCGCCGAAGCCGACCTGCCCGAGGTGCCGGCCGAGTGCCGGCCGGCGGTCGCAGGGGAGCTGGAGCGCTACCGGCAGGCGCTGGATCTGCTCGACGCGGCGGGCGGCGACCCGCTGCGGCCCTTCCAGCGCGCGGCGGCGGAGGGCCGCATCGCGCTGGCGAGCTCCGCCGCTACCCACGCGGTCCTGCCGCTGCTGGCGACGCGGGAGGGACTGCGACTGCAGCTCGACGCCGGCATCCGCTCGCACCGCCGCCGCTTCGGTTGGGACGGTGGCTTCTGGCTGCCCGAGTGCGCCTACGCGCCGGGCCTGGAGTGGCGCCTGGCGGAGGCCGGCGTGCGCTGGTTCTGCATCGACCAGAGCGCCCATGAGCGGCCGCTGCAGGCGTTGGCGCCGGCGCGGACGCCGGCCGGCCCGGTGGCGCTGCCGATCGACTGGGAGGCGATCGGCTGGCTCTGGTCGCTCGACGGCTATCCCTCCGACCCCGCCCACGCCCAGTTCGCCGGCAAATCGCTGCGCGGGATCCGGCTCTGGAGGGTGGGCGGAGGGGCCTACGATCCGGATGCCGCGGCGGCGGCGGCGCGACGCCAGGCGGGGGAGTTCCTGGCGGCGGCGGCGGCGCGCCTGCGCCGCTACTCGGCCGAGAGCGACCGCCGCGGCCTGCTGGTCTTCGCGATCGACACCGAGCTGCTCGGCCACTGGTGGTCGGAGGGGCCCGTCTGGCTGCGCGCCGTCCTGGAGGGCGCCGCCGCAGCGGGGGTGCGGACCGTGACCGTGCCGCAGGCGCTGGCCGAGCACGAGCCGGTCGAGCGTGAGCTGGCCGCCTCCACTTGGGGCGAGGACAAGGACTTCGGCACCTGGGACTCGGCCGCTGGTCGCCGACCTCGCCTGGGGGGCGCGACGGCTGGAGCTGCGGCTGCTGCGGGCGCTGGGGGAGGGCCTGCGCGGCGACGTCGCGACCCGGGCCGCGCGTGAGCTGCTCGCCGCCCAGGCCAGCGACTGGGCCTTCCTCGACAGGCGCGGCCAGGCCGGCGACTACGCCTACCAGCGGGCCACCGGGCACGCCGAGGCCATGTTGGAGGCCATAGACTCCCGCTCCGTCACCGATCCGCGTATGCGTTCTCTCGCCCCGGACCTAAGCCTCGCTCCGCTCTTGGAGCCGTAGCACCCAGCCCACGATGACCCGTGTCCTGATCCTCTCCTGGGAGTACCCGCCGCTGATCGAGGGCGGGCTGGCCCGCCACGTGCGCAAGCTCTCCGAGGCGCTGGTCGAGCGCGACGTCGAGGTCCACGTGCTGACCCGCGGCGGCGAGGAGTCGCCGGCCGAGGAGGGCGCCAACGGGGTCATCGTCCACCGCATCCGCGAGCCGAAGCGCCCGACCGACCTCGGCGAGTTCGTCGCCTGGGTCGAGCGGATGAACTCCGACATGCTCGCGGCCGGGGTCGAGCTCGGCGACCGCTACAGCTTCGACCTCGTCCACGGTCACGACTGGCTCGTCGCCAACGCCTGCGACCACCTCGCCAAGCGCTTCGAAGCGCCGCTGGTGACGACGATCCACGCCACCGAGTACGGCCGCCACCAGGGCTGGGTCGACAAGCACCCGCAGACCTACATCCACGGGGTCGAGCGCTGGATCACCAACCGCTCGCAGCGGGTGATCGCCTGCTCCCACTACATGCGCGAGCAGATCGCCGACATCTTCGGCGTCGCCGAGAAGCGGATCAGCGTCATCCCCAACGGCATCGACCCCGAGGACCTGCCGGCACAGGACCCGGTCGAGCTGAAGCGCATGCGCTCCGAGTTCGCCGCGCCGGAGCAGAAGCTGGTCCTGCTGATCGGCCGCCTCGTCTACGAGAAGGGCTTCCAGCTGGCGCTGGAGGCGATGCCGCGCGTGATCGAGGAGGCCCCGGGCACGCGCTTCCTGGTCGCCGGCTCCGGCACCCACGAGGCGGAGCTGCACCGCCAGGCCGAGGAACTGGGCCTGATGGACCACGGCACATTCCTCGGCTGGATCGGCGACGACGTCCTGCACTCGCTCTACCGGATCGCCGACCTCACCGTGGTGCCCTCGATCTACGAGCCGTTCGGCCTGGTGGCGCTGGAGGCGATGGCCTCGGGCTGCCCCTGCATCGTCGCCGACACCGGCGGCCTGCGCGAGGTGGTCCCCCACGAGGAGGCCGGCCTGCGCTTCCGCGCCCACGATCCCGAGGCGCTGGCCGAGGTGGCGATCCGCGTCCTCTCCGACGACGAGCTCGGCCGCCGCCTGGTCGTCGAAGCCTACGAGCACCTGCGCCGCTTCGACTGGGGCGACGTCGCCGAGCAGACCGCCGCCGTCTACGCCGACCTCGTCGGCGAGACCAGTCCGGCCTGAGCGCCGCTAGTCGCGATCCGCGTCATCGGGCCGGAAACTGCCGATCCGGGTGCCGCCGGGATCCCAGGCCATGCCGGCCAGCAGCTCCTCCGGGGAGACTTCGAGCGAGCCGGCGAGTTTGACCAGCGTGTCGATGCGGGCGACGCGGAGCCCGCGCTCGAGCTGGCTTATCTCCGTGCGGTGCACCGACGCTCGCACGCTGAGCTCGTCCTGAGAGAGGTCGGCGCGTTTGCGGCAGCGCACCAGGTTGTCCCCGAAACGGGCGGCGATGTCCACGGGCGGCAAATTGTTCTCCCTGCCGGAGTCGACAGAATTGACGCTGAAAAGCGCTGTTACAGGCCACCCGCCGAAGCGCTAGCAGTGCAACTTATTAGCTGACAGACAGAAACCCTCATTTCTGATAGCGTGGTTGCACGCTGGATTGCAGACAAGGGAGGGCCTACGATGGTTCGAGCCCATCATGGCCTTGAACATCGAGAACGAGGAGACGGAGAAGTTGGCGGCGGAGATCGCGGAGCTCACCGGGGAGACCGAGGAGGAGGCGGTACTGCGGTCCCTGCGGGAGAGGCGGGGCCGTTTCGGCGCCCGGGCGCCGCGGGGGCCGAAGCCGAGGACGCTGGAGGAGGCGCTCCATCACATGGAAACGGAGAGTCTGGCCGCTGCTTCCCAACCGGCGTCGCGGCCTTCCCCCGATGACGAAAGCCGAACGGGCGAAGTTGCTGGGCTACGGGCCCGACGACTGATCCTCGATAGCTCCGCGGTCGTTGCGATCGTCGAGGAGGAGGACGGCCATCCTCGGTTGCTGGAGGCGGTAGCGGGCGGGAGCGCCGCGATTGGGGCCCCGACGCTGTTCGAGACGGCGATGGTGCTGGTCTCGAGAGAAGACACGGCCGGCGTGCGGGCGCTCTCGCGCTTCCTGGACGACTACCGCGTGACCTTGCTCGACTTCGATGAGAGGCATGTCGAAGCGGCCGTTCGGGCCTTCGTGCGCTATGGCAAGGGTCGTCACCAGGCGAGGCTCAACTACGGCGACTGCATGGCCTACGCGATCGCGAAGCTCGCCGGCGCCCCGCTGCTGTTCGTCGGTGACGACTTCGCCAAGACCGATCTCGAGGCGGCGTAGTGCCCTTCCTAAGCGGGCGGCGCGAGGGTGGTGTCGGCCCCGGGATCGGGCTCGACCGGAGTCGGGCCAGCGCAGCCGCTCCGGGCGCCTCGCGCATGCGGATGATCCTGGCCGGGATGCCGGCGACGACGGCGTTGGCGGGAACGTCCTTGGTCACCACCGAGTTGGTGCCGACGATCGCGTTGTCGCCGACGCGGACGCCGCGCAGGACGCAGGCGCCGTAGCCGATCCAGACGTTGGAGCCGACCTCGACGTCGCGCATGTAGATGCCCTGCAGGCGGATCGGCCGCTCGACCTCGACGACGCCGTGGTCGAAGTCGATGAACATCGCCCGGTCGGCGATCACGCACTGCTCGCCGATCCGCACCCGGCGGTAGGCGGAGATCGTGCACTCCTGGCCCATCACGGTCTTGTCGCCGATCTCGACCTCGCCCTCGTGGCAGCGGATCTTCGAGCCGTCGCCGATCCAGACGAAGCGGCCGAAGCGGACCTCGGCGCCGCGGGCGATCTGGATTTCCAGCCGCCGGCCGAAGAAGACGAAGCCGTCGGTGCGCCAGCGCCGGCCGGCCGCGGGTCAGCAGTCGCCGCCACAGGTAGCGCCAGAGCAGGCGCCCGTAGCGGCGGTTCAGCATGCGGTTGCGGGCGAGGAAGCGGAGCACGGAGCGGGACTCTAAAGTCTGGCGGGAACGCTCCGCGGACTCTTAGACTGACCCGCCCATGCCCGACGCCGCCAAATCAGCTCCGCTCGCCGAGCGCCTCGTCGCCGGCGACAAGCGGGCGCTGGCGCGGGCGATCACGCTGATCGAGTCCGACGACCCGGCCGGCTGGGAGCTCGTGCGCGAGGTCTACCCGCGCACCGGCAAGGCCCGGATCGTCGGCTTCACCGGCCCGCCCGGGGGTCGGCAAGAGCACCCTGATCGGGGCGCTGACGGCGGAGCTGCGCAAGGCCGAGCGCGAGGTCGCGGTGCTCTCGATCGACCCCTCCAGCCCCTTCACCCGGGGCGCCCTGCTCGGCGACCGCATCCGCCTCTCCGACCACTTCCTCGACCCCGGCGTCTTCATCCGCTCGATGGCCTCGCGCGGGGCGCTCGGCGGCCTCTCCGAGGCGGCGCTGCAGGTGGCGCTGGTGATGGACGCGGCCGGCAAGGACGACGTCCTGATCGAGACCGTCGGCGTCGGCCAGGCGGAGATCGACATCGTCGACCACGCCGACACGATCGTGCTGGCGCTGATGCCGGGCTCGGGCGACTCGATCCAGGCGCTGAAGGCCGGGGTGATGGAGATCCCCGACGTGATCGTCGTCAACAAGGCCGACCACCCGATGACCGACACGATGGTGCGCGAGGTGCGCGGCGTGCTGGCGCTCTCCCAGGACCCGGAAGGCTGGAAGGTGCCGATCCTGCGCACCGAGGCGGCCCGCGGCGAGGGGGTCGAGGAGCTGGCGGCGAAGATCGACGAGCACCGCGCCTTCATCGAGGCGGCGGGGACGCTGGCCGAGCGCCGCGCCCGCAACCTGCGCAGCGAGGTGCTCGGCATCGCCACCTCGCGGATGCGCCGCCGGCTCGAGGCGACCGCCGCCGAGGACCCGCGCACCGCCGAGCTGCTGGAGCGGGTGGTGCGGCGCGAGCTCGACCCGGCCAGCGCCGCCGGCGAGCTGCTGGAGCGGCAGGCCGATGGCTGAGGCCGCGGCGATGCCCTCGCTGGCGGAGGCGACGAGCTGGGTCGGGGCCGAGGTCGAGCGACATCGGCGGCGCCGCGGTCGGCGAGGTCCACGGCCTCTTCGTCGACCGACGGCAGGCCGGCGACCCCGCCTGGCTGCATCGCCCAGGTCGGCCGGCGCCGCAGCGCCAGGCTGGTCGCGGTCCCGCTGCGCGACTGCGCCGGCGCCGCGCTTCGGCGTCTGGGTCGCCCAGGAGGGCGAGGCGCTGCGCTCGGCGCCGGTCGTCGACCCGGCGCGGCCGCTGCGCCGCGAGCACGAGCTGACGATCTGCGCCCACTTCGGGATCGGCGAAGCGGTCGGCCGGGCGGCCGAAGTTGCGGGGCGCCCCGAGGGCGACGTCACTTCGGAGCCGGCGCGGTAGGGGAACCGGTCACCCCCGTGGGCGAATTGAGTGGCGCGCCCTATCGGGCGCAGCTCCGGATGATGCTGCGCCCCTATGGGGCGCAGGAATCGGATTGCATATCGCGGCCTTCGGCCACATTCGCCCACGGGGGTGACCGGCTCCCTGCCACACGGACACCGGTACCGATCGAGGTGCAGGCCAGTCTGCAGACATGAGGCAGGGGGCGACGGTCGCCGAGGGCTCGTCGTGGTTCGCTCAAGCCGATGTGCTGTGCGAAACGCTTGTGAGAGGGATGGGGACCTCCTCCGGGCGGAATGTGCGCGAAGCGCGCGGAAATGCAATCCGATATCTGCCGCGCGCGATAGGCGCGCACAAACATCCGGAGCCGCACGCGAAGCGTGCGCGACGTAAATTCCGCCGGAGGAGGTCCCCATCCCTCCCCCGGAGCTCTCAGCAGCCGAGCTGCCGGGCGATCACCATCTGCTGCACCTCGTCCGTCCCCTCGCCGATCGTGAGGATCTTGGCGTCGCGATAGAAGCGGCAGACCGGGTACTCCTCGATGTAGCCGTAGCCGCCGTGGATCTGCACCGCCTCCTCGGTGGCGCGGACGGCGAGGCGGCCGGTGATCAGCTTCGCCTGGGCGGCGGTGAGGGTGAACGACTGGCCGGCGTCCTTCTCCAGCGCCGCCCGCCAGGTCAGCAGGCGGGCCGCCTCGATCTGGGCCGAGAGGTCGGCGATCTTGGCCTGGATCGACTGGAACTTGGCGATCGGCTGGCCGAAGGCCGGCGCTCCTTGGCGTAGGCGATCGCCTCGTCGAGGGCGCCCTGGGCGAGGCCGACGCCCATCGCGGCGACGCCGATCCGGCCGCCGTCGAGGATGTGGAGGAAGTTCTTGAAGCCGTCGCCGCGGCGGCCGAGCAGGTTCGACTCCGGCACCCGGCAGTCCTCGAAGGTGAGCGGGCGGGTGTCGGAGGCGTTCCAGCCCATCTTGCGGTAGGCCTCGCCGACCTCGTAGCCGGGGGTGCCGGTGGGGACGATCAGGTTGGAGATCTCCTTGCGCCCGTCGGCCTCGCCGGTGACGGCGGTGATCGAGACGCAGCCGGAGATCTCGGTGCCGGAGTTGGTGATGAACTGCTTGGCGCCGTTGACGACCCACTCGCCGTCCTCGAGCTTCGCGGTGGTGCGGACGTTGCCGGCGTCCGAGCCGGCCTCGGGCTCGGTCAGGCCGAAGGAGGCGAGGCGCTCGCCGCTGCAGAGCCGCGGCAGCCATTCGTCCTTCTGCTCGTCGCTGCCCCAGAGGTAGATCGGCATCGTCCCCAGCGAGGTGTGCGCGGCCATCGTGATGCAGACCGAGGAGTCGATCCGGGCCAGCTCTTCGACCGCCAGCACATAGGAGAGCGTGTCGGCCCCGCCGCCCCCGTACTCCTGCGGGAAACGGAATCCCCATCAACCCCAGCCCCCCAGCTTGGCGACGATCTCGTAGGGGAACGACTTGGTCCGGTCCAACTCCTCCGCCACCGGCTTGACCTCCTGGAGCGCAAACTCGCGCACCGTGTTCCGCAGCAGTTTCTGCTCGTCGGTGAGCTCGAAATTCATGTCGCTGCAGCCTATTCCGCTGCGTGGGGACGACGTGGGGAGGGTCCGAGAACGGACCCAGTTTGGCCCGCCCGCAGGACCCTCCCCACGTCGTCCTCGCTAGAGCTGAAGAGACTTCACCTGCAGCAGCTCCTCGAGCCCATACCGCCCGTTCTCCCGCCCGTGGCCCGACTGGCCGTAGCCGCCGAACGGCGCCAGCGGGTTGAAGGCGCCGCCGTTGATCTCGATCTGGCCGCTGCGGATGCGCTTGGCGACCGCGATCGCCCGCTCCTGGTCGCCGGACCAGACGCCGCCGGCGAGGCCGTAGTCGCTGTCGTTGGCGATCCGCACCGCGTCGTCCTCGCCGTCGTAGGGCTGGATCGCCAGCACCGGGCCGAAGATCTCCTCCTGGGCGATCGTCATCTCCGGCGCCACCTCGGAGAAGACGGTGGGGCGGACGAAGTAGCCGCGGTCGAGGCCCTCGGGCGCCTCGGCGCCGCCGGTCACCAGCTTCGCCCCCTCGGCCTCGCCCTTCTCGATGTAGCCGCGCACGCGCTGGCGCTGGACATCGGAGACCAGCGGCCCGAGCCGGGTCGAGTCCTCGAAGGGGTCGCCGGGCGTGAACGCCTCGGCGGTCGCGGCGGCGATCTGCTCGGCTTCGGCCAGCTTCTCGCGCGGGACCAGCATCCGGGTCAGGGCGCTGCAGGTCTGGCCCGAGTTGAGGAAGCACTTGGCGACGCCGTCGGGGACCGCCCGGGCGAGGTCGGCGTCGTCGAGGATCACGTTCGGCGACTTGCCGCCGAGCTCCATCGCCACCGGCTTCACCGTCGCCGAGGCCAGCTCGCTGACCCGCTTGCCGGCCCGGGTCGAGCCGGTGAAGGAGACCATGTCGACGCCGGGATGGGCGGCGATCGCCTCGCCGACGACCGGGCCGGTGCCGGTGACGAGGTTGAAGACGCCGGCGGGCAGGCCGGCAGCCTCGATCACCTCGGCCAGCAGGAAGGCGTTCAGCGGCGTCACCTCGCTCGGCTTGAGGACGACCGTGCAGCCGGCGGCGAGGGCGGGGGCGACCTTGGCGGCGATCTGGTTCAGCGGGTAGTTCCAGGGGGTGATCGCGCCGACCACGCCGACCGGCTCGCGCAGGACCCGCGAGTTGCCGATCTCCTCCTCCCAGGCGACTTCCTCCATCAGCCCCGGCATCGCTGCGAACTGGCTGGTCGGCAGCCCGACCTGGATCATCTGGCTCAGTTTCAGCGGCATCCCCAGCTCCTGGGAGATCGTCGCCGCGATCTCCTCGCTGCGCTCGCCGAGCCCGGCGGCGATCGCCGAAAGGTAGCCGGCGCGCTCCTCGCGCGAGGTCTGCGACCAGGACTCGAAGGCCTCGCGGGCGGCCGCAACGGCGCGGTCGGCGTCCTCGGCCGAGCAGGCCGGGACCGTGCCCATCACCTCCTCGGTGGTCGAGTTGATCACCTCGATCGGCTCCTTCCCCGCCGGCTCGACCCACTCGCCGCCGATGAAGACCCTGTCCCGCACCTGAAGCTCCGCCGCAGTCGCCATGCCCTTCCTCCTCAACGCTCGCTCACCCGATTGGCTGTCCAGCCAACGCTAGCGCTCGACCGTCTTCGGCGGGGGCTGGCTTCGCCTCGGGACCGCTAGCTCGAGGTCGTGCCCGCCGCGGCCAGCGCCGCGGCCCGACCCGGTCCCGGAATCTG
>CAWHSV010000003.1:0-424359 GCA_963832065.1 uncultured Actinomycetes bacterium
TCCGGCTGGGCCCGCCAGCCGGGACTGCGAACGGTTCAGGGCGAGCTGGAGGCGGCGCTGGAGACCGTCCTGCGGGCGCCTGCCGAACTGACCGTCGCCGGGCGCACCGATGCCGGCGTTCACGCCTGGGGGCAGGTGGCGAGCTTTCGGACCGAGGCTGAGGTTCCCGCCGACCTGGCGCGCCGGCTCAACGGGCTCGTGCCCGACGACCTCGCCGTCACCGTCGCCGCCGCGGCGCCGGAGGGCTTCGACGCCCGCGGCGACGCGATTTCTCGCAGCTACCGCTACCGCCTGCTGGCGCGCCGCGCCCCGAGCCCCTTCGAGCGGGGCCGCGCTCTCTGGTGGCCGCACCGGATCGATCGCGCGGCGCTCGATGCCTGTGCCGACGCTCTCCCCGGCAGGCACGACTTCACCGCCTTCACCCCAACCCAGACCGACCACGTCCGCTTCGAGCGCGACATCCTCGCCGCTGCCTGGAAGGACGAGCCCGGCGACGTGCTCGCCTTCCACGTCACCGCCGACGCCTTCATGCGCAGCATGGTCCGCGTCCTGGTCGGGACGATGCTGGAGGCGGCGTCCGGGCGCCGCACGCCCGAGAGCTTCGCCGCGTTGCTGCAGGGCGCGCCGCGCAGCGCAGCCGGCGAGACGGCGCCGCCGCACGGTCTCTACCTGGAGTCCGTCCGCTACTCCTAGAATCGACCGAGTGCGCATCCTCCTCACCAACGACGACGGCATCTCCGCCCCGGGCCTACAGGCGGCGCGGCGGGCGCTGCGCGAGCTCGACGGCGTCGAGCTCGACGTGATCGCCCCCGAGTCCAACCGCAGCGCCACCGCCCGCAGCATCACCACCCGTTCGCCGCTGAGCATCGAGGAGGTGGAGTTCGGCGACGGCGATCGGGCTACGCCACCGACGGCACCCCGGTCGACTGCGTCCGCTTCGCCGAGCTGGGACTGGTCGGCGGGCGACCCGACCTGATCGTTTCCGGGATCAACCACGGCGCCAACCTCGGCGACGACATCACCTACTCGGGAACGGTTGCGGCGGCGCTCGAGGGCATCATCCTCGGCATTCCCGCGCTTGCGTTCTCCCAGCAGTCCTCGGGCGGCGGCATGGGCTACGTCAGCGGTCGCTTCGATTTCGCCGCCGGGGCCGCCTTCACCGCGCAGCTAGTCGCGCGGCTGGCCAGCGAGCGGATGCCAGAGGCGACGCTGGTCAACGTCAACTACCCCGCCGGCGAACCGCGCGGGGTCGAGGTGACGAAACTCGGCAAACGGATCTACAACGACGAGCTGAAGCTGGTGCGCGACGAGGGAACGGGGCGTCGCCATTACGAGATCTACGGCTGGCAGCCCGGCTACGAGGAGATCGAGGGGACCGACCTCTTCGCCATCGCCCAGGGCAGGATCGCGGTCACGCCGATCCACTTCGACCTCACCGACCACGGCGGCCTCGAGCGCCTGCGCGGCTGGGGTTTCGAGGAGATGCTGGCGGCGAGCGCGCCGGCGGCGTGACCGGTTCGGCCGCAGCAGCGCGCCGCCGAGCTGCGGCGGGAGCTGGAGCGCCACAACCGCCTCTATTACGTCCTTGACGACCCCGAGATCGGCGACGACGAGTACGACACGCTGCTGGACGAGCTGCGGAAGCTGGAGGCGGAGAATCCGGAGCTGCGCACGCCCGACTCGCCGACGCAGCGGGTCGGGGCGCCGCCGCTGGAGCGCTTCGAGCGGATCGAGCATGCCGAGCAGATGCTCTCGCTCGGCAACGCCCGCAACGAGGAGGAGCTGCGCGCTTGGGAGAACCGCCTGGCCAACCACCTGAAGCGGCTCGACATCGCCGCCTCGGAGTTCAGCTACACGACCGAGCCGAAGATCGACGGGCTGGCGGTCAGCCTCACCTACGAGGACGGGGTTCTCGTCCGCGGCGCCACGCGCGGCGACGGCCGCGTCGGCGAGGAGGTGACCCAGAACCTGCGCACGATCGGCTCGGTGCCACTGCGAATCCCGGACGCGCCGGAGCTGATCGAAGTGCGCGGCGAGGTCTACCTGCCGATCGCCGCCTTCAAGGCGCTGAACGAGCGCCGCGCCGAGGCCGAAGAACCGACCTTCGCCAACCCGCGCAACTCGGCCGCCGGCTCGATCCGCCAGCTCGACCCGGCGCTGGCGGCGGAACGGCCGCTCTCGAGCTGGATCTACGGGATCGGCGCCGTCCGCGGTCTCGACCTCGCCACCCACATGGACGAGATCGAATGGCTTCAGGACCGCGGCTTCAAGGTCAACCCCGACACCGGCCACCACGGGGGCGTCGAGGGCGTGGTCAAGCGCTGCCACTGGTGGGAGGGGCGGCGCGAGACGCTCGACTACGAGATCGACGGCGTCGTCGTCAAGGTCGACGAGAAGGCGCTCTGGCGCGAGCTGGGCGTGGTCGGGCGCGAGCCGCGCTGGGCGATCGCCTGGAAGTTCCCGCCGACGACGGCGACGACGCGGATGAACAGCGTCGTCTGGAACGTCGGCCGCACGGGTCATCTCGTCCCCTTCGCGATGCTGGAGCCGGTCCACGTCGGCGGCGTCACGGTCAGCACCGCGACCCTCCACAACGAGGAGGATCTGGCGCGCAAGGACGTGCGGGTTGGCGACGAGGTGGTGGTGATGCGGGCGGGAGACGTGATCCCGCAGGTGGTGGCGCCGATGGTTCAGCGCCGCCGGAAGGGCGCCCGCAAACCGAAGCCGCCGAAGAAATGCCCGGCCTGCGGCGCCGAGATCGTCAAGCCCGAGGGCGCCGTCTTCAGCATCTGTCCCAACCGCGCCGGTTGCCCCGGCCAGTCCTTCCAGCACGTCAAGCACTTCGTCAGCAAGGGCGCGATGGACGTCGACGGCCTGGGGGAGAAGCAGGCCTCGGTCTTCCTCCAGCAGGGCGTGATCGCCGACGTCGCCGACATCTACGACCTGACCGAGGAGCGGCTGGTCGAGCTAGATCGTTTCGGCGAGACCTCCGCCCGCAACCTGGTGGCGGCGATCGACGCCTCGCGACAACGGCCCTTCAAGCGCGTGCTCTACGCCCTCGGGCTGCCCGGCGTCGGCTACGTCACCGCCGAGGCCCTGGCCGACCACTTCGGCTCGATCGACGCCCTGCGCGAGGCCGACCCCGAGCAGATCGAGGAGGTCGAAGGGGTCGGGCCGATCATGGCCCTGCAGATCGCCGAGTCGCTCGCCGACGACGTCACCTGGGCGCTGGTCGAGAAGCTGAAGGAAAAGGGCCTGCGGCTGGAGGCGGACCCCTCGGAACGGCGCGCCGGCGATGGGCCGCTGCAGGGCAAGACGGTGGTCCTCACCGGCACCCTGCCGGAGCTGACGCGGGAGGAGGCGGCGGCGCTGGTCAAGTCGGCCGGCGGCAAGGTCACCAGCTCGGTCTCGAAGAAAACCGACTACGTGGTCGCCGGCGAGAGCCCTGGGACGAAGCTGGCCAAGGCCGAGTCGCTGGGGACCGAGATCCTTGACGAAGACGGTCTGCTGGCGTTGTTGGGTGGGTGACGGCGGCGCGAGGACCGGGTGCCCCGAGGACCGGGCGCCCCTCCCCAGGAGGCCGTCGCGCAGGCTGGGTCGCGCTCCCAGGGTTCGAAGCGCTGGCACGGGAGCCTCCTGGGGAGGGGCCCCCGGTCCTCGGGGCCGAGCTCTCGCCCACGCTGCGCTCAAAAGCGACTTCCTGCGGAGGCGGTTCTCAGGAGCCGCTTCCGTTCGGAGGCAGCTTCTTCTCGCGGGAAGCTGCCCCACCTTGGAGCGTCGGTGGCGATTCGTGAGGAGGGAGCGGTCCCCCTCTCCCGGAGGCTCAGGCGCCAAGAACTCGAGCCCTTGCGGCCGCTCCAGGCCTGCGCGACGGCCTCCGGGAGAGGGGGACCGCTCCCTCCCCGCCAACCCCCCCGAGCCCGCGACTAGTAACCGGCGACAAGCCCCGCGATCCGGTCCTGCATCAGGTGAGCGAGGCCGAGGTCGCCGACGCTGCCCATCAGGATCGAGAAGACCATGATCCGGCCGCTCTTGTTGAAGCAGTAGCCGGAGAGGTTGCTGACGCCGCTGATCGTGCCGGTCTTGGTGCGGCAGCGGGCGTAGGCCGCGGTGCCGATCGTGCGATCGTCGACGGTCCCCTCCTTGCCGGTCAGGGCGAGGTCCTGGATGAAGTCCTCGCCGGCGGGATCGTCGCGCATCGCCAGCAGCAGGTCGGCTACCTGGCGCGGCGAGGCGCGGTTGGAGCGGGTCAGGCCGGAGCCGTCGACGGCGTGCACGCCGGCCCCGTTCGCCTGGGCGAAGGACTCCACGACCGCGGCCCCGGCTGCCGTCGTCCCGGCGCCGCCGAGGCGCGCGCCGAGCAGCTTGATCAGCGTCTCGGCGAAGAAGTTGTTCGAGTAGACGTCGGTCATGTTGGCGAGCTGGTGCAGCGTCGGCGAGCGGACGAGGGCGACTCGTTCGGCGGTGGGCGGGGTCGGCGCGATCGCCACCTGGGGTGGGGCCGCGACTCCCGCCGCCCGCAGCGAGCGCGCTAGCTTCGAAGCCGCCAGCTTGGCCGGGTCGGCGGAGAAGCCGCTGCTGCTGCTCGAGCCGGCGAAGCCGGAGTTGAAGGCGAGGCCGGAGAGCGGGCCGATGTAGGGGCTGGTCGCGTAGCCGGAGTCGGCGACGCCGCGGCGACGGTCGAAGATCGTGTCGTCGGCGTAGAGGCGGCCGCTGATCGCGCGGATCCCGGCGGCGCGAATCTGCGGCGCCAGCGAGAAGAGGTTGGTGCCGAGGCCGCCCAGGTAGCCGTTGTAGAAGGTCGGCGTGCCGAGGGCCGGGTCGCCGCCACCCTGCAGGTAGAGGCTGCCGTGGAGGAGGCCGCCGGCGTCGATTCGGCCATCGCCGAAGACCTTCGTGGGAATGCGCGTTTTGGGGCCGAGCCGGGAGAGGGCCGTCGCCGTCGTGAACAGCTTCATGTTCGAGGCCAGCGGGCGCTGGCGCCCGGGGGCGCTGGCGCAGACGACGTCGCGGCTTTCGGACTCGACCACGATCAGGCCGCTGGCCGAGCCGCCGCCGCGCGTCAGCATGCCCCGCATCTGATCGCAGACCTGGCTCCCCCGAGCGCTGCCCGTGAGCAGCAAGACCGCGGCGCAGAGCGCCGCAAGCAGGATCGAGGCTCGTCTCATCGCCGGTAGCAACACCTGAGGCCGCCAAGGTAGCGGCCTGCCCGGCCGACGCACCTGGGATACTTCATGTTCCTGATGGGCAAAGTCGTCGACATCGAGTCGAAGCCCCGCCGCAAAAAACCGCGCGGCCGTAAAAAGCCCTCGAAGACGGCGCTGGTCCTCGGCGGCGGCGGGTTCACCGGCGGCGTCTACGAGATCGGCGCCCTGCGCGCCCTCGACCTGCTCGCGGTCAACAGCACGGTCAACAACTTCGACGTCTACGTCGGCACCAGCGCCGGCTCCTTCGTCGGTGGGATGCTCGCCAACGGCGTCAGCCCCGACGAGATGATGCAGGTGCTGAACTCCCACGTGCCTTCCGAGCTCGAGGACCTGGACCTCAACCGGGTTCTCAAACCCAACTACCTCGGCTTCCTCGGGAAAGCGGTGTCGCTGCCGCTGCGCACGCTGGAGCTGGTGCGCCAGCTGGCGCGGATCGGCGAGCTCTCGGCGATCGACATCGGGGTCGGCCTCGCGGAGGGGCTGCCGAGTGGCCTTTACTCGGGCTCTGGGCTCGCCGACTACGTCGAGGAAGCGCTCAGCGAAGGGGGGCGGGTCAACGACTTCCGCCTGCTCGACCGCGAGCTCTACCTGACCGCGACCGACCTCGACACCTGCGAGCGGATCGTCTTCGGCGAGGACGGCTGGTCCGACGTGCCGATCTCGAAGGCGATCCAGTGCTCGACCTGCCTGCCGATCGTCTACAAGCCGGTCGACCTCAAGGGTCGCCAGCTGGTCGACGGCGGCATCCGCTCGACCACCAACGTCGACATCGCGGTCGAGAAGGGCGCCAAGTTCATCGTCGTCGTCAACCCGCTCGTGCCCTTCGTCAACGACTTCTCGAAGACGATCCCGACGGTCACGGGCAACCGCGTTCGCCGCGTCTCCGACATGGGCCTGCCGGCGATCGCCAACCAGACCTTCCGCCTGATCGCCCACCAGCGCCTGCATCAGGCCGTCGGGATGTGGCAGGAGAAATACCCCGGCGTCGACATCATCCTGGTCGAGCCGGAGCCGAACGACGAGCTGATGTTCGGCACGCCGATCATGGACTACTCGCGGCGGCTGAGGATCGCTCGTCACGGCTTCGAATCGGTCACCGCCACCCTGGCCAAGGACTACGACCGCTACAAGGAGATCGCCGAGCGCCACGGCCTCGAAATCTCCGAGCGCCGCGTCCGCCGCGTCGTCGAGCGCGCCGGCGAGGAGGAACCCGGGCAGATCTCTGCCTGGAAACGGGTGCTCGAGCAGACGACCTCGGTGTTGCTGCGACAGAGCGGCGAGGCTTCCTGAGGCAGCCCTAGCGGGGAGGGGACCGGTGGGGGCCTCTCACTGCACCTCGGAGGGAGTGGCCGGATGCGGCTGGCGCCATGAAGGCTGTCGGCCCTCCTCATGCTGATACGTTCGAGACCCCCACCGGTCCCCTCTCGGGCAATCGGCCACCATCCTCGTCTAGCTGGGGAAGTGCTGGAGGGGTGGAGCTGGTACCCCCTTCGAACGTATCAGCATGAGCAGAGCCGGAAACGCACGAGGCGCCAGCCGCAATTTCGCTCCTCTCTGCGAGGTGCAGTGAGAAGGGGGTACCAGCTCCACCCCTTGCAACGCCTACCCGGCGTAGAGCTGCTCGATCTCCCGCTCGTGCTTGTCGGTGACGACCGCGCGCTTGACCTTCAGCGTCGGGGTCAGCTCGCCGCTTTCCTGTGAAAGGTCCTGCGGCAGGATCGCGATCTTCTTGACCTGCTCGACGCGGGCGAAGTTCTGGTTGATCTGGTCGACGTGGGCCATGATCGAGGCCTTGACGTCGCCGTTGCCGGCGAGCTGCTCGGGAGTCTCGCCGAGGTTGTTCTCCTGCGCGTAGGCCGCCGCCTCTTCGGGGTCGAGGGTGACGAGCGCGACCAGGTAGGGACGGCGGTCGCCGACGACCACGCACTGGGAGACCAGGGGGTGCTGCTTGATTTCGGCCTCGAGGTTGGCCGGGGTGATGTTCTTGCCGCCGGCGGTGATGATGATGTCCTTTTTGCGGCCGGTGATCTTGATGAAGCCGTCGGCGCCGATCTCGCCGATGTCGCCGGTGTGCAGCCAGCCGTCGACGATCGTCTCCCGGGTCGCCTCCTCGTTCTTGTGGTAGCCCTGGAAGACGTTGGGCCCCTTGACGAGGATCTCGCCGTCGTCGGCGATCCTCACCTCGCAGCCCGGGAAGGGTTTGCCGATCGTGCCGATCTTGAAGTCGTCGGGGGTGGAGATCGTCGCCGCGGTCGAGGTCTCGGTCATGCCCCAGCCCTCGAGCACGAGCACTCCCGCGGCGTCGAAGAAGCGCAGGATGTCGGGGTTGATCGGGGCGGCGCCGGAGACCGCGAGCCGCAGTTTGCCGCCGAAGAGGTTGCGGATCTTCGAGAGCACCTGCTTGTCGGCGAAGGCGTACTGGCGGCTGAGCAGGAAGCCGGGTTTACGGCCCTTGCGTTCCGTCTCGCGCATCTTGCCGCCGACCTTGATCGCCCAGTCGAAGATCGCCTTTTTGAGCCCACCCTGTTTTTCCATGCCGCTGGTCGCGGCGGTGTAGATCTTCTCGAAGATGCGCGGCACCGAGGGGAAGTAGGTCGGCTTCAGTTCCGCCAGGTTCGGCATGATCTTCAACGGGTCGCGCTCCCAGTAGGCGATCGTGGCGCCGAGGTCGAAGCTGCCGAGCTGGATCAGCAGCGCGAAAGAGTGGGCGAGGGGCAGGTAGAGGTAGGTGACGTCTTCGCCCTCGATGACGCTGGTCGCGTTGACCATGTCGAGCATCGCCCGGTAATTGCCGTGGCTGATGATGCAGCCCTTCGGGGGCCCCGTGGTGCCGGAGGTGTAAATGAAGGTGCAGATGTCGGCCGGGGTGACCGCCGAGTAGAGCGACTCCCAGCGGGAGGCGTCGACGGCGGCGCCCTTGGCGGCCAGGTCTTCGCTGGAGAGCGCGTCCTCGCTGGCGCCGGTCATCCGCACCACGTGCTCGAGCTGCGGCAGCTGGTCGCGGACCTTGCGGATCTTCTCCAGCTGTTCGTCGTCCTCGACGACGACGACCTTGGCGTCGGAGTTCTCCAGCACGTAGCGACACTCCTCGGGGGAGTTGGTCTGGTAGATCGGGACCACGGTCGCGCCGATCGAGAGCGCGGCGAAGTCGAAGTAGGTCCACTCCGGCCGGGTGTTGCCGAGGATCGAGACGCGATCGCCTTTCTGAACCCCCAGCTCGGCCAGCCCCAAAGCCAGCGGACGGACGATCTCCAACACCTCGGTGAAGCTGCGGTCGACCCATTTCTCGCCGTCCTTGTAGCGGACGGCGGGCGCGTCGCCGTAGACCTGCGCCGCCAGCGGCAACAGGTCAGCGAGAGTCCTCGACTTCGTTCCCCGGTCCATCGCCGGGGAAGTCTAGTTCAGGCTCAGCCCGCGGAGGCTCGTCGCGGCTGCCGCTGCGCCGCGCCGCTGCGCAGGGAGGTCTCGAAGAGGGTGCGGTCGATGCGGCCGTGGAAGATCGGGACGCCCATTTCCACGCATTTCCCGATCACCTCCTGCCGTTTCATATGCATCTGGTCGGCGAGCTCGCTGGGCGTCAGGTGATGGGCCATTGAGACCTCCTGGTAGTTGAAACTGGGTAGTCCAGTGTTATCGCTCGGGACAGACGTGTCAATGGCCGTATTGCCTCCTCCGCCCGGCCCTGAGGCGCCGGTCGGGATAATGCCGCGCGTGTCCGAAGTCGCCGCCAAACCGCTGCCTCGCCGTGGCCGGCTGTGGGTCGTGGCGATCCTGGCCCTCTTCGTGGGGGCGCTCGGCTACACGATCGTCGAGATCTCGACCAAAGAGCCCGGCCCCGCGGTCGTCCACGTCGCCGGCATCTCCGACGCGCAGCGCCTCTTCGGCGGCATCCCCCAGGAAGGCGACCGCCTCGGCTCCTCCAACGCCGCGGTCACGATCCAGCTCTTCAACGACCTGCAATGCGGCGGCTGCCGCGAGGACTTCCTCAACGCCGTTCCGGCCCTGGCCGAACGCTACGCCCGTCCCGGCGACGTCCAGATCCTCTACCGGCACTACTCGAACAGCATCAACACCGAGCAGCTCGGCTTCTACGGAGCCGAGGCGGCGGCCGAACAGGGCTACGGCTGGCAGTACACCTACCTCTTCTTCCGCAACCAGGACGAAGCCGAGCGCTTTGGCATCGACCACGACTACCTCGCCACGATCGCCGGCAGCGTCGAGGAACTCGAGGCGCCCGAATGGGAAGTCGCACTTGACGAAGGCCTCGAGGACCCCGACAGCCCCGTCGCCCAGCGACTGGCCGAGTACGAGGAACTGGGCAGAGACCTCGGCATCCGCGTCGGCCAGGCGGCGATCGTCACCGGCCCCGAGGGCACGAGGACGCTCCAGGACGGCGCCAAGCTGGGCGAAATCGAGCGAGCCATCGCGGAAGTCGAATGAGCCTGCCCCGCGAAATTTAATCTCGACTCGTATATATGTCCCAAATTGGGGTAGGGGCTAAAGTCTGGTACGAACGCGCCACCCCCTGAGAGGATCATGTCGGTCTGCGATATCCACCGAGCGCCGTTCGCGCTGAAAGCGGCTTTGCGTTGGGGCATTCCAGTCGCTGGCGCTGTCCTGATCGCTGCGATCCTTGGGGCTCCATCCGCCTCGGCCGCCCCGCTGCTGCCGGCGGGGCTGTTGCCAGCGGGAGCCGGGAGCTCCCCTCCGTCGCTTCCCAGCAACCCGCTTCCGCAGCCCGTGGTCCCCACTGCGCCGCCGGTGCAGGTCGAGGTCCCGACCGTGCCGCCGGTGCATATCGAGGTTCCGACTGCGCCGCAGGGCCCTGTGGTCAAGACGCCGTCCGCCAACGTGGGTGGAACGACGCCAACTTCCCCCCATCTCGTGCCGGCTCCCTCAGGCGGTTCGAGCCAGGCCTCGACTCCGGACATCGACCTGCCCGCGGTGAATGAGATAGAGGGAGGCGGGAACAGGTCCGTTGGCATCGCAACGGACGAGGCGCCTCGGACGGCTGCCTCTGCTCGCAACGAGGGTTCGGGTAGCCGCGGCGTTCCGCCTGCGGGGATCCGAGCAGGCTCGCTCGAATCCGCCCAGGTGGCGCCTCAGCTCCTTGCCTACATCTGGCCTGCGATCGCCCTCGATTCGGGCCAGGAGCTGCTGAGGACCCTCCAGGCGGGATGGGAAACTGTGACCTCGCTCTCGCTATCTGACGTTCCTGGGGTGGGCTCGGGATCCCTGGCAGTCAGGGGCATCGATCGTGTTGGCGGGCCTTTCCAGCGCTCCGCGCTCTCGAATCCCTCACCAGGGGACTCTCGGAGCATCCGTCTGCCATCTGGCGCCGAGATCCCTCTGCTCGTCTTCATCATCTCGTGCGCCGCCCTGATGGCCTTGCTCGTATTCACGTTACGACGGGAATTTCGCGCCACGCACTACCGCTGGCCGCTCTGACGAGGAACCGAGCAAGAGGGAGGCGTGGCAGGCCATGGCGAGAAAATCGGTCTGACCGAACGGTATTTGAACCGAGTCAAGACGCTGACCGACCCCTTGGCTAATCGTCGTCGACTCGGAACCCGATCGGTCGCTTCGGCCGGGGAGTCGGCGCGATCAGCTGGTGGAGCACTCTGAAGATCTCGTTCAGCCGCTCATCGTGATCGCCGAGCCTCTCGTTCATCTCTCGCTCAATCTGCTCCAGCCGGTTCTCCAGCTCTAGGTACGAGCTCGCGGCACGACGAAGCTCGACAAAGGTCCGCATGATCTCGATGTTCACAGCGATAGCCCTCTCGCTCCGCAGAATGCCGGAAAGCATCGCCACGCCTTGCTCGGTGAAGACATATGGGGCATACCGACGCCCGCCGCGACCATCGTTTGAGGTTGCAATTTGTGACCTCAAAGCCGCTGCCTCGGATTTCTTTAGCTGGAACATGAAGTCCTCCGGAAAGCGCTCCAGGTTTCGTTTGACCTGCTGGACCAGGCGCTTCGTCTCCACGCCATAGAGGTCGCCAAGGTCCTCGTCGAGCATCACCTGGCGCTCGCGAACGACGAAGATCCGCTTCTCGATCGCCGGAGCCGGGATCAGCCCCAGGGATCCTCCATCCGTCCTTCCGCTTTTCTCGGCCATATTCGGAGGATGGCAAATGGACCGGAACTTATTGTCTTCATCGGGGCGCCCGGATTTGAACCGGGGACCTCACCGACCCGAACGGTGCGCGCTACCAGGCTGCGCCACGCCCCGAGAGTGGCGATTATCTCAGAGCGGCGGGGGAAGGCCGTTCCGCCTGCTGACGGGATGGGCGCTACTTTGCTCCGGAGCCCTGTTCCATATTGCGATGACCCGGAAGATCTCACTCGTTCTCGTGCTGGCGCTGACGGCGGTCGCGCCGACGGCTGCCCAGGCGTATCTGCCGCCGGGCTTCATCGGGGTCTCGCCGCAGAGCCTGGCCAGCAGCGCCGATTTCAAGCTGATGCGGGAAGCGGGGGTCGAGAGCGTGCGCCTGCCGCTCTACTGGAGCCTGGTGCAGGAAAAGTCGCCGCTGGTTGCCGAGGCGGACTGGGATGGTTTCGACCGCGAGGTCAAACTGGCCGCCGAGGCGGACATCCGGGTGATGCCATTCGTCTGGGGATCGCCCGAATGGGCCGCGCCGCAGGTGATCGACCTGCCGGTGCGGAGCACCTGGCAGCGCTGGGGCTGGAGCAAGCTGCTGCGCGAAGCCGTCTGGCGCTACGGGCCGAACGGCTCGTTCTGGAAGGAAAACCCGGAGCTGCCGTTCCTGCCGATCCGCCGCTGGGAGATCTGGAACGAGGAGAACATCGTCACCTTCGCCGATCCGGTCGACCCGTTGGCGTTCGCGAAGCTGATCCGGATCTCGGGCCGAATCATTCACCGCCTCGATCGGGGCGCGAAGGTGATCCTCGGCGGCTTCTTCGGCCGGCCGCTGCAGGTGCCGCCCAACGCCGCCTCGGGCGACTTCCTCTCCCGCCTCTACCGGGCGCGGAATGTGAAGCGCCACTTCGACGGCGTCGCCCTGCACCCCTATGTCGCCCGGGCCGGCGCGATGGGGGCCCAGATCGAAAACCTGCGGCGAATCATGCGCCTCCACAATGACGCCTCCACGCCGATCTACGTGACTGAGCTGGGGTGGGGCTCGCGCAGCGGCCCGACCCGCTGGGAGCGCGGGCTCTACGGGCAGGCCAACCAGCTCTCGAAGGCCTTTGCGATGCTCTCCGCCCAGCGGCTGCGCTGGCGAGTCGGCGGCGTCTGGTGGTTTACCTGGACCGACGAAGGCGGCAGCTGCGCCTTCTGCCGCTCGGCCGGCCTGCTGACCGAGAAACGCAAGGCGAAGCCGGCTTGGTACCGCTTCAACGCCTGGACCGGCGGCGACCCGGACGTAGTCCCGCGCGCCATCTTCGGACCGGCCGGAGAAGAACTGGAAGTCGCCGAGGAACCGCAGGGCTCAGGAGAGCCGACCGCGGCCGCCCCGGCGCTGCGTCGCCGTTAGGCTCCGTGGCCCAGTTCGAACTCGACCGAGGAGTCACCAGAATGCCTTTCTCAGTTCCCGACCTTCCCTACGCTTACGACGCGCTCGAGCCGCACATCGACGAGGCGACGATGCGCGTCCATCACGACAAGCACCACCAGGCCTACGTCGACAAAGCAAACGCCGCGCTCGAGGGCGCCGAGTGGGCCGATCGCGACGTCGAGGACGTGCTCAAGAACCTCTCCAGCCTGCCCGCGGACAAGCAGGGCCCGGTCCGCAACAACGGTGGCGGCCACTACAACCACACCCTCTTCTGGCAGATGCTGAGCCCCGACGGCGGCGGCGAGCCCGGCGGCGAGCTCGGCTCGGCGATCGCCGACAAGTTCGGGTCCTTCGACGCCTTCAAAGAAGAGTTCAAAGAAGCCGGCATCACCCAGTTCGGCTCGGGTTGGTCGTGGCTCGTCCACGACGGCGCCGGTCTCGCGGTCGTCAAAACCGCGAACCAGGACTCGCCCATCTCCGACGGCCAGACTCCGCTGCTGGGCTGCGACGTCTGGGAGCACGCCTACTACCTCAAGTACCAGAACAAGCGCCCCGAATACATCGACGCCTTCTGGAACGTCGTCAACTGGGACTACGTCGCGCAGCGCCTGGCCGACGCCGGCTGAGCTCTAGCGGACGAGCGGAGCTGCCGGCCGCGCCGCCTCTGGCAGGTGGCGCGGCTTGGTCCCGTCTTTGGGCGGGACCAGGCTCATCGCGTGCTCGGCCTTGGCGGTGATCGTCAGGCTCGGGTTCACCCCGGGGTTTGCCGGGATCGCCGCGCCGTCGCAGACCAGCAGGTTCTCGTAGCCGAAGGCGCGGTTGCCGGCATCGACCACGCCGCGCCCGGGATCGGCGCCGACGACGGCGCCGCCGAGGATGTGGGCGGTGGTGGGGGTGTTGCGGATGGACTCGGTCAGCGCGCTGCGGGCGGCGCCGCCGGTTTTCCTCGCAAACCACCGGGCCACCTGCGCGGCGGCGGGGATGAAGGTCGGGTTGGGCCGCTCGGGGTCCTGCTCGGTCTGCAGGCGGACGCCACGCCCAAATAGCTTGCGCCTGGGCCGCAGGTGCATCGCCGCGTCGACCGTTTGCATCACCAGCAGGATCACGGTCCGCTGCGACCACTTGAAGGGGACGAATCCCCTCAGGGTCTGCAGCGGATGGCGAAGCATCGCCGCCAGCCACTTCAGCGGTCGGGTCAGCTTCGTGCCGGCGCCGGTCATCGCCGTGAAGGTGCCGCTCATCGCATCGCCGCCGGTTCCGTAGGTGACCACCTCGATGTGGGTGTCGGGGTCGGGGTAGATGCTGGAGGTGATCGCCACCGAGCGGCTGAAGTCGCGCTCGTCATCGGGGGCGGTGACCGCCTGGATCGACTCCGAGTTGGTGCGGACGACGGCTCCAAGCGCGTCAGAGAGCCGCGGCAGGGCGTCGCTGTGCTTGCAGTTGGCCAGCAGCTGGTTGGTTCCCAGGGCGCCGGCCGCGACCACGACACCCCTTGCGGTCAGCGTCTTGCGCTGGCTGTGGAACCACGAGCCGGAGCGCTCGGCGGTGACCGCGTAGCCATCGGCGCCGTCCGCGGCCCCGAGCGGGCGGACCTCGGTCACCTGTCGCTCGGCGTGGATCTCGACGCCGAGCTTCTCGGCGAACCAGAGGTAGTTCTTGACGAGCGTGTTCTTGGCGCCGTGGCGGCAGCCGACCATGCAGCTGCCGCAGCGATTGCAGCCGGTGCGGTCCGGGCCCTCGCCGCCGAAATAGGGGTCGTCAACCGTTTTCCCGGGCTCGTCGAAGAAGACGCCGACACGGGTGTTGGTGAAGGTGTCGCCGACGCCGATCTCCTCGCCGTATTCCTGCAGCAGCAAGTCGGCCGGACCCATCCCCTCGTACTCGGTGACGCCGAGCATCCGTTCGGCGGTGTCGTAGTGGGGCGCCAGGGCCAGCTCCCAGTTGTCCAGCTCCGCCCACTGCGGGTCCTCGAAGAAGGACGGGCGCGCCCGGTAGAGCGTGTTCGCGTAGCCGAGGCTGCCGCCGCCGACGCCACTGCCGGAGACGACGAAGACGTCCTTGAAGAAGGTCATCCGCAGCACACCCCGCATCCCCAGCTTCGGCGAATAGAAGTAGCGACGGGGGCTGCGCAAGCTCGACTCCGCGAAGTCCTCATCCCGAAACCTGCTCCCACACTCGAGCACGGCGACGCTGTAGCCCTTCTCAGCCAGTCGCAGCGCCGACACGGAGCCCCCGAACCCCGACCCGATCACCAGCCAGTCGTAGTCGAAGGTCACCTGGTCACCCATGATCGAGCGGGTCGGTGGGGGTTTCGCTTAACTTTTTCGAGGGATGGGAGCGGCTGGCGCACTGAGCGAACGCGGCGAAAAAGTACAAGACGCTCCACCCCCACCGACCCGCTCGATCCCGCCGCGTCTAGGCCTCGCCCGGCTCTAGCGGGCGGAAGTCAGAGGTGCGGGCGCCGCAGACGGGGCAGAACCAGTCCTTCGGGATGTCCTCGAAGGGGGTTCCGGGGGGGATGCCGCCGTCGGGGTCGCCGATCTCGGGGTCGTAGATGAATCCGCAGCTGTCGCAGATCCAGAGAGTGGCTTCTTTGGTGGCCGTCATGGAAAGGAATTCTAGAGGGGGGCCCTATTTGTCGAAGCTGACGGCGACCGGCTCGCGGTCGGCCTCGGCGATCTCGAAGAACTCGCGGGCGGTGAAGTCGCCGGCGTTGGCGACGATCGAGCCCGGGAACTGTTCGATGTCCGTGTTGTAGGACTGGACGTTGGAGTTGTAGATCCGCCGCGAGGCCTGGATCTCGTCCTCCAGCTCGGAGAGGTTGCGGCTGAGCTGCTGGAAGTTCTCGGTCGCCCGCAGGGTCGGGTAGTTCTCGGCGACGGCGCGCAGCTCTGCCAGCGCCTGGCTCAGTTTCGACTCGGCCTGGGCGGTGTCGCCGACGCCCTGGGCCGCCATCGCCTCCGCCCGCGCTTTGGTCGTTTTCTCGAACGTCTGGCTCTCGTGCTCGGCGTAGCCTTTGACCGTCTCGACCAGGTTGGGGACGAGGTCGTGGCGCCGTTTGAGCTGGACGTCGATCCCGCTCCAGGACTCGTCGACGCGGTTGCGCTGCGCGATGATCGAGTTGCGCTTGACGATGAAGTAGAGAACCGCGATGACGATGATCGCGACGACGACGATGATGGCGATGGTCATGAAGGCTCCTGTCTAGGACCGGACGTATGCCCATCCTAGCCGCCGATGGGCCGAAAACGGGACCATGCGTCCCGAAATCGGCCCATCGGTCCCCATAGGATCTGGCAATGGGGGCCACGGAGGAAGCGCAGGGGTGGGGCGAGGCGGTGCGGCGCTACGGCGAGCGCAACGGGCTCACCTACGAGGAGGTCGGCGGGATCAATCCCAAAGACGGTCCGGTGGCGCTCTGCGTGGGCGGCGTCAACCGCCTCACCGGGCAGCTCGACGGAGGGGTTCTGGGGCGCCTCCTGCGACGCCGACGAAAAGGAGGTCGGCGGCCTCTTCGGCAAGGCGGTGCTGCCGACAGCGGTCCTCGCCAAGGCCCACATGCCCGACCTCGCGCAGGTCGTCCCGGCCTTCAACGTCGAGTCGATCGAGGGCCACGAGGCGGTTACCCAGCGCTTCTCGCGCAAGGTCGAGTTCGAGTCGATCGACTTCAACCGGCGCTTCTGGGCGACGGTGCCCGAGGAGCACGACCCGGTCGCCCTGCGCGAGCTGTTCGGCCCCGGCTTCCTCGCCTGGGTGACGACGATGACCGGCGAGATCGACTTCGGCGTCAACGATCGCCAGCTCTGGTTCCTCTGGCGCCTGCGCGAGCGCAGCGAAGCGGAGCTGAAATCGGCGCTGAAGAACGCCGGCGAGCTGTTCAAGCGGCTGCAGGGGGAGATGGACGAGAGCGGCATCCACACCTACCCGCCCGGGCCCTGGCACGCCGGTCTCGAGCCGTTCCCGGCCGGCTAGCGACCTCATGCATGCGTCAGTTCTGAGCGGTCTCAGGCGGGATAGTCGGGGTCGCCCGGCAGGACGACCCGGTGGTCCTCGCGGGTGCCGATCACCTTCGGCAGGATCGGCTCGACCTGCGCGGTCGCGGTGGGCGGCGAGCGCCTCCTCGGAGGTGCGAAAGGGCAGCAGCGACTGCAGCTGGCTGATGGTGGGGAAGGCGAGGACGATCTCCCCCTCCGCCTGCGCCTCCAGCGCCGCGGCGGGGCGGAACCAGGCGGCCTCGGTGGTCTCGACCCCATCGGGCTGCGGCGGCGTGTGGGCGGGGGCGAGGGCGAGGAAGAACCAGGCGTCGAAGCGGCGTCGAGATCACCTCCGGGGTGATCCAGCGCGAGAACAGCACGAGCTCCTCCTCGGCGGGCAGCTCGATCGCCGCCTCCTCGGCCAGCTCCCGCACCGCGCAGGCGCGGTGGCCGGCCTCCTCGGCGCCGTCGTCCGGATCGACGGCGCCGCCGGGGAAGACCCAGACGTTGGGCATGAATTTGGCCTTCTCGCTGCGCTTCAGCAGCAGCACCTCGAGCTCGCGATCTCCGTGCTTGCCACCCCGCCGCAGCAGCACCACGGAGGCCGCCGGCCGCGGCTCGGAGGGCGTGCCGAGGTTGGGCGCCTCGGCCGGCCCCCGCTGTCTCTCGCTCATCGGCTCAGCCTATTAGGCGAGGGCGCGCGCACGGGCGCGGCGGATGCGGGCGCGGTTGGCGAGCCAGGCGAGCAGGGCGACGAGGGCGATCGGGCCGAGGATTGCGAGGCCGACGATGGTGACGCCGGCGGCGATCGCCGAGGATGTGGCCGGCGTCGTCGAGCGCGTCGCCGACGCCCCAGCCGCCGGTCGCGTCAGGCGAGGACGCCGCGGCGCCGGTCTCGATCCGCAGCGAGACGTGGGAGAGGTTGGCCCGGCGCTGCAGGCTCGAGAGCTGCGAGCGCAGGTAGGCGTCGTGGCGGCGCTCGGCGCGCAGCTGCGTTTCGGCGGCGACGCGCTCGGCGCCGGTGTCCGCTCGCGCCAGCTCGGCGAGCAGGCACTCGATCCTGGCGCGGGAGTCGCGCAGCTGTTCGCCGGTGCGGACGGTGGGGGCGGTGATGTCGGCGGTCGCCTCGTGCCGCGAGCGGACCTCGGCGATGTCGGAGAAGGCGGCAAGCGCGTCGCCGAGCTTTGCGCTGGGAATCAGCAGCTCGAAGCGCGCTCCTGCCTCGCCCTCGGCGCCGTCGCGGATCGAGGAGCTGAGGACGATGCCGCGGTAGGCGTGGACGGTCTCGAAGACCTCGGAGGCGGCCTTGCGGACGTCGATGGGATCCGTGGCGAGAACCATCTGCGCCGAACGCTCGATCTCGCGGCGGGGCGCCTGAGAGGCATAGGGGCCGGCGTTCGGCGGCGGCGCCGCCTTCGCAGCGCCTTCTTCGGAGAGCGGCTCGATCTGCGCGGCCGAGCTCGCGGAGTCGGTGGCGCTGCGTTCGACCCTCCTCGGCTGCTCCGAGACGTTCGGGACGGCCGACTCGATGCTCGAATTGGGGTGCGTCGGGGAGAGACCGTCGCCGTTCTCGCCTATCGCGGCGACCACCGTCACCGCTGCCACCGCGGCGAGCGCGGTTGCGCCGGCCGGGATCAGCGCCCGGCGGGGTTCGAAGGCGCGCACCCGCTCCCCGAGCCGGGCCAGCGGCGTGCCAGCGGACCGCGGGCGCAGCGGGAAGCCCGCGGCGGCGCGCTGGTCGAGCTCGGCGGCGAAGGCGGGGCGCGGGGCGGGGCGCAGCGACTCCAGCGCGGTTACGAGGCTGTCGTCTTCAAACGGCTCCATCGCAGGCCTCCCTCAGTTTGGTCATGGCTCGGTGCAACCTGGTGCCAGCGTTCGACTCGCCGATGCCGACGACGACGGCGATCTCTGCGTTGGTCAGGCCGGCGAAGAACTTGAGCGCGATCAGCTCGCGTTCGCCTGGCTCGAGCGCCGCGAGGGCGGTGGAGACGGCCAGCCTCCGCTCGCTTTCCTCGGCGTTAGCGTGGGCTGGGGCAGAGGCCAGGTCGGCCGGCTCGGCCACGAGCTCGGCCTGGCGGCCGCGGCGGCGCAGCTCGTCGAGGGCGGCGTTGCGGGCGATCCCGAACAGCCAGGCGCGCGGCTCGCCCCGGCTGAGGTCGAAGCGCGAGCGCTTGCGGTAGGCGCGCTCGAAAGCGGTCGCGGTGACGTCCTCGGCCGCCGCCGGGTCGCGGACGAGGCTGGCGACGTAGGCGTAGACATCGTCGCGGCTCGACTTGTAGAGCCGGTCGAACGCGAGGTCCGCCTCGCGTGGCGCCTCCTCAGCCCGTGCCAGCAGAGTGCCTTCCATGCCCCTACTACGGCGGGGGCGGCGATTCATCACACGGCTAGGCGGCCTGGGGCAGAGGGACCGCCGCGCCGATCGACTCGGCGACGACGTCCAGCAGGCGATTGAGGTCTTCGCTGGAGATCGAGAGCGGCGGCACGAGGACGACGGTGTCGCCGAGCGGACGCACGATCGCGCCGCGCTCGCGCGCGGCGAGCGTCACCCGGTGGCCCATGCGCAGCGCCGGGTCGTGCTCGCCGAGGTCGATCCCGACCATGAAGCCGCAGCGCCGCACCTCGGCGACCTCCGGCATCGCCTCGATCTCCTCCAACCGCTCGCCGAGCAGGCGCAGCTTTGGCTGCAGCCGCTCGATCGTCCGCTCCTGCGCGAAAACGTCGAGGTTGGCGAGGGCCGCCGCGCAGGCGAGCGGATTGCCGGTGTAGGTGTGACCGTGGAAAAAGGTCCGCTGCTCCTCGGGCGCGCCGAGGAAGCCCTCGTAGACGCGCTCGGTCGTCAGCGTCGCCGCCAGCGGCAGGTAGCCGCCGGTGATGCCCTTGGCGAGACAGAGGAAGTCCGGTGCCACGTCCTCCCGCTCGCAGGCGAACATCGTGCCGGTGCGGCCGAACCCGGTCGCCACCTCGTCGCAGATCAGCAGCACGCCATGCTCGTCGCAGAGCCGGCGCACCGCGCGCAGGTAGCCGGGCGGCTGCACGAGCATTCCCGCCGCGCCCTGGACCAGCGGCTCGACGATCACGGCCGCGGCCCGCTCGCCGTGGGCGCGGAGGACGCGCTCGAGGTCGTCTGCATCGCCGGCCTCGGCGGCGTGGGTTTCGAACAGCAGCGGCTCGTAGGCGGCGTGGAAGAGGTCGATCCCGCCGACCGAGACGGCGCCGATCGTGTCGCCGTGGTAGGCGTTGCGAAGCTTGACGAAAGCGGTGCGGCCGATGCCCCCGCCGCCGCGCTGCGCCTGGTATTGAAAGGCCATCTTGAGGGCGATCTCGACCGCGGTCGAGCCCGACTCGGAGTAGAAGACGCGCGAGAGGCCGTCGGGAGCGATCTCGACCAGGCGCGCCGCCAAGCTCGACGCCACCGGAGTGAGAGAGCCCGAGCATCGTCGAATGGGCGACGCGATCGAGCTGCTCGCGCACGGCCTGGTCGATGGTGGGATGGCGATGGCCGTGGATGTTGCACCAGAGCGAGGAGGCGCCGTCGATGTAGCGGCGACCGTCGCTGTCGATGAGGTAGGAGCCCTCCGCTTCCTCGATCAGCAGCGGCTCTTCCTCGCTCCAGCCCCGCTGCTGGGTGAACGGGTGCCAGACGTGATCGTGGTCGAGCCGGATCGGATCCGCCATCGAAAGCGACGTTAGAGGTGAGTTCGGCCGGAATTCGGGTAGCGGAGCTCTGTGATTACACCCACAGATGTTACATCGATTCATGTCATGATCTCGGCCGATGGCTGAGCGAGGCGCGATACCCCAGGTTCCGGCCGTGCGCCGCCGTGCCCTCGGCGCCCTGCGCTCGCTGTTCTCGCCGCTGCTCCCGGACGACTACCTGGAACTGATCAACCCGCTCTGGTCGACCAGGGAACTGCGGGGCCGGATCGAGCGGATCGAGCCGGAGACCGCGGACGCGGCGACCGTGCTGATCCGCCCCGGCTACGAGTGGCCGGGCCATCGGGCCGGCCAGTACCTGCGGATCGGCGTCGTCGTCGACGGCATCCACCACTGGCGGGCGTACTCGCTGACCTCGGATCCCAAGCGCGCCGACGGCTGCATCGGCATCACCCCGAAATTGGTCGAAGCCGGCAAGGTCTCGCCGTACTTCGTGCGGGCGGCGCGGCCGGGCGACATCGTCCGCCTCGGCGGCGTCGAAGGCGCCTTCGTCCTCCCGGACCCGCCGCCGCAGAAGCTGCTCTTCATCAGCGCCGGCAGCGGCATCACGCCGATCATGAGCATGCTCAGCAGCCTGCACCGCCGCGACCGCGTCGGCGACGTCGTCCACATCCACTCGGCGCGGACGGCGGAGAGCGTGATCTTCGGCGAGCGCCTGCGCGGGCTCGCCGCTGCCCACGACGGCTACCGCCTGCATCTGCAGGCTGACCGGCGAGCAGGGCCGCTTCGCCGCCGCCCACCTCGACGAGATTTGCCCCGACTGGCGCGAGCGCCACGCCTTCGCCTCGGGACCGGCGGAGATGCTGGACGCCCTCACCGCCCACTGGGAGGCGGGGGGAGACCCGGCGCGGCTGGCGATGGAGCGCTTCCAGCCGATCGTCGGCGGCGTCTCCGCCGGCGGCGAGGGCGGCACGATCCGCTTCGAGAAGAGCCGGGTGGAGGCACGCTGCGACGGCGCCACGCCGATCCTCGCCGCCGGCGAGGAGGCCGGCGCCTCCCTGCCCTTCGGCTGCCGCATGGGCATCTGCCACACCTGCGTCGGCGAGCTGCGCCAGGGCCGGATCCGCGACCTGCGCACCGGCGAGGTGCACGGCGTCGAAGGGGAGATGGTCCGCACCTGCGTCAACGCCCCCGAAGGACCGATCGAGATCGCACTTTGACAACCGAGAGGAAACGATGAACGCAACCGCAACCGCATCACCGGCCGCGATCGAGAGCCCGCTGAGCCGGCTCTCGCCCGAGCAGGTCGACGCCCTCGCGCTCGAGTTCGACGCGATCCGCGACCGCGTCAAGGCCGAGCTCGGCGAGCGCGACCGCCGCTACATCGAGAGCATGATCGAGATGCACCGCCGCCTCGGCACGGTCGCCCGGGTGCTGCTGCTCGCTTCGCGCAACCGGCCCGCCCGCCTCGGCGGCACGGCGGCGCTCTCGGCGGCGAAGATCCTCGAGAACATGGAGATCGGCCACAACGTCCTGCACGGGCAGTGGGACTGGATGAACGACCCGCGCATCCACTCCTCCACCTGGGACTGGGACACCGCCTCGACCTCGGAGGCCTGGAAGCACTCCCACAACTACGTCCACCACACCTTCACCAACATCCGCGGCAAAGACAAGGACCTCGGCTACGAGATCATGCGGATCGACCCGGAGCAGAAGTGGAACCCGGTCTACCTCTTCCAGCCGCTCTACAACCTGCTGCTGGCCGCCTTCTTCGAGTGGGGGGTGGCTTTGCACGACCTCGACTTCGAGGCGATCCGCAAGGGCGAGAAGTCGAAGGCGCAGCTGCAGCGGGAGCTGAAGGGGATTCGCGAAAAGGCGAAGAGCCAGGTGGTCAAGGACTACATCGCCTGGCCGCTGCTGAGCGGCCTGGCAACGGCGGCGGTCGAGCTGGCGCTGGACGGCCTCGACCAGCGCGGGGCGCTGCCGCGCGGCAGCAGGCGGCGCCGCAAGGGCGGCCTGGCCGGCAGCCTGCGCCGGGCGCTCGACAAAGGCGCCGGGGCCTACGGGTCGGCGGCGAAGGCGAACGCGACCGCCAACGTGGTCCGCAACGTCTGGGCCTACGCGATCATCTTCTGCGGCCACTTCCCCGACCAGACCTACACCTTCAGCCAGGAGGAGGTCGAGAACGAGACCGCGGGCGGCTGGTACGTGCGCCAGCTGCTCGGCGCCGCCAACATCGAGGGCGGCCCGCTCTTCCACGTCGCCAGCGGCAACCTCGGCTACCAGGTCGAGCACCACCTCTTCCCCGACCTCCCCAGCACCCGCTACGCGGAGATCGCGCCGCAGGTGAAAGACATCTGCGAGCGCTACGGCCTCCCCTACAACAGCGGTCCCTTCATGCAGCAGCTGGGGATGGTGCAGCGGACGATCCTGCGGCTCGCCTTCCCCGGCGGCAAGCAGCGGCCGAAGCCGGGGCCATACCGGCGCGAGGAGGAGGACGCCGTCGCTCTGTGACATACGTCACTGGAGCAACTATTGCCGTTGAGGAACAGTTGCAATCGTGCAACTATTCCTCACATGCAAGCGAGCGATGTAAAGGCCCTCGCCGTCAAAGCGGCCCCCGAGACCTCGCCACAGGCGCAGGAGACGGCGGCGCGGCTGAGCGCGCTGCTGCGCCACGTCTTCCTCTACGACCGCGGCAACCAGCTGCGGGTGATCGAGGAGTCCGGGCTCTCGCTGACGCAGTGCAAGGTCCTGCTGGAGCTGGGCGGACTGGGGCAGACCGCGGAGGCCTGGCAGGTCGGCGACCTGGCCGAGGTCTTCGGCGTCTCGCTGCCCTCGATGAGCAGGGCGGTCGACGCCCTGGTCAAGGAGAAGCTGGCGACGCGGGTCGAGGACCCCGACGACCGGCGTGCTCGCCAGGTGCGGATCACGGCCAAGGGCAAGGACCTGGTCGAGACCCTGGTCACCGTGCGCCAGGCCGGCCTCGAAGCCTTCGCCGCGACCCTCAGCGCCGCCCAGCGCCGCAAGCTCGACGCCGCCGTCGAGTCGCTGATGGACCGCGAGGACATCGCCCAGACCTACGAGCACCTGAAGGGAGCTGGACCCGCTTGACCCGTTACCGCCACCTGATCACCGACGACAACCGCAAGTGGTGGACGCTCGGCGCGATGTGCTTCGCGCTGTTCATGATCATGCTCGACAACACGGTCGTGAACGTCGCCCTGCCGTCGATTCAGCGCGACCTCGACGCCTCGATCTCCGGCCTCGAGTGGACGATCAACGGCTACACGCTCTCCTTCGCGGTGCTGCTGGCGACCGGCGGCCGGCTCGGCGACATCTTCGGCCGCCGCCGCATGTTCCTCTTCGGAGTCGTCATCTTCGCGGCCTCCTCGGCGACCGCCGGCTTCGCGCCGGACGCGACCTCGCTGGTCGTCAGCCGGGTCGTCCAGGGCGTCGGCGCGGCGCTGATGATGCCGGCGACGCTCTCGATCATCACCGACGCCTTCCCCGCCGCCGAGCGCGGCAAGGCGATGGGGATGTGGGCGGGTGTCTCGGCGCTGGCGCTGGCGGTCGGGCCGGTGCTGGGCGGCTTCCTCACCGAGCACGTCAGCTGGCGGGCGATCTTCTACCTCAACATCCCGGTCGCGATCGGCGCGGTGACGGCGGCGCTGTTCGCCGTGCGCGAGTCGCGCGACACCAGCGTCGGCCGCGAGGTCGACTACGCCGGCGTCGCGGTGCTGACCGCGACCCTGACTGCCCTGGTGCTGGCTCTGGTCGAGGGCAACGCCTGGGGGTGGGGCTCGCCCGAGATCGTCGCGCTGCTGGTCGGCGCCGCGGCTGGCGCGGTCGCGTTCGTCGCGATCGAGCTGCGGGTCAAGGCGCCGATGGTCGAATTCCGCTTCTTCTCCGATCGCAACTTCGTCGGCGCCGTGGTCGTGGCGCTGATCGTCTCCTTCGCGATGCTCGGAGTCTTCTTCTTCCTCGCCCTCTACATGCAGAACATCCTCCATTACTCGCCGCTGGAGGCCGGGGTCAGGTTCCTGCCCTCGACCTTGATGATCGTCACCGTGGCCCCGGTCGCCGGCCGGCTCTCCGACCGCATCGGGCCGCGCTGGCTGATCGCCGGTGGGCTCGTGATCGTCGCCGCCTCGCTCTTCAGCTTCAGCGGCATCGCGGTCGACTCGACCTACCTCGACCTGCTGCCCGGCTTCATGCTGCTCGGGATCGGCATCGCGATGACGATGTCGCCGATGACCAGCGCCGCGATGAACGCGGTGCCGGTGCAGAAAGCCGGCATCGCCTCCGGGGTGCTCTCGATGTTCCGCATGGTCGGCGGCAGCCTCGGCATCGCCGTCACCGGGGCGATCTTCCAGGGGGCGGCGGGCTCCAGTTTCGAGACCGCGACGTCGCAGGACTTCGTCGACGGGCTTGGCCTGGCGATGTGGGTCTCGGGTGCGGTCGCCCTGGTCGGCGCCGCGGTCGCCGCGGTGACGATCCGCGCCAAGCGCAGGCAGGTCACGCTCGAGGCGGCCGCGGCCGAGGTCAACCCGGGTGGCGAGGCGCTCGCGGCCCGCGAGGTCGCTGCGGGCTGAGCGCCGGCCAGGAGTCGGGCTCGGTCAGGTCGAGCGGCGGCAGGACCTCGACCTCCACCTCGCCCACGGAGGCGATCGTCTCGCGGTTTGAGCGCTCGATCTCGGTCGGCGCCCCGGGCCACGGGGTCAGCACCACCGCGGCGATCTCGAGGCCGGCGCCGCGCGCCGCTTCGATCGTCAGCAGCGTGTGGTTGATCGTGCCGAGACCCGGCCCGGCGGCGATGACGAGCGGCAGGCCGAGATCGACCGCGAGGTCGCGAACCGAGTAGACGGAGGAGAGCGGGACCAGCAGGCCGCCGACGCCCTCGCAGACCAGCTCGTCGGCGCCGGCGGCGGCGGTCCTCGCAGCGGCGAGCAGCTTCTCCCGCTCGATCTCCTCGCCGGCCAGCTCGGCCGCGAGGTGCGGCGAAGCCGCCGGTCCATATCGATAGGGCGCGATCTCCTCATCGGTCTGCCGGGAGCCGGCCGCCAGCCGCAACACCTCATGGTCCGCCAGGGGCCGATGGGCCGATAAGTCGACCTCAGGTCGACTTATCGGCCCATCGGCGGCAGTTCGTCGAGGCCGGTGACGGCGGGCTTGAAGACGGAGACCCGGCGGCCTTTGCTGGCGAGGGTGTGGGCGATCGTCGCGGCGACGACGGTCTTGCCGACCTCCGTCCCGGTTCCGGTGACGAAGACTCCCGCCAGTGGCTCGTCCACGATCGGCGCCGTCAGGCGGCCTGGGGGAGGCCCGACTCGGCCGCTCCCATGCCGAGCTCGCGGGCGGCGGCGCCGACCAGCTTCGCGGCCTGCTCCAGCTCGGCGGGACGGTGCGTCGCCATTACCGTGAAGCGCAGCCGCGAGGAGCCCTCGGGGACGGTCGGTGGGCGGATGCCCTGGGCGAAGACGCCGCGCTCGAGGATGCGCTCGCAGAGCTCCATCGTGCGGGTGGCGTCGCCCACCTCGAGCGGCACGATCTGGGTCCGCGAGCGACCGGCCCGCAGCCCCTCGGCGGCCAGCGCCGCGCGCAAGCGCGTCGCGTTGGTCTGCAAGCTGCTCGACCCGCTTCGGCTCCGCGCGCAGCAGCTCCAGGGCGGCGGCCGCGGCGGCGACCGCCGGCGGCGGCGGGGCGGTGGAGAAGATGAAGGGGCGGGCGGTGTTGACGAGGAAGTCGACGGTCTCGGCGCTGGCGCAGACGTAGGCCCCGTAGGACCCGAGCGCCTTGCCGAGGGTGCCGACGACGACGTCGACCTCGCCGCTCAGCCCGGCTGCGGCGACCGAGCCGCGGCCGCGAGGCCCGATCGCCCCGGTCGCGTGGGCCTCGTCCACCAGCAGGCGGCAGCCGTGGCGCCGGGCCAGCCCGAGCAGCTCGCTCAGCGGCGCGACGTCGCCGTCCATCGAGAAGAGGCCGTCGGTGACGATCAGCGACGCCCGCTTGCCGGCCCCGCGCAGGCCCCAGGACAGGTGCTCCAGATCGCCGTGGCGGTAGACGAAGGTCTCGGCCCGCGAGAGGCGACAGCCGTCGACGATGCTGGCGTGGTTGAGCTCGTCGGAGAAGACGACCTCGCCCGCGCCGGCGAGGGCGGCGATCGCGCCGGTGTTGGCGAGGTAGCCGGCGCCGAACAGCAGCGCCGCCTCGTAGCCCTTGAACTCGGCCAAACCGGCCTCGAGCCGCAGGTGCGGCTCCATCGTGCCCGAGATCAGCCGCGAGGCCCCCGCGCCGGCCCCCCAGTGCATCGCCGCCTCGGCCGCCGCTTCGCGCACCAGCGGGTGATCGGCAAGCCCGAGGTAGTTGTTCGAGCAGAGGAGCAGAACCGGCTTGCCGCCGAGCATCACCTGCGGGCCCTGCGGTCCGTCGACGAGGCGCAGGCGCCGGTACAGCCCCCGGTGGCGGAGCTCCTCGAGTCGCTCCGCTACGTCGGTCATGCCGCCTGCGGGTAGGGCGGCGGCTTCTTCGCCTTCTTCACCACCCGCAGCTGGGTGGACGGATCCCAGAAGTTGGCTTCCTCCTGGCGGTCGACCAGCTCGTCCATCGGCGTCGCCGGGGTCTCGCCGTCGAGCCAGCCGGAGCGGTTGTCGGGGCGCGGGTTGGCGCCGTTGTCGGGCTGGCGGGCGACGTTGAGTCCAAGCTCCTCGAACATCGCCCGGTCGTCCTCGGGCTCGGCGCCGAGGGTGGTGAGGAAGTTGCCCATCATCACCCCGTTCAGGCCCGCTTTGACCGCCAGCGGCTGCAGGTCGCCGAGGTTCTCGACCCGGCCGCCGCAGAGGCGGAAGAGGGCGCCGGGGATGATCAGGCGGAAGATCGCCACCCACTTCACGACCTCCCAGGCGTCCATCAGCTCGCGGTCGCCGAACTTGGTCCCGTCGCGAGGGTTGAGCAGGTTGATCGGCACCGAGGTCGGATCGATCTCGGTCAGCTCGAAGGCCATCTCGACCCGCTGCTGCGGCGTCTCGCCGAGGTTGAGGATGCCGCCGACGCAGGTCTCCAGCCCGGCCTCCTTGACCGCCTGGATCGTCCGCAGCCGGCCCTCGTAACGGACCGTGCTCGAGACTTCGGGGTAGTAGGAGCGGGCGGACTCGACGTTGTGATGGACGCGCTGCACGCCCGCCTCGCGCAGGGCCTTGGCGCGCTCGCCTGACATGTGGCCGATCGAGGCGCAGCGCTTGAGGTTGGTCTGCTCGGCGACAAGCTTCGTGCCTTCGAGGATCTTCTGGAAATCGCGTTTGGAGAGGCCCTGGCCCTGGGTGACCATGCAGAAGCGGTGGGCGCCGGCCGCCTCGGCCGCTTTCGCGTGTTCGAGGATCTGCTCCGGCTCCAGCATCGCGTGCATCGGCGTGTCGGCCTCGGCGTAGCGGGACTGGGCGCAGAAGCCGCAGTCCTCGGCGCAACCGCCCGACTTGGCGTTGACCAGCGAGCACATGTCGGTCGAGTCGCCGAAGTTCTCGCGGCGGACTTCCCATGCCCGCTCGACCAACGCCCCGATCTCATCGTGGTCGGTCAGCTGGCCGTAGGCGAGCGCTTCGTCAAAGGTGATCAAGGAGGACATAAGGAGGCCTTTTCGGGAGGGGTGGCCGCAAGGCTAGGTCTCGGTCCGGACGCGCTAGCGTCCGCGCCATGGAGCGATCAAGAGCCCGACGCAGGCGGCTGGCGCTGGGCGCCCTGGCCGGTCTTGCCGCCGGCGCCTTCGCTTTCGGCGCGGCGCTCGGCGATTCTCCGCCGCCGCGAACCGAGCTCGCCAGCACGCTCTCGATCCCGCGCCTGGCCGGTGAGCGCATCGTCGTCGGCTTCGGCGGCGCCGATGTCCCGCCGCCCGTCGAGACGGCGATCCGCGAGGGTCGGGCGGCCGGCGTCGCCCTCTTCGCCGACAACCTCCCCAGCCGCGCCGCCGGCCGCCGCTTGATCCTTCGGCTGCAGGCAATCCGCCGTCCGCCGGCGCTGCGCGACCCGCTGCTGATCATGGTCGACCAGGAGGGCGGCCTGGTGAAGCGGCTCAGCGGCGCGCCGACGGCCTCGGCGGCGACGATGGGCGCGCGCGGCGCCGCCTTCAGCCGCGAGCAGGGCCGCCGCGCGGCGGCGAACCTGCGCGAGGCTGGCGTCAACGTCGACCTGGCGCCGGTCCTCGACGTCGCCCGCCCCGGTGGCACGATCGCGGCAACCGAACGCGGCTTCGGCGCCACCGCCCGGCAGGTGGCCGCGACCGCGATCCCCTTCGCGGCGGCGCTCGAGCGCGGCGGCGTGGCGGCGACCGGCAAGCACTTCCCGGGACTGGGAGCGGCGCCCGAAAACACCGACTTCGCGGTGCAGCGAATCGACCTCCCCAAGCGCACCCTGCGCGCGGTCGACGAGGCGCCCTTCCGCGCCTTCGCCGCGATCGACGGCGACCTGGTGATGCTCGGCGCCGCGATCTACCCGGCGTTCTCACCGGCGCCGGCGGCGTTCTCCCGGGCGATCGCGACCGGCGAGCTGCGCAACCGGCTCGGCTTCGAGGGAGTCTCGATCACCGACGCGCTCGACACCGTCGCCGTGCGCGCCTTCGGCGGACCCGCGAAGGCCGGAGTGGCGGCGGCGCGGGCGGGCTCGGACCTCCTTCTCTTCACCGAGCCGGCGCCGGCCGAGCGGGCCTGGCGCGCCCTGGTGGCGAAACTCCGCGCCGGCAGCCTCGACCGCGAGGAGTTCGAGGAGTCCGCCCGGCGCGTCCTCGACCTTCGCGGCGAGCTGGCGCGGCGCTAGAAGGGTCTAGCGAGACCCCCCAGGTTAGGAGGGCTCGGGCGCCTCGTCGCGGACCGCGACCGGGTCGAAGGCGCGGACGCCGCCGCCACGGCGCCGGCGGCGATCAGCAGCACCGCGGTCAGTCCGACCCAGCGGCGCAGGCGCATCTCAGGCGCCGGGAACCGCGGCGAGCGACTCCCACAGGTAGAGGCTGGCGAGGCTGCGGTGCGGGCGCCACGGCTCGCCGATCTCCAGCACGCGTTCGGGCGTCGGCATCTCCTCGAGCCCGTACTCGATCTGCACCGCTTTGCGGATCCCGAGGTCGCCGCCGGAGAGGACATCCGGTCGCTCGAGGTGGAAGATCAGAAACATCTCGGCCGTCCAGCGGCCGAGGCCGCGCACCGCGACGATCTCCTCGATCACCTCCTCGTCGCCGAGCGCGTCGAGCCGGTCCAGCTCCAGCTCGCCGCTGAGCACGTGCGAGGCGAGGTCGCGGACGTACTCGACCTTGCGGCCGGAGAGGCCGGCGCCGCGCAGCTCGGCTTCGCTCGCCTCCAGCAGCTGCTCGGGCGAAGGGGCGCTGCCGCCGAAGATGTCGAGCACGCGCAGGTAGATCGTCCGCGCCGCTTTGGTCGAGAGCTGCTGGCCGACGATCGCCCGCAGCAGGGCGCCGTAGGCGTCGGCCGGGCGCTCCTCGCTGCGCCGCCGCAATCGCGTCGCCAGGTCGATCTTGCCGATCCGCTCGATCAGCCCTGCCATCGTCGGGTCGGAGGCGGCGAGGGCGGCGCGGGGCTTGGCGCTCACCGTCCTGTCCACTCGGGTCGGCGCTTCTCGCCGAAGGCGCGGATCCCCTCGCGCAGGTCCTCCGATTCGAAGCAGGACTCGCGCAGGGCGACCAGGCCGGCCTCCTGCTGCTCGGTCAGCGCCGGCGAGGCGTTGAGCAAATTGATCGCGTGCTTGTTCCCGCGCATCGCGAGCGGCGCGTTGGCGGCGATCTCGGCCGCCAGCGCGACCGACTCGGCTTCGAGCCGCTCGTCGCTGACCACTTCGTTGACGAGCCCGAACCGCTCCGCTCGCATCGCCTCGAAGCTGCGGCCGCTGAGGAACAGCTCCTTGGTCCGCGCCAGCCCGATCGTGTCGAGGAACTTGCGCAGCCCGGTGTGGCCGTAGATCAGCCCCAGCTTCGCCGGCGGCATCCCCAGCTTCGCCCCGGCGGCGCAGATCCGCAGGTCGCAGGTGACCGCCAGCTCCAGGCCGCCGCCGAGGCAGTGCCCGTTGATCGCCGCCACGGTCGGCCAGGGGTGCCGGGCGAGCTTCTCCAGCGCCGCGTGGAACGGGTGGGCGACCAGCGCCTCGGCGTCGCGCTGGAAGGTCTTGTCGGGAATCGTCGCGATGTCGTAGCCGGCGGAGAAGACCGGCGGCGCGCCCGTGATCAGCACGCAGCGGGTCTCGATCCCGCGATCGAGCCGTGGCAGCACCTCTGCCAGGGCGTCGAGGATGTCGTGGTCGAGCGCGTTGCGGCGCTCGGGATTGGCGAGGCGCAGACGGGCGACTGCCTCGGCGGGTCGGTCGAGGACCAGCTTGCCGCCCGCGAGCTCCTCCACCGACCTACTCCAGCACCACGAGGACGTCGCCTTCGCTCACGGCTTGGCCCTCCTCGCAGCGAATCTCCTTGACGGCGCCCTCGTCCTCGGCCTCGACCGGGATCTCCATCTTCATCGACTCGAGGATGACTACGGTGTCGCCATCGGAGACCCGGTCGCCGACCGCGACCTCGATTTTCCACACGTTTCCGGTGATGTGAGCCTCGATGTCTGGCATGGGCGGGCACAATAGCCGCCCCGATGGACTCGCTGGCAGTCATAGTCGCCGCCCGCAACGAGGCGGACCGGGTGGGGGAGACCGTGACGGCGCTTCGCGCCGCGTTCCCGGCAGCGTCGATCTGGGTCGCCGACGATGCCTCGACCGACGGCACGCCCGAGGTGGCGATGGCGGCCGGCGCCCAGGTGGTCAGCCGCGGCCGGCCGCACGGCAAGGGGGCGAACGTGACGGCGGCGGCGGCGGCGCTGAGCGCCGGGCAGCCGCCGCCGCTGGTCCTCCTCTGCGACGGGGACCTCGGCGCCTCCGCGGCTCGGCTGGCGCCGCTGGTCGAGGCAGTCGAGCGCGGCGAGTGCGACCTCGCGGTCGCCGCCTTCTCGCGCCGGGTCGGCGGCGGCTTCGGCCTCGCCGTCGGCTTCGCCCGCTGGGCGATCCGGCGGCTCTGCGGCGTGGAGGCGGAGGCGCCGATCTCCGGCCAGCGCGCCCTGCGGGTCGAGACCCTGCGCGCGACCCTGCCCTTCGCCGCCGGCTTCGGGATGGAGATCGGGATGACGGTCGACGCCGTCCGCGCCGGCTACCGCCTGCGCGAGTACGAGCTGGACCTCGAGCACCGGGCGACCGGCCGCAGCCCGTCGGGCTTCGTCCATCGCGCCGCTCCAGCTGCGCGACTTCGCCCGCGTCTACGTCGTCGCGCCGGCACTGACGGCGCAATCGCCATGGGCCTTACTTGACATAAACAGTCGCGTCCTCCTAATGTGCGGCCGAGTGGCAGACCGGGGATCCCAGCGACGGCCGAACGGCGAACCGGGGTGAGCGAGGAGCGGGAGCGACTCGTCGAGGCGATTTCGAAGGCGGCGTCCGAGCACGGATACTCGGAGCTGACGATCGAGCGGATACTGCGCTAGCGGGCGTGCCGCGAGCACCTTCGACGCCCATTTCGAGAGCAAGGAGCAGGGGCTGGCCGCCGCCCAGGATGCGTTTCTCGATCGTCTCTGGCTCCGACGTCGTCAGCGCCTGCGACTCCCCTGCAAGCTGGCCGCTGCAGGTGAGGGGCGCTCTGATGCGGTCCTCACCTCCCTGGTCGAAGCTAGCAGCCTGGCCCGGGTCTTCGCGGTCGAAGCGATCGCCGGGAGCCTCGCCGCCGCCGAGCGCCAGTTCGCCGCCCTGGACCGCTTCGCGGCGTTGCTCGCCGAGGGCCGCCGCCACTACCCCGACGCCGCCTCGCTGCCCGACGCCACCGAGCGGGCTCTGGTCGGTGGCATCGCCTCGATCGTCTCGGAGCACCTGCTTGATGGAAGACCCGCAGGCGATCCCGGCTCTCGAGGCGCAGCTGGTCGAGTTCGTGCTGATTCCCTACATCGGCAAGGAGGAGGCGCGGCGCGTGGCGCGCTTCTGAGCTGTGCCGCGGCGGAGATCTCAGCGCGGTGAGGGAAGGCGCCAGCGCGATCCGCGTCATGTCCGGCGCCAGCTCCGGCAGCGGCTCGGCGCCGGCCGCTGGACGATCTCGTGTTGGATCACCGCCCAGATGCCGCTGGGGATCGCCTCCAGGATCGGCTTCGGCAGCGGTCCCCCGACTCGTCGGCGGCGACGCCCGGCTGCGAGGAAGGCGGTGAAGCTGTCGATCATCGCGTCGGCGCGGTCGAGCGCCACCGGGCCGGCGGTCGGCAGCTCGAAGAAGGCGAGGCGAGCGAACAGCTCGTTGCCGGCGATGTGCTCGAGCATCGCCCGGAGCCCGGCGCCGATCGCCTCCGGCCGATCGGCCTCCGCCGCGAAGGCCGCCGCGGTCGCGGACAGCGCCTCGCCGGCGAGGATCTCGAAGGCGGCGAGGAAGGCGTCGCGTTTGTTGCCGAAGTGCTCGTAGAAGGTCTGGTTGGAGACCCCGGCGGTGGCGGAGATCGCCGGGATGCTGAGCGCCTCGTAGCCCTTCTCGACGACCAGCCGGCCGCCGCCGCGGACGATCCGTTCGCGCTGCGTCAGCTCGGCGCGGCTGCGGCCGGCTGTCGGGCGGCTCGTCCCAGTCGGGCTCGGTGCCTCTCCGGCTCGGCGGGCCGGCGGGCCTCGGCTGCGGCCGGCCGCCGCCGCGACCGCCCGCGCGCACGGCGCCTCGCTGTCCGGCTGCCTGGTAGCGCAGCGCCCAGTCGACCAGCTCCTCGACCAGCTCCCGGCAGCTCCTCGTGGCGACCGGCCCGCAGGCGCCGGTAGACGACGCCGCGGATCCCGGCGACGATCGCCCGCACGGTCAGCTCGGGCGGGATCTCGCTCGAGGGCGAGTGGTCGAAGCTCTGCTGGATCATCGCCTCGAAGGCCTCCGAGCCGCGCTCGCGGTGCGCCACCCCGGCGGCCCCAGGGTCAGCGACTCGACCGCCGCCAGCGAGGCCGCCGCCGGCTCCTCGACCGCCAGGTCCATGAAGGCCGACAGGCCCGCGACCAGCCGCTCGCGGAAGTCGCCGCCCCGCCGGTAGGCCGCGCCGACCCGTTCGGCGACCTGGGCGACGATCTCATCGAAGGTGGCGAGGAAGCAGTCCTGCTTGCTCTCGAAGTGCTCGTAGAAGGTCGTCTTCGAGACGCCCGCCAGGCGCACCAGCTCGCGCAGGGTCGTCCCGGCGTAGCCGTGGCGGGCGACCGCCTCGACCATCGCTCCCTCGAGCCGCGCCTTCTGGTGGCGGGCGACCCGCTCGGGCGTCATCCTTCCCGGCCCTCCGGTGAGGCGAGGGAAGAGGCGCTCACTGGGCTCGGCAGGTGGGTCCGTCATGTCCGGGAGCTTCGCAAAACGGGCTCCGATCGGCGTCAAAAACGAGTACCTGCTTTTACAGCAGTCGTGTACCAGGCTTGACGAAAACGTGGCGTTTGTGCTTCACTAATCGCGCGGCACCGGATGGGACCGGTGCTCGAGACGTAAATGGGTCCCGCGAAATGCGGGAGCCAGGGACAAGACAGAGAGGCAGCGAGTGGCAGGAGCCACAGCAAGTTGGCTCCTTTGCGATCGCCACCTCACGCAAGTTCGACAACTGGAAGGGACCGACTCTTGAGCGCAAAGCGCAATGCATCGTCCGCTGCATCCACTTCCGGCGCCGGCCACAGCCGGCGCCTCTTCGGACGTGCCTTCGCCCACCGCGCTGCGTCCAGTGGCATCGACGGGAGCGGTGCGCCCTCGGGCCGTCTGCGCCCCCGCGCTCGCCTCGTCCTTCTCGCCCTCGCGATCGCCTCGCTGACCCTCGCCTTCGGCGCAACCCTGGCGTCCGGCGAGCCCAAACGCGTCATCGACGTCTTCGGCGAAGGCGGCTCCGAAGCCGGGCAGTTCTCGAGCATCGCCAGCGTCGGCGTCAACCAGACCAGCGGCGACGTCTACGTCCTCGACACGAACAACGCCCGCGTCCAGCAGTTCGACGCCGGCGGCGCCTTCATCCGCACCTGGGGCTGGGACGTCGTCGCCTCCGGCCCCGGCGACGCTCCCCTCGACGAGCGGCAGACCGTCACCGTCGCCGCCGACGCTGGAACCTTCACGTTGACCTTCATGGGCGCGACCACGGACCCGATCGCCGCCACGGCGTCCGCCGCGACCGTGCAGACCGAGCTCAACGCCCTCTCCTCGATCGGCGGCGAAGGCGCCAGCGTCACCGTCACCGGCGGCCCCGGCAGCCCCAGCGGCGCCAGCCCCTACGTCGTCACCTTCGACAGCGGCATCTACGCCGGCGCCGACGTCGAACAGATGACGGTCGAGGCCACCACCCTGAGCACCGCGGTCGGCCAGACCCTCTCCTGCACCCCGACCTCGACTGGGCTCGGGGCAGGAAACCCCGACGTCGCCGTGCAATGGCTGCGGGACGGCGTCGTCATCCCCGGCGCGACCACGCGCAACTACACGACGGTCGCCGCCGACGCTGGCGAGCCGCTTCAGTGCCGGACCGTCGCCAGCCTGGTGAAATTGAACTCGAACATCGGTGCTGTCCAGTTCAGCAGCCCACGAACCGTGATCTCACCGTTCCCGGCTACCTCGCCGCCCGTCGCCCCCCAGACCATCCCCGCGCCGACGCCCGCCAAACCGGTCAGCGGCACCCTCGAGACCTGCGACCCCAACGCCGGCGGCTGGACCGGCTCGCCGACCTTCACCTACCAGTGGTACCGCAACGGCCTCCCGATCGGCGGCGCAACCGGCAGCACCTACCTGACCCAGGGCGCCGACGCGGCCGCCAGCCTTCAGTGTGCCGTCACCGGCGTCAACGCCGGCGGCAGCGCCACCCGGGCCAGCGAAAACAGGATCACCCAGCCGCCTCCTCTCAACTCTCAGGCCCCGGATGCCGAGGCCTTCGTCTCGCGCCTCGCCAAGGTCGTGACCACGAACGGGGGCGGTGGCAACACCTTCGAGATCTGCGAGCCCGCCAACGGCGACACCTGCCAGGGCGGTCAGCCCGGCGAAGGCATCGGCCAGCTCTCCCTCTTCGACCGGGCCCAGATCGCCGTTGCCCCCGACGGATCCGTCTACGTCGCCGACTCCTTCAACCTCCGGGTCCTGAAATTCACCGCGTCGGGCTCGTACGTCTCCCAGATCGGCGGCCCCGACACTGGGCTGTTCGACTACACGATGGGGGTCACGGTCGATCCGAGCAACGGCGACCTCCTGGTCGGAAGCTTCGACTTCGGCAGTGAAATCAAGATCCAGCGCTTCAGCGCTGGAGGCCTCTTCAAATTCGATTTCGGCAAAAACAGCCATGGTTTGGGCGACGGTCAGATCAGCGGCTTCCCGCGCCTCGCCACCGACTCGACCGGAGCCACCTACGCGCTCGGCGGGCTCACGGATGACAAACGCGTCACGAAGTTCGACGCCGCAGGGAACTTCGTCGAACTCCTGGCGCCCGAGCAGCTGGATGCCGTTTTCGTCACCGACCTCGCGGTCGATCCCACTACGGATCACGTCTTCGTCGCCCAGAGAGACAACGAGAGCGACAGCGAAACCGAAATCCTCGAGTTCGACGCGACCGGCGCCTTCGTCGAGAACCACAACGGCGCCGGCGGAGGTCCGCCTCGGGGCCTGGCCGTGCGCGGCTCCACCGGGCTGATCTACCTCGGAGACGGCGAAGAAAACCACGTCTTCATCGTCGGCGACAACGTGCCGCCGGCGGGCGCGACGATCGATCCGGTCTCCGACTTCGAAACCCGCAGCGCCACCTTCAGCGGCTCGGTCAATCCCGAAGGCGTTCCGACCAGCTACCGTTTCGAGTACTCCACCGACGGTTCTAACTGGACCCCCGTCACCCCGAACCAGGACATCGGCGAAGGCGTCGTTGCCGTGCCCGTCGAAGACGATGCCGCCGGTCTTCTCCCGAGCACCCTCTACCAGGTGCGGCTGGTGGTCGTGAAAAGCAAAAACGGCACGCCGATCGGCAGCGCCACGGCGGCGGTGAGCTTCACCACCAAAGCCGAGCCCCCCGCCGCGACCACCCTCGCGACCCCGGAGGTCGGCGCCAATGACGCCACCCTGTATGCCCGGATCAACCCCGCGAACCTGCAGACCTCCTACCGCTTCGAATACGGCCTCACCGACCAGTACGGGACCAGCATCCCGATACCGGACGCCGTCCTCGCTGCCAGCAGCGACGATCAGATCGTCAAAGCGACGGTTCCCGACCTGCAGCCGGAGACCGTCTATCACTATCGCGTGGTCGCCGAGAACTCCGAGGGCGAGGACCTGGGCGAGGACGTCACCTTCCAGACCCGTGCCGCGTTGACCCCGCCGCCGAAACGCGCCTTCGAGATGGTCACGCCGCCGTTCAAGACGACCCGCAGCACCGTGGCCTTCGGCGGCTCGGTGGGGGCGAACGCGAACCCCGGCTTCCCGAGCAAGGACGGGGAGCGGCTGGGCTGGACGATCCCGATCTTCCCGCTGACCGACGACGTCAAATCCGCCGGCGATGGCGACAACCGGATCATCACCCGCACGCCTCAGGGCTGGAGCTGGAAGACGATGAACACGCTGCTGATGTTCAACAAGGTCGACGGCGTGCCGGAACCGTGGAGCACGCCGATCTTCTCCAAGCAGGGTGGCATCGCCAGCTCGGGCGACCTCGGAACCGTCGCCTGGTACATCGAGAACGGCGAGCTCCTGCCCAGCGAAGGGGACGGGTGGAATGAGGCCTACATCCGCCGCGAGGGAACCGGAACCGCCGGTTTCACCGCTTTCACCGAACATCCCGAAACTCAGGGTGGCGTCGGGTCCGAAGTCGGCCCGGGGGGCCACTCAGGTCAACGACGCCGGCACTGCGATGGTGCGCTGGGGCAGGTACCGCGGCCTCGCCGAGGACCCCAACACGCCGGAGCTCGAGGACCCCAGCAGCGCCATCCCGCTGTCTTCGCCCGCCAAGATGATCTACAGGCTGCGGGCCGACAATCCCGACGATCTGCCCAGCGTCCCAAGGGAACTCGTCAACGAGTGCACCGGCACGGTCGCCGACGGCGACGCCACGCTCCTGCCCAGTGGCGCCAGTTGCGAGGAGGGCGAGCTCGTCGATACGGAAGGCGCCGAGGTTGGTGGAGCTCCCCTGGAAGGCCCCGCGTCCGGCACCCCCGCGACCGCGATGTCGAACGACGGGCGGCGGATCTTCTTCCAAAGCCCGAGCCAGGGCGCCGAATTTACCCCGGCGCAGCTCTTCGTGCGCCAGTACGACTCCAACGGCGATGCCACCGTGCGCTGGATCTCCCGCCCCCAAGGTGTCTCTCCGAGCCCCTCCCCAGCCAATGGCGTCGCCTTTGAAGGGGCCTCGATCGACGGCCGCTATGTCTACTTCAAAACCAACGCGCGCCTGCTGCCCGACGACGTCGCTTCCGCCGGCTCCTACGACCTCTATCGCTACGAGCTGCCGGCCAGCCTCGACGAGGATCCGGCAAACGGCGCCCTGACCCGCATCTCCGGCGGGCCGACGGGCAGCGCCGATCCCCGCACGAACCCCCCAGCAGCGCGGGTGGCGCATTGCGTTTCCTCTCCGACGACGGCAACCGCGGCTACTTCCTCACCACCGCGCCGATCGACGGCGCGGACACGACGCCGGCACAGGGAGTGGGGGTCGCCGGGCCGGGGACCGCCGACGTTAACTGTGTCGATGCAGCCCCGACCGATATCGGCTGCATACGAAACCTCTACTACTTCGATTACACGGATCCGACTCCGGTCTACAGGTTCGTCACCCAGATCCCATACCGGCTGGTTCACTCCAGCGGCGGTAACCGCAACTCTCTCAACGCCTGCGCGAGCCAGGACCTGCGCATGCAGAACGGTCACATGCAGGTGGGCGTCGGTTCGAAGAAACCAGAACAGGGCAACTGCTTCCGCGGCGCCGGCGACGCCGAGCACGTCATCTTCTTCAGCCGCGGCCAGCTGACCGTCGACGACGACGACGAGGCCGGAGACATCTTCGTCTACGACGCCGAGGCGGACCAGCTGACCCGCGCCTCCGCTGCCGCTCCAGGGGCCAATCCGGTGCCCTACACCTGCAACGACACCTTTGGCAAACCCGGCGACGGAATCTGCAACGCCGACCTCGGCTACAACCAGACCGGCTCCGCCTTCGGGCCCGGAGTCGTCGGCAACTTCGACAACGGCGGCGGCTGGGGCCGGGGGCGTTACTTCAACGTCGCGGAGGACCCCGATGGCATCGTCTCGGTGTTCTTCCACACCCCGTCCCAGCTCGTGCCCGAGGACACCAACGGCAGGTACGACACCTACCAGTGGCGCGAGGGCGAGCTGTCGCTGATCTCTCCCGGCAACTCCGACGACGATTCCTTCTTCGGGGGCAACAGCGTCGACGGCGAGGACGTCTTCATATTCACCTCAGCCCGGATCGACCCGCGCGAGATCGACGATGACGATTTCGACATCTACGACGTCCGTGTCGGCGGCGGCTTCCCCTACACGCCCCCGGCCACGCCCTGCGACGTCCTTGCCCACCAGTGTCGTGGGGCAGCCACGCCCGCGGCCGCTCCCGTCGCGTCGCCGACCGACTCGCTCCGGGGCGCCGGCAACGTCAAGCCGAAAACCAAGAAGTGCGGCAAAGGAAAGGTGCTTCGAAAAGGCAAATGCGTGAAGAAACGGGGGCACCGCAAAACGGCCGCCAACAAGAAGGGGTCCAAGTGAGCCCGCGAGGAACTAGCAAGGGAATAACGATGACTGACGCCACTGTGACGATGACGGTCTCCTCGCACCCGCTCCGCAACCGCCTCGCCGCGTTCCTCGTGGCCGTCGCGGCCCTGGCGTGCCTGGCCCTCGGGCCGAGCACGGCGCAGAGCTCCGCCGCGCCCGCTCTCGACGTTACGACGAGCAACCTGCCACCGGTGATGGCCCTCGGCGGGTCGGCGCAGTGGCGCGTGTCGGTGGCCAACGTCGGTGACGAAACCATCCCCGATGGAGCAATCACCGTCACCGCCACGATCCCCGAGCCGCTGAGTGTGCGGGCGGTCGCGCTTGGCAACATCTTCGGCACTCCGATCTGGAACTGCACGGTCTCCCCCGACAAACACACGGTTACCTGCGTCGGTCCAAAAAACTTCGATGCGGGCCTCAAACCCGACGAAGATCCCTGCCAATCAGCCGGCGTGCCCTGCGACCCGCGGTACATCGGCATCGCCGTCAAAGCTCGCAGCGAAGCCCCTCTCGATCCGGTCACCCTTGAGGTTGAAGCTTGCGGCGGCGCCCCAGCGTGTGCGTCGGCCAGCGCCTCGACCTCCTTCAGGCAACTGGAGTTCGGTTTCGCCAACATCAACACCGGCGAACCGGGCGTCCCCGTGGTCCCGGCGTTCCCTCCCGACAATCCCGAGGCGCTCTGGGCCGGTACCTGCGACCTCGGCAGCTCCAACACCTCGAACGGCGGTACCCAGGGCGCCGGCGGCGTACCGCCGATCCGCGGGCACTGCATCGACATCGGCGGCAGCGCCCTCGGCGACGGACAGGGAAGCCCCTGGCCGACCGGCGAGGAGCCGACCTGGCGCCTCGATCCGGTCACTCAGGCGGGCGCGCACCCCGATGCCACCGCGACCTTTTGGTGGAACTACAACTCGAGCAACCAGACCTACGGAACGGTGAAGAACATCACCGTCAAGCTCCCGCCCGGGGTGGTCGGCAACCCCGAGGCCCTGCCCCCGTGCTCGGCGACCGCCGTCCAGGCGATGCCGCCCGAATGCGAGGCGAAGTCGCAGGTGGGGATAACCACGCTCAGTTTCGGAGCGTGTGCCGGCTTCAGCGAGTGCGCCAACCTCCAGACCAAGCCGGTATACGCGATCGAGGCCCGCGACACGGTCACCGCCGAGTTCCTGATCGGCGGCATCGCCGGGTTCGTCAACGTCCCGATCACCGCGCGCGGCCGCACCAACGGCGACTACGGGGTCGACACCCTGGCGCTGCTGATCCCGGACTTCACCCCGCTCGCCGGCCAGGCCTTCACCTTCTGGGGGGTGCCCTGGGCCAAAGAGCACGACAAGTTCCGCATTCACGGTGCTATCGGCATCGGCGCCAAATTCCAGTCCTACACGCAACTGACCGACGGCTACCCCGCAAATATGCGGGTCAGCTACGACCCGAGCTGGGGGGCGATCAAACCGTTCTTCACCAACCCGACCCAGTGCTCGGGTGAGCGGCTGCCGCTCACTGTGGAGACCGACTCATGGCAGGAACCCGTCACCGAAGGCGGGCCGTTGATCTCGGCGAGCTCGCTGGCCGATCCGGTCACCAACTGCGAGGAGATCGAGTTCAACCCCTCGATCAAACTTCGTCCCGACGTGAGCGTCGCCGACAGCCCCTCGGGCCTCGACGTCGAACTCTCGATCCCGCAGAACAACGACCCGCCGGCCGACGTTGCCTTCGACTCGGCCGACGACACTGGCGCGCCCGCCTTCTGGAAGACGCCGGCGGGGCGTGGCACGGCCCATCTCAAGGACACGACGATTCACCTTCCGCGCGGGACCTCATTCAACCCGGCGGCTGCCGACGGCCTCCAGGGCTGCACCACCGCCCAGATCGGCCTCACTGCGGCAAGCCCCAAAGTGACGTTCAACAACGACCCGGTGCAGTGCCCGGAGTCCTCGAAGATCGGCACCCTGGAAATCGTCAGCCCCCTGCTGCACGACCCGCTCTCAGGCGCCGTCTACGCGGCGCCGCAGAACGACAACCCGTTCCCGGGCTCGCTGACCGCCATCTACCTGATCTCCCAGGACGAGGAGCGAGGGCTGTCGATCAAGCTCGCCGGCAAGGTCGACCTCGACCCCGACACGGGTCAGATCGCCACGACCTTCGTCGACAACCCGCAGTCTGCCGTTCAACCTGTTCAAACTGCATTTCGAGACCGGGCCGCGAGCGCCGTTGAACACGCCGCCGACCTGTGGCCAGTTCGAAAACGCGGCTGATCTGATCCCCTGGTCCTTCCCGAACTCGGGTCCCCAGCCGACGATCCACGACCCCTTCCCGATCGTCACGATGCCCAACGGCTTCCCCTGCGTGACCGAGCCTGAGGACCGCTCCTTCAATCCCGGGTTCCGGGCGGGGTCGACCTCTACGGTCGCCGCCCAGTACACCGACTTCACGCTCAACGTCTCGAGGCGAGACGGCGAGCAGGAGATCTCCGGGGTCAGCCTCGACATGGCGCCCGGCGTGACCGGCGATCTCTCCAGGACGCCGTACTGCCCGGAGGCGGGGATCGCCGCCGCCCGGATCAAGACGGGCTTGGAAGAGACCAACAACGCCAGCTCGCCCGCCCGCCTCCTACGTCGGCCAGGTCGACACCGCGGCGGGCCCTGGGCCGACGCCGCTGCACACCGGCGGCAGGCTCTACCTCTCCGGCCCCTATGACGCCGACGGCGCCGGCCCCAAACCGAAAGCGCCTCTGAGCGTTACGACGATCGTTCCCGCGATCGCCGGCGGGGTCCCGGGCAACCCGGCCTTCGACCTCGGCAACGTGGTGATCCGCACCGGGATCAACCTCGATCCCCAGACCGCGCAGGTCCATATCGACTCCACCGACGTCCCCTACATCGTCGGCGGCGTGCCGCTGCGGGTCCGCAACATCGCGGTCGACCTCGACAAGCCCAGCTTCATGCTCAATCCAAGCAATTGCGAAGAGCTGAAAGTGGGCGGTTCGATCAGGGGCTCCGCGAACCCGCTCGACAAGACCGACGACGTCTTCTCCGCGGTCTCCAACCGCTTCCAGGTCGATGGCTGCCGGAACCTCGGCTTCAAGCCGAGGCTCTCGATCAAGCTGACCGGCGGCACCCAGCGGTCCGATTACCCGGCCTTCACGGCGACGCTCACGCCTCGCCCGGGAGACGCCAACCTGAAAGCGATCTCGGTTGCCCTGCCGCACTCGATCTTCCTCGCGCAGAACCACATCAACACGATCTGCACCCGGCCGCAGTTCGCGGCCAACCAGTGCCCGGAGGGCTCGATCTACGGCTTCGCCAAAGCCTGGACGCCGCTGCTCAAAGACCCGATCGAAGGCCCCGTCTACCTCAAGTCCAGCTCCAATCCGCTGCCGGACCTGGTGCTTGGCCTGCGTGGCCAGGTCGACCTCAACGTGGAGGGGCGCATCGACTCGGTGAACGGCGGCATCCGCAACAGCTTCGATGTCACGCCCGATGCTCCGGTGACGAAATTCGTGCTGGCGATGAAAGGCGGCAAGAAGGGCCTGATGGAAAACAGCCGCAACCTCTGCACCCGCAGCCGGATCGTCAAGAAAGTCGTCAACGGCAAGGTCCGAAAAGTGAAGAAACGGGTCCTGGCCGCCAAGGCCAAGGCCAGCTACGTCGCCCAGAACGGGATCGTCCTGAACCGGAAGATCCCGGTGCTGGCCGAGGGCTGCAGCAAGAAGAAGGGCAAGAAAGCCAAGCAGGGCAAGCGTTAGGCCTAGGGCATGGGCGCGCCGGACAAAGTCAAGAGCAAGAGCGCGCTGGCGAGCTTCGTCTCGCCGGTTCTGCTGATTCTCGTCCTCCTACTGCTCGCCGCTCCCCAGGCGCTCGCCGCGTCGCCGCTGAAGATCCGCGAGGTATTCCCGGGCTCGACGACCTTGGGGGCCAATGCCGAGTTCGTCGAGCTGCAGATGACCGCGGACGGGCAGAGCGATATCGATGGCCAGCAGACTGCAGTTCTATGACGCCTCCGGAGCACTGATTGCCGCAAGCACCATCACGATTCCGGGCGACGCTGCGCTCGGCCAAACTCAGCGCACCGTCCTCTTCGCCACTGCCGAGGCAGCCGCCCTCGGCGGCGGCGCCACCAGCCCCGATTTCTCGATGTCCAGCACCGATCGCATGAGCTCCGGCGGCGGGGCCGTCTGCTTGACCGCCGCCTCGCCGGGAGATTGCGTCACCTGGGGGTCGATACCGCCCTTCCCCCTGCTCGGCCCCTTTCCGGACCGCCAGAACGCCAACGCCCCGGCCATCGCCAATGGGCTCTCGCTGACCAGGAGGATCACGAATGGCTGCGAGAGCTATCTGGACGCTGCCGACGACACCGCCGATAGCGAAGCCGATTTCTCGCCGGGCTCGCCGACCCCGCGAAACAATGCAGCCACCCCCACGGAGGTCCGCTGCCCGCCGACCGCCGGAATCATCTCCCAGCCAGCGAACCCGAGCAACTCCTCGACCGCGACGTTCGCCTTCACCGAGCTCCCGAGCGAGCCAGATGTGACCTTCGAATGCGAGCTCGACGGCAGCGGCAGCTTCTCCGGCCCGGAGACGACCAACTGCGACTCGGGGACGAAGACCTACAACTCCCTCTCCGAGGGACAGCACGTCTTTCGGGTCAGGGCCACCGGCGAAAACGTGACCCCTGGGCCTCCCGACAGCTACATCTGGACCGTCGACACCGACCCTCCGGACACGACGATCACCGGCTTTCCGGCCAGTCCCTCTGGCGGGGTCTCGGTCACGTTCAACTACCAGTCCGACGAGGTCTCATCGAGCTTCCGCTGTCAGCTCGATTCTGGCGCGATCCAGCTATGCGCCTCGACCGGGAAAACCTACTTCAACCTCCTGGACGGCCCCCACGCCTTCCGTGTCTGGGCTACCGACAATGCCAAAAATCAGGATGCCAGCCCGGCCGAATACAGCTTCACCGTGCAGACGAGCCTGGCCGATTTAGCGCCGCCCGACACCTCCATTCTCCTGACGCCCGGCAATCCGAGCGCCAGCGCATCGGCATTCTTCGCCTACGCCTCAACCGAGGCGGCTTCGCGCTTCGAGTGCCGCCTCGGCAGCGCTGCGTTCGTCTCATGTCCGGCGACTGGCGTCGACTACGCCGGGCTGAAGAACGGCGTCTATACGTTCGAAGTTCGGGCGATCGATTCGGCCGGGAACATCGACTCCGTTCCTGCCGCATATACCTGGACGGTTGCCGCGCCGCTTCCAAAGACCAAAATCACCAAATCCCCGCCCGGGTCGATTCGCATCAAGGCTCCTCAACGCAAGGCGAAGGTGAAGATCGCCTTCTCCGGCACGCCGGGCTCGACCTTCCGCTGTCGACTGGACAAAGACGCCTTCAAACCCTGCGCCTCTACGGTCACCTTGAAGGTGGCTATCGGGCGTCACCGCTTCGAGGTCTATTCGATCGACCGGCTGGGCAACTCGGAGGCGACCCCCGTGCGGCGGATCTTCCGTGTGCAACGCCAGAAGGCGAAAGGGTTCTTCTGAGCGCGCGGATCCTCAAGGGTGCGCTCGCGGCCCTGGGGCTCTGTCTCGTCGCAGCCCCGTCAGCCTCGGCCGAGCCGGTCGACGCTCCGATCCTGATCCGCACGGTGCAGACGGACGCGGCTGAGTTCGTGATGTTGCAGATGACCAGGAGCATCGGAGCAGAAAACGTGGAGGGGTCGGCCCTGCTGTTCTACGACTCCGCCGGGAACGTAACTCGTACCTACGCCATCCCGAACGACGTCCCCAACGGCGAGAGCCAGCGCAAGATCCTCTTCGCGACTACCCAGGCGGCGGCACTCCCGGGTTTCCATGCCACGCCCGACTTCGATCTCGGAACTGCGGACAGCCTCGATCCGAGCGCCGGCGCCCTCTGCTTCACCGGCCCTCTCCCGGCCGACTGCGTCACCTGGGGCCCGTTCGCGAGCCCGCTCGCATTTCCCGATCCTCAGGCGCAAAACGCGGTTCCCGGAGTCTTTCTCGTGCGCCAGATCTCTTCCTCGATCTGTCCCGAGTGGCTGGAGCACACGGATGACAGCAACGACAGCAAAGTGGATTTCCCCGCACCGGAACCCGGACCATGGCCGGTCCCGCCCGAAAACAACTCCGCCCCGATCGTCGAGACCCCGTGCAACCGCACGATCGCCTTCAATGCCGCCCCCCCTAATCCCACCAACGACGCAACGCCGACCTTCGATTTCGACGAGTCTCCATTCGCTCTCCCGCCAGTGACGTTTCGGTGCAGTCTCGACGCTGCTCCTTTTTTGGCCTGCGATTCGCGAACCGTCTCCTATGGCCCGCTCTCCGATGGCCTCCACACCTTCCGGGTCTACGCGCTGAGCGATGGCCAGAGGTACACGCACACGGCCGAATGGAACTTCGTGGTGGACACCGTCCCACCCGACACCATCATCGACTCAGTCCCGCCCGATCCCTCCAACGGCTTCAGCGCCACCTTCACCTTTCATTCCTCCGAGCCGGAATCGAAATTTCGCTGCCAATTCGAATCGGGTCCGATCCAGCCCTGCGAATCGGGCAAAACGATCTTCTCGCTCGCCGACGGTCCCCACGCTTTCCGCGTCTGGGCATCCGACCAGGCCACCAACGTCGATCCGACTCCCGCGGTTTCCATCTTCAACGTCGATACCACCCTCGGCGACAAAAGCCCCCCCGACACGACGATCCTCACCCGCCCCGGCAACCCCTCCTTCACCGGCAGGGCTGCCTTCACCTACCGCTCGAATGAGCCTCGCTCGACCTTCCGCTGTGCTCTCGACGGGAAACCGCTCGCCTCCTGCGATCCAGCGGGAATCGTCTACCCCCGGCTGGGGAACGGCTCACACGTCTTCCGGGTCAGAGCGGTCGACCGTGCCGGTAACGTCGACTCCGTTCCCGCGTCTTATTCCTGGAGCGTCAAAGCGCCGCTCCCCGACACCCGGATCACCGCGTCTCCGCCGGGTTTTCAGAGGATCGCGGATAGGGGCAAGAAGCTTCGGGTTTCCTTCGCATTTCGCTCCAGCGAGGCCAGATCTGAGTTCCGCTGCCGTCTCGATCGTCAGGCCTTCAAGCCCTGCCAATCGCCACAGAAGGTGCGAGTGGCCGCCGGCCGCCACCGCTTCGAGGTGTATGCGATCGACGGCGTTGGGAATGTCGAGGCCGTCCCGGCGCGCAGGATCTTCCGCATCGGCAGCAAGGCCGGCTCCGGGGGATTCTTCCGGTTAGGGCGTTCTCGATGAGGCGCCTTGCTCTTTCCCTTGCCGCCGGCTTGCTCGGTCTCGCCGCGGTGGCAGCTCCGATTGCCCACGCTCAGCGTGCGTACGTGGCCAATTCCGGGTCAGCGAGCGTCTCGGTCTTCGAGACCGCTGCCAACTCGCCCCAGGGGACGATCGCGGTCGGTAGCGGTCCGTCCGACGTCGCGATACTGCCGGACGGCAGCCGGGCCTATGTGAGCAACAGCGACGACGACACCGTCTCGGCGATCGACACGGCGAGCAACGCCGTGATCGCCACCATTCCGGTGGGCGACGAACCGAAGGGCGTCGCGACCACCCCCGACGGCAGCCGGGTCTACGTGGCAAACCGCGGCGCCGACTCGATCTCGGTGATCTCCACCGCCGCCAATGGCGCCCTGGGACCCGCGATAGCCGTCGGCAGCGAACCGGAAGGGGTCGCTGTCACCCCTGAGGGGCTTCGCGTCCTGGTGGCCCAGCGAGGCGGGGACATCTCCGTGATCGAGGTGTCCAGCGGCTCGGTGATCGCGGCGATCCCCGACGCCCTGGGCCCCGTGAGGCTCGCCCTCACCCCCGACGGCGCCCGCGGCTTCGCCGCCAACGGGAACTCCAACTCGGTGAGTGTCTTCAGCCTGGTGACCGGGACCGTGCTCGGCGCCCCGATCCTCGTCGGCGCCACCCCTTCCGGCATGGCGCTCTCGCCGAACGGCCCCGCCTATGCGGCAAGCAGCTCCGACAACACCGTGGTCGCGATCGACCCCGTCACCCATTCCCGCATCGGCCCCCCGATCCCAGGCTTTGCCGGTCCCAGCGGGATTGCCTCGACCGCAGACGGCGCCTTCGCCTACGTCGCCAATTCCGCAGCCGCCAGCGTCGCGGTGATCGACGCGTCGACCGCCTCGGTCCAAGGCCAGATCCCGGTTGGCCTCGCCCCCCAGGGGATTGCGATCGTGCCCGATCAGCCCGCCCGCGCCCTCTTCGTCAGCGAGCGGGCCAAAAATCCGGGCCAGCCTGCTCCACTTCGACGCATCCGGCTCGAGCGACCCCGACGGTCAGGTTGCCACCTACATCTGGGACTTCGGCGACGGTCAAAGCGAAAGTGGGCCCAGCGCCAAGGTGGACCACACCTACGAGACGCCCGGCAGGTATCGCGTGTCCCTCACCGTCGTCGACCAGCAGGGCTGCTCGGTCTCCTTCGTATTCACGGGTCAGACCGCCTCTTGCAACGGCTCCGGGGTCGCCCGCTCCTCGGGGACGGTCGATCCTGTCGACACGATTCCTCCCGCCTTCCGTCTCAACTCCTTTCGCCGGCAAAGCCTTGGGTCGCGAGTCCTCCTGAGCGCCCGCTGTCCCAAAGAGAGCTGCGCAGTCGCGCTTTCCGGCGTGGTCGAGACCGCTGTCCGAAATGGCCCAAGGACGCGTCGCCCCCAAAAAGCCAAATACGAGACCGCGTCAGCGAAGGTCTCGATCCCCGCCGGTGGCAGGGCCAAAGTGAAGCTGAGGCTGACCCGTCCCGCTGCGAAAGCCGCTCGACGCAGCCTGCGCCGAGGGGGGCGGGCCACGGTCAGGGTGAAGGGGGTCGCCCGGGACGCGGCCGGGAACAGGACGACGCGGAGGGTCGCGACGGTGCTGTTCATCTCCAGCAAGCGACCGCAGCGCAACGGAGACAAGCGGGTTTTACAGGCTGAGCTACAGAGAGGAACCGGGTGAGGAACAAGCTGGCGAACGGCGGGTGGAGGAGAGCGAGGTCGGCCGCCTTGGCCTGCGTCTGCCTGGCCCTGGCCTTCCCGGCCTCCGCGGGAGCGGTGACGATCCTGCTTGGTCCACCAAACCTTGCGGCCGAAGATCCCTTCGCCAGCTGCGACGCGCTCACGCCAGAATTCTGCACCGCGAAGACGTTCATCCCCACTGCGCTGCCTGAGCCCGGGGCCACGCTCGTCGCCCCGGCGGACGGCACGATCACCTCGTGGCGAGTGCGAGGCGCACCGCCGACGAAACTGCGCCTGCGGATCGTCAAGGCTCTTCCGGATGGGCAATTCAACGCGGTGGGGAGCAGTGGCAAAGCAGGCGTGAGCGACGGGGTCGGGGAAAACCAGGTCGCAATCGGGATCCACGCCGGCGACCAGCTCGGGATCAACCTCGAAAATGCTCCGCTGGCCTCCGTGCCTTCGAAACTGGCGGGCAACGCCAACGCTCCGGGGGCCGCCTGGAGCGCCTATCCCTCGGGTCTCCCCGATGGCGCCACCGCACCGCCATCGCTCACTGGCTCGGGCTCCGAGCCTCTCTTCAACGCCACCGTCGTCCTGGCCAAGCCGACCCTGTTCAGCCTGAGCTCGACTCAGGGCTTCGAAACCGGTGGCGACATCGTCGTGATAAACGGCGTCCACCTGGCGATCGCAAGCTCGGTGACCTTCGGGGGGGTTCCCGCACGGATCCTCGTCGCCGGCAACAACCAGGCGATGGTCGCCACTCCAGCCCACGCTCCCGGCACGGTCGACGTCAAGCTCACCACCGCTGGAGGGTCGAGCGACGATTCCGCGGTCGCCCGCTACACCTACACGGCGGTTCCTCCGCCCGTCCCGGACACCACCGCGCCGAAGCTGAGCGACTTCTCGATCTCGCCGATCGCCTTTCGGGCGAAAAAAGGCGCCAAGCTCTCCTTCAAGAGCTCTGAGCCGGCCGCGCTCGAGTTGCGAGTGCTGCGGAAGCCGCCCGGCAATCGTGGCCGTCTCAAGCCGTTGGCGGGCTCGATCGCCGCGAAGGCCAACGCTGGGCCCAACACGCTGCATTTCGCCGGCCGCTTCAACGGCAAGAGGCTGAAGGTCGGACGCTATCGGCTGGTTGTCGTAGCTGAGGACACCGCGCATAACCGCTCCAAGGCGCTGCGCCGCACTTTCAAAATCATCCCCTGACGATGAAGCGAGGACACGACTTGACGAAGACGAAGAAACTGCTTGCCGGCGCTCTGCTCGTGTCGGTGGTCGCCCTTGGGGCCGCCACCTCCCAGGCCGAGTTCGTCCAGACCGGCAACCTCTTGGTCTCTTTCGACGCCGGCCTGAAGCCTTCCAAGCTGCCTCGCTCGAAGCTGGTCCCGGTAAAGGTCGGGTTCAAAGGAACCTTCGAAAACCTCGACGCTTCCGACACCCCCGCCCTCGACACGATGGTGGTGAAGCTCTCGAGGGGAGGACAGATCAATTCAAAGGGCCTGCCGCGCTGCATTGAGGAACGCGTGCAGGGCCTCAACACCCAGGAGGCGCTCTCTGTCTGCGGGCAGGCGCAGATCGGCTCTGGAACCGCCAGCTCCGCCTTTCGCTTCCCAGATGGCCAGAGGGTCCGCTCGAAGGCCAAGATGTTGCTGTTCAACGCCCCGAACGGGATCCTCATGCACGTCTACACGACCGAACCGCTCAAGGGCACCTTCCTCGTGCCGATGTCGATCCACCGGGGGCAGGGGGCATTCGGCACGGTTCTCAGGGCCCGTTTTCCCAAGATCGCCTCCGGCTACGGCTACCTGACCGGGTTCGAAATGGTCATCCAGCGCACCTTCAGCTACCGCGGGCAGCGCCAAAGCTATGTGCTGGCTTCCTGCCCCGCTCCGCCGGGCTTCAAGAAAGTCTCCTTCGAACTGGCCCGCGTCACCTATGCCTTTCGCACCGGGGTCAAGGTGCGCAACGCCGCGATCAGGACCTGCACGGCAAAGGGATAGGGATGCGGTGGTTGGCAACTGCGTTGGCGCTGGGCGTGGCGACGGCCGTCGGCCTCGCCGCCTGCGGCGACTCGAGCACGGAGGCAGACGATCGTTCCGAAGCCGAGAGTCGTCGCCAGGTCGAAGCCACCGCCAGCCGGTTCGCGGCCGCGGTCGAGCGCAAGGACCCCAGGGCGTTCTGCAGGCTGCTCGCTCCCAGCGCGGTCGAACGCCTGGGGGGAGGTCGAAGCAACGGGAAGAAGGAGTGCCTGGTCGTCTGGGGGCCGAAGCGGAACCCGTTCTTCAAAGCCGAGCATCCCAATCTCGCCTTGGAGGGGGTGGGCGAGCTCGATGCCTTCAGCGCCACCGCGAGGCTCGCCAACGGCGGCCGACTCGTGCTCGTACGGGAGCGTGGCGGCTGGTACGTGAACCTGGCCCCGGAAAAGGAATGAGCCATGCGTAAGACACGAATCCCGGTCCCGGTGGCTTTGCTCGTGGTCGCGCTGCTGAGCGTCGGGCTTTGCGCCTGCGGAGGCTCGGACGACGATTCGACGGAGACGACCGCGGCGCCACGCGAGGCTGGCCCGACCGCGGCGACGGGGCGGGGAGAGGCCGACGGGGAAGGCGGCGACCAAGCCGGCGCCGAGGGCGCCGGTGGGGACGCGGCCTCCGCGGGAGGAGGTCCGGCGAGTGACGACGGCGACGAAAGACCCGCCTCGCTGGCCACCGACCCCGACTCGATTCCCAGGGCGATCGTCACCGGCAGCGGCGCCGTGCAGACCCTGCCGCCCAACCCCGCGAGCCAGGCTCAGGCGATGGAGAACTCCTACTCCTCGATCAAGGCCTTCGGCGAGGAGAGCGAAGGCTCGGAAGCCACCGACATCACCTTTGCGCTGGTCCAATACCTCACCGCCAAGGCCAGCGGCGACTGGGCGACGGCCTGCGCCCGCATCTACACCCCCCTGCGCGAAGACATCGCCAACGCTCCCGAGGCGGGGAACCCGGTCGCGCAGGGCGCCGGCGGCGGCTGTCCAGGGGTCCTCCGAGCGCTGCTGGAGAGAACCTCGAGGGCAAGCAGGGCCGCCGAGTCCAGGATCGACGTCGCCTCGGTCCGCCGTGGCGACGGCAACCGCGCATTCGTCATCTACAAGACCGCCGACACCCTCTCGGCGGACATGCCGATGTACCTGGACGGCGGAGTCTGGACGGTTGCGGCGATCCAGGCCTACGTCCTCACCCCCGAGCAGCTGCGAGAAAACCAATGAACACGAAGGGACAAAACGCAATGCCGAGCAAACTGAAGAGGCCTCTGAAGCTGGTCGTCTCACTGACCGCAGCGCTTCTCGTCGCTGTCCCGATGGCGCTGGGCGCCGATCTCAGCCGCGACGAATACGTCGCCAAGGTCGAGCCGATCTGCAAAGCGAACACCCTGGCTAACGAAAAGATCCTCAAGGACGTGCGCACCCGGGTGAAGAACGGCGACTTCGACAAGGCCGCCTCCCAGTTCTCCCGTGCCGCGACCGCGCTGGAAAAGACCCTCAAGCAGCTCAAAGCCACCCCACAGCCCTCCGAAGACGAAGCAACGCTCCGCAGGTGGCTGGGCTATGTGGACGCGCAGGTCGTAACGCTCCGCAAGGTCGCCACCGCTCTCAAGGCCGACAACAAGTTCAAGGCCCAGTCCCAGGTGGTGCGCCTGACCAGCAACGCCAACAGAGCGAACAGCACGGTCGCCGGCTTCGGCTTCACCTACTGCAAGTTCACCCCCTCGAAATTCAGCTGAGCTGAGCGGCCCTGGCGCCGCGGGCGTCGGGGCCGACCCCTTATCCAGTGTCGTGTACCAGCCTTGACAACGACAGACGCGTCCTGTTAAGTCCAGCCCGTGTGCCGGGATGGGACCGAGTGAGCGCAGCGGTGCAAGCCAGGTGAGCACCTCGACCATTGCGTCGCCGTCCGTGGCTCCCCGGGGGAGCACGCTCGCCCTCGTCCAAGCCATCAACGCCTCCGATTTGGAGACAGCGACCTCGTACTTCGCCAAGGACGCCTGTCTGATCACCCCCGACGCGACGGCGATCAAGGGACGAGACGAGATTCGCCTGATTCTTGCCCAGCTGATCGATCGGCAGTGCCAGATCGAGATCCTCGAGAGCTCCGTCCTGATCGGCGGCGAGACGACTCTCGCCTGCGAGCGCTGGAGGATTCGCTCGCTGGGGACAGGGGATGCGATCTTCGAGCAGAGAACCAGCCCGATGATGGTCTTGCGCTATATCGAGCAGGCCTGGAGGTTCGCGATCGCGGCGCCCTGGGGGTGGGGCGGGGGTTGACAGGAGGCCAGGCTTGACAAGTCGCGTACTAGTGCTTACATTGAGTACCGTCGTTTACAAAACGGCAGGGGCCGTCTTACTCCCTGAGGCGGCGCCACGGTAGAACGGCGGTCGCGGAGCGTCGGAGGTCTCCCACCTCCGACGCCCGGCCTGCCCCCCCTGGCGCGCCCGGGGGAGCCGGACCGGGCGCGACGGGTGGGGCAAGTCGCCCCCCAGCCCCCGGCGCTAGCCTCAACGGAATGGGGAACGGCCCGACGAAGGCGGTGGCAGTTGCGATCGCAGTCCTTGCGCTGGGCGTCTCGCTCGCCCAGGCCGAGCTGAGCGCCCGCGGCGATCTCTTCGTCAGATTCAGCGGCGGCATCGCGCCGAACACGCTTCCGCGCGATGCTCGCGCGCCGATCGCCATCAGCATCTCCGGCGCCGTCCGCACCCTTTCCGGCGAGCGTCCGCCGGCCCTGCGGGGCATTTCGGTCGCGATCAACCAGGGCGGTCGCCTTGACGCCCGCGGTCTGCCCGTCTGTCAGAAGAGCGAAATCGAACCCTCCTCCTCAGAGGAAGCTCTGGCTCGCTGCGGTCCGGCGCTGGTGGGAAACGGCGCCTACGCCGCCTCCGTGGCCTTCCCCGAACAGTCGGCCTTTCCGTCGAACGGCCGCATACTCGCTTTCAACTCGATCGTCGAGGGCAGGCGGGCGATCCTCGCCCACGTTTATGACGACCAGCCGGTGCCGATCACCCGCATCCTCGTCTTCCGCATCCGCGAACGCGCCGGCACGTACGGGACCGTGCTCACCGGCTCCCTGCCGGCGGCGCAGAACCGCTGGGGGTACCTGAAACGGATCAGCCTGCGGCTGCATCGCGAGTTCGTCTACCGCGGTCAGCGGCGCAGCTACCTGAGCGCTGCCTGTGACGCTCCCGCGGGCTTCCCCGGCGCCACCTTCTCCTTCGCCCGCGCCTCGATGACCTTTGCCGATGGCCGCGAGCTCTCCTCGACGCTGACCCGCAGTGCCGGGTCCGGGGCTGAGCGGCCCGCCGGCACGTGCTCCTCGCGATCGACCAGGGGACGACCGGGACGACCTGCCTCGTCTTCGACGAGGGAGGTCGGGTCGCCGGCCGCGCCTACTCGGAGTTCGAGCAGCACTTCCCGCGGCCGGGCTGGGTGGAGCACGACGCCGCCGAGATCTGGGAGACGACCCGGGGGGTGGCGACGGCGGCGATCGACGACGCCGGGATCGCCGGCGCCGACCTCACCGGGATCGGGATCGCCAACCAGCGCGAGACCGTCGTCGCCTGGGACCCGGCGACGGGCGAGCCGATCCACCGGGCGCTGGTCTGGCAGGACCGCCGCACGGCCGCCCGCTGCGACGAGCTGCGCGCCGCCGGTCACGAGCCGCTGGTGCGGGAGCGCACCGGCCTGACCATCGACCCCTACTTCTCCGCGACCAAGATCGAGTGGCTGCTGCGCAATGCCGAGGGCGCCGAGCGGGCGGTCTTCGGGACGATCGACTCCTGGTTGCTCTTCAAGCTGACCGGGCGCCATGTCACCGACTTCACCAACGCCTCGCGGACGATGCTGTTCGACATCCACCGCCTCGCCTGGGATACGGAACTCTGCGAGCTGCTCGGCGTCGACCCGGCGCGGCTGCCGGAGCCGCTGCCCTCCTCTCACGTGTACGGCGCCACCGGCGAGTTCGGCGGCGAGGTGCCGGTGGCTGGGATCGCGGGAGACCAGCAGGCGGCGCTGTTCGGTCAAGCTTGCCATCGGGCTGGCATGGCGAAGAACACCTATGGCACCGGCAGCTTTGTCCTCCTTCACACCGGAGCGCAGGCGCCGCGCCCACCCGAGGGTCTCCTCACCACCGTGGCCTGCGGCCTCGGGGACGAGACCGCCTACGCGCTCGAGGCGTCGATCTTCGTCACCGGCGCCGCCGTGCAGTGGCTGCGGGACGGCCTCGGGATCGTCGCCGAGGCGGGGGAGACGGAGGCGCTGGCGGCCTCCCTAGACGCCAACGACGGCGTTTACTTCGTGCCGGCACTGACCGGGCTCGGCGCCCCGCACTGGGATCCCTACGCGCGCGGGACGATCGTCGGCCTCACCCGCGGCAGCGGCCGCGCCCACCTGGCGCGGGCGGCGCTGGAGGCGATCGCCTTCCAGACGGTCGACGCGGTCCACGCCCAGGAGGCCGCCTGCGGCGAGCGGCTCGAGCTGCTCAAGGCCGACGGCGGCGCCGTCGCCAACCGCTGGCTGATGCAGTTCCAGGCCGACGTGCTCGGCGCTCCCGTGGTCGTGCCGGAGATCGCCGAGACGACCGCGCTCGGCGCCGCCTACCTGGCCGGGATCGCGACCGGGCTGTGGAGCGGCGAGGAGGTGGGGGAGATGTGGCGCGAGTCCGCCCGCTACGAGCCGGCGATGGGCGCCGAAGAGCGGGAGGCGCTGCTGGCGCAATGGCAGCGGGCGCTGGAGCGCTCGCGCGGCTGGGCGGATCCAGAAGCGAGCGAGTAACCCGCTGCCGGGCAGAGGGTAGGCAAGGACGGCGGCTCCCGATGCCGCCGTCTCGCCATGACGGAGATGAAGCCACAGGTCTACAAGGACCCGCGCCCCGCGGAGTACTTCACGCAGTTCCACGAGGCCGCGCGCAAGGGCGTGGGCTGGACCTACACCTTCGTCCGTATCGTCCTCACCCTGCCGACGATGCTGATCTACCGGGTCCGCGGCGTCGGCCTGGAGAACGTGCCGCGCGAGGGCGCGCTGATCCTCGCCCCCAACCACTTCAGCCAGATGGACCACTTCTTCGTCGGCCTCTACCTGCGACGGAAGGTGCGCTTCATGGCGAAATCGCAGATGTTCGGCCCTCCCGTTTTCACCTACATCTACAAGCACGGCGGCGTCTTTCCGGTTCGCCGCGGCCATCACGACGAGGAGGCGATCGAGACCGCGCGTGAGATCCTGCGCCAGGACGAGATGCTGCTGGTCTACGCCGAGGGCGGCCGCTCGCGCTCGCAGCGGCTGAGGCGCGCCGAAACCGGGGATTGGCCGGATTGCGCTGGAATCGGGCGCGCCGGTCGTGCCGGTCGCGATCCACGGCTCGGCCAAGGTCCGCGGCTGGAAGCGGCTGCGCTTCCCCAGGGTGACGGTCGAGTTCGGCGAGCCGCTCGGCTTCCCGAGCGAGCAGTCGCCGAGCCGCGAGCGCCAGCTCGAAGTGGCAACCGAGATCTTCGGCCGGGTGCGGGAGATGTACGAGGGGCTGGCTACTCGTAGCGAGATTCGACCCGAGCGTAAAAGTCCGGATCGTGCCCCGGCGTGATCGTCGCCTCGGGGTACTGATTGCCGAACAGCCGCAGCTCCTGCAGCGAGCGGCGGTAGTTGTGGGCGTCGTGGGGGCGGGGCGGCAGCGGCGCGTCGCCGCTCGAGCTGGGCCAGCATGTACACGCAGTCGCCGCCGATGACGAAGTCGCGCTGCGCGAGCCGGCAGACCACCGAGATGTGACCGGGGCTGTGGCCGGGCGTGAAGGCGAGGTGGATCGAGCCGTCGCCGAAGAGATCGAAGGCGCGGCCGAAGCTGGCGTAGGAGTCGATGCCGGCACGGTCGAAGTCGACGGTGCGGTAGTCGAAGGCGTAATCGAAGTGCTGGCGGCGGTAGCCGTTGAGCAGGGGGCGGGCCCCGGTCGCCGCGGCACGCCACTCGGACTCGCTGACGATGAAGGTGGACTGCGGGAACTCGGAGACCGCCGAGGCGTGGTCGAGGTGCATGTGGGTCATCACCACGACCGGGATCTCCCCGGCGTCGAGCCCGCGCTCGCGCAGCTGCGCCGGCACGTCTTCGGCGCTGCCCAGCGTCGGGCGCCCGACCCGGTTGGAGAGTCCCCGAAGTTCTCCCTGCCGTCGGTGGCGACGGAGGGGTGCAGACCGGTGTCGACGAGGATCGCGCCGGCGCTGGGATGGCGGATCAGGAAGGCGGGCACCGGCACTTTCAAAGCCGGGTTTCCGGTCATCAGCGCCCGCAGCAGCTTCAGCGTCTCGAAGCGGCCGCCGGGGCGCTCCATCATCGTCCGCGGCCATTCGACGTGGCCGGCGATCAGCGGTTCGACGACGACGGCGGCGCCCGGGCGTCCCGCCGGCCAGCGGCTCGTGCAGGGGCTTCGCCTCCACCTGGACCTTCATCGCGAGTGACATTACCGCCGATCGGGTCGCCTATAGGCTTGCCGCTCGATGGCTGAACGCTCGCATTCGCAGGTGTTTCGCGACGGGCTGCTCGAGGATCTGGTCTGCGTCGTCTCCGGCGCCGGCAGCGGCCTGGGGCGGGAGACGGCGCTGGAGCTGGCGCGCCTCGGCGCCACCGTCGTTGCCTGCGGTCGCCGCGAGGCGCCGCTGGCGGAGACCGCCGAGCTGGCGGCCGGCCTGCCGGGCGCCTTCGAGCACGAGATCCTCGACATCCGCGAGGAGGCGCCGGTCGATCGCTTCTTCGACCGGCTGCTGGAGCGCCACGGGCGGCTCGACGTGCTCGTCAACAACGCCGGCGGCCAGTTCCTCAGCCCGGCCGAGGCGATCAGCCCGAAAGGCTTCCGCACCGTGATCGACCTCAACGTCCAGGGCACCTGGCTGATGACCCACGCCGCCGCCGTCAAGGCCTTCATCCCCCAGGGCGGCGGCAAGGTGCTGAGCGTCACCCTCTCGCCTCACAACGGGATGCCGGGGATGGTCCACTCCGGCGCCGCCCGCGCCGCGGTGGAGAACATGATGCGGACGCTGGCGGTGGAGTGGGCCCGCTTCGGGATCAAGACCTGCGCGCTCGCCGCCGGTCAGTTCGCGACCGAGACGCTGCTGACCAAGTATCCGCAGGTGGTCGTCGAGAACCTCGAGCGCTCGATCCCGATCGGCCGCGCCGGCCGGCCCGAGGAGATGGCCTGGCTGGTCGCCTACCTCGCCTCGCCCGCCGGCGACTTCTTCTCCGGCGCGACGATCACGATCGACGGCGGCCGCGACAACTGGGCCGGTCCCTGGCCCCCGCCGGCGATCGCCACCGAGGGCGGCGACCCGGTCGCCGAGGAGCGCCGCCCGAAACCTTCCTAGCTAGGAGCGTCTAGCGCGGTTCGAGCACCACCAGCGGGATCTCGCGGCCTTTGCTGCGGGCGGCGTAGTTCTCGTAGCCGTGGTAGGCCTCGACCGCCAGCGCCCAGAGCCGGTCGCGCTCCTCCGGCTTGGCGACGCGGGCGTGGACCGGCGTCAGGTGGGCGCCGACCTGGACCGCGGTATCGGGGTTGGCCATCAGGTTGTGGTACCAGGCGGGGTGCTTCGGGAAGCCGCCTTTGGAGGCGACGATGACGAGGTTCTCGCCGTCTCTGACGTAGAGCAGCGGCGAGGTGCGCTTGACGCCGCTCTTCGCCCCGACGTGGTCGAGCAGCAGCATCTTGCCGGGGACGCCGGGGATCGTGTGGCCGATGCGCCCGCCCGTCCGCTTGTAGAGGAACGTGTGAACGCCCATGAAGCGGCGGGTAGCAGGCCAGATCTTGTCCGCTACGTCGAGGTAACGGGGCGTCCGCTTGGCGCCCGCCGCTTCTGTGCTCATCTCAGGTGTACATCCCGCCGAACATGCCGCCGGTCACGTTGAGGACCTGGCCGTGCACGTAGTTGGCCAGAGGCGAGGCGAGGAAGAGGACCGGGCCCGACGCCTCCTCGGGCGTGGCGGGACGGCCGATCGGGATGATCGCCGAGGCCATCGCCCGCATCTGCTCGGGAATGCCGAGCTCGATCTTCTCGCCGGTCGGCGAGGTCATCTCGCCGCCCTCCTCCTTGGCGGCGGTGAGGCGGGTGTCGACGAAGCCGAAGGCGACCGCGTTGACGTTGATTTTGAACTGACCCCACTCCTTGGCGAGGGTTTTCGTCAAGCCGACGACGCCCATCTTCGCCGCGGAGTAGTTGACCTGGCCGGCGTTGCCCATCGTGCCGGAGGTCGAGGAGACGTTGATCAGCTTGCGAAAGACCTCTTTGTCTTCGCCGCGCTCGGCCTTGGCCGCCTCGCGCCAGTGCGGCGCCAGCGCCCGGGCGACGCGGAAGGGGACGACGGTGTGGATGTCGAGCATCGCCTGGAACTGCTCGTCGCTCATGCGATGGGCGACGCCGTCCCAGGTGTAGCCGGCGTTGTTGACGGCGATGTCGACGGCCCCGAAGGCGTCGACGGCGGCGGCGACGAGCTCGTCGGCGGCGCCCTCCTTGGTCAGGTCGCCGGCGAAGACGGCGGTCTCGCCGTCGATCTCGCCGGCGGTCTGCTCGGCGACGTCGGCGTCGAGGTCGTTGATCAGGACCTTGGCCCCCTCGCTGACGAACAGCTCCGCGGTCGCCCGGCCGATCCCCGCGCCGACCCGGTGACGATCGCCGCTTTCCCATCCAGAAGTCCCATCAGTACGCCTCTCCTTTGGTTCGTGAAGTCGGCGCCGGAGGCTACAGGGAACCGAGTGGCCCTGGTCAGCCGGCCAGTTTTCAGCTGAGCCTGACGCCGCCGTCCTCGGTCAGTCGCCAGTGCGGGTTGTGGGCGACCTCCCATGGGTGGCCCTCGGGGTCGACGAAGACGCCGCTGTAGCCGCCCCAGAAGGTCTCGGACGGCTCGCGGCCAATTCGGCCGCCGGCCGCTCGCGCCTCCTCGATCGCCGCGTCGACCTCGGCCGGCGAGGCGAGGTTGAGCGCCAGGGTGACGCCGCCCCAGCCCGGCGCGTCCTCGACGCAGCTGTCCCCGGCAAGCCGCGCCCGGTCCCAGAGCGCGAGGACCATGTCGCCGGCCTGGAAGAAGACGACATCGTCGCCGGGGTCTGCCCCGGTCGTCCAGCCCAGCGCCTCGTAGAAGGCGCGTGCGCGCTCGAGATCGGCGACGCCGAGGGTGACGACGCTGACTCGCTGCTTCATCTGTCGCCTCGGCCGGTTGGCGTGGCTAGTCCATCGAGCGTTCTTCGACCACCTCGAAGACGCCGTCGGCGCCGACCGATTCGACGAACTCCTCGGTTGCCGCGCGCCGCCGCTCGTAGTCGCTGCTGTCCCGCTGGCTGGCACGCAGCTCGTCCAGGGTCCCGTCGAAGAATCCGAAGGTGACGACCTCGTTCTCGTCGGCGACGTTGCGGACGGCGTAGAAGCGCTTCCATCCCGCCGGGACCTCGACGCCCTCGCTCGGGATGAACGCCTGTTTGAAGTCCTCCATCGTGCCCGGTTTCAGCTTGCGTACGGTCAGTGCGCAGAGCATCTGACTCTCCTCTCGTTGGGGCTTCCCCGGCCGGAAGCTCGGCGCGGGGGCCGATGGATCGATCTTAGCCCTGGACAGGCCGCCGATCCAATCCGAGTTCAGAGCTTGCCGACGCTGGCCAGGTAGCCGTCGAGCGCCTTTGCCTTTTCGCTGTCCTCGTAGACCTCGTAGTCGCGCATCTTCCCCCAGGAGAGGTGACCCCAGATGACGTAGCGGTTTTCGTACACCCGCTCGCCGGAAGGGGCGTCGAGATGGGTGATCCCGCGCACGCAGATCGTCTGCCGCCACGGCCAGCCCTGCAGGACGACCTCGTCCGGTCGGATCTGGATCCCGATGTCGACGAAGCGCTCAAGCCACCGCTCCAGGCTCTCCTTGCCGTGGATCTCTCCTGCCCAGGAGTTGTCGCCAGGGAACCTGAACTCGACGTCCTCGGCATACATCTGCACCGTCGGACCGGGGTCCCCGGCGCTCATCCTCCTCATGTTGCGGGAGATCATCTTCTCCGCCAGCCACGACAGCATCGCCGCCTCCTCTGCTCGTTGGTCGCGCGGAACCTAGCGTCCTATCCGTCGCCTCTCCCGGATTCCCGGGTCTGAGCAGATGGATCGACTTTCCTATCCAAATTGCAGGAGATCCGCTGTTTCCGTCAAGCCTTCGTTTTGTTAGCCGATACACATGTTTAGTATGCCCGCGATGTCCTTGTCCCCCGGCCGCATATCGCTGGCCGGCGTGCTCGCGGCGCTCGCCCTTCTGGTGGCAGTGCCGAGTGCCGCCACGCCTGCCAGCCAGATCTCGATCTATGGCGCGGCCTCCGGGTCCACGCTCGAGCTGAGCACCGATCGCGGCAGGCTCGTGGTCAAGGGACTGCTGGCCCGCGCCCATCCCCGCGGCTGCCGCGTCAAGCGCGATCGCATGGCCGCCGTCTGCCGCCTGCAGGATGCCTCCCGGATCGAGGTCACGATGGGCCCCTCCGGAGACTTCGTCAGGGTTGTGGAGCGCCTTCCCGTGCCTCTGACTATCTACCTGGGCTCGGGGTCGGACAAGTTCATTGGCAGCGGCGAGCCGGACACGTGCTTTCCCCAGGGCTCCCGGCGCAATCGCTGCATCGGCGGCGGTGGCAACGATGTCTGCATCACCGGCTCCCGCAACAGCGACTGCGTCGGCGGCGACGGCGACGACTACTGCCGGCACGGCGGCGGCAGCGACGGCTGCTGGGGAGGCCCCGGTGACGATATCTGCGTGATGGGCCCGGGCCAGGACGGCTGCCACGGCGAAGGCGGCAACGACCGCCTCTACGGCGGAGCCCAGCCCGACCAGCTCTACGGCGGCCGCGGCCACGACTACTGCGACGGTGGCCCCGGGTGGGGCAAGTCCCACACCTGCGACGCCGGTCCGCGGCGCTGAGCTCGGGCCGAGTTACCCCCCCGGCTTCTTACCGGTCCCCGCGCTCCGAATCTCTTGGTCATCGACTGGAGAAGCGGGAAACCGCGTCTCATCGAGCCAGTCGGCGCCGTCCGTATTGACAGCGCAGCCCGCCTGTTCGAGCCTGCCCGCCAGGTCGCGAAGCCGTTCGACGCCACCTGGGAGTCGGACGACGTGCCGGCCGCTGAGGTCCGAGAGGCCACGCAGCTCGCCGTGCTCGACCAGGACGGTGCGTTCGGGGTGCATGCCAAAGGCGAGGCCCGCCTCGAAGAGGACGTTGGGACGAGGCTGTCCTCTTAGCTCGGCTTCCTCCGCGCCGTCGTTGCCGCCGAGGAGGTCGCCGCGGAGTCGCGCAACATCGTCGGGCGTGAAGAGGACGACGACGGCCTGGGCGTCCCGCAGGGCCCGGTTGAGCACCTCCCCCGTGTATGGCGTGGCGGCGCCCGTGGCCCTGACCATCTCTTCCCACTCGAGCGGCCGCAGGTCCAAAGCGCGAAGGAAATCGAACATCGCCTTGCGCATCGCGGTGTCGCGCCCATAAACGACCATCACGCGCCGCGCCTTTTCGGGATCGGCAGAAATCTCGGATTCGACGATCGGCGCCTCGTTCGCGGTCGTCGCTGACCCTGGGAACTCGACTGCGTCGCGGGCGGCGATCAAATTGCTGACGCCCGTCGCCCCTGCAGCGGTCCGCACTCCCGTCTCGACATCGAACACCCAGAATCCCTCTGGCTCGCCGGTGTGACCGCCGAACGCCCAGTTCTCTCGGATCAGAATCGACGCCAGCCGTTGGGTCGTGGTGGCATCGAGCTCGAGTTCGCCTTCGATGTCGCTGCGCGTCAATTGCGGGTGTTCAAGGTCGGAGGTGTAGCGCGCGTAGGCGATACGGATCGCCTCTGCCCACGCGTCGAGCAAGGGCGCTGCGGCCGGTACCCGGCTCATGCCCCTGACCAACAGCACGATCCGCATCTGCTCGACGTGGCCGAGCAGCCTCGGCATCTGGAAGGCGGCGTCAAGGTCGATCTCGCGGCCGTGACGATCGAGCTCTCGCTGGAGCGATTTGATTTGCGGCCACTCGCCACGCTCCCAAAACCAGTCGAAGACGGCCTCGAGCAGCGGGTTATTTTCGTTGCACCACCTGTCCGCTGCGCTCAAAGCTGGGTGAATCATGGCCAGAAGCTATGCCTTCGATGAGTTCGACATCGTCGGCAGGATGTCGCCGAGGCTTGACGAGGCGGAGGGGCCGCCCGGAAGTTCCCGCTGGCCCCTACAGCCCCATCTGCTTGCCGAGGATCTCCTTCATGATCTCGTCGGTGCCGCCGCCGATCGGGCCGAGGCGGGCGTCGCGGACGGCGCGCTCGATGCCGTACTCGCGCATATAGCCGTAGCCGCCGTGGATCTGCAGCGAGGTGTCGGCGATCTCGAGGACGGCGCGCTGGGTGACCAGCTTGGCCATGCTGACGTCGCGGATGCAGTCCTGGCCGTCGTGGAAGAGGCGCAGGGCGTTGTAGGTGAGGGCACGGGCGGCTTCCGCCTTGGTCGCCATCTCGGCGACGTGATGGCGGATCGCCTGGAACTTGCCGATCGGGCGGCCGAAGGCTTCGCGCTCGAGGGCGTAGGCGACGGTGACGTCGATCAGGCGCTGCATCGCGCCGACGGCGCCGATCGCCATCAGCAGCCGCTCCCAGGCGAAGTTGGCCATGATCAGCTTGAAGCCGCCGTTCTCCTCGCCGAGCAGGTTCTCGGCCGGCGCCTCGACGTCGGTGAAGGCCAGCTCGCCGGTGTCGGATGAGTGCCAGCCCATCTTCTCCAGCTTCTGCGCCACCTCGTAGCCGGGCATCTCGCGCTCGAGGACGAGGAAGGAGATCCCGCCGTGGCCGCCCTCCTGCGTCGTCTTGCAGGCGCAGACGAGGAAGTCGGCGCGGACGCCATTGGTGATGAACGTCTTGGCGCCGTTGACGACGTAGCCGCCGTCGACCCGCTCCGCTACGGTCGAGATACCGGCGACGTCGGAGCCGGCGCCCGGCTCGGTGATGCCGAGGGCGCCGATCTTCTCGCCGGCGATCCCCGGCGCCAGCCAGCGCTGCTTCTGCTCCTCGGTGCCGAAGTTGAAGATCGGCGGCATCGCGATCGAGGCGTGGGCGTTGAGGCCGGCGGCAACGCCGCCGGAGCCGCCGGAGCGAGCCAGCTCTTCGACCCAGATCGCATCGTGCAGGTGGGTGCCGCCCTGGCCGCCGTACTCCTCAGGGAACTTGAGCCCGAGGAAGCCCAGCTCGGCGCAGCGCGAGTACAGCTCGCGGGGGAATTCCCGCGCCGCCTCCCACTCGTCGACGTTGGGCGCGATCTCCCTGGCGACGAAGCGCTGGACCGTTTCCCGCAGCTCCTCGTGCTCCTCGCCGAAGGGGGGGAGGGTCGCCCGCGCGCCGGTGTCCTTGACGACGGTCACGTCACGAAGGAGTTGCGTTAACGCTGCAGACAAGGCGTTTCGCGTGCAGCGAATATCTATAGCGTGGAGGCGTGGAGCGAACTATGTGGAGCGACGAGCAGCTGGATGACAGGTTCAACAGCCTGGGCGGCTTCCTCGTGGTCATTGCGACGGTCATCGCGACCGACACCTAACGCGTCTCGCCCTACAGCCCGTAGCTCTTCCCGATCACGTCGAGCATGACCTCGTCGGTGCCGGCGCCGATGCGGTTGAGGCGGACGTCGCGGTAGGCGCGCTCGATCTCGTACTCCTTCATGTAGCCGTACCCGCCGAGGATCTGGATGCACTCGTCGGCGACCTCGCAGCCGACCCGTGAGGCGAAGAGCTTCGCCATCGTGATCTCGCGCACCGGGTACTCGCCGTTGGCGAAGCGCCAGGCGGTCGCGTAGGTGAACTGCTTCGCGGCCTCGGTCTTGGTCGCCATCTCGGCGAACTTGTGGCGGATCGCCTGGAACTTGCCGATCGGGCGGCCAAAGGCTTCGCGCTCCTTCGCGTACTCGAGGGTCTTCTCGATCATCCGTTCGCAACCCGCATGGGAGCCGGCGGCGGCGACCAAGCGCTCGCCCTGGAGCTCCCAGGCGATGTGGTAGAAGCCCTTGCCGACCTCGCCGAGCACGGCGTCGGCCGGGACGCGGACGTCTTCGAAGGCCAGCTCGCCGGTGTCGGAAGCGTGCATGCCCATCTTCTCGAGCTCGGCGGAGACGGTGAAGCCGGGCACGTGCTCACCGTTCTCGTCGCGCAGGTCGACGACGAAGAGGGTCATGCCGGCGTGGCGCTCATCGGGATCGGTCTTGCAGACGAGGACGATGAAGTCGGCCCGCGGGCCGTTGGTGATGAAGGTCTTGGAGCCGTTGATGACGTATTCGTCGCCATCGCGGATCGCCGTAGTGCGGATACCGGCGACGTCGGAGCCGGCGCCCGGCTCGGTGATCCCGAGGCTGCCGATCTTCTCGCCCTTGAGCCCCGGCTCGAGGTACTTCTTCTTCTGCTCCTCGGTGCCCAGCAGATGGATCGGGGGCAGGACCATGTCGGTCTGGACCGCGAAGCCCATGTTGGTCCCGCCGGAGCCGGAGTAGCTCATGCACTCGGCCCGGACCAGCGAGTAGAAGTAGTCGCCGCCCTGGCCGCCGTACTCCTCGGGAAAGCAGAGGCCGAGGAAGCCGAGCTCGCCGGCTCGCTTCATCTTCTCGCTTGGCCAGTAGGTGTCCTCCCACTCGTTGCGGTGCGGCCACAGCTCCTTCTTGACCCACGACTGCATCGACTCGCGCAGGTCTTCGTGCTCCTGGCTGAAGATGAAGTGCTTGCGCCCGGCTGCGTGGTCGGGCTTGATGACGCTGGAGCCGTTGGTCGTCGCGGTCGCCACTGGTCTCTCTCCTCGCTTGAAGTTCGCTGGTCACCCGGGCGTCTCTGAGGTTTGCCACCAAATGAGGTGGGAAAGCTCAGACACCCCCAAAGGCGAGTAGACAGTAGCACTTCCCACTTTCAACGCAACTCGATATGGTTGCCACTCGATGAGCCAGGGAAGCTACGAGCTGGTCGCCTACGAGGTGGCCGAGGGCGTCGCCACGGTGACGCTGAACAACCCGGAGAAGCGCAACATGCTCTCCGGCCAGATGCTGGCCGAGCTGGTCGATGCGATGAAGGCGGCGAAAGCCTCCGAGGAGGTCCGCGCCGTCGTCCTCACCGGGGCCGGTTCAAAGGTTTTCTGCGCAGGAGCAGACCTTGGGGGGTTCGCCGCGGACGTGCCCCTCGTCCAAAAACATTTTGCAAGTGATCTTTTCCTTGAATATTTCCGGCTGATGCCGCGGCTCGGCAAGCCCTCGCTCTGCGCCGCTAACGGCCACGTGCTGGCGGGCGGGATGGGGCTGGCGCTCTCCTGCGACCTGGTGATCGCCACAGAGGGGGCGACCTTCGGCACGCCGGAGATCAACGTCGGCGCCTTCCCCTACATGATCATGTCGATCATCTACCGCAACGTCCCGCGCAAGAAAGTCAACGAGATGATGCTGCTGGGCGAGCGGCTCAGCGCCGAGCAGGCAGTCGAGTACGGGCTCGCCAACAAGGTCGTGCCGGCGGCGGAGTTCGACGCCGCGGTGGCCGAGTGGGCGGGCAAGCTGGCCTCCAAGAGCCCGGTGCTGATGCGCCTCGGCCACGACGCGATGTACCGCCAGCAGGACATGGCGCTCGACGACGCGCTCGAGTTCCTGCGCTCGCAGCTCTCTCTCACCTTCACCACCGAGGACATCGTCGAGGGCGTCACCGCATTCTTCGAGAAGCGCGACCCGCAGTGGAAGGGACGGTAGGAGTGGCAAGCACCGAGCAGGGGCAGGGGGACAGGAACCTCCTCCCCGGCGCCGCCCCGCTGGCGGAGCTGAACGAGCAGCTGCACGCGCGCCGCGAGAAGGCGAAGCTGGGTGGCGGCGAGGAGAAGATCGCCAAGCAGCACGAGCGCGGCAAGCTGACCGCGCGCGAGCGGCTCGACCTGCTGGTCGACGAGGGGACCTTCGTCGAGCTCGGCATCCACGGCCGCCCGCACTTCGCCCAGCGAGCGATGGACGGGGTCGAGGCCCCGGCCGACGGCGTCATCACCGGCTGGGGCGACGTCGACGGCCGTCCGACCTGCGTCGCCGCCTACGACTTCACTGTGATGGCCGGCTCGATGGGGATGACCGGCGAGCTCAAGGTCACCCGCCTGCGTGAGATGGCGCTCTCGAAGCGGATGCCGTTTGTCTGGCTGCTCGACTCCGCCGGCGCCCGCATCCAGGAGGCGACCGGGTCGCTCTTCGCCGGCTCCGGCTTCCTCTTCCGCGAGGAGGTCGAAATGTCGGGGGTGATCCCGATGGTGGCGGCGATGATGGGGCCGTGCGCGGCCGGGACCGCCTACATCCCGGCCTTGGCCGACTTCGTGCCGATGGTCTCCGGCCAGGGGGCGATGGCGCTGGCCGGCCCCCACCTGGTCAAAGCCGTGACCGGCGAGGACATCTCGATGGAGGACCTCGGCGGGGCCAAGGTCCACTGCCGCAAGTCGGGAGTGGGGGACCTCGAGGTCAAGGACGACGCGGAGTGCATCGAGGCCGTCAAGAAGTACCTCTCCTACTTCCCGTCTGACTGCGAGCACAAGCCGCCGGTAATCGACACGGACGACCTCGACGACCGCATGTCGGAGAAGCTGATGGAGATCGTCCCCGACTCCTCGCGCCAGCCCTACGACATGTACGACGTGATCCGCGAGATCGTCGACGACGGCGAGTGGTTCGACCTGAAGCCGAAGTTCGCGAAGACGCTGATCACCTGCTTCGCCCGCTTCGGCGGCCAGCCGGTCGGGATCGTCGCCAACCAGCCCAAGCAGCTGGCCGGGATCCTCGACAACGACTCGGCCGACAAGGCGGCTCGCTTCATCAACCTCTGCGACGCCTTCAACATCCCCCTGGTCTTCCTCCAGGACGTGCCCGGCTTCATGGTCGGCTCGAAGGTCGAGCACGCCGGGATCATCCGCCACGGGGCGAAGATGCTCTACGCGGTCAGCCGCGCCACCGTGCCGAAGGTGACTGTGGTCGTCCGCAAGGCCTACGGCGCCGGCTACTACGTGATGTGCGGCAAGGCCTACGAGCCGGACCTGATCGTCGCCTGGCCCGGGGCCGAGATCTCGGTGATGGGCGCCGAGGGCGCGGTCGAAATCATCGGCCGCTCGGCGATCGAGGCCGCCGACGATCCCGAGGCGACCCGCGAGGCGATGCTGAACGCCGTCCGCCAGCAGATCGATCCCTACATCGCCGCCGGCAACGCGGTGATCGACGACATCATCGACCCGCGCGAGACCCGCCCGACGATCGTCAAGGCGCTGCGGATGGCCCGCGACAAACACGTCGAGAAGCCGCGCAAACGCCATGGGGTGATGCCCGTATGAGCGCGCGGTGTTCTTTTCTCTCGCCAGGCGAGACAAACGCACACCGCAGGGAGAGGCCATGAGCTCATTTGAGGATCCGGTAGTCATCAGCTGCTCGATCTCCGGCGTGATCGCCAACCGCGACCAGTGCCCGGCGATCCCCTACACGCCGGAGGAGTACGCGGCGGAGGCGCGGCGCGCGGTCGACGAGGGCGCCTCGCAGATCCACATCCACGCCCGCAAACCGGACGGCACGCCCTCATACGAGGTCGAGGACTTCAAGGCGATCACCGAGGCGATCCTGGCCGAGGTCGGCGACGTCATCGTCAACTACTCGACCGGCGCGATCGGGATCCCGATCGAGAAGCGGCTCGAGTACCTGCGGGCGTTGCGCCCCGACGTCGCCGCCCTGAACATGAGCTCGATGAACTACGCCAAGTACTCGAAGCGGCGCAAGGACTTCGTCTTCAAGGCCGTCTTCGAGAACAGCTTCGACACGATCGTCGAGTTCCTGACCGAGATGCGCGAGCTGGGGATCAAGCCCGAGCACGAGTGCTTCGACTCCGGCCACGTCGCCAACCTCGATCCGCTCATCGACATGGGGCTGCTGGAGCCGCCGCTGCAGATCTCGCTGGTGATGGGGGTGACCGGCGGCATCCGGCCGACTCCGCGCAACGTGACCCTGATGTCCGATCAGATCCCGGGCGGGCCGGAGGGCCCGAACCAGTGGCAGACGATCGGCATCTCCCGCGACCAGTGGAAGCTGCTCGCCTCGGCGCTGGTCCTCGGCGGCAACGTCCGCGCCGGCGTCGAGGACAACCTCTACCTGCCGAACGGCGAGATGTGCCGCTCCAACGGCGACCTGATCGCCAAGGCGCGGCAGATGGCCGAGGACATCGGCCGCCGTGCCGCCAGCGTCGCTGAGGCCCGCGAGCTGCTGGGAGTGCCGAGGCGGGCCGAGGCCTAGGCCGATGGCGATGTCGATCCACCGCGCCGGAGTCTCCTGGAACGGTGGCGAGGAGGAGGACGTCCGCGCCCACGAGGTTCTGCTCGGCGCCCAGTCGCTTCCCAGCTCGTCGGCGATCGAGCTCGGCGGCGACGACTCCAGATCGAACCCCGAGGTGCTGTTGGTCGGCGCGCTCTCCAGCTGCCACATGCTCTGGTTCCTGGCGCTGGCGAGGAAAAAAGGATTCGAGGTCGCCTCCTACGAAGACGACGCGGACGGCGTGCTCGATGGCAAGCGCTTCACGGCGGCAACGCTGCGCCCGCGGGTCCGCTGGGAGGGCGAGCCGCCGGCCCCCGACGCGATCGAGGTGCTGCACCAGCGTGCCCACGAGCGCTGCTTCATCGCCAACTCCGTCGACTTCCCGGTCGGGGTCGAGCCCCAGTGAACGCGAGCCTTCCGCTCGGCGACGTCAAGGTCCTCGACCTGACCCGGCTGCTGCCCGGGGGCTTCTGCTCGCTGCTGCTGGCCGACCTCGGCGCCGAGGTGCTGAAGGTCGAGGACACCGGCATGGGGGACTACATCCGCTGGGCGCCGCCCTACTACGGCGGCGAGGAGCAGCAGGCGCTCGGGACCCGTTCGGCGCTCTACCTCTCGCTCAACCGCGGCAAGCGCTCGGTCCGGCTCGACCTCAAGAGCGATGCCGGGCGCGAGGCGCTGCTGCGACTGGTCGAGCGCTACGACGTCGTCCTCGACGGCTTCCGCCCCGGCGTCCTCGACCGGCTCGGCGTCGGCTACGAGCGGATGCGCGATGCCAACTCGGCGATCGTCTATTGCGCGATCACCGGTTACGGCCAGGACGGGCCGTACGCACAGCGCGCTGGCCACGACATGAACTACCTCGGCCTGGTCGGGCTGCTGGGGCTGACCGGCGCCAAGGACGGCCCGCCGGTGCAGTCCGCCGGCCAGATCGCCGACCTCGGCGGCGGCGCTCTGATGGCCGCCTTTGGCGTGATGGCGGCGCTGCACGAGCGGCAACGCTCCGGCGCGGGGCAGATGGTGGACGTCTCGATGGCCGACGGCGCCCTTTCCTGGCTGGCGATGGTCGCCGGCCGCTACTTCTGCGACGGCGAGTTACCGCGCCGCGGCGAGCAGCAACTGGCCGGCGGCCTGGTCTGTTACCTGCCCTACGAGGTTGCCGACGGCTGGGTCAGCTGCGGCGCGCTGGAGCCGAAGTTCTGGGCTGCTCTCTGCAATGGGGTGGGCAGGGCGGACCTGGTCGAGAAGCAGTTCGAGGCGCCCGGCTCCGACGCCCACCGTGAGGTCGCCGCGGTCTTCCACTCCCGCACGCGCGAGGAGTGGCTTGCTTTCAACGACGAGCACGACTGCTGCATCGAGCCGATCCTCGACCTCGACGAGGCGCTCGACTCCGAGCTGGTGCGCGCCCGCGGGATGGTCGTCGAGCTGGAGCAGCCCGAGCTCGGGACCGTGCGTCAGCTCGGCCTGCCGGTCAAGCTCACCCGCACGCCGGGCGACCCAACCCGCCCCGCCCCGGCGTTCGGCGAGCACACCGAAGAGGTCCTGCGCGAGGCGGGGTACTCGCCCGAGGAGATCGCCGCGATGCTCGAGTCCGGCGCCGCCGCCGGCCCCACCGCCACCGAGCCAACGGACTTCCGCGCATGACCGCCGACGGGCCGATAAGTCGACCCATGGACGACATTTCGGCCCACCGACCGATTGAGCTGCTGCGGATGGGGGAGCTGGCCGAGGCCTCGGGCGTGCCGGCGCCGACGATCAAGCATTACCTGCGCGAGGGGCTCTTGCCGGAGCCGGTCAAGACCAGCCGCAACATGGCCTACTACTCGCCCGAGTTCGTCGACCGGATCAAGCTGATCAAGCGCCTGCAGGAGGAGCGCTTCATGCCGCTGAAGGCGATCAAGTCGGTGCTCGACGAGGATCCCGAGCGCGCCGGGGCGCTGCTCGAGCTGGAGGACCGGATCCTCGACCGGGCTTTGGCGGGCGAGCGAGCACGGACCAGCGCCGCCGAGGTCCGTGAGCGCTACGGCGTCCCCAAAGAGGTGCTGGACCGCCTCGCCGAGCTGGAGATCCTCACCCCGAACAGCCGTGGCTATTCGCCTTCGGACGTGACCATCATCGAGGCGATCGGCCGCTTCCGCGCCAGCGGCTACGACGAGGAGATCGGCTTCACGGTCTACGACACCCTCCGCTACAAGGAGGCGCTCGAGCAGCTGGTCCAGCAGGAGATCGACATGGTGATGAACCGCCTCGCCGGCGAGGTCTCGCCCGAGCGGGTGGTCGAGATGCTCGAAGCCGGCGCCCAGCCGCTAAAAGACCTGATCGCCGCTCTCCACACCAAGCTGATGGTGGCCGAGTTGGAGCGCCACCGCGCCGGCCGCCGCGGTTAGCGGGCGCCGGCGCCGATCGACTCGCGCGCCAGTTCCACTCCTTCGAGGCTGACCATCGCCCCGGTGCGCTCCGCGATCGCGGCCGCCTCGTCGAGTGCCTCGCGAGCCCCGTCGGCGCCGGCGGCGGTGCGAGCCAGGGCGAGCGCCTGCAGGGTCAGCGGCAGCGACCAGAGCATACCGCGCTCGCGGGCGACCTCGCTGGCCCACTCGGCGAGCTCGATCGCCTCCTCGATCCGCCCGACTCCGGTCAGCGCTTCGGCCCGCAGGCCGGCCCGCCAGCACTCCATCTCGTCGCCGTCGGGGATCGCCGAGCGATAAACGCGCTCCGCCTCCTCCAGCGATCGCAGCGCCCCCTCGGGATTGCCGGCGGCGAGCTGGCTCGCACCCAGGTTGGACAGCGCCAAGCTGCGCGAGAAGATGTCGCCGAGCCGTTCGGTCAGCTCGCAGTTGCGCCGTGCCAGGGCCACGCCGGCCTCTGGTTCTCCCCGGGTTGCCAGCATCAACGCCTGGTTGGCGCGGGTCCAGCTGGCGATCTCCGGATCGCCCTCCTCGTTGGCGATTCGCAACGCCGCGTTGAACAGCTCTTCCGCCTCGTCGAACCGGCCGCGCTCGCGCCGCGCCAGCCCCTTGGCCATCGTCGCCCAGGCGAGTGGGTTGCCGATCACTATCCCCGCGCCAGCGCGGCGATCGTCGCCACACAGCTCGATGATCTCGTCCAGCGCCCGCTCGAAGCCGTCGAAGTCGGCGACGCAGAGGAAGGCGTAGCTGCTGCCCGCCCGGATCGCGATCCGCAGGTGCAAGTCGCCGGATTCGTCGGCGAGCCGGTTGGTCTCCTCGACCGCCGCCAGCCAGGTCTCCGCCACGTGGGGCATTCCGGGTCGGGCGGCGGTGGCCATCCTCAGCAGGGCTAGCGAGCGCAGGTCGCCGGTCCGGGTTGCGATCTCCTCTGCCTCGGTCTTGAGCCGGGCTTCCTCCTCGTTGTCCATCCCGAGGCGCCAGGCGAAGTCGAGCTGCAGCAGCCGCGACATCACCGCCAGCGCCGTCGTCTCCTCGTTCTCCTCCAGGCTGTCGGCCAGTTCCGTCACCTTGCGCCAGAGGTGCAGCGCGTCGCCGGGCCGGCTGCTGCCGGTCCAGTAGGCAGCGCGGGCGGACCAGCGGGCCGCCTCCAGGATCTCCCCGCCTTCCTCCATGTGGCTGGCGATCAGCGCCGCCAGCTCGTCGTGGCGGTCGGGGTTGAGCTCGATCAAGGCGCGCGCGGTCGCCGCGTGCGTGACGGCGCGCTGCTCGGCGAGCTGGGTCCCGTAGGCAACCTCGCGGGTGAGTGGGTGGCGGAAGGCGAAGACCCTTTCGGGGTAGAGCTCCGCCTCGTAGAGGAAGCCGCCGGCGATCAGCTCGGCGAGGGCCGCGTCGCAGTCATCGGCCTCACTCAAGCCGGAGACCATCTCCAGCGCGCGCTCGTTCACCTCCTTGCCGGCGACCGATATGGCCTGCAGCAGGCGCTTGGCGGTGGGGGAGAGGCGGTCGATCCGGGCCGCCAGGACGGTCTGCACGCTGGCTGGGACAACGACGTCGTCGACCGGGTGGGCCAGCCGGTAGGCGCCGCGCTCCCCCTCGAGATTGCCCCCCTCGGCGAGGGTGCGGACGATCTCCTCGATGAAGAAGGGGTTGCCGGCGGTGCGCTCGTGGATCAGGTCGCCGAGCCCGTCCAGGGACGGATCCTCGCCGGCCAGGTCGCGCAGCATCTCGCGCGTGTCCTCCGGACCCAGCGGCTCCAGCGGGAGATCGCGGTAGGCCGGGGCGTCGGTCCACTTGGCGTTGTAATCGGGCCGGAAGTTGACGATCGCCAGCGTCTGCGTCCCCTCCACCGAGGAGATCAGTTCGCCGAGCAGGGTGGCGCTGCCCTCGTCCATCCAGTGCAGGTCCTCGACCAAGGCGACCATCGTTTCGCGGCGGCCGGGAGCACGCACAAGCCTGCAGACTGCGCCGCGCAGGGCACGGTGCCGCGCCTCGGCGCTGAGCTGCGGTAGCGGGCGCTCCGGATCCGGCACGCCGAGGAAGTCGAAGAGCAGCGGCAGCTCGTCGGCGAAGGCCGGATCGAGCAGCAGCGTGCGGCCGGCGATCTTCTCGCGCACGATCCGCTCCGGGTCGCCGTCGACGATCCCGAAGTAGGAGCGCAGCATCTGCAGCACCGGCATGAAGGGGATCGAGCGGGCGTGCGCCTGCGCCTGGCATTCGAAGACTTCGATCCCGCGCTCGCGGCAGCGCTGGGTGAACTCGTGACAGAGGCGGCTCTTGCCGATTCCCGGCTCGGCGACGATCCCCACGGCGGCGCCTTCGCCGCGCACGGCCTGCTCCAGGGCCTCGTCGAGGACGGTCATCTCCTCGTTGCGGCCGACGAAGCGCGAGAAGCCGCGGGCGCGCGAGAGGTCGAGGCGCGACCGGGCCGAGCCGACCCCGGCCAGCTCGTAAACGCCGACCGGCCGGCTCGCGCCCTTGATCTCGAACTCGCCCAGGTCATCGAGCTCCATGAAGCCGCGCGCCAACTCGGCGGTGCTCTCGGTCAGGTAGGCGCGCCCGGGCTCGGCCAGCGCCTCCATCCGCTGTGCGAGGCCGACGGTGTGGCCGATCGCCGTGTACTCGCCCACGGCGCCAGCGCCGATCGCCCCGGCGACCACCTCGCCGGAATTGATCCCGATCCTGGTCGAGAAGTTGAGCCCCTTGGTGCGGCGCAGCTCGCCGGCGTACTCGGAGACGTCGTCGAGCATCTGCAGGGCCGCGTAACAGGCGCGGCGCGCGTGGTCCTCGTGCGCGACCGGGGCGCCGAAGACGGCCATGATCCCGTCGCCGGTGAACTTGTCGACCGTGCCCTCGAACCGGGTCACCGCCTCGGCGAGGACCGAGAAGAAGCGCTGCATGATCTTGCGCCACTCCTCCGGATCTTGCCCCTCGGCGAGGTCCATCGACCCCTTCACGTCGGCAAACAGGACCGTGACCTGCTTGCGCTCGCCGTCGTCCTTCACGGGAATCACCCGCCCAAGGTTACGCTCGCAGTAGCCTCGTAGTGTGCGATCGGTCCTTGTCACGGGAGCGTCGACCGGCATCGGCCGGGCCACCGCGCTGCGGCTCGACAAAGCCGGTTGGCAGGTCTTCGCCGGCGTCCGCAGGCAGGAGGACGCCGAGTTGCTGCGGACCGCTGCCGGCCCGCAGGCTGACGCCGCTGATGCTCGACGTCACCGACGGGGAGCAGATCGCCGCCGCAGCTGCGCAGATAGAGGCGGAGGCGGAGGCCGGCCTCAACGGGCTCGTCAACAACGCCGGCGTTGCCATCCCGGGCCCACTGGAGACGCTGCAGATCGACGACTTCCGCCGCCAGATCGAGGTCAACATGACCGCCCATGTCGCCGTCACCCAGGCAATGCTTCCCTCGATCCGCGCCGCCCGCGGCCGCATCGTCTTCATCAGCTCGATCGGCGGCCGGGTCGCCTTCCCGCTCACCGGCGCCTACCATGCCGCCAAGTTCGGGATCGAGGCGGTGGGGGACATCTTTCGCCAGGAGCTGCGGCCCTGGGGCATCAAGGTCTCGATCGTCGAGCCCGGTTCGATCGACACCCCGATTTGGGAGCGCGGCGAGCGCACCGCCGACGAGCTCGCCACCCCGGAGCGCGAAGCGCTCTACGGCGAAGTCGTCGACCGCTACCGCAAGGTGATCAAGGACACCGCCGAACGGGGGATTCCGGCCGAGAAGGTGGCCGAGGTAATCGAGCACGCGCTCACTTCCAGGCGGCCCCGCAGCCGCTACCTGGTCGGCATGGAAGCCAAGGTGGGCGCGCGCCTGAGACAACTGCTGCCGACGCCAGTGTTCGATCGCATCGTTCGTCGGCAGATGAACTTGTAGGGCACGCCCGGCGCCGGGCGCCCTCGCCTGGCCGTCCTATACTGAGCCCGTCGATTGACTGGTCAATCAGCCAGTGCGGACGAACACGGAGGAAGCTTGCGGGCAGCCGCGGTACAGCTCAACTCGGAGGGCGACAAGGCCCGAAACCTGGACACCGCTGAGCGGCTGGTGCGCGCCGCCGCGGCCGATGGCGCCGAGCTTGTGGCGCTGCCCGAGAAGTGGAACCTGCTGGCGGGCGGCGAGGAGCTGCTGGCCGGGGCTGAGCCGCTCGCCGGACCGAGCCTCACCGCCGCCCGCGGCTGGGCGCGCGAGCTGGGCATCCACCTGCTCGCCGGCAGCATCGCCGAGCGCGGGGAGGGCGAGAAGGCCTTCAACACCTCCGTGCTGATCGGCCCCGACGGCCATGACCTCGCCACCTACCGCAAGATCCACATGTTCGACGTCGACGCCGGCGGCGTCTCCTACCGCGAGTCCGCGCACGAGCAGCCCGGCTCGGAGATGGTCACCGCTTCGCTCGGGGAGCTGATCGCTGGACTGACGGTCTGTTACGACCTTCGCTTTCCCGAGCTGTTCCGCATCCTCGCGCTGCGCGGAGCCCGCCTGCTCACCGTCCCCTCGGCCTTCACCACGGCGACCGGGCGCGATCACTGGGAGGTGCTGCTGCGGGCGCGGGCGATCGAGAACCAGGCCTTTCTCGTCGCACCAAACCAGATCGGCGCGGCGCCACCGCACTTCGACTCCTACGGCCACTCGGCGATTATCGACCCCTGGGGCACGGTGCTGGCCACCGCTCCCGACGAGGAGTGCTTCGTCGCCGCCGACCTCGACCTCGCTGCGCAGGAGCAGGTGCGCGAGTCGTTGCCCTCGCTGGCCAACCGCCGCCCCCAGGCCTACGCCTGGCCGCAGGCTGACGGAGGCACGCGCCTGATGGCGAAAGCGCCGCCCGTCGACAAGCGCCGGCAGATCCTCGATGCGGCGATCCGGGTTTTCGCCCGCCAGGGCTTCCACGCGACCCGCGTCTCCGACATCGCCGACGAGGCGGGGGTGGCCTACGGCCTCGTCTACCACTACTTCCGCTCCAAGGACGAGGTTCTCAACGAGCTCTTCGTCGAGCGTTGGTCATTGCTGCTGAGCGCGATCGAGGAGACCGACCGCACGGGGGAGACGCCGCGCGCCAAGCTGGCCGCGGTCGCCGCCTTCATCGTCGACTCCTACCGGCACGATCCGGAGCTGATGAAGGTGATCATCGTCGAGGTCACGCGCGCCGCCAACTCCTTCGGGCGCACCCATCTGCCGGAGATCCGCCGCGCCTACCAGTCGATCGCCAAGATCGTCGAGGACGGCCAGAAGGAGGGCGCTTTCCGCGACGACGTCGCGCCGCTGTTCGCTTCGATGTCCTTCTACGGCGCGATCGAGCAACTGCTCTCCGGCTGGATCTTCGACGTCATCCCCGCCTCCGATACCGACTTCGAAGAGGCGAAGGAACTAGTGGTGACGACGATCTGCGACGGCCTCGGGCCGCGATAGGTAAGGTCGCGATTCGGGTATGGACAACGAGATGGTCAGACGATTGGTATGGAGCGGGATGCTCGCCGCGAGCGGTGCTCTCGCCAGCATCCTCGCGACGAAACTCGCGGCCGTCGTCTACCGCCGTGTCTTCGACGAAGATCCGCCCGAGTAGGAGGAACGCCGAAAAATGCCCGACGCCAGTCAAATCCCTCCGGCGACGCCCCCCGCGCCGGCCCAGATTCCGCCTCCCGAGCCGGGGCCCGACAAGAAACCGCTAGGCGACCTCGTCTTCGAGGTGTCGCAGGGCGCCTCGACGCTGATCCGCGAGGAGATCGAGCTGGCGAAGGCGGAGGTGGGCGAGAAAGTCGGCAAGCTGGTGCGCGGATCGGTCGTCGGCATCGCCGCCGGCGCCTTCGCCTTCCTGGCACTGATCCTGATCATGCACGGGATCGCCTGGCTGCTCGCCGAAGAGCTCTTCGATGGCAAGGCGTGGCCTGGCTTCTTCATCGAGGCCGCCGCCTTCCTGCTGATCGCCGCTGCCGCCGGTCTGATCGCCTACCGGGCCGTCAAGGCGGGCGCGCCGCCGGTCCCAGAGCAGGCGATCGAAGAGGCGAAGCTGACCAAGACCATGTTCGAAGGCGAGGCCGAGGCCACGGCACAGGCCGTCAAAGAGAGCGTCGTCGAGGGAGACGGAAAATGAGTGTGAACCCCCAGCCTCCGACCGCCGGCCGCCCCGGCCGCAGCCCCGCTGAGATCCGCCGCGACATCGATATCCAGCGACGGCAGCTGGGCGCCTCCGTCGAAGCGCTGCGCGGCCGGGTCACCGAGCTGACCGACTGGCGGCGCCAGGTCAACGAGCACCGCACCCAGCTGATCGCCGGCGCCGCGGTTGTCGGCTTTGCGATCGGCGTCCGCGCCATGCTGCGCCGCCGTCGCTAGCTGCTGCGGCTCAGTCCACTGTGACCAGGTCGGTCGGGACGCTGCCGATGCCGAGCAGGCCGGGACCGACGTGGGCGCCGAGGACCGCGCCGATCTCGGAGACGAAGACGGGCTCGCAGCCGAAGATCTCGCGGGCATCGTCGATCAGGGTCGACGCTGTCTCCTCGTCCTGGATGTACTGCACCACCCAGCCGTCGAACCCCTGCTCGTGGCGCTGGCGAGCGTAGTCGCGCAGCCGCTCCAGCGAGCGGGCGCGGGTGCGGACCCGCTCCACCGGAGTGATCTCCTCCTCGAGGGTGAGAATCGGCTTGATCTTCAGGGCGCCGCCGATCCAGGCCCGGGCGCCGCCGATGCGACCGCCGCGGCGCAGGTACTCGAGGGTGTCGATCGCGAACCACATCTTCAGCGCCTCGCGGGTCTCCTCGGCGCGGGCGAGAACCGCCTCGGGCCCTGCGCCTGCGGCCGCCGCGGCAGAGGCCCCGAGCACCGTCAGGCCCATCCCACCCGCGGCCGAGCGCGAGTCCATGAGGTGGATGCGGTCGCCGCCCTTGCCCTCGTCGATCAATCGCTGCCGGGCCTGGCCGGCCGCCTCGAAGGTTCCGGAGATGCCGGCCGAGATGTGGATCGAGACGATGTCCCTTCCCGCCTCGAGGAGCGGCTCATAGACGGAGATGAAGTCGCCGATCGAAGGCTGGGAGGTGGTGGCGCCGGTCTCCGACGCCCGCAGCCGCTCGTAGAAGCCGGCGTAGTCGTCGATGTCCAGCTCGCGCTCCTGGCGCCCGTCGACGGAGACGTAGAGGCTGATCGTCTCGATGGCCCGCTCCTTCACCAGGTCGCTGGGAAGGTAGGCGGTGCTGTCGCAGACGACGGCGGTCGGGGCGCTCGCGTTCAACCCGGCGATTCTCGCAGACCTGTTGCCGCGCGGAGCTTCCCCAGAATGAGCTTGTAGGTTAAGCACATGAGCGATGACGCGATACTCAAACATCTGCAAACGATCGAGTTCTACATCAAGGAGCAGAACAGGCTGCTTCAACAGATCCTGGCAGCGGTAAACCGCTGATTCCGGCCCACTTTTCAAACTGACCCACCACCCCGCCGGCTGCTAGCTACACTTTGTGAAGTGACCGATACGCCCGAAGCCGCGATCACCCTGACCGAGAAGGCCGCCGCCAAGATCGGTGAGCTCCTCGGCGGGCAGGCCGAGGCCGGTGAGCAGGCCCTGCGGGTCGCCGTTCGCGGCGGCGGCTGCTCCGGCTTCCAGTACGCGCTTGCCTTCGACCAGGCCAAGGAGGACGACAACGTCTTCGAGGTCGACGGCGTCGCCGTCGTCGTCGACAAGGTCAGCATGCAGTTCGTCTTCGGCTCGGAGGTCGACTACGTCGAAGGGCTGCAGGGGGCCGGCTTCCAGGTCAACAACCCAAACGTCGTCGCTGCCTGCGGCTGCGGCTCCTCTTTCCAGGTGAAAGACGACGCCGCCGAGCAAGCAGCTGCCGTCTAGTCGGCGGCTATTCGATCTGCAGCGGCGGAGACTGCGCCGGAGGCGTTGCCTCAGGAGTCGAAGCGCTGGCCGGCTGCTCGACGCCGAGGGCCTCGGCCAGCTCGCCGGACTCGAACATCTCCTCGACGATGTCGGCGCCGCCCAGCAGCTCGCCGTTGACGTAGAGCTGAGGGAAGGTCTGCCAGTCGGAGATCTCGGCCGTCACCTCGCGCAGCGGCTGCAGCGCCGGCAGCACGTCGATCGCGCCGTACTCGACGTCCAGCTGGTCCAGCACCTGCACGACCCGCATCGAGAAGCCGCAGCGCGGCATGTCGGGGGTGCCTTTCATGAAAAGCAGGATCGAGTTGGCCCCGATCAGCTCCTGGACTTTCGACTTCAGCTCCGGGTCGGCCATGGGCAAAGACTAGCTAGATGACTGCGCCGGTCTAGAGCTGCGTGGCGTGTTGGCTTTTGTCTGTGCTTTCGAGGTCGCGGCTTAGCCAGAGACTGAGGTCTTGACCGACAGGGCGTGGATCGTCCCGTCGTCGAAGCGCTCTTTGACGGCGGCCTTGACGAGTCGGTGCTGGTCGATTCGCGAGAGACCCTCGAATTGGGGCGCGCTGACGACCGCCCGCAGATGGTCCCCGGCGCCGGTTTCGTCGCTGACCTCGACGCGGGCGCCCGGCAGCGCCGCCTCGATCATCGCCTGCAGCTCCGCCAGGTCCGCGGCCACGGGCGTCAGCCCGGCAGCTTCTCGCCGAGGGTCTCGAGCATCTCCTCGACCCGGACGAACTTGACGCGGGGACGGCCGTGCGGCTCGCCGCGGCCGACCTCGGCCTGGTCGATCGCCTGCCAGTCCTCGAAGCTGACGTAGCGGATGCCGCGCTCGGCCAGCAGCGCCTCGACCGCGGCGGGGTCCGGGTCCTCCGGCGCCAGCAGCGTCTGCGCCTCGACGTCGGCGAGCAGATGCCGCACCGTCTCCAGGGCGTCTTTCTTGTTGGTGCCGATGACGCCGGAAGGGCCGCGCTTGATCCAGCCGGCGGTGTAGTGGCCGACCTTGTGGCCGGCGTCGTGCGAGTCGAGCACGCGGCCGCCCTCGTTGAGGATCAGACCGCGCTTCTCGTCGAAGGGCACGCCCTCGATCGGGATGCCGGTGTAGCCGACCGAGCGCAGGACCAGACCGCACTCGAGCTCTTCGCGCTCGCCGGTGTCCCTGGCCCGCAGGCTGCCGCCCTCCTCGACCAGCTCGTTGCGGCCGATGACGATGCTCTCAACCCTGCCGTCGCCCTTGATCTCGATCGGCGAGGAGAGGAAGCGAAGGACGATCCGCTGCCCCTTCCCCGCGGGCGTGCGCTGGGAGAACTCGCGCAGGGTCTCGACGTTGACCCGCGTCGTCTTGTCGGCCTCGTCGGACTCGAGGTAGACGGCGCTGGCCGGGTCGAGCTCGACCTCGGCTGGGTCGACGACGATGTCGGCATCCTCCATCTCACCCAGCTCCCTGATCTCCGGGTTGGTGAAGGCGGCCTGGACCGGCCCGCGGCGGCCGAGCACGACGATCTCGCGAATCCGCTTCGCGTCGAGCAGCTCGATCGCGTGGTCGGCGGTGTCGGTCTGACGCAGCTCGTGGTCGGTCAGGGCAAGCATGCGGGCGACGTCCATCGCGACGTTGCCGTTGCCGATCACGACCGCTCGCTCGCCGGAGAGGTCGAAGTCCTCGCTGGCGTAGTCGGGGTGGGCGTTGTACCAGCCGACGAAGGCGGTGGCGGCGTGGCTGCCGGGCAGGTCCTCGCCGGGGATGCCGAGCTGGCGGTCGGTCTCGCAGCCGACCGTGAAGACGATCGCGTGGTAGTGCCGCTCCAGATCCTCGACCTCGATGTCGTGGCCGACCTTGACGTTGCCGAAGAAGCGAAAGCCCTCCCGCGCCGCGGTTTTTTCGTAGACCCGGATCACCGACTTGATCTTCGGGTGGTCCGGCGCGACGCCGCCGCGGACGAGGCCGAAGGGGGTGGGGAGGCGGTCGAAGAGGTCGACCTGGGCGTGCGACTCGTCGTCCTTGAGGATGTGCTCGGCGGCGTAGAAGCCGGACGGCCCGGCGCCGACGATGGCGACACGGAGGGGGTTCTCAGGGCTGCCGATCTTGCTCATTGGACGCGCAAGAATAGGGAATGCGGAGACCGGGGGCGCCTATGCGGCCATCAGCATCTCGGCGCAGTCCGAGCAGATGCTGTGGCTGATCGTGGGCAGCTTCGTCCTCTGGAAGAGGCCGAGTCGCGCCGCTGCCTCCTCGACCTCCACCCACTCCTCGCCGACGAGGAAGCGATCGCACCAGCCGCACATGGTGAGTGTCTCCGCGCTGCGGGTGGCATCGGTTGCGAGCAGCGGCTGGGATCGGGGGCGCTTTTCCTCCGAGCGCATTCGGGCCGAGAAGAGGACGATGCGGCCCGAGGCGCCGGCGGCGATCTTAATGTCCATCTCGCGGCGCACGTCGGGGCCGTCGCAGCGGAAAGGCAGTTCGACGTCGCGCACCTCGCCGCGTATGCGTCGCAGCAGCATCCGCTGCAGCTTCTCCAGCTCGGGCCCGGCGACGAAGTCCCAGAGCGAGCGGCCGAGGCTCTCCCCGGAACGATCCCAGCCGTTTTCCTTGGCGAAACAGTGGTACCCCTCGTCGACTTTGACCAAGTGGTCGTCCTCGTCGATCGCGTAGCTGAGAACCGGAGCGGCCATCGTCGGAGGCTGGGATCCCTCAGCCAAGCGCGTGGGCGTCCGCCGCCACCGCGCCGGGCGTGCCGTCGAGGGCGTCGAGCGCCTTGCGGACCGACATCGCCAGGCAGGTGAAGATCGGCGTCTCGCGCTCGGTGTACTCGCTGGACTCGGTCGGGCGCAGCTCATTGACCAGGTCGAGGAACTCGCCGGGATCGTCGCCCTCGAAGCAGACGACGAACTCCTGGTCGTCGAGGCCGTAGGAGTAGGTCGTGTTGATGGCGATCTCGGGATAGCGGCGGCCGACCTCGATGTGGCTCTTCATGATCCGGCCGCGCTCCTCCGGCGGCAGCCCGTACCAGCGCCGCTGCTTGACCATCGGGTAGAGGAAGAGGTACTTGCGCTCGGAGACGCAGATCTCGGTCCGCGCCTGCTCCTCGGAGTAGGGCGAGCGTTTGGTCATCGAGAGGAACGAGTGCGGGGTCTCCGCCCATTTCGCCAGGCCGCTCTGGCCGAGGACGACATGGAAGGTGTGGATGTCTTCGAGGCTGGGGCTCTGGCTGAGCAGGACGAGGTCGACGTCGCCGCGCGTGCCTATGGTTGAGTAGGCGCGCAGCGAGCGGTCGACGCCGAAGTCCTCGCAGGCGGCGAGGAACTCCTGCTTGTCGGTCGCTCGAAGCTCCGGATCTCGACGGCGCCAGGCTGGATCAATCTTGAAAAACGTGAATTTGGCGAAGGTGCGGTCGGCCATCGCGGTGACGATAGCGCTCGCCGCGCCGCTGCTGGCGGCCCCGATCGCGAGCGCTCAGGTCTCGCTCGTCCTGCTTGCCCAGGGGACTTCGGTCGAGGAACTGGCCGGCGCCGGCCTGTCGCCGGGGCTGATGAGCGCGGGTCTGGGGACGACGCCGGCGGCGCAGACCTACCTGGACATCACGCAGGGGAATCGGGTCTTCGACTCGCTCTACGACACGGAGCTACCTCCCGGGCTTCGGATCGCCCTCAACCGCCCGGTGCGGAGCGAGGCGGTGCTACGCAGGGCGGAATCGGCGCCGGCGGACATCGTGCCGGGGTTGCTGGCGGAGACGCTGGAGCGGGCGGGTAAGGGATTCGCCGTGCGCGACGTCGCTCTGGGCGAATTGCCGCGGCTGCTGCGCAGCCTGCGGGGCAACGATCTGCTGATCGCGATCGAGCGCCCGCCGCCGGCCGATGACCGGGCGCTGGCGATCGGGGTCGCCGGCAGAGGATTCGACGGCAACCTGACCTCTGGCAGCACCCGGCTCGAGGGATACGTCCTCGCGACCGACGTGGCGCCGACGATCCTGGGCGCGACTGGGGCTTGCAGTCCCGGCGCAGATGTCGGGCCAGGCGATACGCGCCGACGGTGCGGTCGATCCCCGGGCGGTGGGTGAGCTGGGGGAGGGATGGCCGTGATCTCCGAGCGCAGGGGACCGGTGATCGGGTTGAGCCTGCTGGCCTGGCTCCTGGTGCTCGGGATCGCGACGGCGATCGGCCGCAGCGCGGCGGCGCGCCCCGGGGTGCGGCTGCTCGGGTTGGCCGTCGTCTACCTGCCCTTGGTCCTCCTGATGGCCGCAGCCGTCGAACCGAGGGAGACGGTGGAAGTGCTACTGGCGATGGGGACCCCCTTGCTGCTCGCCGCTGCCACCCTTGGCCTGTTTGCCGGCTATCGGGCGCTCGCGGTCGCCTCGGGGCTGACGGTGCTCGCCTATGCGCTGGACGTCGTCGCCGGCTCGCTATTGAGCACTCTCTCGCTGCTGGGGCCGAACCCCGGGCTGGGGGTGCGGTTCTACGGAATCGGCAACGAGCTCGAGGCGCTGCTGGCGGTTCTGGCGATCGCGGGCGCCGGCGCCGGCTTGGCCGGGTTCGCGCCCCGGCTCTCGGCGCGAGGCAGCGCAGCCGTCTTCCTGGCAATCGGTCTCGGCGCCGCTCTCGTCTTCGCCGCCGGACGTTTCGGCGCCGATGTCGGGGCGGCGATCGTCTTCCCGCTCGGCGCGGCCGTCGCCGCAGCGGCGATCGCGGCGCGCGGGCGCCGTTCGACCCTGTTCGTCCTCGCTCTGCCCTTCGCGACGCTGGCGCTCCTTGCCCTTGGCGACCTCCTTTCCGGGGCCGACGCCCACCTCACCCGCTCGGTGCTGGACGCCGGCGGCCTCGGCGAGCTCGGCGATGTCGCCGAGCGTCGCCTGCAGCTGTCCGCACGCAGCTTCTCCCGGCCGATCGTGCTCGTCTTCTTGCCGCTGATCGTCGTGCTCGCCGGATTGGCGATGGCGCGCCGCGATCGCCTCGCCGCCTGGGTCGCCGGCCGGCCGGCGATGCGAGCGGGTCTGCTCGGCGCCGTCGCGGCCGTCGGCGTCGGCGCCCTGGCCAACGACTCGGGCGCTCTCCTGCTCGAGGTCGGCGCCGCTTATCTGCTCGTCTTCGCCGGCTACGCCTGGGCGGAAAGCCGGCCCGGCAGCCCGGCGGGAGCCGAAGGATGATCTACCCTTAACCCCTCGTGCGCATAGGTCTCGTCTCGCCATATTCCTGGTCGTACCAGGGGGGCGTGAACCGGCACGTGGAGGCACTTGCGGAGGAGTTCCTTGCGCGAGGCCACGACGTTCGCGTGCTCGCTCCCTTCGATCCGCCAGGCCGGGTCAGTCGCCTGCTGCACCGAGCCGCTGCCGAAGCGCACGAGGTTCCCGAATACCTGACGCCGCTCGGGCGCACGATGGGCTTCGGCGCCAACGGCTCGGTCTCCAACCTCGCTCCCTTCCCGGCCGGTGGGGTCGTGGCCCCACGCCGTGAGGTGCGCCGCGGCGAGTTCGACGTGATCCACGTCCACGAGCCGCTGACGCCATTGGTCGGCTGGAACGCCACCCTCGGCGCCAGGACCCCGGTCGTCGGCACCTTCCACGCCTATTCGACCAAGCCTGTCCCTAACTACATCGCCAACGCAGTCGGCGCCCGCCGGCTCTTCAACCGCCTCTCGGCCCGGATCGCCGTTTCCGAGGCGGCCGCCTGGACCGGCCGCCGCTGGTTCGGGGGCGACTACACGATTATCCCCAACGGGGTCGACGTCGACGCGGCGCCGGGCGCCCCGGGCGCACCCGCCGAGGAGCTGCGGATCCTGTTCGTCGGCCGCCCGGAGGAGCGCAAGGGCCTGCCGATCCTGCTCACCGCCTTCGGCGCCCTGGTCGAGCACGTCCCCTGCCGCCTGACCGTGATCGGCGCCGAGCGCGAGGATGTGCTCCGCTACGTGGCCGATCCCGAGCTGCTGCGCTGGATCGACATCCACGGCCGCGTTTCCGGCGAGAGCCTCTGGTCTGAGCTACACGGCGCCGACCTGCTCTGCGCTCCCTCGCTCTCCGGCGAGAGCTTCGGCATGGTTCTGACCGAGGCCTTCGCCGCGGGCACGCCAGTGATCGCCTCCAACATCGCCGGCTACAGCGACGTCGTCACTGACGGCGTCGACGGCCTGCTGGTGCCGCCCGGCGACCCCCAGCGCCTCGCCGAGGAGCTGCAGCGGGTCCACCACGAGCCGGAGCGCCTGCGAACGATGGGGGAGGCCGCACGGCGCAGCGCCCAGCGCTACGCCTGGCCCCGGGTCGCCGACCAGGTGACGGCGGTGTACGAGCGGGCGATCGAGGCGCCGCGACCGGCCGGCGCGGCCGAGCGCGTCGCCCACTGGGCCGGGGCGCGCCCGGCGGACGGCGGGCCGCGCCGCCCTGCCCAGAAGCTGCCCTCGCTCGATCCGGCGCCCGCTCGCCAGGGCGGTCGCGGCCGCCAGGTCGCCCGCCGTGCGGGGCTTGCCGTGACCGGCATCCTCGGCATCGGTCTCTCCCTCCTCGCAGCCCAGAAGATCGGCGTCGACAACGTGGTCGAAAGCATCGTCCGCTCGAACCTCACCTGGGTCCTCGTCGCCTGCGCCCTGATGGGGTCTTCGCTCTTCTTCCGCGCCGCCTCCTGGTACTGGATCGTCCGCGCCGCGCTGCCCAACCGCTCGGTGCGCCGCCGCGACGTCACCTCGGCGACGATGATTGGGGTGCTGATGTCGGCCACGCTTCCGGCCCGCCTCGGCGAGCCGGCTCGTGCCCTGGCGCTGGCGCGGCGAACCGGTCGCATGCGAGAGACCTTCCCGGTTCTGCTGGGAACGCTGGTCTCGCAGACGATGCTGAACCTGGTGGCGCTGGCGCTGCTCGGCGTCATCATCGTCTCGACCACGCCGCTCTTTCACTCCGGCACGCAGAAGCTGTTCGTCTTCAGCCTCGTGCCGTTGCTGCTCCTGGTCGTCGTGCTCGTCGCTCCGATGCTGATGCGGCGCAACGGCAACGGCCGCCTCGCCCGCCTCGGGGCCTCCCTGCACCAGGCGTTGATCCAGGTCCGAGCCGGCCTTTCGGTCTTCCGCGACCCGCGCCGTGGCCCGGCCGCTGCGGCTGCTCAGCTCGGCGCTTGGGCGATCCAGCTCGCCGCCTGCTGGGCCCTGCTCTACGCGCTCGGCCTCGACGGCCAGGCCGGGATCGGCGCCGCCGCCGCCGTGCTCTTCGCCGTCAACGTCACCGCCGTCGTCCCGGCGACGCCGTCCAACATCGGCGTCTTCCAGCTGGCGGTGATCAGCGTCCTCCACACCGGCTTCGAAATCGGCACCGCCGACGCCCTCGCCTACGGCGTCATCCTGCAGGCGGTGGAGATCGCCACCGCAGTGGCGCTGGGCCTGCCTGCCCTGGTCCGCGAGGGCCTTACGTGGAGCGATCTGCGGGTCCAGGCTCTCTCGACCGCGCCAGTCCGGCTCGAGGACAAGCCACGCGAGCGTGGCGCGGCGGGTCGCGAAGGCGTCGTCTAGGCCTCCTTAGAGCGCCGTCGATCCCCCGGTAGCCTCTTTAGGTTGATGGCCAACCGCGATTTCATAGCCGCGACCAAGGAGCGCGTCGTCGTCTTCGACGGCGGCATGGGCGCGACCCTGGAGCAGTTCGAGCTGACCCAGGAGGACTACGGCGGCCTCGAGGGCAAATGCCACGAGGCGTTGGTGCTCAACCGCCCCGACGTGATCGAGGGCGTCCACACGTCGATGCTGGAGGCCGGCGCCGAGGTGGTCGAGACCGACACCTTCCAGGGCTCGCGCCTGAAGCTCGATGAGTGGGGGCTCGGCGAGCACACCCTCGAGATCAACACGAAGGCGGCGGAAATCGCTCGGCGAGCCGCCGGCGAGGGGCGCTTCGTCGCCGGCTCGATCGGGCCGACCGGCTTCCTGCCGGCCTCGACCGACCCCACCCTCGGCGACATCTCCTTCGCCACCCTGGCCGAGGTCTTCGCCGAACAGGCGCGCGGTTTGGTCGCAGGCGGCGCCGATCTGATCATCATCGAGACGGCGCAGGACATCCTCGAGGTCAAGGCGGCGATCTTCGGCGCCCGCGAGGCGTTCGCCCAGACCGGGCGCACGCTGCCGATCATGACCAGCGTCTCGTTGCTGCCCAACGGCGGCAAGATGCTGCTGGGGACCGACATCCAGGCGGTGCTGACGACGCTGCGAGCGCTCGACGTCGACGTGATCGGGCTCAACTGCTCGACCGGGCCCGAGGACATGCGCGACGCCATCCGCTTCCTCGGCGAGACCAGCCCGCTGCCGGTCCACTGCATTCCCAACGCCGGCCTGCCGCTGCAGGGCCCCGACGGCGAGACGATCTTCCCCGAAGAGCCGGCGCCGCTGGCGGCGACCCTGGGCGAGTTCGTCGAGCGCTACGGCGTCGGCATCGTCGGCGGCTGCTGCGGCACCACGCCGGAGCACATCGCCGCGATCCGCGAGCGGGTCGGCGGCCGGACGCCGGGCGAGCGTCCCGCGCCCGGCCCGATCGAGGTCTCCTCGATGATGACCTCGACGCCGCTGGTGCAGGAGCCGCGCCCCACCCTGGTCGGCGAGCGGGTCAACTCGCAGGGCTCGCGCAAGGCCAAGGAGCTGCTGCTGGCCGACGACTACGACGGCCTCGTCCAGGTCGCCGAAGACCAGGTCGAAGGCGGCGCTCACGTGCTCGACGTCTGTGTGGCGCTGACCGAGCGCCAGGACGAGGACGAGCAGATGGGCGCGGTGGTGAAGCGGGTCTCGCTCACCCAGCCGGCGCCGATCCAGGTCGACTCGACCGAGCCGGAGGTGATCGAGGCGGCGCTGCAGCAGATCCCGGGGCGGGCGATCGTCAACTCGATCAACCTCGAGGCCGGCCGCGACAAGGCCGACGTCGTCGTGCCGCTGGCCAAGGCCCACGGGGCGGCGCTGATCGCGCTGACGATCGACGAGGTTGGGATGGCGAAGACGGCCCAGCGCAAGGTCGAGATCGCCGAACGCCTGCGCGACATCGCCTGCGAGGAGCATGGCCTCGAGCCCGAGGCGCTGATCTTCGACGCCCTCACCTTCACCCTGACCACCGGCGACGAGGAGTGGAAGCCCTCGGCGGTGGAGACGATCGAGGGCATCCGCCGGATCAAGGCGGAGATCCCCGGCGTCAAGACCTCGCTCGGTGTCTCCAACGTCTCCTTCGGCGTCTCGCCGCGGCCGCGCGCCGTCCTCAACTCGGTCTTCCTGCACCATTGCGTCGAGGCCGGGCTCGACCTGGCGATGGTCAACCCCAACCACATCACGCCGTATGGCGAGATCTCCGACGAGGAGCGCGAGCTGACCGACGACCTCGTCTTCAACCGCCGCGACGACGCGCTCGAGCGCTTCATCTCCCACTTCGAGTCCCAGGGCGAGGAGGCGGAGGCCGATGTCGCCGACCCGACCGCGGGGATGGCGCCCGAGGAGGCCCTGCACTGGCACATCCTGCGCCGTAAGAAGGACGGGGTGGAGGACTGGATCGACCGCTCGGTGGAGAAAATCGGCGCCGTCCCGACCCTGAACGAGGTGCTGCTGCCGGCGATGAAGGAGGTCGGCGACAAGTTCGGCGCCGGCGAACTGATCCTGCCCTTCGTGCTGCAGTCGGCGGAAGTGATGAAGCGCGCCGTGGCGCAGCTGGAGAACTACCTGGACCGGATCGACGGCCACACCAAGGGAAAGGTCGTGATCGCCACCGTCTTCGGCGACGTCCACGACATCGGCAAGTCGCTCGTCAACACGATCCTCACCAACAACGGTTACACGGTGATCGACCTCGGCAAGCAAGTCCCGGTAGACACGATCATCGAGGCCGCGGTCGAGAACGAGGCCGACGCGATCGGCCTCTCCGCGCTGCTGGTGTCGACCTCGAAGCAGATGCCGACCTGCATCCAGGAGCTGCACCAGCGTGGGCTGGGGTTCCCGGTGCTGATCGGCGGCGCTGCGATCAACCGCGACTTCGGCCGCCGCACCCTCTACCCGCACGGCAGAGAGTCAGACGAGGTCTACGAGCCCGGCGTCTTCTACTGCAAGGACGCCTTCCAGGGCCTCGACACGATGGACGCGCTGGTCGACCAGGAGGCCCGCGTCGTCCTGGTCGAGCGAATCCGCGCCGAGGCCAAGCAGCTGCGCGAGAAACCGGTCGTCGTCGACGACGCGCCGCCGACCACGGACGACAGCGTCCGCTCGACCGCCCGTACCGACACGCCGATCCCAGAGCCGCCGTTCTGGGGCGTGCGCGAGATCCCGATCGACCTCGACGACGTCTTCCCCCACCTCGACCGCCACGTGCTCTTCAAGCTGCACTGGGGCGGGCGCGGCGTCAAGGGCGAGGCCTGGCGCGAGCTGGTCGAGGGAACCGACGAGGAGGAGGGCTTCGCGCCGCGGCTGGAGCGGATGTGGCGCGAGCAGGACTATCTGCATCCGCGGGCGCGGCTCGGCTACTTCCCCTGCAACGCCGACGGCAACGAGCTGGCGATCTTCGACCCGGAGGACCCCGAGCGCGAGGTCGAGCGGCTCGTCTTCCCGCGCCAGCCCAAGCACGATCGCATCTCCCTCGCCGATTTCTTCCGGCCGCTCGACTCCGGCGAACGCGACGTGGTCGCCCTGCAGGGCGTCACCGTCGGCCCCGAGGTGACCGAGTCGATCGAGCGCCTGGAGCGCGAAGGGGAGTTCGCCGAACAGCTCTACGTTCACGGGCTCGGGGTCCAGTCGGCCGAGGGTTTGGCCGAGTGGCTGCACGCCGATGTCCGTCGTGGGCTCGGCATAGATCGCGACCAGGGCCGGCGCTATTCCTGGGGCTACCCCGCCTGCCCTGACCAGTCCGAGCACGAGAAGGTCTGGCGCCTGCTCGACCTCGAGCAGATCGGCATGACCCTCTCCGACGGTTTCGCGGCGATGCCCGAGCAGTCGACGGTGGCGATCGTCGCCCACCACCCTCAGGCTGTCTACTTCGGGATGAAGTCGGGCTTCATCCCCGAAGAAAAGGCTCCGGACGAGCTGATCGCCGGCACCGACCGCGGCGGCGAGCTGCCGCCCGAGTCCGATCCCGAGCAGGACGGCCCCGAGCCCGCTGCGGAACCCGAGCTGAGCCGTTAGGGCCAGGTGCGCTCGGGCGTCTCGGCCGGGTGTAGCGCCGGCCGCTGCCAGGTGTGGCTTTCGTAGGCCTCCTCGAAGCCGGCTTGGAGCAGGTTGTGGTGGAGGCCCGAGAGGCGCTCGGCTCTCGGTTCGCCCAGCTCGGCGAAAATCGTGTGGCAACCGGCCCCGACCGCGTCGACGAGCCGCCGCCGCAGTAGCGCCTTATTGCATCCCTGTCCACGGGCGTGCTCGAGCGTCGCCTCGAGTCCAAGCTGCGCAACGCCGTCCTCGATCAGCATCGAACCGGTAGCGACCACCCCGTCGTGGGGACAAAGCGCTGCCGTGTAGCAGCGCCAGCGCCGCGCCTGCGGCAGTGCGAAGAACAGAGTCTCGGTGGTGACGGGCAGCTGCATCGCCTCGGCGACGATCATGCTCAGCCCTTCGCCGTCGGAGTCGTGTTTGCCGAGCTCGTAGACGAGGATCTCCGGATCCTCGGGCCAAGCCGGCAGGGTGGCATCGCGGACGAGCTTGATCCAGTCGCCGCCGCGCTCGTAGCCGCGTTCGCCTAGCCAGGCGTCGGCCGCCTCCGCCCCTGGCCGGATCTTCGCGACCGGCACGCGGTAGTCCACTTCCCGTGCCCGCATCCATTCCACCGCCCGCGCGAGGTGGCGGTTTGCGACCGCCCCAGGCTCCGCTGCGCCCTGGATCAGGTGAAGCCGGTCCTCTTCGGGGAGATCGCCGAACGCCGTCGCCTGCACCGGGCCGAATCTCGCCATCTCGACGCCCGATTCGGTCACGGCTTCCGGCACGACCGACTTCCACATATCGCGGCGAAATTGCTGCGCGACGCTCTCTAGCAAAGCCGGGTCGTACTCCATAAGGCCGCCTTGCAGGTCGACTCCGTTGCACCGACTCTATGGGCAACAATCTCAATTTGTCAAAGAAATTTGAGACACGTGAGCGTCTGGCCACGAGTTTCGAGGGCCCGCTGACAAGTGTCCGCTGTTTAGGAAAGTTTCTTGACGAATCACCACACATACCCATAGAGTGCCGCGGTAAGGGCATGGGGCTTAACGACTTTTTGGGGGGTGGGCCCATGGAGTACGACCCAGCGTTGCTGGAGGGAGTCGCGAAACGGCTCCGTCACGACATGTGGCGGACGGCTGCACCCGACGCGATCGCCGAGTGCGGCATCGTGGAACGCTGCTTTGGACCGGTTCAGGTGACCGTGTTCGAGTCACTGCCGCGCTCACCGGTGCTCAATCAGGTGCTCGGCGCCGCTGAGCCTGGCGCCGTCGAGGACGGCCATCTGAATCGGGCGATCGAATGGGCGGATGGCTTCGGTATCGACTACCGGGTCCCGGTTGCCCACCGGCGACCAGGAACGGCGGCTGCCGAGAGCTGGCTCAACCGGCACGGCTTCGAGCAGTGCCGCGGCTTGGTCAAGTACGTCCGCGACGCCTCCTGGCCCGGGCTGCCGGGGGTGCCCGGTGTAACGGTTTGGGAGATCGGCGAAAACGAAGCCGACGGCGAAACGATGATCTTCGGAGCGGCGCCGGCGCTTGGTTTGCCAGGACCGGCCGGCGTCCTTCTCTTCGCGCTGCCCCTGCAGGAGAACTGGCGCACCTACACGGCGGAGCTGGAAGGCCAGATCGTCTCCTTCGGATCGATGCTGATCCATGAAGGAGTCGCGGTGGTCGACCTCGATGCGACGCTCGAGGAGTTCCGGGGCCGTGGCTGCAACCAGGCATTGCTGCGCGCGCGAGTCCTGGCAGCCAGGGAAGCTGGCTGCGCCACTGTCGTCGCTGAGATGCCCGAGGGCGAAGACGAGGGTGTGGGAGCGGCAGTCCGCAACCTGCTGCGCGCTGGGTTCATCCCCGCCTACCGCAGCGTGAACTGGCAGCGCCCGCCTCTGCGGAGCGCTAGCCCCGCATACCCAGACGACGCTTGAGGTCGCGGGCGTTGAAGGCTTGGGCGATGCGGTTGACGAGGCCGCGGCGGGCCTTGGTGTAGGGGTACCAGGTGGGCTCGCGCTTGCCGCCGAAGCGGGTGATCGACGACAGACTCGGTGCGGCAGTACTTCTTGATCCCGGTTCCCCGTGGCGGTAGCCGATCCCGGACTCCTTCCAGCCGCCCATCGGCACGTCCGGAGGCGAGGTAGTTGACGAGCACGTCGTTGACGTTGACCGCGCCCGCACTCGACCCGGCGGGCGACCCGCTCGGCCCGCTCCTTCTCGCCGAAGACCGAGCCGGAGAGCCCGTAGCGGGTGTCGTTGGCGAATCGCAGCGCCTCCTCGGCGTCGCGCACCTTCATCACGCCGACGACGGGGCCGAAGGTCTCGTCGCGCATCACCTTCATCGAGTGGTCGACGTCGACCAGCACCGTCGGTTCGAAGTAGTCGCCTGGTCCCTCGACCCGCTTGCCGCCGGTCAGCGCCTGGGCGCCGGTGGCGAGCGCGTCATCGACGTGGTCGTCGACGATCGCGCTCTGGTTGGGCGAGGTCATCGCGCCGACGTCCTTGTCGGGTCGCGGCGTCGTCGGCGCCCTGGCGCAGCCGCCGACCTCGTTGGTCAGCTTCGCCACGAACTCGTCGTAGGCCGGCTCCTCGACGTAGATCCGCTCGACCGAGATGCAGATCTGGCCGGAGTTCATCATCCCGCCCCAGGTCGCGGCGTTGGCGGCGCGGTCGAGATCGGCGTCGGCGAGGACGATCATCGGGTCCTTGCCGCCGAGCTCGAGGCTGACCGGGGTCAGCGTCTCCGCCGCCCGCGCCATCACCTTGCGCCCGGTGCGATCGGAGCCGGTGAACTGGACGAAGTCGACGTCGTCGACCAGCGCGCCGCCGGTCTCGCCGATCCCCTGCACGCAGTCGAACACGTCGGGGCCGCCGATCTCCTCCTTCCAGGCCTTCGACCACCTCGGCCAGGCCCAGCGGCGTGAACTCCGAGGGCTTGACGACGACGGCGGCCCCGGCCTGCAGGGCCGGGATCGCGTCGCCGAGGGCGAGGGTCAGCGGGAAGTTCCAGGGGCTGATGATGCCGACCACGGGGTAGGGCCGGTACTGGACCCGCAGCTTCTTCGGCGGCGAGCAGCGGCGAGTGGGGGCGGATGCTCTCGTCGCCGATGAACTTGCGCGGCCTTGGCCCCGTAGAAGTTGATCAGGTCGGCGAGGTAGACCGGCTCGTTGGAGGCGTCGGCGCGGACCTTGCCGGTCTCCGCCTGCATCGTGTCGAGCGACCCGCTCGCTGGTTGTCGAGCAGCCAGTCGCGCAGCTTGCCGAGCCAGTGGTAGCGGCCCTCGATCCCAAGCGCCTCCCACTCGGCCTGGTTGGCGCGCACGCGGGCGACCGCCTCGGCAACCGTCTCCGGTGAGTCGATCGCGAGCGTGGCGATGCGCTCGCCGCTGGCGGGGTTGAGGACCTCGAGTCTGGTCGGGCGCGTTGCCGTTCGCGCCGTTCGCCGTGATCGCGTCGCTGCCGGTCTCGACCGTTCCGCTCTCCACTGGTGCTCCCTCCGTCGCCCGTTCGCCGTTCTGGCTGGTCAGCCAACCTTAGCCGGATTTGACGGCTGAGCGGTGGCGAATCAGACGAAGTTGCTGGCAATCACGCCGAGGAAGCCGGTGAGGATCCCCGCGATCAGCGTCGTTTGCAGCATGTCGAAGCGGCGACACAGGTCGCCATTGTCCTGGTGGACCTGCTCAAACCGCTTGTCAACCTGGTCGAAACGCTTGTCGACTTGCTCAAAACGCTGGTCGATGTGGGCGAAGCGTTGGTCGACATGGACCACTGTAGACAATGAGTTGCGGTCGCGTGTTAGCAAACTGTCACAAAAGTGTCATTTTTGGACGAGGCGGAAAACCGGTCCTTCGAGCGAGGTGACGTAGACGCGGCCGCGGTTGTCTTCGCCGAAGGAGCTGGGGCTCGGGACCGCGAGGCCGAGCTTGCGCTCGCCGCTCGCTCGTTTCAGGTGCGGGACGAGGCTGCGCAGCCGGCCCTCGCAGAAGTCGGCGTAGACGTAGCGCTTGTATAGAGAGCGCAGGTTCCGGTCGCGGACGACGTAGCCGCCGGTGACCGAGCAGCTGCCGCCGCGGCTGTGGGCGAAGGCGAAGATCGGCTTGACGGTGCCGCCGGGGTCCGGGGTGCTGCCGCTTTCGTCGTCGTAGGGGGCGAAGCCCTCGAAGGCGTCCCAGCCGAAGTTGGCGCCGGCCGCCGCGGCGACGGTCGTGTAGTCGATCTCCTCGAACTGGTTCTGGCCGACGTCGCCGATCGACGATCCGCGGCTGTCTCGGCGGTGACGGTGTCGAAGGAGAAGCGGAACGGGTTGCGCAGGCCGTAGCTGTAGATCTCGTCGCGCCCGGGTCGGCCGACGAACGGGTTGGATGGCGGCGATCGAGTAGGGCTGCCCGCCCGCCGGCCGTGGGTCGATCCGCAGCAGCTTGCCCAGCAGCACGTCCTTGTTCTGGGCGTTGTTGGGGGGATCGCCGCCGGAGCCGCCGTCGCCGGTGCCGAAGTAGAGGAGGTTGCCGAGGAACTGCAGCTGGCCGCCGTTGTGGTTGGAGTTGACGGGGTGGGGGATCTCGATCACGTGGCGCTGGGAGCCGCGGGCGGCCCGGGTGGCGCTGCGCCGCTTGAACTCGTCGACGCGGATGTTGCCGGCGCTGTCCGTGTAATAGACGTAGAAGCGCCTGCTCTGCGGGTAGTCCGGGGGAAAGGCGAGCGAGAGCAGCCCCTGCTCGCCGCCGTAGCCAGACCTCGGCCGCAGATGTCGAGGAAGGCGCCGCGGCTGCGACCGCCGCTCAGCACCTCGATCCGGCCCTGCTGCTCGACCACGAACAGCAGCTTCGGGAAAGCCCGGCGCGCCGGTGACGTAGACCGGCTCGTCGAAGCTGCCGATCTTCTTCAGGCCGACGCCGGCGCGAGCGCCCGGCTTCTCGCTCCGCTGAGGCCTGGCTGGCGCCGCGCTCGGGCTGATCGGCGGCGCCGCAGGCCGGCATGGCCAGCGCCAGCGCCGCGATCAGGGCGAAGACCGTCGGCGTCCGTTGCATGCGGGCAACGCTACCCGCATCCGCGTGCGGCTATTCGCCGGACTGGCCGCCCTCTGGCTGGGTCGATTTCTCGACGACTTCGCCGCTGTCGGTCACTTCGGTGTTCCGGCAGGTCCGCGGTGATCTCGGTCGCGAAGGAGCCCCCGGGGGCGATGCCGCTGCTGGTCTCGGCCTTGGCCTTGCCGCCGAGGCCGGCGGCGACCCTGTAGCGGAGCGTGTAGCGGCCGGCTTTGACCGCGCTCAGCTTCCAGACCGCGTCGACCGTCGCGCCGGGCTTCAGCGGCCCGAAGGCGAAGGTCTTGCGGGTTGGAGGTGGCGGCGCCGCCCGGGGTCCGAGGAGCCGTGCAGGCGGGGGTAGGTCGCGGCCAGCACCCAGACCGGCCGGTCGGGCTGGGCCAGTCCGGGCGTGGGATCGTGGATCGCCGAACGGCAGCGAGGAGGTCTCGCCCTGCTCGCCGGCGATCGAGATCGTCACCGCCAGCGACGGGCACCGTCTTCTCGCCGGTGTTGCGGAAGCCGAGCCGCAGCAGCGAGGTCTGCCCGAGGTCCTGCTGCGCTCGGGAAGCTGGCTTCGGTGACGCGGACGTCGTAGGTGCCGGCCGGTTCGTTCGCGTCGGAGGAAGACTCGTCTCCGCCGCCACAGGCGGCCAGCAGCACCGCCACGGCCACAGCGGCAACCCCGGTCGCGGTGGCTCGGAGGCGGGAACGCCGGGAATGTCTTCCGGTCCCCCGCAAAGCGGCCGGAACATACCACGGGGTTTCGGCTGCATCCAGGCGCTTTTCGCGCGCGCCCGAACGGGTTAGCCGGATCTCAACACTCGGCTAACGGTTGGGGCTGGCCCATCCCATAGACTCAGTCCACCGAGTGGGGCGTCGCCGGATGCGGCGCAGCTTGGCGGAGGAGCAGATGGTCGGATCCGCGGTCAACAGGGCATTCCTGCCCGCTAAGTCGCTGTTCGAGCAGGTCGGGGACATGATGATCCTCACCGCGCGGACGCTCGTCTCCGCGGTCAAGCCGCCGTATCCCTACGGCGAGGAGTTCATCGGCCAGTTCCTCTTCGCCCTGCAGCTCTGCTGGTTCCCGCTGCTGGTCTCGACCGTCGCCTTCGGCTTCGGCGCGCCCGGCCTGCAGGCAGCCAACTTCCTCTCGCTGTTCGGCGCGCTCGACCGGCTCGGCGGCTTCTTCGTCCTCGCCTCGATCCGCGAGTTCGCCCCCTTCGTCACCGCCGTCGTCGTCGCCGGCGTCGCCGGCACCGCGATCACCGCCGATCTCGGCGCCCGCAAGATCCGCGAGGAGCTCGACGCCCTGCAGGTGCTCGGCGTCGACCCGATCAAGAACCTGGTCGTGCCGCGCTTCCTGGCGCTGATGCCTGATCACCGGCCTGCTCGACATCTACGCGCTGGTCTTCGGGATCAGCGGCGGCATCCTCACCGAGATGCTCTACAACCAGCCGCTCGGCGGCTTCCTGGCGACGCTCTTCTCCAACGCCTCGATCCTCGACCTCGTGGGGCTCGGTGATCAAGTGCACCCTGTTCGGGGCGATCGTCGCCGTCGTCTGCTGTTACAAAGGGATGACCGCCTCCGGCGGCGCCGCCGGGGTCGGCCGCGCCGTCAACCAGGCCGTCGTCATCTCCTTCATGGGCGTCTTCGCCTTCAACTACGTCTTCACCCAGACCCTGCTCGCCACCAACCCGGAGCTGCAGACGATCCGATGAACGCCTGGCTCGAGGTCCCGCGCGGCTGGCTCGACTCCTTCGGGGAGATCGCCCGCTTCGGCTCACGCGTCGCCGGCCTCGTCTACTCCGGCCGCGTCTTCCGCTTCTTCGGCGAGAGCCTGCGCCAGGCCGGCATCCTGATCCTCGGCTCGGCGCTGATCATCTGGGGCCTCGTCTTCATCCTCGGCCTGCAGTGCGGGATCGAGGGCGCCTACCTGCTGCGCGCCCAGGGCGCTCCCGCCTACGCCGGCGTCTTCTCCGCCTGGTGCGACCTGCGCGAGATCATGCCCTACGCCTTCGGCTACATGCTCGCGGCCAAGGTCGGGACCGGGAATCGTCGCCGAGCTCGGCGCGATGCGGATCTCCGACGAGATCGACGCGCTCGAGGTGATGGGCGTGCCGCCGGTCACCTTCCTCTGCGCCACCCGCCTGCTCGCCGCCTGGATCGCCTTCCCCTTCATGTACCTGGTCGGGATCGGGATCATGTACCTGGCCAGCTACCTGGCTGTCGTCGAGCAGATCGGCGACGTCTCCTCGGGCGGCTACCTGCTGATCTTCTGGATGTTCCAGAACCCGCCCGACCTGATCTTCAGCCTGATCAAGGGCATGGTGATGGCGACCGCGATCGTGCATGGTCGGCTGTTACTACGGCTACACCGCCTCGGGCGGGCCGGTTGGGGTGGGGACCGCGACGGCGAAATCGATGGTCCTCAACATCGTCTTAGTCCACATCATCGGGATGCTTGGGACCCTTGTCTTCTGGGGGGCCAACCCGAGGGCGCCGATAGGAGGCTGACTTGCAGCGCGCGAGGATCGCATCGACGAGACGAGACCCGGCTCGAAGAAGAAGAGCTGCAGGACGAGGCGGCGACGAGTGCCGAAGCGCCGCCGGAGATCGCCACCGAGCCGGCCTCCGAGCGGCCCCTACGTCAGCGAGGACGGCGCCGTGATGGGCCGCGACTTCGTCATCCCCGGCGTCGATCCCGACGAGGCCGATCCCTACCGCTTCCACACCGGCCGCAAGCGCGACCACGGCGGCGAGGACGCGATCGAGATCATCGACCTGGTCAAACAGTTCGGCCGCGCCCGCATCCTCAACGGCCTCAACCTCGGCCTGCCCGAGGACCAGGTCTCGATGGTGCTCGGCCCCTCGGGAACCGGCAAGAGCGTGCTGATCAAGCACATCGTCGGCCTGCTCTACCCGGACTCCGGCGACGTCCTCGTGCACGGCGAGTCGATCCCGAACATGACCGACGACGAACTCTTCGACGTGCGCAAAAAGTTCGGCCTGCTGTTCCAGGACGGCGCCCTCTTCGGCTCGATGAACATCTACGACAACACCGCCTTCCCGCTGCGCCAGCACACCGACAAAGGCGAGGAGGAGATCGGCGAGATCGTCAACCGCCGGCTCAAGGAGGTCGGCCTTGCCGAGGCGACCTACAAGATGCCGAACGAGCTCTCGGGCGGGATGCGCAAGCGCGCCGGCTTCGCCCGGGCGCTGGTGCTGGAACCGGCGATCGTGATGTTCGACGAGCCCGACTCCGGCCTCGACCCGGTGCGCACGGCGCTGCTCTGCGAGCTGATCCGCGAGGTCCACGCCGAGAACGGCGGCTGCTACCTGGTGATCAGCCACGACCTCGGCACCGCCCGCCGCATCGCCGACTTCATCGCCGTGCTGTGGAGCGGCAAGATCGTCGAGTCCGGGCCCGAAAGAGGAGCTGTTCGACTCCGAAAACCCGTTCGTCAACCAGTTCCTCAACGCTGACGTCACCGGCCCGCTCTCGATGGATTGAGCGCAGTCGCGGCGCTGGGCCGTGGGCTCCGCCATGCGCGGGTGGTGCTGGTCGTCTCGCGTCGTCCTCGCTGTGGCGGCGGCGCGTGGGGGCGACGCGGATCCGACCGATGCCGGGGTCGGGACGCTGGTCGACTCCGACACGGCGAGCTACCGGGCGACCCAGCAGGTGCGGGAGGCGTTCGGCGAAGAACCGGTGGTGGTGCTGGCCGAGGGCGACCTGCAGGAGCTGATCCTGACCGCCAACATCTTCCGCCTGCTGCGGCTCGAGGGCTGCCTCTCGGGCAACGTGCCGAAGGGGGCGAAGCCGATCCCGGGCCCTGCGCGGAGCTGGCCGAGCTCGACCCGGTCGAGTTCGTCGCCGGCCCGGCGACCTTCCTCAACGAGGCGGTGGTCCAGATCGACCGCCAGCTGCGGCGGCTCTCGCGAGCGGGTGCCGCCGCGAGCGGTTCCGGGAATTCCTCCTCTCCGGTCGCGACCCGGTACGGCATCACCAGCCTGCCCACGCCTCGACAACCCCGAATTCGTCGCCACCGTCGTCTTCGACCTCAGCCGCGCCCGCGGCACGCCGAAGGCGCGGCTCGCCTACCTCTTCCCCAACAGCCGCTCGGCCCAGATCGTCGTCCGCCTGAGGCCCGACCTGAGCGAGGCCGAACGGCACCGGGCGATCGAGCTGATCGAGGCCGCGGTCGACGACACGACGCCGCGCAAGGCCTGTGCCGAGCAGAGGGCAAGCCGGCGCCCTGCTTCGAGCTGCGAGGGCGGCAGCTACGTCGTCTCCGGCGCGCCGGTCGTCGTCGACGGGGTGGCGCGGGCGCTGAAGGACGCGCTGCTCGTCCTCTTCGCCGTCGCGGTCGTGGTCATGGCGCTGACCCTGCTGCTCGTCTTCCGCTCGCGCTTGCGCCTGCTGCCGCTTGCGCTCGCCCTCGCCGCGGCGGCGCTGACCTTCGGCCTGCTCGGCCTCGTTCGGCGGCTCGCTGACGATGGCCTCGATCGCCGTCCTGCCGATCCTGATCGGCCTCGCCGTCGACTACGCGATCCAGCTCCAGGCCCGCTTCGACGAGGCGGTCGCCGCACGGCGCCAGCCGGGCGCCGAGGCGGCCGGCTGGCCGCGACGGCCGGCGGCCCGACGATCGCCACCGCCTGCCTCGCCACGGCCGCCGGCTTCCTGGCCCTCCAGCTCTCGCCGATCCCGATGGTCCGCAGCTTCGGCCTGCTGCTTGATCGTCGGCGTCGCGATCGCTTTCGCCCTGCCCTTGACCGCGGCTTCGCCGCCCTCAGCCTATCGTCGCGGCGGGCGAGGGAGTGCCGAAGCCAAGGACCCGCACGCCGCTCGACGGCTAGCGCGCGTCCTCCTGCCCTGGCCAGCCATCTGGCGACCCTGAGAGACGGCCGCGTGCTCGGGGATCGGCTCTGGCCCTGGCCGTCGCTCGGGCTGGGGCGTCGGCACTCGGATCGAGACCAGCCTCCGACATCCGCGAGCTGGCGCCGCAGAGCATCGATGCGGTGCGCGAACTGAACGAGCTGCAGGAGGCGACCGGCGTCTCCGGCGAGCTCGACGTCAGCGTCGAGGCCCCGGACCTCACCGACCCGGCGACGATCGAGTGGATGGCCGACTTCAAGCAGCGGGTCCTGCGCGCGAACGGGTTCGCCGGCGAAAACCCGAGCTGCCTCGAAGCCGAAATCTGCCCGGGGCCGGCGCTCTCGGACTTCCTCACCGCGGTGGCGGCGAGCTGACCTGCGCGCGGCATCGACGCGACGCTGGCGGCGCTCTCGCCCTACGCGCTGCGCCAGGTGGCGCCGCTCGACCCGGAGACCGGCGCAGGTCGGCAACCAGGCGCTGCTCTCCTTCGGGATCCGCGCCCAGTCGCTGGAGGACCAGCAGGCGCTGATCGACCGGGTGCGGGCCGAGATCGGCGAGCCCGGGCACGCCGGGCGGGCCGCCGCGAGGGGGTCGAGGTGCGAGCTGGCCGGGCTGCCGGTGATCGCCGCCGAATCGGCCGGCGACCTCTCCGCCAGCCGCTACTGGCTCACCCTCGCCGGCCTGCTGGCCGTCGCGCTGGTGCTGCTCGCCGTCTACCGCTCGCTGCGCCGCGCCCTGGTGCCGCTGGTGCCGACCGTGCTGGCCACCGGCTGGGCCTCGCTGGTCCTCTGGCTCACCGGCATCCCGCTCAACCCGATGTCGGCGGCGCTGGGGGCGCTGACGATCGCGATCGCCACCGAGTTCGGCGTGATCCTCGCCGGCCGCTTCCACGAGGAGCGCCGCGGCGGGCCGCGACTCGGGGAGGCGCTTGCGGCGGGCCTACGCCCGCACCGGCGCCGCCGTGCTCGCCTCCGGGGTGACCGCGATCGCCGGCTTCGCCGTCCTGATCGCCAGCGACGTCCGGATGCTGCGCGACTTCGGCTTCGTCACCGTGATCGACCTCGGCGTCGCGCTGCTGGGCGTGATGGTCGTGCTGCCGGCCGCCCTGGCACTGGAGCGAGGAGCGATGAAAGACCGCTACTCGCTCGCCGTCGGCCTGCTCTTCCTCGCGGTGATCGTCGTCGCGACGATCCAGACTCTGAACGGCGGCGGGGCGGGGGGACGCTCGGCCTCGACCGGCAGCCGGCCCGCTGGCCGCTGCCCGAGTTCGCCGTGCCCGCCGCCGCCGGCGCCGCTCGAAGGCGACGCCAACGTCGCCCAGGACGACTGCGAAAGCTCCGCGCTGCCCTGTCCGGAGGACGCGCGCCGCACTCCCGCCTGCCGGATCGCGACCGCCGGGGCGATCCGCGTCTGCGACTTCTTCGACCGGCCCCTGGTGATCTCGTTCTGGTTCACCAAAGGGGCGGCGACTGCGCCGACCAGCAGGACGTCGTCAGACGCGGTCTACGGGCGCTACCGTGGACGGGTGAACTTCCTCTCGCTGGACGTGCGCGACGATCGCGACACCGTTCGCGAGCTGGTCCGCGCAGCGCGGCTGGCAGATGCCGGTCGGCTACGACCGCGACGGCGCCGTCGCCAGCCTCTACCGGGTCGGCGGCTGCCCGACCTTCGCCTACGCCTACCCCGGCGGCACCCTGGAGAGCGCCAGCATCGGCGACCTCACCGCCGGCGAGCTCGAGCGCCCGGGTCGAGCGCCTGCTCGACGCCAGCCGGGCGGCGGAAGCGGCAGCTGATGAGCGCGCGGCGCCGCCGAGCCGCAGATCGGCTGGGAGCCGGCGCCGGAGCAGGGCTGGGTGGCGCCCCACGTCGCCGCCGAGTTCCCCGGCCTCGGGATCGCCTGGGTCGAGGTCGACGCCCGGCCCGGGCCGCAGCCCCGAGCCGGTGCGCCGCCGCCTGCGCGACCTCTCCGACCGCTTCTACGGCGCCCAGGCGATCCACATGCGCGAACGGCCGATCCCCTGGGCCTACCGCGTCTTCTTCCGCCAGATCGGCCTCGACCCCGACCGCACCCGCACGCCGATCGAGCAGCTGGCCCTCGACCGCCTCCACGACGGCGGCTTCAGGAGCCGCGGCCTGCCCGCCGACGCGCTCGACGATCGCGATCGTCGAGACCGGGGTCGCGCTGCGCGCCTTCGACGCCGACCGGCTCGAGGGCCGCCTCTGCATCCGCGACTCGGCCGCCGGCGAGTCGCTGCCGGGCAGCCCGGGCGAGCTCGCGCCCGGGACCCTGATCGTCGCCGACGAACGCCGCCCGGTCGGCGCTGCTCTTCGGCGAGACCGCCGAGGGCTGCGGGGTCGAGCCGCGCAGCCGCCGCCTCGCGATCGCCGCGGTCCAGGTCAAGCGGTGTCCCGCAGATCGCTGTTGACGAGGCGTTATGGATGGCGGCGTGCGACGCTCGCGGTGATCTACACTCGGACGAGGCCGATGCCGGATCTGCTCGTAAGAGAGAGCTCCGACCGGCGCTTCCGCGTCGAGGTCGACGAGCGCCTGGCCCGCGCCGAGCTGCGGCGCCAGATCGGCCGGCTCGAGCGCGAGCTCGCCTCGCTGCTCTGCCGAGGGCTTCGGCCGGGTCGACGGTCGAGCACCGCGTCGCCGCGATCGCGGCCGAGCCGCGGCTCCTCGACCTCGGTGAGCTGGAGCGGCTGCGCGACGAGCTCGCCGACCGCATCGCCGACGCTCGCCTGACCCTGCGCGAGCAGGACGACGTCGAGGCCGGCAACCGCGAGCTGCTGCGGCAGATGCTGGCCTCGCCCGCCGACTACAAGTGGGTGCGGGTCAGCCGCGACGACCTCGGCCTGCCCGGCTGCGGCCACTGGCACTCGCGCCCGCGCCTCGGCCCGATCGGGATGCTGATGGGCTGGTGGCGGGTCAAGGTCTCCTCCGGATGCCCGTTAGCCGGGCGGCTTGCGGCCGTTGAGCGAAAGACAGGGCAAGGCTGAAGGAGGCGGCCTGCGCCTCGCGTCGCGGCGACCGTCCGCCCGCCCCCTGGGGCAACTTCCCGCTGGCCGAGCTGGTCATCTTCGCCGGCATCGTCGCCTGGCGGTCGGCGTCATCGGCGGCAACCCGACCGCGATCGGCGTCGGCGTCGTCTGCGCCGGCCTCGGCGGGCTCGAGGTCGGCGATCCGCGAGCACTTCGCCGGCTACCGCTCCCACACCACCCTGCTGGCCGGCGCCGTCTTCGTGCTCACGGTCGGCGGCCTCTTCTACTTCGCCGACCAGATCCTGGCGGTGGCGCTGGCCGTCGGCGCGGTCTCCTTCGCGATCGTCTTCTATCTGGCGCGCCGCGCATTCCAGCGCGCTTCCGGAGGCCTCAGCTTCCGGGTCGGCGGAATGCGCGGCTGAACGGCGGACCGTCCCCTTAGGCGGTGAGGGCTTCGCTGCGCTCGGCGGAGCGAGCGGCGAGCTCGGCGGCGAGCAGCCGCCGCTGGCGCGAGGTCAGCGTCCCCAGCTGCTTGTTCTCGTTGAGGGAGAGCGGCAGCAGGAACTTGCGGGCGCGGGTGCGGCCCCAGCGGCGCTGGCTGGTCAGCAGCTCGGCGATGGTCATGCTCTCGGTCTCCCAGGGGCACTCGCCACGACCTGCGACGGATCTCGATCACCCCGCGCGATCGCGCGCTTCAGCTCGGCGCGGGCGAGCCGGACCAGGTTGGCGCGTTCGAGGGCTCGCATGTGTTGCGGGGCCTCCACCGGTGATGCGATCGTCGTTGCGGGTGCCGTCGAGGCAGCGTCCACTGGACTCCTCCCTTCAAGGAATCGGTTAACTGGGTATCTCGCTTCCGAACCGGAGACCGCTAGCCGCTAGGGGGCTGTGGCCTGGGTCGGAACGAGTTCTCAATTCGTCCACCCCGCCCGGGGTGTTCGGCGAGAAGGCCAAGCTACGTCGTCGGGGTGGCGCCCGTCAACCCGCGTGGCGCGACTGACCGCGGCCCGGTCGCTAAGAGCAACAATTTCGGTCCCAGCGAGACCTTGTTCCCATCCGGACAAGGCTGAAACTACCCACGACGGGGGATGTCAAGAACCCGTTACCGCTCGGACTTAGGAGCGTGGAAGGTCCGGGAAGTCCTCGATCGTGCGGGCGATCGTCGCCGAGCGCGCCGTCGAGATGCTCGCGCTCGTGGGTCGCCATCAGGCTGGTCCGCAGCAGCGCCCCGCCGGGCGGGACCGCGGGGTGGATCGCGACGTTGGTGTAGACGCCGGCGTCGAAGAGGGCCTTCCAGAGCAGCACCGCCTGCCAGTCGTCGCCGACCATCACCGGCACCACCGGCGTGGTGGCGACGCGTGCCGTCGGGCAGCGTCCCCGGCTCGACCACCTTCAGTCCGAGCTGGCGCAGGCCCTCGCGCAGGTACTCGGCGTTGGCGAGCAGGGCCTCGAACAGCTGCGGCCCGTCCGCGCGGATCACCCGCAGCGCCGCCAGCGCCGCGCCGACCGCGGCGGGGACGCGCTGAGGCGCTGAAGACGAAGGAGCGCGAGGAGATCCGCAGGTACTCGATCACGTCGGCGGGGCCGGCGATGAAGCCGCCGCAGGAGGCGAGGCTCTTGGAGAAGGTGCCCATCCGCAGGTCGACCTCGTCCTCGAGGCCGAACAGCTCGCAGGCGCCGGCGCCGCGGGCGCCGAGCACGCCGGCGCCGTGCGCCTCGTCGACCATCAGCCGCGCCCCGTAGCCCTTGCAGAGCTCGACGATCCGCGGCAGGTCGCAGACGTCGCCCTCCATCGAGAAGACGCCGTCGACGACGACCAGGACGCCGCCGCCGTCCTCGGCCGCGCGCCCCAGCATCTTCTCCAGCTTGTCCATGCGGTTGTGGCGGAAGGGGCGCAGCTTGGCGCCGGAGAGGCGGCAGCCGTCGAGGATCGAGGCGTGGTCGCCGGAGTCGCAGATCACCGTGTCGCCGGGGCCGAGGATCGTGCCGATGCAGCCGACGTTCGCCTGGTAGCCGGTGGTGAAGACGATCGCGTCCTCGGTCCGCATCCACTCGGCCAGCTCGCGCTCGAGGTCGACGTGCAGCGGCGTCGTGCCGTTCAGCAGGCGCGAGCCGGTGACGCCGGTGCCGTAGGTCTCGAGCGCCTCGCGCGCGGCCTCCTTGACCCGCTGTCGCCGGTCAGGCCGAGGTAGTTGTTGGAGCCGAGCATGATCGTCTCCCGCCCCTCCATCTCGACCACCGGGCCGGCCTGCGAGGTGAGCAGGCGGAAGTAGGGGAGGAGGTCGTGCTCCTTGGCCGCTTCGAGCTGCTCGAGCCGGTCGTGGCTGCGCGCCTTCTCGAAGACGTCGACCGGGGCCTTCGCGGTCTCGCTCATCTGCCCACAGTGTAGGTTGCGCCCCTCATGGGAAGCGTGACGATCCGGCCGGTGCGAGGCCGCCGCGAGCTCAAGCGCTTCGTCAAGGTCCCCTTCCACCTGCACCGCGACGCACCGCAGTGGGTGCCGCCGCTGATCTTCGAGCGGATGCAGTTCCTCGACCGCGAAAAAGAACCCGTGGTTCGAGCACGCCGAGGCCGAGTTCTTCGTCGCCGAGCGCGACGGCGAGCCGGTCGGGCGCGATCAGCGCCCAGCTCGACCGCCGCTGGGACGAGTACCAGGGCGGCAGCGACGCGATGTTCGGCTTCTTCGAGACGGCCGACGACCCGGAGGTCGCGCGCGGCGCTGCTCGGCGCCGCCACCGAGTGGGCCGCCGGCAAGGGGCGCGGGCGCCTGCTCGGCCCGATGGACTTCACCACCAACGACGAGGTCGGGATCCTGATCGAGGGCTACGAGCGCCGGCCGATGATCCTCGAGCCCTGGCACCCGCCCTTCTACAGGGCGCTGATCGAGGCCGAGGGCTTCGCGAAGGCGATGGACGTGCTGATGTGGCAACTGCAGCATCGGCGAGCTGAAGGAAGGCGAGCGCTTCGACCCGTCGATCCATGCCGCCGCCAAAAAGGCGCTGCGCGAGGAAGGGATCGTGATCCGCAACATGCGCAAGCGCGAGATGGCGAACGAGGTGCGCCGCTTCATGGAGGTCTACAACGAGGCCTGGGGCGACAACTGGGGCTTCGTGCCCGATCACCGACGCCGAGGTCGAGTTCCAGGCGAAGAACCTGAAGCAGGTGCTCGACGAGGACTGGACCTTCATGGCCGAAAAGGACGGCGAGGTCGTCGGCGCCGCGCTCACCCTGCCCGACATCAACCAGGTGCTGGCGAAGATGAACGGCCGTCTGCTGCCCTTCGGCTGGCTCAAGTTCCTGCTCGGCAAGCGCAAGATCGACCGGGTCGGGTGTTCGCCCTCGGGGTCAAGCACGAGTACCGCCACACCGGCGTCGCCGCCGGCCTCTACCTCGAGCACCTCGAGCTGGCCGCGATGCCGGACAAGATCGACTGGCGGCGAGATGGGCTGGATCCTGGAGACGAACGAGCCGATGAACCGGGCGATGGAGGGGATGGGCGGCAAGGTCGTCAAGCGCTACCGGCTCTTCGAACGGGCGCTGTAGAGGACACCGGGTGGGACTCGCCTGCGCGAACAGCGGGAGGCTTGGCGAGTCCCACCCGGGATCCCCTACAACGTCCGCAGTTTGCGGTGAGGGTTGGGGGGGCGACCTGGAGTCTCGCTAGAGTCGAGCCGGTGAGCGAGCTCGAATTGGACGGCGAGATCGTCGCCGAGGAAGACGCCGAGCCGGGCGAGGCGAAGCCGGTGCGGGCGCTGCCGCTGCCCTACGAGGAGCCGGCTCTGCCGGTGCTGCGCGGCGAGGTTCGCACCGCGGCGATCGCCGCCGCCGGCGGGGTGCTGGCCGGCGCCGCCACCGTCGCCGCCGTGCGCGCAGTCAGCGCCGCCGGCTCGAAGGCGCGCCCCCCGCGCCGCCTCGGCCGCCGCCGCAACCGCCCCAACGTCGTCGCCAGCCGCTCCTTCCTCGTCGACGTCCACCTGCTCGGCCGCTAGCCGCCGGCCGATGGGCCGAAAGTCGCCTCCAGGTCGACTTATCGGCCCGTCGGCCCCTTGAGGTCGGGGTGCGGCTCGCGTCGCCGTATCGGCTGCCGCGGGGGAGCGACGATCGCACGCTGCGGGTCGACGGCGGGGTGGCGACGCGGCTGCTGCACGTCGAGGGGAGCCCGGTGCTGGTGCGGGCCTGGCAGCCGGCGGCGGAGCGGGTCGTGCTGCGGGCCGAGCCGGTCGACCCGATGACGTCACGTTGCCGCCGGCCCTCGCCGGCCACGAGGCCGCGCCGGCGGGCGACGCCGAGCTGGAGGTGGCGATCGAGCGGATGCGCTTCGTGCTCGGCGTCGACGACGACCTCGCGCGAGTTCCATCGCCGCTTCCGCCGCGACCCGCTGCTCGGGCCGCTGATCCGCCGCCTGCCCAGCTTCCGTCCGCGGCGCCGGGTCTGGCCCTGGGAGGCGCTGGCCGCGGCGGTGGTCGGGCAGCTGATCGAGGCCCGAGCGGGCGGTCACGATCGAGCGCCGCATCGTCGGCCGCTGGGGGCCGCGGCTGGGCGAGGGCCGGGCGGCGCTGCGCGACGTCCCGGCGACGACGACGATCGCCGGCCGCGCCCCGGCCGAACTGGCCTCGATGGACCTCGCGCCGAGCCGAGCGGCGGCGCTGCGGCGGGTCGCCGCGAAGGCCGTCGCCGGCGGGCGCTGCCGCCTCGACTCCCCGGCCGCGCGACCGCCGCCTGCTGGCGATGCCGCAGATCGGCCCCTGGACGGTCCAGTGCCTGGCCCTGTTCGGGCGCGGCGACATGGACTCGCTGCCGGCCGGCGACCTCGGCTACATCAAGCTGGTCGGGCGGCTCGCCGGCCTCGGCCGCCGCGCCACGGTCGCCCGAGGTGGAGGAGTTCTTCGCTCCGTACGAGCCGTTCCGCGGACAGGCCGGCGCGCTCGCGCTCGCCGGCCTGTCCAGACGGGTCGCCCAGGGCCCGCCTTTGCGCCTGGCCGCCTGATAGACCCGCCGGCCGGCTGCACGAGTTCGTGCCTGGACGGACGTGCGGTCAAGCGCCTGGACGATTTGTCGATGAACGTCGGGATGCCGGCCAGAGGGGACAGGAACTGGCCCGACCACGAGGTCAGCGAATTCCTCGATCAGATAACCGCCGGAGGTCAGGATTACCGGCGCCTGGTCGAGCGCCTGCCGGTGATCGTCTACAGCCTCGGAGATCGGCGAGACCGGGAGATGGCACTACGTCAGCCCCCAGGTCGAGGAGATCCTCGGCTACACGGCGGAGGAGTTCAAGGGCCGACCCCGGCCTCTGGGCGCGACTGCTGCACCCCGATGACCGCGAGCGCGCGCTGGCGAACGAAAAGGTGGACTACCTCGGCGACCGCAACACGCGCCCGGTCGAGTACCGGATGCGCACCCGCAAGGGCGACGTCGTCTGGATGCTCGACGAGGCGGTGCTGGAGGCCGACGAGCATGGGGTGCCGGTCTGGCACGGCGTCCTCTACGACATCACCGAGCGCAAGAACGCCGAGCGGGAGCTGCAGCGCGCTCTCGCTCAGCAGGCCGTCGTCGCCAAGCTGGGAGAGCGGGCGCTGCAGGACGGCGACCCGGAGGCGCTGCTGCGCGCCGCTACGACACTGATCGGCGAAGTCGAGGGCGTCCACAGCGCCTGCATCTGGGAGCTCGGCCGCGACGGCCGCCGGCTCAACCTTCGCGCCGGGCTCGAGGCGGAGGTGATCGGCGCCGGTCGCCGCGTCTCCGCCGCCCGCGACTCTCATGCCGGCGCCGCGCTGGAGTCGGGCACGCACGTCATCGTCCCCGACTGGTCGCGCGAGACTCCGCTTCACGATGCCGCCGGTGCTGCGGGCCTTCGGCGCCGCCAGCAGCCTGGCGGTGCTGATCGACGGCAAGGACCACCCCTTCGGCGTGCTCGACGTCCACGCCACCGAGCCCGACCGCTTCGCGCGCAAGGACGTGCCCTTCGTGCAGGCTGCCGCCAACGTCCTGGCCGATGCGATCGAGCGCCACGCCGCCGACCAGGCCCTGCGCCACCGGGTTCTGCACGACTCGCTCACCGGCCTGCCCAACCGGCTCAGCTTCGTCGATTCGCTGGGCGACAGCCCTGAAGCGGGCGGTGGCCTCCGGCTCGCCGATCGGGATCCTCTTCCTCGACCTCGACCACTTCAAGCTGATCAACGACAGCCTCGGCCATCACGCCGGCGACGCCCTGCTGCGGGACGGTGGCGCCGCGGCTGCGCGCCCACCTGCGGCCCGGCGACATCGTCGCCCGCTTCGGCGGCGACGAGTTCGGGATCCTGATCGACCGGCTCGCCGACGAAGAGGAGGCGATCGCGATCGCCGACCGCGTCGCCGCCGCCTTCGCCAAGCCCTTCTCGATCGACGGCGTCGAGCACTTCGTCACCGCCAGCATCGGCATCGCCGTCGCCCGTCCCTCTGACCAGCGCGCCGCCAGCGCCGAGCTGCTGATTCGCGACGCCGACGCGGCGATGTACCGGGCCAAGGAAAGCGGCCGCGCTCGCTGCGTGCTCTTCGACGCGGCGATGCGGGCCAGCGCCATGCGCCGGCTGGAGACCGAACGCGAGCTGCGGCACGCGCTCGAGCGCGACGAGCTCGCCCTGCACTACCAGCCGGTGGTCAACCTGCGCTCCGGCGAGATCAGCGGCCTCGAGGCGCTGTTGCGCTGGAAGCACCCTGAGCGCGGGCTGCTGGACCCGGCCGAGTTCGTCTCGATCGCCGAGGACAGCGGCCTGATCGAGCCGATCGGGCGCTGGGTGCAGGAGACGCGCCTGCCGCCAGGTCCTCCAGCTGGCACGAGCAGCGCCCGGACGCCCGCCCCTTCGACGTCGCCGTCAACCTCTCCGCCCGCCAGGTCGCCCACCGCGACCTGCCGGCGATCGTCGCCGAGATCGTCGCCCGCACCGGCCTCGACCCGGTCCACCTGCGGCTGGAGATCACCGAGAGCGTCCTGGTCGAGGAGTCGGCCAGCGCGATCGCTTCGCTGGAGGCGCTGAGCGAGATCGGCGTGCGGCTCGTCCTCGACGACTTCGGCACCGGCTACTCCTCGCTCGCCTACCTCAACCGCTTCCCCTTCCACGCGCTGAAGATCGACCGCTCCTTCGTCGACGCGCTCGGGATCGAGCAGGAGCGCACGGCGATCGTCGAGGCGATCATCGGCATGGCGCGGGCGCTCTCGCTCGACGTGATCGCCGAGGGGGTCGAGAACGAGGTCCAGCTGGCGGAGCTGCGCCGGCTCGGATGCGACTACGCCCAGGGCCACCTCTTCCACCCGGCGATGCCGGAGACCGAGGTCAGCCGGCTGCTGCGCGAGGGCACGCTCGGTTATTCGGGGATTTCGTCGCCCGGGAGGTAGGCGTTGTTGAGCAGTTCGGACGGATCTGGGAGCGACTCGATCAGACCGTTGTCGCGCATCCAGCCGGCGAAGGTCTCCCACTCGCCGGGGTCCATGTAGCCGTAGGGCTGCCCCGGCGTCCGTGCGCCCAGCAGCGGCAGCGTCGCTTTCACCTCGGCTTCGGTCAGCTTCGGCTCCAGGTCGTTATTGGCTTCGAGCACCGCCTTGGTGGCGGCATTGGGCTGCGCGACGGCGACGTCGGCGCCGCGCTCGAGGGCGGCGAGGAAGAGGCGGAACTTCTCCGGATCCGCGTCGAGGCTGGCGCGGTTGGCGACCAGGACCAGCTCGTCGTAGGTGGGGACGCCGAGCTGGTCGACCGGGGTGACGACAGGGTCCTTGCCGCGCCGGCGCAGGTCGACGCCCTCGACGTTGACGAAGCCGCCCAGCATCGCCTGGGCGCTGCCGCCGAGCAGAGCCGGCAACAGCCCGAAGCCGACGTTGACCGATCTGACGTCGGCGGGGGAGAGCTCGACCCGGGCGAGGATCGTCTGCAGGAAGGCGTCCTGGTAGGGGATGCCGGCGGTGGCGACGGTTTTGCCTTTGAGGCCGCCGACGCCTTTGATCCTGGATTCCCGCAGCCAGATCAGCGAGGTCAGCGGCCGGTTGACCAGGGCCGCGATCGCGACGACGTCGAGTCCCTTCTCGTGCGCCATCGCCACCTCGGGCTCGTAGGAGATCGCCAGGTCCGACTGCCCGGCGGCGACCAGCTTGATCGGCGCGGCCGGGTCAGAGGGGGTGTCGATGCTGACGTCGAGGCCAGCTTCCTCGAAGTAGCCGAGCTTCTCCGCCATGTAGATCCCGGCGTGATCGGGATTGGGGTAGAAGTCGAGCGTCAGGCCGAAGGCCTGCGCTTCGCCAGCGCCGTCCTCTGACTTCTCGCCGCAGGCCACGAGGCCGAGCGCGAGAGCGAGCAGGGCGAGGGCGGCCGACCAGGGTGCGGGGGATCTCATCCCCTGTGTTCTATCGCCAAGTGACGACGCGCCGCTCCGCGAGGGCGACCAGGCCGATCAGAGCGAGCGCCATCGCCGAGAGAACGACTACCGCCGCGAACTCGCGCGCTACCTCCAGCTGGCCGTTGTCCTGGAGGATCAGGTGACCGAGGCCCGCGCTCGAGCCGACCCACTCGCCGAAGACGGCGCCGATCGGGGCAAGGACGACGGCGATCTTGGCGCCGGTGAAGAAGCTCGGCAGCGCGGTCGGGACCTCCACCCGGCGGAAGATCTGCCAGCGCGACGCGTCGAGGCTGCGCATCAGCTTGATTGCGCTGGGCTCGGTCGAGCTCAGGCCGTCGAGCACGTTGACCGTGACCGGGAAGAAGCAGATCAGCGCCACGACCACGATCTTGGGACCGATCCCGAAGCCGAGCCAGACCAGCAGGATCGGCGCGATGACGACGATCGGGATCGTCTGCGAGGCGACGATCAGGGGGTAGGAGGCATCGCGGATCGTCCTCGAAAGGTGCATCAGCACGGCAAACCCAACTCCCGCGATTAGCGCGCAGCCAAGACCGAAAACGATCTCCTGCAGCGTCACCCAGGCGTTGTCCGCCAGCAGCGAGCGGTTCTGCCACAGCGCGTCGGCGGTTTCCGCCGGTGAGGGCACGAGGAAATCCGGGACGGAGAAGACGTCGGCGAGGACTCCGGCGGAAGCGGCCGAGCTGCCAGATTCCGATCAGCGTCGCCAGCACGACGGTTGGGAGCAGCCAGCGCCTCATCGCATTCCTTGGTGCAGCGCTCGCATCGCCTGCTCGCGAATGGCGACGAAGGCGGGGTCGGTGACGGCGACGTCGCGGTCGGCGGCCCGGGGCATCGGCGCCCGCAGCTCGGCGACGATCCGCGCCGGGCGGTCGGAGAGGACGGCGATGCGGTCGGCGAGGTAGAGCGCCTCCTCGACGTCGTGGCTGACGAAGACGACCGTGCGCGGGTCGGTCCCCAGCGCCTCGGCCAGCCACTGCTGCATCTCCGCGCGGGTGATCGCGTCGAGCGATGCGAAGGGCTCGTCCAGGGCCAGCAGCGGCTTGCCGGCGACGAGCGTGCGCAGGAAGGCGACGCGCTGGCGCATCCCGCCCGAGAGCTCGGCCGGGGCGCTCGCCTCGAAGCCGGCGAGGCCGAAGCGCGCGAACAGCTCGCTCGCTTGCCGCCGCGCCTGCGCCTTGCCGGCGCCGCGATTGCGCAGGGCCAGGGCCGCGTTGTCGAGCGCCGAGTACCAGGGCAGGAGGAGGTCGCGCTGCGGCATGTAGGCGCATTGGGAGAGCCGTTCGGGGGCGGCGGCCGCCCCAGCGACGGCGACCGTCCCGGCGCTCGGCTCCTGCAATCCGCAGACCAGCTCCAGCAGGGTCGACTTGCCGCAGCCCGACGGGCCGACCAGCCCGATCGTTTCCTGCCGGCCGACCTCCAGGTCGAGCTGGTCGATCGTCTGCAGCGGGCCGTAGGAGTGGCCGAGGCCGCGGATCGAGACTGACATCCCTGGTATCCTGCCGCACTCCGCACTCCTGACCAAGGAGGTCAGGAAAGTCGATAAGCACCCCTGTGCGGAACAGCGGCGATGGACCCGGCAATCATCATCTTCGGCTTCGGTATCGGAGCAATGGTCGGCATGACCGGCATGGGCGGGGGCACCCTGATGACGCCGCTGCTGATCTTCCTCTTCGGGGTCAAGCCGGTGACGGCGATCGGCACCGACATCTTCTACGCGGCGGTGACGAAGACGGTCGGCGGCTGGCGCCACCTGCGGATGGGCACGGTCAACATGGGCCTGGCGCTCTGGCTCGCCGCCGGCAGCGTCCCCGCCTCGGTGCTGGGCGTGTGGGCGATCTCGGTCCTGCAGAGCAAGGTCGGCGAAGAGCGCCTCGACTCGATCGTCTACGCGCTGCTCGGCGGCACCCTGCTGATGGTCGGGATCATCACTCTGGCGCGGGCGCTGATCCTCAGCAACCTGATCGAAGAGCGCGAGGACTTCGAGCTCAAGCGCCGCCACAAAGTCGCCGCGGTGGCGATCGGCGCCACCACCGGCTTCGTGATCGGGATCACCTCGGCCGGCTCCGGCACGGTGATCGCGATCCTGCTGATCGCCGTCTACCGCCTCGTCCCCGGAAGGTCGTCGGCACCGACGTCTTCCACGCCGCGATCCTGCTCTGGGCGGCCGGCATCGCCCACTGGGTCGGCGGCAACGTCGACTTCGTCCTCGCCGGCAACATCCTGCTCGGCTCGGTCCCCGGCGTGATCGTCGGCTCGCACTTCGCGGCGCGGGCGCCGACCGGGTTCCTGCGCACCGCGCTCGGCGTCGTCCTGGTCGCCTCCGGCGTGGTCACGGTGCAGAAGGGCGATCCGGTCGTCTGGCCGATCGCCGCCGCGGTCGCCGGCATCGGCCTCGGGCTGCTGATCTGGTTCCCGCGCTGGTGGAACCAGCGGCGCATCGAACGCGAAGCGGTCGAGCAAGCTCGCGACCGCTCCGGCGATCTGGCGCCTGACGTGATCGGCTGATTGATTAACTAGACGTATGCGTGTCTCAGCGAAGGCCGACTACGCGGTGCGGGCCGCGGCGGAGCTGGCTGCCGCCGAGGAGGGCCCGATCAAGGGCGAGCGCCTGGCCGAGGCCCAGGACATTCCGCTGCAGTTCCTCGAGCACATCCTGCTCGAGCTCAAGCACCACGGCATCGTCCGCGCCCGCCGCGGCGCCAAGGGCGGCTACTGGCTGGCGAAGCCGGCCGACGAGGTGACGGTGGCCGAGATCGTGCGCGCGGTCGAGGGCCCGATCGCCCACGTGCAGTCGACGCCGCCGGAGGCGATCGAGTACCGCGGCAACGCCGCGCACCTGCAGGAAGTCTGGATCGCCGTCCGCGCCAGCCTGCGCTCGGTCCTCGAGGAGGTCACCCTCGCCGACCTCGTCTCCGGCGAACTGCCGAGCGTCGTCGGCGAGCTTGCGGCGACTCCGGACGCCTGGGTCGCGCGCTAGGTCAGCTGTCGGCGGGCACGCCGCCGGCGACGACGTTGACGAAGTTCTCCAGATGCTGGGTGGTCCAGCACTCGAAAGCGCCGTCGCAATAGCGCTCGTAGGCCGCCATCACCGAATCTCCGTAGTTCCAGTAGAGCTTCGGCTCCGGGTTGAGCCAGAAGAGGCGGCCGGCGCGTTCGGCGACCTGGGCGAAGACCTCGGCGTGCGGCTCGCGGCCGTTGGTGCGGGCGTCGCCGAGGACGATCACGGTCGAGCGCGGGTCGAGCTCGTCGGAGATCTCGGCCAGGAACTCGAGCCAGACGCGGCCGTAGTCGGTGTAGCCGGAGACATCGGCGACGCCGCCCTCGCTGGAGATCCGTTCGGCGACGACGCGGAAGTCGCGCTCGTGCTCGAAGACGTCGGTCACCTCGGAGATCCGCTCGATGAAGACGAAGCTGCGCAGTTTGCGGAACGAGTCGTGCAGCGCATGCAGGACCGAGAGGAAGAAGACGCTGGCCGAGGTGACCGAGGTGGAGACGTCGCAGAGGACGTAGATCTCCGGCCGCCGCGGGCGCTTCGGCTTGAATTTCAGCCGCAACGGCACGCCGCCGGTCTCCAGCGAGGCGCGCATCGTCCGCCGCACGTCGACGTTGGTCGCCTGGCGGCGGCCGCGCTGCTCGTGGCCCAGCGTCGCCAATCGCCGCTTCATCTGCGAGACGGCGCGGTGGACGGCGGCGAGGTCCTGGGTCGGGCTGGTCGGCAGGGCGCGGTCGAGCTCGGCCAGGGGACGGGAGGGGGGCAGGGTCTCGGTGCGCTCGATCAGGTCGCGCTCGAGCTCGCGCCGCAGATGGCGCTCGAAGGCGTTGAGCTGCTCGCGGTCGATCGGCGGCCGCTCCTCGCCCGCCTCGGTCGGTGGCTGGGCGCCGGCGCTGAGGCCGAGGGTGCGGCGGATCCGCTGCACGTCGACGCCGACCACGCCCGAGCCCTCGGCGCGGCCGAAGGCGGCGATCGCCAGCCGCGCCAGGTCGCGCAGTCGGTCCTCGTCGCCGGTCGCGATCGCCTCGCGGATCTGCTCGCGCAGCTCCTCCATGTCGAGCCGCTCGCCGCCCTCGCCATTCTCACCGCCGCCTTCGCCGCGCTCGGTGACCTCGCGCTGGATCGCCTCCGCCTCTGCGGCGCGGAAGAAGTAGCGGTCGAAGAGCAGCTCGAAGACGCGGCGGTCGTCCTGGGACTTGGCGATCGTCGCCGCCAGCGCCTCGCGGAAGTCGGCCTGCGAGGTCCACTCGACCATCTCCAGGGCGGCGAAGGCATCGAGGATCTCCGAGGTCCCGACCGCGACCCCCTCGCCGCGCAGCTCCTCGCAGAAGCCGAGCAGCTTCGCCGCCAGCCCCGGCGGACCGGGATCGGCCTGGGGCCCGTAGGGCGAGGCCGGCGTCCTGCTCACCCCGCCCGACTCGGCGCCTCGGCCAGTTTCACCCCGACCCGCTCGGCGACCAGGTCGATGTCGGTGCGGTGCTTGACGATGATCGACATCGACTGGCTGAAGGTCTCGCGGTCGATGTCCTCGGCGCCCATCAGCAACAGCGTCCGCGCCCAGTCGATCGACTCGGCGATCGAGGGCGGCTTCTTGAGGTCGAGCGCCCGCACCATCTCGATCACCTCGACCAGCCGACGCGCCAGCGTCTCCGGCAGCTCCGGCGCGTGCAGGCGGACGATTTCCATCTCGCGCTCGAGGTTCGGGATAGTCGAGCCAGAGGTAGAGGCAGCGCCGCTTCAGCGCCTCGGTCAGCTCGCGCGAGTCGTTCGAGGTGAGGACGACGATCGGCATCGTCGTCGCCGAGATCTGCCCCAGCTCGGGGATCGTGATCTGGAAGTCGGAGAGCAGCTCGAGCAGCATCGCCTCGAACTCCTGGTCGGTCTTGTCGATCTCGTCGATCAAGAGCACCACCGGCTCGGGGCTGGAGATAGCCTGCATCAGCGGCCGGGTCAGCAGGAAGTCGGAGCTGAAGATGTCCTCCTGCACGTCTTCCCACCCGGCCTCGCCGCCGGCCTGGATCCGCAGCAGCTGCTTGCGGTAGTTCCACTCGTACATCGCCTTCGCCTCGTCGAGGCCCTCGTAGCACTGCAGCCGCACCAGCTCGCGGCCGGTGGCGCGCGAGAGCGCCTTCGCCAGCTCGGTCTTGCCGACCCCCGCCGGCCCCTCGACCAGGACCGGCTTGCCGAGTTCTTGGGCGAGGTAGGAAACGAGCGCCGCCGGCTCGTCCGCGAGGTAGCCGACCTGCGCCAGCGCCTCCTTAACCTCTGTCACAGAGCCCTCGGCCATGCGGGCGATGATAATCCCGCTTCGTGCTCGACCTCGCCCCGCTGCTCGCACTACCGCTCGCCGAGCTGTTCCCGGCCAGCCCCGGCCCCTACATCGCCCTGATGTTGGCCGGCTTCGCGATCGGCATTCTCGGCCACCTGGCGGGGGCAAAGTGGCTGATCGCCGCCGGCGTGATCCTGATCTTCCTCGGCGCGCTGCTGTTCCCCCTCGCCGCCAACCTGACCACCAAGGACCGGCCGCCGCCGATCGAGGAAAGCCGCACCGGCGACGCGGGCTGACCGCGGCGTTCGTCCTTTGTCGGGATCTGACCGACAAAGGACGAACGCCGGGCTACGATCGACGGATGGGGCGCCTGGAGGAGGTCGACCTGAGCCTCTCGCTCGGGGGCCAGATCGGCGAGAAAAAGCCGGGGCCGCCGCTGTGCGTCGTCTTCGAGGGCTGGGACGCCTCCGGCCGAGTCGAAGCGCTACCCGCGGGTCGGGGTCGTCCGCACCGTCAGCGAGGAAATCGAAGCGGGGATGCGTCGTTGGGGGCAGGAGCCGCCGCCACCGCCCTAGAATGCCCGGTCCGACTCTGTCTTCGACTTCGAGGAGCCCGATCCCTTGAGCCGTTTCCGCTTTTTCGTGCTGGTTGCCGCACTTGCTGCTCTGACGATCGCATTCGCCGCCTGCGGCGACAGCGCCAGCAACGACGACCCGCAGCAGATCATCGACAACGCCACGCTCGAAGGCGTGGAAAGCGGCAACCTCGACCTCTCGCTCGACGATCGAAGCCGAAGGCGAGGAAGGCGGCGACATCGATGTCAGCCTCTCGGGACCGTTCGAAAGCAATGGCGCCAAGGACCTGCCGCAACTGGCGATGACGGCAAGCGCCACGGGCACGGCCGAGGGCGAAGACATCGACTTCGAGGGCGGTCTGACGCTGCTCTCCGATCGCGCCTTCGTCAACTACGAAGGGACCGAGTACGAAGTCGACCCAACGACCTTCGGCTTCGTCAAGTCGGCTTTCGAAGAGGCGCAGAACCAGGGGTCGGAAGGCAACCCTGCCGACGTCACCGCCTGCCAGGAGGCTGCCGAAGGCCTCGACGTCGACTCCTTCGTCGACAATCTGACCAGCGACGGCAGCGCCGACGTCGATGGGACCGACACGACCAAGGTCAGCGGCGACCTCAACACCGGCGGGGCCGTCGACGCGATCATCGAATTGGCCGAAGACCCAGCCTGCAGCAGCCAGCTCGAAGCAGCCGGTCCGCTGCCGATCGACGAACTCGAAGAGGCCAAGGGAGAGCTGACCAGCGCCATCCAGAAAGCGCACGTTGAGGTCTACGTCGGCGACGACGAGATCATCCGCAAAGTCGCTGCCGAGCTGGCGATCGAACCGGAGGGCACGAGCGGCGAAAAAGTCGAACTCGACTTCGAGCTCACGCTCAGCAACGTCAACGAGGAGCAGGAGATTTCCGCTCCCGCGAACGCGAAACCGCTCCAGGGCCTGTTCCGGAAACTCGGGGTCAACCCAATCGAGGTGCTCGAAGGCGTCAGCAGCGGCGAAGGCCTCGGAGACTTGCTGGAAGGCCTGACCGAAGGCGGCCTGCCCTCCGGCGGCGAGTCTTCCTCCGGCGATTCGGGCGGCGCCGGCAACGGGAGCGGTCAGCAGGCCTACCTCGAATGCCTCAAAGGCGCGCAGACGCCGGCCGATCTGCAGCAGTGCGCGAGCATGATCCAGTAGATGGAGCACCCTGAGCGGCCGCCGTTTTCGGCGGCATTCTTCTTTACGCCCCAGGGGTGGCCGTACCTCCTGGTGCCGCTGATCCCGATCGCGGTCGTGCTCGAGCTGACCCACGCCACGGCGACGATCGTCTTTGCCGCTTCGGCATTGGGGATCATTCCTACGGCGGCGCTGATGGGGCGGGCGACGGAGGAGCTGGCAGCCCGCTCGGGCCCCGGCATCGGCGGCCTGCTCAACGTCACCTTCGGCAACGCACCGGAGCTGATCATCGCCCTCTTCGCCCTCGGGCAGGGCCTGCAGGAGGTCGTCAAGGCCTCGATCGTCGGCTCGATCCTCGGCAACATCCTGCTGGTGCTGGGAGGGGCGATGCTGGCCGGCGGCATCGGCCGCGAGAAACAGACCTTCAGCCGCACCGGCGCCAGCGTCCAGAGCACGATGTTGATGCTGGCCGCCGCGGCGTTGTTGATGCCGGCAATCTTCGAGCTGGTCGAGGGCCAGGGACTGCCGGCGCCGGGCGCCGAGGCGGTCCACTATGGCGGCACCGTCGAGCACCTCTCGCTGGCCGTCGCGATCGTCCTCATCGCCACCTACGTGATTGGCCTCTTCTTCTCGCTGAAGACCCATCGCGCGATCTTCAATCCCGAGTACGAGGAGGAGGACACCTGGGGATGGTCGACCCGGACCTCGGTGAGCGCCCTGGCGATCGCCGGGCTGCTGGTGGGGCTGATGTCCGAGGTCCTGGTCGGCTCGATCAGCGAGGCCTCGGAGTCGATCGGTCTCTCGGAGTTCTTCGTCGGCGTGATCGTGGTCGCGATCGTCGGCAACGCCGCCGAGCACTGGGTCGCGGTTCTGGTCGCGATGAAGAACAAGATGGACCTGGCGGTCAATATCGCGATCGGCTCCAGCGCCCAGATCGCGCTCTTCGTCGCACCGGTCCTAGTGGTCGCCTCCTTCTTCCTCGGCCCCTATCCGCTGGCGCTGGTTTTCAACGGCTTTGAGCTGGGCGCGATCCTGCTGGCGATCCTGATCGCCAACCACGTCACCCAGGACGGCGAGTCGACCTGGTTCGAGGGGGTGCAGCTGCTGGCCATCTACCTCGTGTTCGGGCTGGCTTTTTACTTCGCTTGAGCGGGGTGGGTCCACATCAGCCCCTATGGATAGCCTGCCGCGATGGGTGAAGCTCTCCTTCTTGCACTCAGTTTCGCGATCGTGCTGGCCGGGGCGCTGCTCTTCACGAATGCCGTCGAGTGGATCGGGCATCGGCTGAGCATCGGCGAGGGAGCGGTGGGGAGCATCCTCGCCGCGGTGGGGACGGCGATGCCGGAGACGCTGATCGCGATCGTCGCGCTGCTCAGCGTCAACGAGGGCTCCGAAGACGTCGCGATCGGGGCGATCGTCGGCGCGCCCTTCCTGCTCGCGACGCTGGCGATGGGGCTGGTCGGCCTCTTCGCCTACCTCTACCGCGACAAACGCGAGCAGGGGGTCGAGCTGGTTGCCCACCGGCCGACCCTGGAGCGCGACCTGCTCTTCTTCCTCGCCCTGTTCGCGCTCGGCGGACTGCTTGCCTGGGGGCCGCCGCCGGCCGTTCGGATCGTCGTGGGGATCGGTTTCCTCGGCGCCTACGTGGTCTATCTGCGCCTGACGCTGCGCGGCGGCGGCGACGTTCAGGACGAAGAGACGCTCAACCCGCTGATCTTCGAGCGCCGCGCCGAGCACCGAGAAGACCCGGCGCTGGCGCTCTGCGCAATCCAGCTCCTGGTCGGTCTTGCGGCGATGGTAGGCGGCGCCCACCTCTTCGTCGAGGAGCTCCTCCACATCGCCGACAGCGTCGGCGTCGAGGCCTTGGTGCTGGCGCTGATCCTGGCGCCGCTGGCGACCGAGCTGCCGGAGAAGGTCAACAGCTTCTTCTGGGTGCGCGAAGGCAAGGACGCGCTCGCCCTCGGCAACATCACCGGCGCGATGGTCTTCCAGTCGATGATCCCGGTCGGAATCGGGCTGATCTTCACCGACTGGGACCTGAGCGGGAACGCGCTCCTCTCGATCGGCCTCGGCCTCGCCGGCGGCCTCCTCGCCTACGAGAGCCTGCACCTCGCCCGCCGCTTCAAATTACCCGCCGTGATCGGCTGGTTTGCCCTCTACGCGTCCTTCATCGTCGTCGTGGCACTGGGCGCCTGACGCAGTTGCGTTGACAGCGTCAGCTCTCTAGCTCTTCGCGCTCGATCTCCTCCTCGTCGGCTGCGCCCGGAGGCTCGGAGAGAAGACCTCGAACGTGGGCGCTCTCTGCGATCCCAGCCGGGTCCGGGAGTTTTTCTCCCTGGGCTTCGGCGAATCGAGCGGCGGCGAGGTGAGTCAGGCGCACCGCTTGAATCACCAGGACCCGGCGCAGACCCTCGGAGACGTCGCCACGCTCGCGAGTGACGGCGGCCAGCCGGGAGATCGTCTCGGCCCGCCGCGCGATGCGCACGTCAGGATGCCGGCGCTCGTCGTCGGGCCCGGGCTCGACCAATGTCGTCCGGTAGCCGGGTGGGAGTGGCGCAACCGTAGTCTTCGACGGGATCTTCTCGTTGAGAATTGCCTTGTAGCGGGAGTTTTCGATGGCGTGGACATAGGCGGAGTACTCCACCTGGTTCAGCCGAGCTTTCGCGGCCTTGTCCTTGGCGCTCGTTCCTTCCAGGTCCCAGAGCGGCCAGAGCTCCATCGCGGCGACCTCGAAGATATCGAGCACGCGCATTGCCACCGCGTCGGTGCGTTGGTTGGTCAGGTGGCGCTGTACCCGGCTACGCAGTTTTTCGTTGGTTTGGCCGACGTAAATCGGCTCCCCGTCGTAGTCGTAGAAAGCGTAGACACCGAACTTGGCGTTGCCGACTTTGCGCTCCAGCTCATCCTTGAAGTTGAAGCCGGAGACGAGTCTCTGACGAAAGGTCTTGACCTGGGGCGAGGCGAGCGCAGAGCGCTTCGGGCGGGCCACTAGATTGCCACCAGGGTCTTCTCGGCCTCTGCGGCCTGGCTGTCTACGGCATCTCCGGCGTTGAGCGCAGGAACGAGATAGTGATCGCAGAGCCACTGGATGACTGGAACGCAAACGGCGTCTCCGAAGCCAAAGAGCGCCTGGTGGTGTCGCTCTGACAGCTTGAATCGCGGGGCCCCCATCAGGCGGGCGTACTCTCGCGGCTTCATCCAGCGAATGCGAACCTCGCCGGCGCCGGCCTCGACCAGGGCCTGCTTGCTGGAGCCGCCTCGCGCCGTGCGCAGACAGCCAGCGATACCGTCCGAGCGAATCTCCCATACGGGCGAGCCGTCACGGGTCCGCCGATAAGCGGTTCGCCAGCCGATCCGCTTACCCCGCCGACGCGCCCCAAGCCGCTCCGCCTGGATCTTGGAGAGTGAAGCGGTGAAGCGCCCAACCCGGTCGGCGTCCCACCATTGAGGATCGTCCGGCGCCAGCCTCTCGACGATGCGCGAAAGCGAACTTGGGCCCGTGGGAAGAGCGGGCAATTGCCAGGTATGCAGCTGCGCGCGGGGATTGTCGCGAGCGAATCGCACCGCCCAGGCCGGGCGTTCCGCAGCATCCCCGAGCGGCTCGCTTCCGCTGGCATCCTGGAGGCCGACGATGAACATGCGGGGCCTGCTCTGGGGAACGAAATGTCGGGCGTCGATCGCGAGCAGATCGCAGGAGTACCCGAGCGCGTTGAGGCGCCCGACCGCTTCGCGCAGATCACGCCCGCCGTGACTGGAGGCGAAGCCGAGCACGTTCTCCAGCAGGACCGCTGCCGGCTGCCGGTCGCCCATTTCGCCGACCACCCGGGCGAACTCCCAGAACATGCTGGATCCGCCGTCCTCGCCCCGAGCCGAGGCCTTGACGCCAAGACCCTTGCGGTTGCCGGCCAGGGAGAGGTCGGTGCAGGGGAAGGAAGCGGTGGCGATGTCGACAGCCGAAACGCTGGCGCCACGGATGTCCCTGATGTCGCCCAAGACGAACTCGTCATCGCCGAAATTCGCAACGTAGAGGTCGCGCTTTCCAGGTTCGATGTCGTTTGCCCAGCTCGTCTCGATTTCAGCTCCTTCGAGTCCGAGTCGCATAAGACCGATCCCGGCAAAGAACTCGGCCGCCCGCAACTGTGCCATGAGAATCAACTTACCGGCCGTCGCGGCGTCTCCCACGCCTTGCGGAGCTGCGGCCCCTGCGCGAAACTACACCGGTGGCCGGTCTTCCGCCGACGCCGGTGGCGTCAAGCTCCGCGACGCGTAAATCGATGCGCGCCAATCGTCGCGTCGACACCGCCCCGGAGCTGGCGCTTCGTCGACTGCTTCATGCCGCCGGTCTGCGCTACAGAGTCGACTTCCCGATCGAGATCGCCGGCCAGTGGGTGCGCCCAGACGTGGTCTTCACCCGCCTCCGCCTGGCGGTGTTCGTGGATGGCTGCTACTGGCACGGATGTCCCGAGCACTGTCGGATCCCGACCGCGAACCGGGACTATTGGACTGCGAAGATCGAACGCAACCGGGCGCGGGACCTGCGCAATACGGCGATGCTGGCCGAGGCCGGATGGGAGGTGGTTCGAGCCTGGGAGCACGAGCGCCCAGAGGAGACTGCGAACCGGGTTCTAGGTCTGGTGGTCGCCTAGCTCGGCCAGGGCCTCGAGCACGAGGTCGTCGTGCTTTTTCGGCTGGACCTTGGGGAAGACCTTGGCGATCTTGCCTCCGGGGTCGACGATGAAGGTCGAGCGCAGTATTCCCATGTGCTTCTTGCCGTACATCGACTTCTCGCCCCAGGCGCCGTAGGCGTCGGCGACCGCATGGTCGCTGTCGCCGAGCAGGGTGAAGCCGAGGCCGTGGTTGGCGTCGAACCTCTTCAGCTGCTCCGGTTCGTCGGGCGAGACGCCGATCGCCCTCGCGCCCGCAGCGGCGTACTCGCCGGAGCGGTCGCGGATGCCGCAGGCCTGGGTCGTGCAGCCCGGCGTGTCGGCGCGGGGATAGAAATAGAGGACGACGGTCTCGCCGCGTAGTTCCGACAGCTTCACCTCGTTGCCGTCCTGATCGGGCAGGGCGAAGTCGGGCGCCGCGTCCCCCTCGGCGAGCATCAGTCCTCGCGGCCCGGATCCGGGCGTCCTCATCCTCGTCGACGTCGACATCGTCGTCCTGTTCGAGGGCGGATGCGGAGACAGAGCCGACCGAGCCCGGGTGGTACTGAGTCTGAAAGGTCTCGAGGGCGCGGTCGCGGCCGTCCTCGTCGATCGGGACGTCGTCGGAGATCCGCACCCAGTCCGCCCCCTCGTAGGCCTCCATGTTGAAGATCTCCTGGTCGATCGAGGCGGAGTCGTCGACGACGACCACGACCTCGGTCTGGGGATTGAAGTAGGTGCCGGGCTGGACCAGCAGCTCCTCGATCTCGTAGAGGTTCTCCTCTGCGCCTGCCATCAGCGCGATCCTACGAGATCGGCGAGCCGGCGCTCGGTCTCCGCCTCGACGTCGAGCGGGGCCATTCCCTTCTGCAGTCGCCGTTCGTTGCCCGCTTCCACCAGCTGCCGGATCTCAGCGCGCAACTTGCCGAGGATCGTCGGGCCGGCGGCCGCGGATCGGTGAGCAGGCGCGTCATTTCGACCTGACGTCGAGTGGCGCCTCACTGCGCGCTGGCGGCGATAGGATGCGGCTCGAGCATCGCCAGCCGCGGCCCCTATGCCGATCGACGGTCCCAAGCGCAGCGGCCACGGCGGCGGCACGCAGGACGCAAGCCCCACGATGCGGGGCAGAGCGACGCCGGTGAAGAGCAAGCACGATCGCGCATGCTTCTCGGTCAGCGCGACATCGCCAGCGCAAGGTCCACGAAGGAAGGGTAGACGGGCCATAGGGTGGCGATCCATTCGCTAACCTTCGACCTTGGTTGACTGACCAGTCAATCGGCGGAACGCCTGCCACCCCGGCGGCGCTCCAACAGACTTCAAGGCACTGACCGAAAAGGAGCCCGACCGGTGGTTGACTTCACCCTGACCGACGAACAGAAAGACCTGCGCGAGCTGGCCCACAACTTCGCTGAGAAAGAGATGCGCAGCGTCGCCTGGGAGTACGACAAGGACGGCACCTGGCCCCAGGACGTGATCGACAAGGCCTGGGAGGTCGGGTTGATGAACACCCACATCCCCGAGGCCTACGGCGGTCCTGGCCTCGACTACCTCTCCGGCTGCCTGATCGAGGAGGAGGTCGGCTGGGGCTGCTCCGGCATCGGCACCTCGCTGATGGCCAACGGCCTCGCTTCGGCCCCGGTCACCCTCGGCGGCTCCGAGGAGACGAAGAAGAAGTACCTGGGGATGCTGACCGAAGGCCCGAAACTCGCCTCCTTCTGCCTGACCGAGCCCGACGCCGGCTCGGACGTCTCGGGGATGAAGACCCGTGCCGTCAAGAAGGGCGACAAGTACGTCATCAGCGGCTCCAAGTGCTTCATCACCAACGGCACCTACGCCGACTGGTTCACGGTCTACGCCAAGACCGATCCGGAGGCGGGCCATCGCGGCATCAGCGCCTTCGTCGTCGACGCCAACCTCCCCGGCGTGACCGTCGACAAGAAGGAGGACAAGATGGGCCAGCGGGCGTCCAACACCGCGACCATCTCCTTCGACGAAGTCGAGATCCCGGCCGAGAACCTGCTGGCCGAGGAAAACAAGGGCTTCAAACTGGCGATGATGACGCTAGATCGCACCCGGCCCGGCGTCTCCGCGATGGCGGTCGGCATCGGCCGCGCGGCGCTGGAGTATGCGACCGAGTACTCCAAGGAAAGGGTCCAGTTCGGCGTTCCGATCGCGATGCACCAGGCGATCCAGTTCATGATCGCCGACATGGCGACCAAGGTCGAGGCGGCCCGCCTGCTGGTCTGGAATTCGGCCGTCCTGCTCGACCAGGGGGTGCGCAACAGCAAGGTCTCCTCAATGGCCAAGCGCTTCGCCGCCGACTCGGCGATGGAGATCACCACCGACGCCGTCCAGGTCTACGGCGGCTACGGCTTCATCAAGGAGTACCCGGTCGAGAAACTGATGCGGGACGCGAAGATCATGCAGCTCTATGAGGGGACCAGCCAGATCCAGCGCCTGGTGATCGCCAAAGAAGTGCTGCTGCCGCGGGCCGTCGACGAGCCGACGCCGGAGGCCGAGGCCAAGAAGGCCGACGCCGCTCGCGACAGCCAGTCCGAGCAGGCAGCGGCCACGGTCTAGCGAGACAAGCATTTTTAGAGCCGCCGGTCGAAAAGGCCGGCGGCTCTTTTCTTTGGGCGGTGTGGGGGGAGGGATGCCGGTGCTCCCCCGCGGGAATTTAGTCGCGCGCCCTTCGGGCGCGGCTCCAAGAGATGCTGTCCGCCTATGGCGGACGGGGATCAGATTGCATTTCGCGCGCTTCGCGCACATTCCCGCGGGGGAGCACCGGCACCCCTCCAACGCAACGAGCTCTGGCAGACCCCCTGAGAACGGGCAGCTTTAGCTTGAGCTTCCAAAGCCTGGCACCTTGGGCGAAAGCTTCCGAACCCTCGGCGTCCTAATGCTGCGTGTCGTAGAGGGACCCGGTCGTCCCCCGGGCGAATGTGGCCGCAGGCCGCGAAATGCAATCTGATCCCTGCGCGCCATAGGCGCGCACAAACATCCGGAGCCGCGCCCGCCAGGGCGCGCGACTAAATTCGCCCGGGGGACGACCGGGTCCCTCCCCGGCAAACCCCTCAGGCCAGCCTGGGGGCGGCGTCGCCGCGCTTCGCAGCCTTGAGCCGCTGGACTTTGTCGAGGACCAGCTTGCGCAGGCGGACCGACTCGGGGGTGACTTCGACGCACTCGTCGTCGCGCAGGAACTCGAGCGAGCCTTCGAGGCTGAGGCGGGTCGGCGGGGCGAGGCGGACGAGAATATCGGCGCTGGCGGCGCGCACGTTGGTCTGCTGCTTGGCCTTGGTCGGGTTGACGTCGAGATCGTCGGAGCGCGAGTTCTCGCCGACGATCATCCCTTCGTAGACCTCCTCGCCGGCGCCGACGAAGAGAGAGCCGCGGTCCTGCAGGCTGAACAGCGAGTAGCTGGCCGTTTGGCCACGGCGGTCGGCGACCAGCGAGCCGGTCTGGCGCGTGCGCAGCTCGCCGGCCCAGGGCTCCCAGCGGTCGAAGACGTGGTGGAGGATGCCGGTGCCGCGGGTCTCGGTGAGGAACTCGGTGCGGAAGCCGATCAGGCCGCGGGCGGGGACCAGGTAATCCATCCGCACCCAGCCGGTCGAGTGGTTGACCATCTGCTCCAGGCGCCCTTTGCGGGCGGCCAGCATCTGGGTGACCGCGCCGACGTGCTCCTCCGGCACGTCGATCGCCAGCCGCTCGACCGGCTCGTGGATCTCGCCTTCGATCTCGCGGGTGACGACGCGCGGCTGCCCCGCGGTCAGCTCGAAGCCCTCGCGCCGCATCAGCTCCAGCAGCACGACCAGCTGCAGCTCGCCGCGGCCCTGGACCTCCCAGGCATCGGGGCGCTCGGTGTCGATGACGCGGATCGAGACGTTGCCGACCAGCTCGGCGTCGAGGCGGTCGCGGATCTGCCGCGCGGTGAGTTTGCCGCCCTCCTGGCCGGCGAGCGGCGAGGTGTTGATGCCGAGGACGATCGAGAGCGAGGGCTCGTCGACCGTGATCACCGGCAGCGGCCGCGAGTCGTCGGGATCGGCCAGCGTCTCGCCGATCGTCACCTCGGGCAGGCCGGCGACGGCGATGATTTCACCGGGGCCGGCCTCCTCGGCGCTGACCCGGTCCAGGCCCTCGGTGACGTAGAGCTCGGAGACGGCGGCCCGCTGGATGCTGCCGTCGGCGCGGCACCAGGCGATCTGCTGGCCGGCGCGGATCGTGCCGTTGCGAACCCGGCAGAGGGCGAGGCGGCCGACGTAAGGGGAGGCGTCGAGGTTGGTGACGTGCGCCTGCAGCGGCGCCTCGGGGTCGTACTCGGGGGCGGGGATCCGCTCCAGCATCAGCTCAAGCAGGGGGGACAGGTCGCTGCCCTCGACCCCTTCCTCGAGCGCGGCCCAGCCGGCCTTGGCGTTGGTGTAGACGATCGGGAACTCGATCTGGTCGGAGTCGGCGTCGAGGTCGAGGAAGAGCTCGTAGACCTCGTCGACGACCTCGGCGATGCGGGCGTCGGGCCGATCGACCTTGTTGACGACGAGGATCACCGGCAGCTTCGCCTCCAGCGCCTTGCGCAGGACGAAGCGGGTCTGGGGCAGCGGCCCCTCGGAGGCGTCGACCAGCAGCAGCACCCCGTCGACCATGGTCAGGGCGCGCTCGACCTCGCCGCCGAAGTCGGCATGGCCGGGGGTGTCGACGATGTTGAACTTGACGTCGCCGCGGTTGACCGCGGTGTTCTTGGCGAGGATCGTGATCCCCTTCTCGCGCTCCAGGTCCATCGAGTCCATCACCCGCTCGGCAACGTCCTGGCCCTTGCGGAAGGTCCCCGTCTGCCACAGCATCGCGTCGACCAGCGTCGTCTTGCCGTGGTCGACGTGGGCAATGATCGCGATATTTCTGAGATCGGCTCGGAGGGTCATGGCGCTTCGCATTTCGGCGTCCTCGGTCGCTTGTGTGCAGAGCACACGGCGCTCCCTGCGTCCTTGAACTGCTCGGCCGTGATCCTCCGAACGGCTCAGGCATAAAAAACGGGGCCGCCCGAAGGCAGCCCCGTTATTAAAGCGTGGTGCTGACTACGAAGTCTGCTGGACGCTCGCGGCGGCCGGGCCCTTGGGGCCTTCTTCGGACTCGTAACTCACTTTTGACCCCTCGGTCAGGGACTTGAAGCCCTCGCCGAGGATGGCGCTGTGATGAACGAAGACGTCCTTCGAGCCGTCGTCGGGCGTAATGAACCCGTAGCCCTTGTCGTCGCTAAACCACTTGACAGTTCCAGTGGGCATGCATTGCCTCCACTTTGTGTGCTGCGAACGCGGAGGATGCGGTGAAGCAACTACGCGGGCGCTAGACACGACTTTGCCGGTATCAACCGGCCCTAACGCATGGGACCGTAGCAAGGAAAGCGCTCGGAATACGGTCTAGCGGTGTTTCAGGGAGTGTCCAGTCGTGTCGATAGCCAGCTTCAGATGATCCTCGGGATCGCTTCCCGTTGCCAGGGGGCGCGCCGCTGCGCGCCCGTGGTGCTGCTCATCGTCTGCGCCCTACCTCCGGTTTCGGCGGCGGCGAGGTCGGCCCCGCCGGGCGAACCCAGCCTCTCGCCGCGCCTCGCCGAGCTGGCTCGGCCGGGGGTGCGATCGCTGCCGCCGGCCGGGCAGGCAGAGCGGCTGGGCCTTGCAGCCGACGGCCCCGGCAGCCTGCTGCGGCGCGGCGGCCGCGTCCTCGTCGACGTTCGCTTCGCGGCCGGCACGATCGCCGCCCTCGATGCCCTGCGCGCGGCCGGGGCCAGGGTCTTGGCCCCCAGCCGCCGCTATCAGACCGTCACCGTGGCGATCGCCCCCGGCCAGCTGCGCCGCCTGGGCAGCGTGAACGGGGTCGAGGGGATCGCCGAGAAACGCGCGCCGCTGCTCTTCGCGGCAGGGCCTTCCGCCGCCGCCCTGGGCGCAGAATGCGAAGGCGGGGCGGTGATCTCCGAGGGCGTCTCGCAGCTGCGGGTCGCCGAGGCGCGCGGCAAATACGGCGTCGCCGGCAGCGGCGTCACCGTCGGCGTCCTCTCCGACTCCTTCGCGCAGGCCTCGCTCGCGGCCGACGAAAGCGGCCCGATCGCCACCCACGCGAGCGAGGACGTCGAGAGCAGCGACCTGCCGGGCGCCGCCAACCCCTGTGCGGCCGAGAAAACGCCGGTGAACGTGCTCGAAGACTTCGGCCCCTTTCCCGGCTTCGAACCGAGCGACGAGGGTCGAGCGATGCTGCAGATCGCCCACGACGTCGCCCCGCACGCGTCGCTCGCCTTTGCCACCGCTTTCCTCAGCGAACTGTCCTTCGCCCAGAACATCGAAAGGCTGGCGAGGCCGGTGGTCGAAGGCGGGGCTGGGGCGGACGTGATCGTCGACGACGTGACCTGGTTCGAAGAGCCGTTCTTCCAAGACGGGCCGGTGGCCGCGGCGGTGAGCAAAGTCGTGGACGACGGCGCCGCCTACTTCTCCGCGGCCGGCAACAACAACCTCTTCGAAGCGAGCAATGAGATCGGCTCCTGGGAAGCGCCGGAGTTCCGCGATGCGGGCAGCTGCCCGGCAGCCGTGCTGGCCTTCGCGGAACTCGCCTTCGGAAACTGCATGGACTTCGATCCCGGCGCTGCCATCGACGCCACGTTCGCGATCACCGTCTCCCCGGGGGCGACGCTGAACCTCGACCTGCAGTGGGCGGAGCCGTGGTTCGGGGTCGAAACCGACCTCGACGCCTACCTGCTCGACTCCGGCGACAACGTGGTCGCGGCGGAGGTCAGCGACAACGTCGGCGAAACGCAGCGGCCGGTGGAGATCCCGCAGTGGAAGAACACCAGCGGATCGAGCAAAACGGTGCGGCTGGCGATCAATCGCTGTGCGGGGGCATGCAACGAGGCGGCGAGCGGCTCGGCAACCCCGACCGTCAAGTTCGCCCTGCTGCAGAACGGCGGCGGCGTGACGAAAACGGAGTACCCGGCGTCGACCGAAGGCGACGTCGTCGGCCCGACGATCTTCGGCCACGCGGCGGCCAACAGCGCCGTCGCGGTCGCCGCGGTCCCGTTCGGCAACGACAACCAGCCCGAGAGCTACTCCTCGCGCGGCCCCGTCACCCACCACTTCGGACCGGTCAACGGGACGACCCCCGCCGCGCCGCTGCCGACGCCGGAAGCGATCGCCAAGCCGGACATCGCCGCGACCGACTGCGGCGCCACGACCTTCTTCTCCTTCCTCGCCGGCGATGGCGAATGGCGCTTCTGCGGCACCTCGGCAGCCGCTCCGCACGCGGCCGCCGTCGCGGCGCTCCAGCTCGAGGCGGAACCCGCAGCCACCGTCGAAGAGGTCCGTGACGCTCAGGCTGCGAGCGCCAGGGAAGTCGGGTCGTTCGGTCAGGACGCCGTCGGCGCCGGCCTGCTCGACGCGGACGGCGCGATCGCGAGCCTGCTGCCAGCCGCCGTCGTCACGCTCACCGAACATCCCGCGAGCCGGACCGCTGACGACACTCCTGCCTTCGGCTTCAAATCCACTCCGCCGGCCACCGAATTCGCCTGCTCCATCGACGGCGGCCCTGCGGAACCGTGTGCCTCTCCCTTCACCGCCCCCGCGCCTCTTTCCGACGGGAGCCACCTCTTCGAGGTCGAAGCGGTCGACTTCGCCGAGAGCGCCTCTTTCGCCTTCACCGTCGACACGACGCCGCCGGAGATCGCCTTCGACCAACGCCCCGCGCCGGTCTCCGCCAACGCGAAACCGGTCTTCGCCTTCTCCGCCAGTGAGCCGGCGGCGTTCGTCTGCTCGCTCGACGGCGCCCCGCCGCAGCCCTGCAAATCGCCGCTTGCGGCCGCCGGGCCGTTACCCGCCGGTTCGCACGTCTTCTCCCTCGTGGCCACCGACCAGGTCGGCAACAGCGCTACCGCGACGGTCGAGTTCACGATCCAAATACCCGGCTCGAGCATCGTCACGGTCATACCTCCGCCCGGGAAATCGGGGGCGCCGCCGACACGCGCCGACCCCGGACCTTCATCACGTCGCGTCCGCCGAAGGTCGTGCGCACTCTGCAGAGCACCGCCGTGGTCTCGTTCCGCTTCGGCTCCGACGAGCCGGACGTGACCTTTCTTTGCAAGGTCGACCGCGGACCGCTGCGCGCCTGCGCCGCTCGCCTTTCTCGCCGCTTCGGCCCCGGCGCTCACACGGTGCGGGTAAGAGCACGCGACCGCGCCGGCAATGTCGACGGCACCCCGGCCGTCTTCCGCTTTCGCGTCGAGCGGCTCGGCTGAGCTTGGGAGGGGGTGGAGGCCGTTCGGGCGGCTCGAACGCTTTCAGGGGCCCGGCGGTCTCAGCGCAGGCGGTCCGCCAGCCCCGAGTGGCGGCCACCGCCGTCGTCGCGGCGGACCGCCGCTGCCAAGGCCGCCGGGTCGCCGACGAGGACGCAGCTGCTGCGGGCGCGGGTGATCGCCGTGTAGAGCAGCGGGCGCGTCAGCATCCGCGAGTGGGAGCGGTGGCAGACGGCGACCACGACCGGGACTTCGCAGCCCTGGGCCTTGTGGACCGAGATCGCGTAGGCCAGCCGCAGCGTCGCCGTCTCCCCGTAGGGGATGGCCAGCGAGCCGCCCTCGTCGGTGTCGACGAGGATCGTCTCCTCGTCGCGGTCGTCGCCGCGGAGGAAGACGATCGAGCCGTTCATCAGGCCCAGCTCGTGTGAGTTGCGGGTCTGGATCAGGCGGTCGCCGATCCGGAAGCGGTCGTTCAGGGCCCGCTTGCCGTCCGGGTTGAGTCGCGCCTGCAGGCGCTCGTTGAGGGCGTCGATCCCGACCGCGCCCTTGTACATCGGGGCCAGCACCTGCACCTCACGGATCGGATCGACCGCGAAGCGTGCCGGCGCCCGCTCGGCAACCACCTCGACCACCGTCTCGAGCGCCCGCTCCGGTCCCGGTCGGTCGATGAAGAAGAAGTCGTGGTCCTGGTCCTCGGCCGGCTGCAGGTGCGGCGCCCGTCCCTGGTTGATCTCGTGGGCGGCGGTGGTGATCATCGAGCGCGCCGCCTGGCGGAAGATCTGGCTCAGCCGCACCACCGGCGCCGCGCCGGAGGCGATCAGGTCGTCGAACGGCTTGCCGGCGCCGATCGGCGGCAGCTGATCGGCGTCGCCGACGAAGACGACGTGGGTCGTCTCGGCCAGCCCGCCGAGCAGGACCTCGACCAGGCGCAGGTTCAGCATCGAGGACTCGTCGACGATTACGAGCTCCGCCGGCAGCGGGTGGCCTGGCTTGTACGCAGGCTCGCGGCCGGGCATCCACTCGAGCAGGCGGTGGATCGTCTTCGCCTCGTGGCCGGTCGTCTCCTCGAGTCGGCGGGCGGCGCGGCCGGTCGGGGCGCAGAGAGCGACCGTCGCGTTGGCCGCTGCCGCCTCGGCGACGATCGCCCGCGTGCAGACGGTCTTGCCGACGCCGGGGCCGCCGGTGAGCACGGAGATGCGCGATGCGAAGGTCCCTCGCACAGCTGCCCACTGCTCGTCGGTGAGGCTGCCCTCTCCGTCCTCCGGCGGCGTCTCACCTGGCTCGTGGGCGAGGTGGGGAGGCGCGGCAGTGCGGGCGAGCAGCGTCGCCGCCACCGCCAGCTCGCTGGCGTGGGTCAGCTCCCGGTAGACGCGGCCCTCGTCGACCAGCAGGCCAGAGGCCTCGGCGAGGACGTCGGGGTCGGGAGCGAGCCCGATCAGCCGGGCGGTGCGGCGGATCAGCTCTTCCAGCGGCAAAAAGCTGCTGCCCTGCTGCTCGGCCTCGACAAGGGCGAAGACGGCGGCCGCCTGAGCGCGACGGCTGGACTCGGGCGGGACGTCGGCGGCGAGGGCGATCTTGTCGGCGCGGGCGAAGCCGACGCCGGCGATCTCGGTCAGCCGGTAGGGATCCTCGTGCAGGATCGCCATCGAGCGGTCGCCATAGCGGGCGTGGATCGGCGCCGCCAGGTGGGCCAGCCCGTGTGGCGCGAGTTGGACGTGGAGGTCGCGGACGGCGCGACTGGCGTGCCACGACTCCGCCGCCGCCGCGGCTTGGTCTTCGCTAACCCCGCGCAGCGAGCGGAAGACGCCGTGCGGGTCGGCCGCGATCGCCTGCAGGACCCCCTCGCCGTGCTCGTCGACCAGCCGCTCCGCCCGTGCCGGACCGATGTGGCGCAGCGACGTCAAGTAGGCGACCTGCCCCTCGCGGTCGGCCGGGTCGAGCGGCAGTGCCCCCTGTGCCCGCAGCTGGCGACCGTAGCGGCTGTGGGTCTGCCAGTCGCCGCTGACTTCGGCCCGGTCTCCGGCCACGAGATGGGCGACCGGCCCGACCAGCGCAAAGCCCTCCCCCGAGCCGGCATCCTGCACCTCGAGCACCGCGTAGCCGTCGTCCTCGGCGCGGAAGATGACGCCGAGGACCTCGACCGTGCCCGTGTAGGCGGCGGCGTCGGCGTCGAAGAGGGTCGCGGTGCCGTTCACAGAGCAAAGCTAGCCGCCCCCGAGGCGGGAGTCGCCGATGCGAAGCCGCAAATAGCATCGGGTTATGGACGCCGCGAGCGAGCAACTGCCGCACATCGACGAGCACGAGACCGTCGTCGCTGCCGACAGGGAGGCGACCTGGGAAGCGTTGCTGCGCGTGGTCGAGGGATTTGTCTCCAGCGCTGCCGCGCCGCCCGCCGCCCGCCTGCTCGGCTGTGCCGACACCGAAGCCTCCGGTCCGCGGCCGCTGGCGCCGGGATCGGCGGTTCCCGGATTTCACGTCGCCGCCGCCGAGGCGCCGGCCGAGCTGGCGCTGGCCGGCAGCCACCGCTTCTCCACCTATGCGCTGATCTTCCGCCTCGATGGGCTCGACGCCGGCCGCACGCGCGTGCGAGCTGAGACCCGGGCCGAGTTCCCCGGCGTCAAGGGCGGCGTCTACAAGGGCCTGGTGATCGGAACCCGCCTGCACGTGCTCGCGACCCGCCGCATTCTCAGCGCGGTCGAGCGCCGCGCCAGGCGCTGAGCCAGGAACTCGGCATGGCCCCGTCCCCATCGCGCCCACCCGCCGGCCTCTGCGACAGCTGCCGGCATCAGCGCCTGGCGCCCAACACGCGCGGCTCGGTCTTCTCGCTCTGCGAGCGCTCGCGCGAGGACCCGGCCTTCCCTCGCTATCCGCCGATTCCGGTGCTCAGGTGCTCGGGATTTGAGCCGGCTGAGGATCGGCCGGCCCCCGGGCGGCGCCGATAGCGGCCCCGATCAGGCCGAGGCCGAAGACCACGGCGGCGAGTCCGATCAGCAAGCCGAGGATGGGAACGAAGGCGAGCAGCCGCAGGACCGCCAGGCCGGCGAGGAAGGCAAGCATGCGATGGCGCGGCGGCTTCACCAGCCGGCGTCCAAGGACATAGGCGGAGACGACGTAGGCGACGGCGCCGAGCGGCAGCAGCGAGAGGACGATGCCGAACGCGAGCGGCAGGCCGAGGATGGTGATCCCAGCCAGGAAGGCGGTCAGCGGCAGGACGATCAGGATCGCGATGCCGATCGCGATCAGCGGGCCGACCTTCTCTCGCGAGCGCGCCTCGAGCGCCTCGGCGGCACGCGGCGCGACCAGCAGCAGCAGGGCGCCGAGCACCCAGGCGGAGAGGCCGATCGCCAACCAGATGAAGAAGCCGCCGAACCAGGGCAGGACGCCGCCGAGGTCGGGGAAGTCCTCCTTGGTGACGTCGCCGTGGACGCGCGCGTCGAGGGAGACCTGGGGATGCTCGTCGCCGTACTGGACGTCACCGGTCACCTCGGCGCTCGGCAACAGCCGCGCCTTGCCGTCGGCGGTGAAGAGGTCGCCGTCGATCCTGCCGGCAAGGAGGACGTCGCCGTTGAGGACGACCACGTCGCCGTCGACGTCCCCCGCGATTCTGGCGTCGCCGCTGCCGATGAAGACGCCGTCCACGGTCTCGCCGCGGGCCACGGAGACGTCTCCGGCGAGCACGATGAGGACGTCCTCGTCCCCACCACCGGCGTCGGCGGCGCCCGCCGTCGCCGGCGCGGCAAGCGCCAGCGTCGCCAGGAGCGCCGCTAGGGACGAGAGGCCTCGGAGCACACGGGCAGCCTAAGGGACTTCCACCCGTCCTTCGCTGCTCGCCATCGGGTCGGGCTCGCCCAGCTTGCTGATGTCCGGCGCCTGGTAGACCTCGCCGGGGACGCCGCCGAGGATGACGAGGCGAATCCCGTTCGGGCCCGGCCAGACCTTGCGTTTCGTCTCCGGGGCGACCCTGGCGACATGGGAGTCGTCGAGCGGGAAGCGCTCCCCTTCGATCTCGATCTCGCCGCCGCCGCGCATGACCAGGAAGACCTCCTCCTGATTGTCGTGCGTGTGGTCGTGTTCGGGGTAGTTCTCGAAGTTGGGCGGCATGTCGATGATCTGCATGCCGAACGACTCGACGCCGAGCTCGGCGCGGGCGCGCTTGAAGGCGCCGCGGTAGATCGCCTCCATCTCGTCGATCTTCTTCACCTGGCTGCTCATACGGTCCTCTCCTCTGTCGGTTGCTGGGTGTCGGCATCCTATGCGATTGCACGAACGTTCGTGCTTTTCTGTAGCCTGAGGGCATGACCGCGACCGCGACCAAGGGGGAGCAGACGCGCGCCGCGATTCTTGACCGCGCCGTCGACCTGGCCTCGGCCGAGGGCCTGGAGGGCCTGACGATCGGCCGCCTCGCGGCCGAGCTGCGGATGAGCAAGAGCGGTCTCTTCGCCCATTTCGGCTCCAAGCAGGAGCTGCAGCTGGCGACGATCGAGGCCGCCGCCGAGCGCTTCCGCGCGGCAGTGATCGAGCCGGCACAGGACGCGCCCGACGGCGCCCCGCGGCTGCGGGCGATGGGGGAGCGCTATCTCGCCCACCTCGACCTCTACTCGGGCGGTTGCTTCTGGGGCGCGACCTCGGCCGAGTACGACGACCGCCCCGGACCCGTCCGCGATGCGATCGCCGGCGCCCTCGACGCCTGGCTGGCGGAGCTCGAGCGTCAGGCCAGGATCGCCGGCGTCGAGCAGCCGGAGCGCTTCGCCTTCGAGCTCTATGCGGTGGTGATGGGCGCCAACTCCCGCTACCGGCTCAGCGGCGATCGCCGGGTCTTCGACTACGCTCGCGACGCCCTCGCCCGGCTCGAAGCCGAGCTGCCGCGGTGAGCGACCCCGCCGACTTCGTCGAGCGTTTCCGCGCCTACTGGCGGGCGCCCTCGGTCGAGGGACTCGACGCGCTGCTGGCGCCCGACGTCCGCCTGGTGGCGCCGATGACGCCGACCACTTACACGCTCGCGGAGGGCAAGCGCGCCTTTGCGGCGCTGCTCGATCTCACCCCGGACCTGACCGCCGAGGTGCACCGCTGGGGCGCGACCGGTGACGGCGTCCTGATCGAGTTCACCCTCTCCGGCAGTGCCGCCGGCGTTCCGATCTCATGGCGCGCGGTCGACCGCATCGCCCTGCGCGAGGACGGCCTCGCCAGCGAGCGCGTCTCGTTTTTCGACGCGACCCCGCTGATCCTCAACGTGCTTCGCCGTCCCCGCGCCTGGCCCGCCTTCGTGCGCAGCCGGCGCCGCTGAAGCCGGCGGAGGCGCTGCCGCGCCGAGCCTCCCCCGCGATCGCCGGGCAACTGCCTCCGTACACTCGCCCGCATGGATCGCGCCCTGCTCAGCCGCACGCTCGCCGAGGCTGGCGAGCCCTCCTACCGCGCCGCTCAGGTCTGGGAGTGGGTCGCGCGCGGCGTCCGCTCCTACGAGGAGATGACCAACCTGCCGGCGGCGCTGCGCGAGCGGCTCGAGCAGGCGGCGCCGCTCTCGACGCTCTCGCTGCAGGCCGAGGCGAAGTCCGACGACGGCACCGTGAAGTCGCTCTTCCACACCGCCGACGGGCGGCCGATCGAGGCGGTGCTGATGCGCTACCGGGACGGCCGCCGCTCGGTCTGCCTCTCCTCGCAGTCCGGCTGTCCGCTGACCTGCACCTTCTGCGCCACCGGGCAGATGAAGTTCGGCCGCAACCTCAGCGCCGACGAGATCCTCGACCAGGCGCTGCATTTCCGCCGCGTCGAAGCGATCGACCACGTCGTCTTCATGGGGATGGGGGAGCCGACGATGAACATCGACGCGGTGCTCGCCGCCTGCGAGCGGCTGCCCGACCTCGGCGTCACCCACCGCCGCACCGCGATCTCCACCGTCGGCTGGGTACCGGGGATCGACCGCCTCGCCGAGTGCGAGCTGCCGCTCAGCCTCGCCCTCTCCCTGCACGCGCCCAACGACGGCCTGCGCTCGCAGCTGATGCCGGTCAACGACCGCTACCCGCTTGCCGACGTGCTCGCCGCCTGCGACCGCTACCGCGCCAAGCGCCGCCGCAAGGTCTTCGTCGAGTACGTGATGCTCGACGGCGTCAACGACCTGCCCGAGCACGCCCGTGAGCTCGCCGCCCTGCTCGATCCCCGCGTCTACAAGGTCAACCTGATCCCCTACAACCCGACCGGAAGCTACGACGGCTCCTCGCCGGAGCGGATCGAGCGCTTCCGGGCGATTCTCGCCGAGCACCGCCTCACGGCCACCGTCCGTCTCACCCGCGGCCGTGACATCGACGCCGCCTGCGGCCAGCTAGCCGCCTCCGCCGCGCCATCGGGCGTCTGAACTGGCTACTCAGCCAACTAAGATGCCGCCGATGGCCTCCGCCGACACTTCCGCGCCCGTCGACAGGCCGCCCCAGATATCGGCCAACCCGGCGCGGCGCGTGGTCGGCGATCTGGTCGACGAGTGGCGGGGGCGGGGGAAGTTCCCGCCGGGGCCGAACGACTTCAGCTTCGCCCGCACCCACCAGGTCGCCCACGACCCGTTGCCGCTGCTGCTCGGCGCCTACGAAGAACACGGGCCGATCTTCAGCATGCGGCTGCTGCACTCGCGGGTCGTCTTCATGCTCGGCCCGGAGGCCAACCACTTCGTCACCGTCGGTCACCCGGAGAACTTTCACTGGCGCGAGTCGAGCTTCGGCGATCTGATCCCGCTGCTCGGCGACGGCCTGCTGACGATCGACGACGACTACCACGACCGTGCCCGGGCGATCATGATGCCCGCCTTCCACCGCGAGCAGATCGTTGCAGCGGTGGTGGCGATGACGACCGAGGCCGAGGCGGCGATCGAGCGTCTGCCGCGGGGCGAGACCGTCGACGTCTACGACTGGATGCGCAACCTGGCGATGCGGATCGCGATGCGCGCCCTGCTCGGTCTCGATCCCGACGAGGCGGGCAAAGGCGCCGCAGCGGCCGAGCACTTCGAGCGCGCGCTCGGCTACTACGGGATCGACTTCCAGTGGCGCCTGGTCCGGGGGCCGGGATCGCCCTGGCGCAAAATGACCTCCTCGCGGCAGGTCTTGGACGAGATCGTCTTCGCCGAGGTGGCGCGCCGCCGTGCCGACCCGGACCCTGGCCGCCAGGACATCCTCAGCCTCCTGGTCGGCGCCCGCGGGGAAGGCGGCGAGGCGTTCAGCGACCGCGAGATCCGCGACCAGCTGATGACCCTGATGTTCGCCGGCCACGACACCTCGACCTCGACCCTGACCTTCATGATGCACGAGCTGGCGCGCCACCCCGAGGTCCTGAAGCGCCTCTGCGAGGAGCAGGACGGGGTGTTGGGAGGGGGGACGCCCAGCGTCGACCAGCTCGAACGCGAGATGCCCTACCTCGAGATGGTCCTCGACGAGGTCCTGCGCCTCTACCCGCCGGCCTGGATTGGCCCGCGCCGCGCCGTCCGCGAGTTCGAGTTCGGCGGCTTCGCCGTGCCCAAGGGCGCCTACGTCAACTACTGCTCCTGGGCCAGCCACCGTCTCCCCGAGGTCTTCCCCGACCCGGAGGCCTTCATCCCGGAGCGCTTCGCCCGCGAGCGCAAGGCGGCGCTGCCGCGCGGCGCCTACGTCCCCTTCGGCGGCGGCTCCCGCATCTGCATCGGCAAGCGCTTCGGCCAGACCGAGGTGAAGCTGGTAGCGACGATGCTGCTGCAGCGCCTGCGCCTCGACGCCCTACCCGGCCGCACCATGACGATCCGCCAAATGCCGACCCTCTCACCCAAGGGCGGTCTGCGCATGCGGGTCTCACCCCGGCCCTGAAGCAGGCGCCACTCTGCGCCGGGGCTACTTGATGAAGAGCATCTCCTCATACTTCGGCAACGGCCAGAGATCGTCAGCGACGACCCTCTCCAGCTTGTCGGCCGCCTCACGTACTTTCGCCATCGCCGCTATCTGCTTGTCGCGGGCGTAGACGGCCCAGTTCATTCCCTCGAGGTCGTCGGGGTAGGCGTTGGCCGCTTTCAGCTCGCCGAGGGCGGCGACCAGCTCGTCGACCAGCTCGCGGACCTCGCCCTCGAGCGCGGAGACCCCCGCCTCGCCGATCAGCGCCAGCTGCCGCAGACCCGCCGGCAGCAGCATCGTCTGCGCGATCGAGAAGGTCTCCTCGGCCTCGATATTGGCCCGGATCGCGTACTGCTCGACCCAGACCTCGTAGCGGGACTCGAGCTCGCGCTTGGAGAGCACGTTGTAGTTCTCGAAGGCGGCGACGGTGTCGTCGCTGAGCACTTCGGGCAGGGCGTCGGGCGTCGTCCGCAGGTTCTTCAGCCCCCGCTGCTCAGCCTCGGCGTGCCACTCCTCGGTGTAGTTGTCGCCGTCGAAGCAGACCTGTTTGTTGGCCAGGTAGGAGTCTTTGACGATCTCGATCACGGCCTGCGGCATCTCCATGCCGCCGGAGAGCTTGCCCTCCAGCTTGCCGGCCAGCTCGTCGATCGCCTCGGCGGCGATCGTGTTCAGGACCGTGTTCGGGAAAGCCAGCGACATGCTGGATCCCAGCGCTCGGAACTCGAATTTGTTGCCGGTGAAGGCGAACGGCGAGGTGCGGTTGCGATCGCCGCCGTGCATCGGCAGCGAGGGCAGCACTTCGGCCCCGAGATCGAGGAAGGAGGCGGGGGTGTTGGGATCCCCCTCGCCGGCGGCGATCGCCTCGAACGCCTTTTCCAGCTCACCGCCGAGGAAGATCGAGATGATCGCCGGCGGCGCCTCGTTGGCCCCGAGCCGGTGGTCCTGGCCAATGTTCGCGACCGAGGCCCGCAGCAGCCCCTGGTGCTTGTTCACCGCCTGGATCACCGCCGCGCAGAAGAACAGGAAGTGGATGTTGTCCGCCGGCGTGTCGCCGGGGTCGAGCAGGTTGCCGCCGGTGTCGGTTCCCATCGACCAGTTGTTGTGCTTGCCGGAGCCGTTGACGCCGGCGAAGGGCTTCTCGTGCAGGAGGCAGACGAGGCCGTAGCGCCGCGCCACGGTCTCCAGCGTCTGCATCAGCATCTGCTGGTGGTCGGAGCCGACGTTCGAGTTCTCGAAGATCGGGGCGATCTCGTACTGCGCCGGCGCCACCTCGTTGTGGCGGGTCTTGACCGGGATGCCGAGCTTCCGCATCTCCAGTTCGGCCTCCATCATGCAGGCCAGCACCCGCTCCGGGATCGAGCCGAAGTAGTGGTCGTCGAGCTCGTGTCCCTTCGCTGGCTTGGCGCCGAACAGGGTGCGACCGGTGGCGATCAGGTCGGGCCGCTCGAAGAAGTACTGCTCGTCGATCAGGAAGTACTCCTGCTCGGGGCCAACGGTGGTGAACACGCGCTGACTCTCCTCGTCGCCGAGCAGCCGCAGGGCCTTGATCGCCGAACGCGAGAGCGCGTCCATCGAGCGCAGCAGCGGGATCTTGCCGTCGAGCGCCTCGCCGGTCCAGGAGGCGAAGGCGGTGGGGATGCAGAGCAGCGCCCCGTTCGGGTTCTCGAGGATGAAGGCGGGGCTGGTCGGGTCCCAGGCGGTGTAGCCGCGGGCCTCGAAGGTGGCGCGGACGCCGCCGGTCGGGAAGGAGGAGGCGTCGGGCTCGCCCTGGATCAGCTCCTTGCCGGAGAAGCCGGCGAGCGAGGTGCCGTCCGCGCCCGGCTCGAAGAAGGAGTCGTGCTTCTCCGCCGTCGAGCCGGTCAGCGGCTGGAACATGTGGGTGTAGTGGGTGGCGCCGTTCTCCAGCGCCCAATCCTTCATCGCCTCGGCGACGGCGTCGGCGAGGCTGGGGTCGAGCGCCTCGCCGTGGGCCAGCGTCGCCCGCAGCTTCTCGAAGACGTCCTGGGGCAGGCGTTCGCGCTGCACGGCGACGGAGAAGACGTTGGCGCCGAAGGCTTCGTTCTCGGGAAGGGTCAGGTCGAGCGCGCCGAGAGCCTCCCCGTTCGAGCTCCACTGCGCGGCGGTCACGTTCTGCTGGCGGATACGAGTCATCGCTTGGCTTGTCCCTCACTTGGCGCGCGCCCGGTCGCAGGCGCGATCGATTAAACGGTCTCGCTCCCTTTTGAAGAGCCAAAAGAGCCTAATGGGCGCGCGCCTCAGGTGCCTTTGTACCGCCGTACAGTCTTTGCCCGCCGAGGCTTGTCCCTCATGTCAAACGTAGATGCGCGCACGCAGGGTTGTGGCCCCTAGAGGGGCCACAAAGTCTCTAGCGCGCTCGAAGCGCGCTAGGAGAGCGGGACGGCGCTGAGCAGGCCGAGCGGGTGGCGCAGGCGGAAGCCACCCGTGGGCCGCGTCTGTTCGCTCCAGCCGGGCCCGCTGCGGTCGCCGTCTTCGCCGAAGGAGGTGTCCCAGCGCAGGCCGGCGATGATCGCGAAGACGTGCTCGCGGTTGGCGTAGACGCGCACCCAGCTGCCACCGCCGCCGCCGCCCCAGCGCATGAAGCCGGTCGAGTCCAGCGGCCAGTCGAGCAGGCCGGCGGCGTGCATCACGTAGCTGACCGAGCCGGAGCAGTCATAGCCCCGCGAGTTCCAGCCGCGGTGGCCGCCGCCCCAGCGGTAAGGCCGGTGGCGGATCCGGTTCGCCGCTTCGATCATCGCCTTGACCGCGGGCGGGGCGGAAGCCGGTGCGACCGCCCGACCCCCAGGCGTCAGCTCCGCCTGCGGCGCCTGCGCTTCCGCCGGCGCGGCAACTCCGAGAACCGCGGCGAGCGCAAACGCGCCGCAAAGCCCCATGACCGTGATCCCCCTGCGCATGAAAGGGACCTATCGGCCCGCCGGCAGCAACCTTTAGCTTCAGCCCAGGGGGCAAAGGGATAGCCTGCGGCCCGCGGCCGAGGAGCCGCCCCACAAGCCAAAACCGGAGGACTCACCCGCAATGTTCGTTTCCAAGGCCGCCGTCGTCGGCGGAGGCACGATGGGCGGCGAGATCGCCCAGGCGATCGCCGCCGCCGACATTCCCGTCGTCGTCAAGGACATCGACCAGAAGTTCGTCGACGCCGCCGTCGAGAAGGCCCGCGCGGTCACCGAGGGCCAGCTCGCCCGCCTCGTCAAGAAGGAGAAGCTGACGCAGGAGCAGGCCGACGCCCGCCTGGCCGAGGTCATGGGACGGGTCACCGGCACCACCACCTACGAGGAGTTCGGCGACGTCGACTTCGTGATCGAGGCGGTGCCGGAGAAGATGGCGATCAAGCAGGCCGTCTTCCGCGAGATCGACGCCGCCACCCCCGGCCACGCGATCCTCTCCTCCAACACCTCCTCGCTCTCGATCGCCGAGATCGGCGAAGCGACGCTGCGCGCCGACAAGGTCGTCGGCTTCCACTTCTTCTACCCGGCTTCGGTGATGCCGCTGGTCGAGGTGATCGTCGGCGAGGAGACCTCGCAGGAGACCGCCACCGCCGCCTACAACTTCGCCCAGGCGATCAAAAAGCAGCCAATCGTCTGCGGGGAGGTGCCGGGCTTCGTCGTCAACAAAGTCCTGATGGCGACGATGGGAGAGATCTGGCGCGCGCAGGAGGAGCAGGACCTCTCGCTCGCGGCGATCGACCAGGCGATCGCCGAGGCGAAAGTGGCGCCGATGGGGCCGTTCTTCCTCACCGACCTGCTCGGCCTCGACACCGTCCTCCACGTCGCCGAGCACCTCAACGAGTCCTACGGCGAGACCTTCTACGTCCACCAGGGCCTGAAGCAGCTCGTCGCCGACGGCAAGCTCGGCGCCAAGAGCGGCGGCGAGGGCTTCTTCAAGGACGGCGAGCAGACGGTTCCCGGCGACGCCGCCCCGGACGCCGAGGAGCTGGTGGCGATGTTCACCTGCCGCGCCCTGATCGAGTCCTGCCTGCTGGTCGAGGAAGGGGTCGCCTCGGTCCGCGACGTCGACCTCGGGATGATGGCCGGGGCTGGGCTCGACCCGCGCCGCGGTCTGCTGCCTCCGTTCTGGAAAGCCGACGTCGAGGGCCTCGACAAGGTGCTGGAGCGGATGGAGCAGCTCGAGGAGAAGCACGGCGAGCGCTTCGCGCCGCCGGTCACCCTCAGGCGCCTGGTCGCGCAGGGCCGCCTCGGCCTCGGCGCCGGTCAGGGCTTCTACCCCTACCCGCAGCCCGACGAGGGCGAGCAGGCGGAGACGGTGAAGCTGGAGACCCGCGACGGCGTCGCGATCGCCTGGCTCGCCAACCTGCCGATGAACGCCGTCTCCCCGGACGTGATCCGCGACCTCGGCACGGTCTGGGAGCGGGTCAAGGCGGCCGACGGCGTCGGCGCGATGGTGATCGCGTCCTCGGTCCCGGTCGTCTTCTCCGCCGGGGCCGACATCAAGGCCTTCACCCAGATGGACGAGGCGACCGGCGAGGAGCTGATCCACAGCGCCCACGCTCTGCTGCGCGAGTTCGGCAGCGAGCGGGTGGCGACGATCGCCGCGGTCAACTCGATCGCCTTCGGCGGCGGCTGCGAGGTGGCGATGGCCTGCGACGTGCGGATCGCCGCCGAGGCGGCCGTCTTCGGCCAGCCGGAGATCAAGCTGGGGATCATCCCCGGCTTCGGCGGCACCCAGCGGCTGGCCCGCCTGGTCGGCCCGAACAAGGCGCTGGAGATGAACCTGGTCGGCGACGCCGTCCTCTCCGAGGAGGCGCTCGAACTGGGCCTCGTCAACCGCGTCGTCCCCGACCACGAGCTGTTCGAGACGGCGCTGATGTGGGGCCGCAAGCTGGCCGCCCAGGCGCCGGTGGCGGTCGAACAGATCAAGACGGTCTCCCACAAGGGCGACATCGACGAGGGCATCGAGGCCGAGAAGCAGGGCTTCGCGACCGCCTTCGGCAGCGACGACGCCAAGGAGGGCATCGGCGCCTTCCTCGCCAAGCGCACCCCGAAATGGAGCGGCAAGTAACCGCAACACCCGGCCGACGGGCCGATTTCGGGACTATGCCTCCCGAAATCGGCCGTGGCCGGGCTTGCGGCTGGCGGAGCTGATCCGCGGGTCGGGCTGCACCGTGGCGCTGACTGGGGCGGGGGTCTCGGTGCCTTCGGGGATCCCGGACTTCCGCACGCCGGAGACCGGGCTTTGGGCGAACGTCGACCCGATGGAGGTCGCCCACATCGACGTCTTCGAGCGCGACCCGGCGCGCTTCTGGTCCTACTACCGGCCGCGCTTCCAGTCGCTCGGCGACAAACGGCCGAACCCGGCCCACGAGGCGCTGGCGGAGCTGGAGCGGCGCGGCCTCCTCGAGGGCGTGATCACCCAGAACATCGACCGCCTGCACCGCGCGGCGGGCTCGCGCAACGTGGTCGAGGTGCACGGCTCGATCGAGACCTCCTCCTGCACTCGCTGCGCCGCCAGCTTCGAGGCTCGAGGAGGTGGAAGAGCTCTTCGACGGCGACGGCGTCGCCATCTGCTCACAGTTGCGGCGGCGCGGTCAAACCCGACGTGGTCCTCTTCGGCGAGCTGCTGCCGGAGAGCGCGATGACTCGCGCCCGGGACCTCGCCGAACGGGCCGAGCTGATGATCTGCGTCGGCTCCTCGCTGGCCGTCTACCCGGTCGCCGGGCCTGCCGCAGCTGACCCTCGAGCGGGGTGGCCGCCTGGCGATCGTGACCAAGGGTGAGACCCCGTACGACGCCGATGCCGAGCTGAAGCTCGACGGCGAGGTGGTCGAGGAGCTCGGCGCCGTGCTGGCCGCGCTCGGCTAACCGGCGCGGTTCAGAGCTCGGGCCAGGCGATCGCCGGACGCTTGACGACGAGGATGACGGCCGCGACCTCGGGATCGCGGCTCGCCGATGCGCTCGACCGCCGCGGGACCAGGGAGATCTGTCGTGGCGGCCTGCCCGAGCGCGAGCTCCTCCAGCGCCGCGTCGACCGAGTCCGCCTCGACCTCGACGGCCATCCGCGTCGGCGCACTGGCCTCGGCCGCTTCGAGCATCGGCCTGGTCACGTCCTCGGCGGCGCGCAGCGCGTCTGCCCAACCGTCTTCGGCGTCGAGGCCAGGCTCGAGGGCGGGGCCCTCGAGGATCGTCAACCGGCTCTCGCGAGGTCGCCAGTCTCGTCCGCCGAACTCGAAGGGGCAGCCCGGCCGACCCACGGCTGGAGGAGCTTCTCTGTGGAGTTCGGCTTCGCTGACGTTGAGTACACGGGCGTCGATCTACCGATGAGTTGATCTCTATGTGAAACGGCATGCCGCGAACTTAGTGCATGTTCGCGATGATGCCGCGATGGAGCCCGCCGCCCCGGAGGCCGTCGTCTTCGACAACGACGGCCTTCTGCTCGACACGGAGTCGGTCTGGACCAGGGCCGAGCAGGACCTCTTCGAGCGCCGCGGGACCGACTTCACTCCCGCCGACAAGCGCGAGCTGGTCGGGACCTCGGCCGAGATCGCCGGCGGCGTGCTGGAAAGGCGATTGGGCGAGCCCGGCCGGGCGGTCGGAGCTGATCGAGGAGCTGAACGCGCTGGTCGTCGCCGAGCTCGAGCATGGGGTCGAGGCGATGATCGGCGCCCGTGAGCTGCTCCACAACCTGCGCCGCCGCGGCACGCCGATCGGCCTCGTCTCCAACTCGCCGCTCGCCTTCGTCGTCCGCTCGCTGGAGCTGGTCGGCTTCGAGGACCACTTCGACGTCGTGCTCAGCGCCCACGAAGTGGCGGCGCCGAAGCCGGCGCCGGACCCCTACCTCGAGGCCTGCCGGCGGCTCGGGGTCGAGCCGGGGCCGGGAGTGGTCGCGCTCGAGGACTCGCCGACCGGGGTCGCCGCCGCGCGGGCAGCCGGGCTGACCGTGATCGGCGTGCCCTCGATCGACGGCGTCGCCCTGGAGGAGGCCCACCACCTCGCCGATTCACTGCGCGACGACGTCATCGCCCACCGCCTGGCCCTTTGAGGGCTCGCGACCGCCGCCGCCAGACGCTGCCGGGTTTCGCTAGCCCCGCAATACGCGCCGGCGCCGCAGCACCCGCTCGCAGAGCTCGAGCAACTCGCGCACGTGGCTTGCCTGCGTGGCGTCCAGATCGCCGGCGAGGGCCGCGTTGGCCACTTCGCCGGCCTCCGCACGGCGGCCGTTCAGCACCCCCAGGTCCTCCTCGTGAGCGGGATCGGCGAGCGCACCCTTCATCTCCACCAGCAGCGCCTCGAGCCCGACCCGCAGCTGCAGGGCCGCCTCGCGCATTCGCCCGGCGTCGAGGTCGGCTCGCCCGCGCAGCAGCAGGGTCTCGCAGGTGTCGAGCGTCTCGCGCCCCCCGAGCACTCCGGCGACCCGCTCCTGCGGCCGGAGGTCTTCCTGTCGGCGCCGCCGCAGCGATGCCCCGCCGGCCCAGATGTCGACCTCGCGCGCGTCGGCGAACCCACTCTCCGCGACCTCCTCGCCGCTGCCGTAACCGATCCGCGCCGCCACCGCCCGCTCCGGCGTCACCTCGCGCCCATGCGGATCCGCCGCAGCTACGGCTTGCGCGTGCAGGGCACGGTTGAGCAGGCCGGTCGCGTCGGTGACCAGGACATCCGTCGTGTCCTCCGCCTCGCTCGCCTCGTCCAGCCAGCGAGCCGCATCCTCTTCGCCATCGAACGGGGCAAAGGCCCGCACCGCCGTCACCCGCGTCAGCGGCAGGGGCGAAGGCTCCTCGCCCGGTTCGACCCGCCGCGCCCGTCGCCTGCGCCTGACAGGGGCCGCCGCCGCGCCCAGGGTCTTCACCACGAGCACGCTCTCGCCCTCGGCATCCCGGGCCAAGTAGCGGCCATCGGGGAGTGGGAGGGTCCCGGCAAAATCGAGCTGCGCGAATCCGAATAGCTTGGTCAGAGTTGCGGAGTCTTCCAGGGAGGGACCCGTCATGCCGTTGGGCGAATTTAGTCGCGCACCCTTCGGGTGCGGCTCCGGATGTTGGTGCGCCCCTATGGGGCGCAGAAGACAGATTGCATATCGCGGCCTTACGGCCACATTCGCCCAACGGCATGACGGGTCCCCTACGACACGGACACCGAAGAGCGACCAAGGAATGGCAGCTTCCTGAGAAGAGCTTGTGGATCTTCTGCCGTCGACCCGTTGCGGCCGATCGTGAGAACTGCGTTTACCGGAGACGCTTCGCGAGAGGGATGGTCCCCATCCCTCTCCTGAAACGCCCCGAAGAGCTAGTCGCCAGCGACCGTGCCGCCGCTGGACTTCTCGTCCGGCAACGAGAACTCCGACGGCTCGATCGCCACCTCGGGATTTTCGATCTGCCCGAGCCGGTCGATCAGCCGCTGCCACTGATCCGGTTTCAGCAGCGCCGAGAACTGGGCGTCGAACGGGCCTTCGACCGGGTTGTAGCCGACGTGGACGTGGTCGTAGTGGTCGGCCAGCGCGATGCTGGTCGGTCCCGGCAGGTCCTCGAGCGAGATCACCTGGTGCGGGCGCATCGTGCCCTGCAGCTGCAGGATCTCGCGGATCAACTCGTCGGTGATCGTCCCCGGTCCCTGATGGCCGGTCACCGGCACGCCGTCGATCGCCGCGATGTCGACCGCGTCGCCGGTGCTGTGCTCGGAGACGTTGCCGGAGGCCGTCAGGAAGCCATGGCCGCAGGTGAGCGAGGTGATCGTCAGCTCGTGGCCTTTCGAGCGCAGGTACTCGAGCATCGCGAGGATCCGGCGGTCGGTGAAGCCGCTGGCGATGTCTTCGCGGCCGCAGGTGTAGATCGAGAGGCCCTCGTCGGCCAGGACCCGCTTCTGCAGCGCCTCCTTGGAGAGCAGCAGGACGCCGGCGCCGCTGAGGCGGGCGGCGAAGGGGTTCTTGCCCTTGGCCCGGTAGATCGCCGTTGCCTCCAGCAGCTTCCAGCCGTCGAGGATCGGCTTCGGGTCGATCCGCGGGGCGCCGCGGCCGGCCGGGCGGATCGAGAAGTTGATGTGGGGGTCGATGCCCTCGGCGCCGGCGCCGACTCGCGCCAGCACGGTGCCGGCGATCACCTTCGAGCCGACCCGCAGCGAGCCGTCGTTGCCGGCGAGGCGGGCGCTGTCGCTCGCGGCGGCTTCCCTCTGCTGCTCCGCCTCCGCGGCGCGGCTCGGCAGCGCCCGCAGCCGCGGTCGCAAGTCCTGGCTTTCGACCGGGACACGCTTCTCCTTGCCGGTCGGCATCACCACCAGGCGCTGATCGCGGACGACCTCGCCCAGCTCGGCGTAGGTGTAGCGGTTGCCGTAGGTGTCTTCGAGGACGAGGAACTTGCCGAGCTGCGGCGAGCTGCCCAGCTTGCGGATGACACCGTCGTTGACGGCGACCACCGGTGCGCTCTCGCGGGAGAAGATGTTGATCCCGCGACGGGTCGGCGAGGAGGAGATGACTTCGGCGGCGTTGCCCGAGACGCGTCCACTATCGGTCGAGCTCTTCAGCGCCGCCCGGGCGGAGATATCGTCGGCGTAGCGGGCGTCGGCGGCGATCGGGAAGTGCGCCCCTTCGGTCAGCCCGGTCAGCGAGCCGACCAGGTCGGAGGGGAGCTTGCCGTAGGCCCGCGCGTACAGAAGCACCTCCTGCACGTACCAGTCGGCGTGGTTGTAGGCGAAGATCGCGTCGTATAGATCCTTGTTGCCGCCGGCGAGCTCGAGGTAGTTGGCAGCGGCGCAGATCGCGTCGATCGGGTTGTAGGGGTCTTTGCGCCCGTCGCCGTTGGCATCGACCCCAAAGGCCTCCCAGCTCGAGGGCAGGAACTGCATCCAGCCGACCGCGCCGGCGCTGGAGACGTTGAGGTTGGTGCCGAAGGCGGACTCGATTTTGTTGATCGAGGCCAGCACCTCCCACGGGATGCCGTATTCGGTGCCGCACGCCTGGTAGATCGGCAGCAGGAAGGGCGGGATCTCGAAGGAGTCGATGACGAAGTTGGGGACGCCGATCGGCGCCGGCCCGAAGGGGGCGATGGTCGTCGTCGGGTTGGCCGCGGTGGGGCTGCCGCCGGCGGAGAACTGGGAGCCGCCGTCGCCCCCCTCGGCGAGCGGCTGGTCGCCGCCGCCGGTCGCGCTGGGCGCATCGAGGCCGCCGTCGGAACCGCCGCCGCCGCTGGAGTCGCCAAGGCTCTCGTTATGGGTGACGCCGCCACCCCGCGCCGCCGATGGTGCTGCCCTGCTCGATCCCACCGGCCTTCGGCTTGGCCGGCGCTTCGGCCGGCACTTCCGGAGCTGGGACCGGGGCGGCGGGGCTGGCGTCGCTCGGGGCGACGGGCGCCTCGCTCGTTCCGGTGGAAGCGGCGCAGTCGGGATCGGCGAGGTCGGTGAGACCGTCGCCGTCATCGTCGAGGCCGTTGGCGCAGGCCGGCGCCTGCAGTGAAGGAACCGCGGTGGTGGTCGTCGCGGGCGCTTCCGCGGTTGTGCCTTCGGCAACCGGTTCGGCGCCGGCCATCGTCACGCCCAGCGCCGAGAGCGCCAGAAAGCTGGCGAGTACGACGATCAGTGCGATCTTGGCTCTCATCCCAGTGCGCCTCGTTGCCTGCCGCCGCGAACTGCGGAAACTGCGGAAACCGCATCCGCACCCTCCCGACGCGCCAGGCGAGCCGAGGCTACTGATTCCCATGGGGGGGCGCAACGGCCCCTGCCGCCCCCCAACAAGGCCTTAATCATGGTCGCCATCATGCCTGCACCTTGCAGCGTTTCAGGCGAGCCGGATGGGCTCGTTAAGCTGCCGTCAACGAAAGGTGAAAGGTGGCGACGTGACCTACGACCAAGACGAGCAGGAGGGCCTGCGAGCCCGCAGCGAGCAGGCGATCGGCGAGCTGGCCCAGGCGCTGATCGAGAACCCGACCCTCCACAACGCGATTTCCGCCGCCTTCGGCGCCCGTGAGAAGGCGATCGAGGCTCAGCAGGCGGCGATGAGCGCCCTCAACCTCTCCTCGGCAACGGACGTGGAGCGCCTGGAGCGCCGTTTGCGCTCGCTCTCGCAGCGACTCGAGGACGTCGAGGAGCGGATCGACGACCTCAGCCGCGACGTCGGCGCGATCCGCCGCCAGCTCACCGCGAAACCGGCGAAGAAGAGCAAAGTCTAACCTTCAACTAGAGGGTTAGAAGCTGGCCGCGGCGGCGGCGCCAGCTAGTTTGACCGCCTGCTCGCCGTGCTCCTCGTCGAGCGCCTCTCCGCTCGAATCCTCGGCGACGATCAGCACCGCCGCCAGCGCCACCCCGGACGACCGCGCCCGCGTGAACAGGGAGGCGGTCTGCATGTCGGCGGCGTCGCCGGGGCCGACCGGGGCCGGCGCTCCGCCGCCGTGCAGGGTGTCGAGGCTGGCGACCGTCGCCACCTGGGCCTCCTCGCCGAGCTGACGCCGCAGCGACTCCGCCAGCGCAGGGTCGGGGAGGACCGCCTCGCCGGCGCCGCCGCCGCCCCAGGCATGCGCCTCCGCGATCGCCAGCAGCCGACCGGGGACAAGCGCGGGGTCGAGCGCCGTGCAGGTGCCGACGCGGATCGCGCGCCGGACGCCGAGCTCCGCCAGGTCGTCGAGGACCACGGCGGCGCTGGGGCCGCCCATCCCGGTCGACTGCACGGTCAGCTCCCGCCCGCCCGCCGTTTGCCCCGAGTAGCCCCAGAGCCCGCGGGCGTGGTTGCACATCTTCGGCTGCTCCAGCAGGGCCTGGGCCAGCAGCAGCGCGCGCCCGGGATCGCCGACGAGGATCGCCTCAGCGGCGACTGAGCTCGTGGGGCGCAGGCGCGACGGCATCGTCGGCCGACCTTATTGCGGGAGGCGAGTCCACGCCGGAGAGCGATTCCTCGTAGGCGGCGATCGCCTTGCGCAGTTCGCGCTTGCGCATCCACTCGGCGGCGAAGTAGCTGCCGATCACGAAGACGAAGGCGAGCAGCTGCGCCGAGAGCGTCTCGACGGTCGGGTAGATCCCGAGCCAGGTCCCCATCCACAGCGGCAGTTCGATTTCGATCGGGTGGATCGAGAGCCAGCCGACGCCCTGCATGGTCCGCGCCGTGTTGCCGACGAGCACCACCAAGACCAGGGCGATCAGGGCGCCGGTCACGATCAGCATTTTCTTGTAGGGCAGCTTGCGCTCGAGCGAGAAGGTGACGGCGCCGACGATCCCCGTCAGCACCAGGCCGAGCGAGACACCGGCGAGGACGACGCCGGTGCCGGAGCTGAGCTGCAGCGCCTGCAGGAAGAGCACCGTCTCGAAGCCCTCGCGGAAGACGCTGGTGAAGCCCAGCGTGTAGAGGCCGGCGACGGTCGCCGCCCCAGCGCCCGCCGCCAGCGCCGCGCCGGTCAGCGCCTTGCCGCGGTCGCGGTGGCCCTTGATCCACTCGGTCCAGTAGACACGGTGGAAGAACCAGTTCATGACCAGTAAGAGCACGCCGATCGCGACCACCCCTACCACCGCCTCGAGCTTCTCGCCGTATTTGGAGAGGGAGTCGAGCAGCAGGATCGCCAGCGCGAACAGCAACATGCTGACCGGAATCGCCAGCAGGGCGCCGCGGTAGATCGGCCGCCGCAGCTGCGCCCGCGGGCCGAGCATGCTGGCGGTGATCGCGGCGATGATCAGGATCGCCTCCAACCCCTCGCGGAAGACGATCAGGGCCGAGTTGGTGATCGTGGTCATGGCGCTGGCGCCGTCGCCGGTGATCGCCCTGGCGTCGGCGAGCTTTTCGTCGAGGTCGAGCCGGGTTTCGCGGACCTCGCTCAGCGGCGCGCGGTCTGCGACCAGGTTGGCCAGTCCCTTGTCGCCGTTGGCTCCGTACCAGATCAACCCCTCGAGTTCGAGGGCCAGCTGCGGGTCGAAGGCGCGCAGCTTCAGCTCCGGGCCGAACTCGAGGAAGCCGTAGGCGGCGAGCCGCGCTTGCTCGGCCGCCTGGTACTGGCCAGCGCCGGCCGCCGCTTCGAGTTGGTCGAGCGAGACGGCGACGAGTTCGTAGTCGGCTTCGTCGCCCCCTTCGCTCCACTGCTCGGGAGAGACTCGTTCGATCTCCTCAGCGGCGCCCTCGGCCGTGGCGGCGACGTCCTCCTCGCCGGCCACGGCGCGGCCCTGCTGGGCGTCGTCGACGTCCTGGCGCAGCTCCTCGAAGCCCGCCCGGATCCGCCCCACCGCCGCTTCGTCGCGCTCGAGCAGCGCCGGCTCGAGGTCCGAGAAGGCGGCTTCGACCCCGTCCATGAAGGCGACCGCCTCCTGCACCTCGAAGGGGGTGGTCACACGGCCGTCGCTGACGCCTTTCTCGTACTCCTTCGGGACCAGGTCGAGAAAGCGCTCGAGCTGGCTGGCGCGGTTGACCTCCTCGTCGGGCGTCAGCGGCGCTGCGGTGAACCCGGTGAGGTCGTCCTCGACCCGCTCTCGCGCCGCCCCGAAGCGAGCCGCGTCGGCGGCGGCGCCGGCGGCGGCAAGCCGGGCGAAGTCGCGATCGGTGCTGCGGCGCTCCGCCTCGCTTCGCTGCTGGCCGTACTCGGCGGCGATCGCCCGCCAATAGCCGAGGACGATCGCGGCGGTTTCGGCGAAGCGGCCGCCGAAGCCGCGTTCGGCCGCCTGCGCCGCTTCGTCGAGGTTGGTGACGAGCCGGGCCTGGAAGGTATCGAGCAGGTCTTTTTCGATCTGCAGGACGGCTTCGTGGGGGGTGATCTCGCCAGCCGCGAGCTGCTGGATCGCGGCCGTGCCGTCGACCCCGGGCCGGGTGAAGCGGGTCGCCTTGCGGAAGTCGCGGATTTGCAGCCAGACCCGGGCCTGCGCCGGCTCGTCGCGCTGGGCGGAGGCGACCGCGACCGCCATCGCGCCGCGCCGCAGCGCCGCGATCGCGCGCCCGCGCGCCGCCGCCAGGCCGACTTCGTCCATCTCGCCGGCGGCCACCGCAGCCGCGGCCAGGGCCGCCTCCACCTCCTTCAGCTCGCGCGGCGCGTCGGCGGCGAGCCCCTGGCGCAACGGGCCCTTGAGCTCCCCGGCGGCCGTCGCCACGGCCCGCTCGGGTCCTTCCTCGAACAGCAACTGCGTCTGGGCCGCGAAGAGGTCGGCGCGGATCGCATCGGCCGCCTGCCAGGGAGGGACGGCGGCCGATGCGCTGGTGGCCGCGAGCGAGCAGAGGAGGACCGTCGCCACCAGCGCGGCGGCGACGGTCCTGCCAATCCGGGAGAGGTTCTCCTCCGCTCTCGCCGTAACCGCCCCCTAGCCTTCCTGCAGTTCGACTTCGAGCTGTTTCGCCGCCTGCGTCACCTGGCCGGCGATGGCCTCCGCCTGCGCCTGCGCCTGGGCGCCGAGGGCGTCGGCCTGCTTGGCGGTGAACTTCTCGCCGTTGGCCTCGCGGTCCCGCAGGCCGGAGGCGAACGCGACCAGGCTCTGCAGCTCCTGCTTCGTCTGTTTCGCCTGCTGCGGGTTCTCGGCCGCGATCATCGGTTCGATCCCGTCGTAGGTGACGAGGATGCCGCCGAGGATGTCGGCGATGTCGGAGAGGCGCGAGGTGGCGACGAAGCCGAGTTCCTCGGCGCCTGCGCCGGCGATGAAGCGCGAGTTCTTCCAGGCCTCGAAGTACTCGCTCATGGTCGGGGTCATGACCACGATCGAGGTCAAGGCGTCAGAGGGCGTCGGCTCGAACTCCTGTGCGTCTTCGTCGAGGTTCTGCGCCTGGCGCTCGAATTCGTCCAGCGTCGCCTTATAGATGTTCGCGTCCGGCAGCCCCTCGCCGAACTCGGCCTTGCCGTCGCCGTCGACGTCGGGCTCGACGCCTTTTGCCGCCAGGTCCGGATTGGTGCCGTAGAGGGCGGTCTCGGTGAGGAAGAAGAGGTTGCCCGGCTGTTTCAGCTGTTTGCCGTCGGGCGTGGTGAGGCTGAAGGAGACGGCGTCTTCCGGCGTGGAGGCATCCGAGCCGGCGTCGATGTCGACGTCGTACTGAGCCAACCTGGGGACGCCCGCGACGATGCCCTCCATCTCCTCGTAGGCCGGGTTGGCGACGACGAAGACCTCCTTGGACTCGCCGAGGATCTGCGCGACCTCCTCACGGTGCTCGGCGAGCAGGCGCTGGTAGTCGAAGTCGACCGACTCGGCAAGCGTGTAGTACTCGCCGGCGTTCTGCCTCAGCAGCCCCACCTGCTCGACCAGGTCGGCGGAGTGGTCGGTCAGGTAGCGCTTGACCGGCGTCAGCTCGGCGGCGCTCGCCTCCGTCGTCGTCGCGTCCTCGCCGCCGCCGCATCCGGCGGCCGCCGTGATCAGCGCCAGTGCGGCAAGCGGCGCGATCGTTCCTGCCATGACCTTCTTCAAAATCGAGAGCCTCCTGAATGAGGGGGAGCCTTCTTAGGGTCTCCTAAGTGCTGGAAGTTCGGGAACCCTAACGCATCCCGAGCGACAGAGTCGGATTTGTGGCAAGACTCTCGTCGCGGCTCTTGCCACTCGTGAGAGTTGGACCGGCCGGATTTTCTCCAGTCGTCTAAACACAGCTTGCCGAGCCGAATTTACGGTGCTGACGGAATCGCCAAACCCGCGACCGCCGCAGCCAGGGCTCCGGTGGGCTAGGAGGAAATCAATGAAAGAGAGGCTTTTGATCGCAGGCCCGGTGGCCGCGTTCGCCTCGCTCATCTTGCCGGGGGTCGCCTTCGGCGCCGAAGCAACGCCGATCCTGGAAACCCCCGAGGCGAGCATCAACGCCATGTGGGTGATCGTCGCCGCCGTCCTGGTGATGTTCATGCAGGCGGGCTTCCTGCTCCTGGAGGTCGGGTTCTCCCGGGCCAAGAACGTCGGCGCGGGCGTCGCCAAGATCCTGGTCAACTTCTCGATCGCGTCGCTCTGTTACTGGGCATGCGGTTTCGCGCTTGCCTTCGGCGGGCTCGGAGAGATCGCCGGCGACTCGGGCTTCTTCCTAAACGTCGGCTCTTCGATCGAAGAGGCCGGCAAGAGCATCCCGTTCGTCGAAACGTATTCGATCAGCCCGGCCGCGTTCATGTTCTTCCAGTTCGTGTTCTGCGCGGTCTCGCTGGCGATCGTCTGGGGCGCCACGCTGGAGCGGATCAAGTTCAGCGCCTACGTCATCTACGCGGTCGTGTTCAGCTCGGTGCTGTACCCAGTGCTCAGCCACTGGATCTTCGGCGGCGGCTGGCTGCAGGTCAACATCGGCATGCAGGACTTCGCCGGCTCGACGGTGGTTCACCTGATCGGCGCCACCGGAGCCTTCGCGGCGCTGCTGCTGCTCGGCCCGCGCATCGGCAAGTACACGAAAGACGGCAAACCGCGGGCGATCCCGGGGCACTCGATGCCGCTGGTCGGCCTCGGCGTCCTGATCCTCTGGCTCGGCTGGTTCGGGTTCAACCCGGGCTCGACCCTGGGGGCGATCGGCGGCCGCTTCGCCGAAGTGGTCGTGGTGACCAACCTCGCCGCAGCCGCCGGCGTGATCGCCGCGGTCACGCTGATGTACCTGAGGACGAGGACGATCGACATCGGCATGGCCGGCAACGGCGCGATCGCCGGCCTGGTGGCGATCACGGCGCCGTCCGGCTACGTCGAGTATTGGGCGGCGCCGATCATCGGCGCGGTCGCGGGCGTCATCGTCGTGCTCGGCGTGCTGGCGATCGAGAAGATCATCGACGACCCAGTCGGCGCCACCTCGGCTCACGGCCTGGCCGGCATCTGGGGCACCCTGGCCTGCGGGATCTTCACCTCTCCCCGCCTGGCCGAATTCAACGAAGTCGGCGATCCGGGGCTCTGGTACAGCGGTTCGTTCAGCCAGCTCGGCGCCCAGGCGCTCGGGGTGGTGGTCGCGTTCGGGTGCGTGTTCGTCGTCTCCTACGCGATCTTCTTCCTGATCAAGAAGACGATCGGCCTCAGGGTCACTCCCGAGGAAGAGGACGCCGGCCTCGACATCTCCGAGCACGGGATGTACGGGTACCCGGAGCAGTTCATTCCCCAGCCCGAGTACTCGACGGGCCTGCTGGGCGGCGGCGTTCCGCCCCCGGCGACGGCGCCCGCCGCGGCTCCGGCTGTAAGTCAAATGTCAACTACCGAGTCCTAGGAGGCCCGGGCGCATGAAGAAGATAGAGGCGTTCATCCGCCACGAGGCGTTCGAGCCGATCCGGGCCGAGTTGCTCGACAGGGGGTTCCCCTCCCTGTCGATCATCGAGGCCAAGGGCTCGGGTCGCCAGAAAGGCATCGTCGAGCGTTACCGCGGCTCGACCCTCACCGTCAATGTCCGGCCGAAGGTGAAGCTGGAGATCGTGGTCGAGGACAAAGACAAGCCGATCATCGTCGAGACGATCCTCAAACACGCCCGCACGGGCGAGGTCGGCGACGGCAAGATCTTCGTGCTGCCGGTGGAGGAGGCGATTCGCATCCGCACCGGCGAGGGCGGAGAGCCGGTGCTGCAGCTGCACGAGGAGTCGGAGATTCCGACCTAGCACCGGAGTCCTAACACCCCAAGGCGCACGGACGGGGCGGCTTCGGCTGCCTCGTCCGTCGTTGTGCGGAATGGGCGCCTGGCCCGCAGTCGCCTCGCCCCAGCAACTCGGAGGGCGATCCGGCGTCCCGGGTGGACGTGTCGCGGGGCAGCGGGTGCTCCTCCCCAGGAGGCTCCCGTGCCAGCGTTTCGAAGCGCTGGAAGCGATCCAGGCTGCGCGACGGCCTCATGGGGAGGAGTACCCGCTGCCCTACCGGCTAGCCTCGACCGCGTGGCGGACGAGCGCATATCTCTGAGCGAGGCCGCCCGTCGCTCGGGGGTTCCGGCGAGCACTCTCAAACGCTGGGCGGAGGAAAAAATCGTGCCGGTACGGCGGGGGCGTTGGACGGCGCCCGCGGCGGCGCAGGCCCGGGTGGTGGCGCGGATGCGCGAGCGTGGGTACTCGTTGGAGGACCTGCGCGAGGCCGGTCGCGAGGGGCGGTTGGCCTTCGGCTTCGCCGGGGAACTGTTCGGCGGCGCCGAGGAGACGCTCTCGGTGGCCGACGTGGCGGAGGAAACTGGCTTGGAGCCGGAGCTGATCGAGCGCATCCTCGTCATCCTCGGCACCCCGAAAGGGCGGCAGCGGAACCTCACTCCCGAAGACGCTGCGGCGCTGCGCCACTGCGCCCGGGTCCTCGCCGCCGGCTTCCCGCTCGTCGCCTTCCTGCAGCTCGTGCGCGTCTACGTGCAGTCGATGCGCCGCATCGCCGATGCCGAGGTGCGCCTCTTTCACCTCTACGTTCACGAACCGCTGATCCGCGACGCCGTGCCGGAGCTGGAGATGGCGGCGGAGATGGGAGAGCTCGCCGCCGACATCCTGCCGCTGGCGGCGCCCCTGACCGAGTACCTGCACAACCGCTACCTGCGCTTCTTCATCGACCAGGACGTGGTCGGGCACATGGAGTCCGGCCTGGCCACGGACACCGCGGAAATCGAGCTCGGGCAGGTCACGGTCACGCTCTGCTTCATCGACCTCACCGGGTTCACCCGCTACACCGAGGAGGAGGGCGACATCGAGGCTCTCGACGTGGTCGAGGCTTTCGTCGAGGGGGTCGAATCGACGCTGCCGCGGGAGGCGACGATCGTGAAGACGATCGGCGACGAGGTGATGGTCGTCTCCCCCGACGCGGCGGCGCTGACCGAGTGGGCGGTCGAGTTCCTCGGCCGCTTCCCGCAGCGGCCGCAGCCGCGGGTCGGCATTCACTGCGGCGAGGCCGTCTACCGCGACGGCGACTATTTCGGCAGTCAGGTCAACCTCGCGCACCGAGTCGTCAACCGCGCCCTCGCCGGCGAGGTCCTCGTCACCGACCGCGTCGGCGCCGCGATTGGAGGGCGACAACGGCTTGGCCTGGAGCCGATCGGCCAGGTCAAGCTGAAGGGCTTCCCGGTTCCGACCGACCTCTTCGTCGTCCGCGCCGCGGGCTGAGTCGCCGCTTCTACACTCATCCTGTGGACGCCGATCAGATGCTCGAGCAGGTGCTCGCCGGTGGTCTCCTCGCCCCCGGCGCCCCGGTCGTCGCGATGCTCTCGGGTGGCCGCGACTCGGTCTGCATGCTCGATCTCGCGGTCCGCGTCGCCGGACCGACGCAGGTGACGGCCCTGCACGTCAACTACGGCCTGCGCGACGACTGCGACGAGGACGAGCGCCACTGCGCGGAGCTCTGCGAATCGCTTGGCGCCGAGCTGGCGATCGAGCGGCCGCGACGACCCGAGGGGCCCGGCAACCTGCAGTCGTGGGCGCGCGACGTCCGCTACGCCGCCGCGGCGAAGCTGGCGCTGGCGGGAGAAGCGACGATCGTCACCGGCCACACCGCCGACGACCAGGTCGAGACCATCCTCTACCGCCTCGCCTCCTCGCCCAGTCGCCGCGCCCTGCTCGGCATGCGCCCTCACGACGGGCGCCTCGCCCGGCCCCTGCTCGGCTTCACCCGGGCCGAGACGACCGCCTACTGCGAAGAGCGCGCCCTTTCCTGGCGCGAGGACAGCAGCAACGCCGAGCCGACCTACGCGCGCAACCGGGTCCGCCACGGCCTGTTGCCGGAGCTGCGCAAAATCCATCCGGCGGCGGCGGAGAACGTGCTGAGGACGGCGGCGCTGCTGCGCGACGAGGCCGACGTTCTCGACGCCCTGGTCGATGCCGAGCTCGACGGCTCGGGCGATGCGGCCCGTGGCACGATCGCCCTCGAGCGCCTGGCCGACCTGCCGCCGGCGCTGCAGCGTCTCGTCCTGCAACGCCTCGCCGACCGCGCCGCCGGGCGCCCGGTCCCCGGCGCTGCCCGCTTCGCCGAGCAGGTCGCCGGCCTGCGCCGAACCGGCATCGCCAAGCTCGACCTCGGCGCCGGCGTCCGCGCCGTCGTCGAAAGCGGCGTCCTCCGCACGACCCAGGAGGCCGATGGGCCTGAAACGTCCATATAAGGGACGTTTCAGGCCCATCGGCATATATCTAGACTGCGGCGCGTGAGCGACTCCGCGATCGGCGAGACCCTCGTCGCCAGAGACGAGCTTCAGCGCCGGGTCGCCGAGCTGGGGGCTGAGGTCAGTCGCGACTACGAGGGCCGCGAGCTGTTCATGGTCGGCGTCCTCAAGGGCGCCGTTCTGTTCCTCGCCGACCTCATGCGCAGCATCGACGTTCCTTGCGAGATCGACTTCATGGCGGTCTCGAGCTACGGCTCCCAGACCGATTCCTCCGGCGTCGTCCGCATCCTCAAGGACCTCGACGCCCCGATCGCCGGCCGCCACGTGTTGATCGTCGAGGACATCATCGACTCCGGCCTTACCCTGCAGTACCTGATGCGCAACCTCGGCGCCCGCGAACCGGCCTCGCTCGAGGTCTGTGCGCTGCTGACCAAGCCGGAGCGCCTGCGGGTCGACCTCTCGCCCCGCTACGTCGGGTTCGAGATTCCTAACCGGTTCGCGATCGGCTACGGCCTCGACCACGCCCAGCAGCACCGCAACCTCGATTACGTGGCGGCGCTGGCCGAGTAGCTCGGGAAAACCGCCCTGGTACGCTGATTTCACCCTTGAGGCGCTTTTTCAAAAGTGCGGCATTTCCGATCTTGCTGGTCGTCATCCTGGCGTTCGTCGCGCAGCGGGTGATCAGCGACGGGGGCGGCCCCGAGCCGCCCGCGTACAACCAGCTGATCAAGCAGGAGACCGGGCTGATCGCGACCGGGAAGATCGAAGAGGTTTCGGTCAATACCAAGGACAACACGCTCGACGTCAAGAAGACGAATGGCGAAAGCTTCTCCACGGGCTACCCGCCGGACGCCGAAGAAAGCCTGATCAACAGGCTCGAAAAGAACGACGTCAAGACCGACGTGAACGGCTCCGGCAGCTCCGGCCTGCTCTCGCTGCTGACCCTGGTGCTGCCTTTCCTCCTCTTCTTTGCCTTCTGGATCTTCCTCATGAACCAGATGCAGGGCGGCGGCTCGCGGGTGATGAACTTCGGCAAATCGAAAGCCAAGCGGATGTCCGTTGACGCGCCGAAAATCACCTTCCGCGACGTCGCCGGCGTCGACGAGGCGGTGCAGGAGCTCGAGGAGATCAAGGAATTCCTCGAGAACCCGAAGAAATTCCAGGCGCTCGGCGCCCGCATCCCCAAGGGTGTCCTGCTCTACGGGCCCCCCGGCACGGGTAAGACGCTCCTCGCCCGCGCCGTTGCCGGCGAGGCCGGCGTTCCCTTCTTCTCGATCTCCGGCTCGGACTTCGTCGAGATGTTCGTCGGCGTCGGCGCCAGCCGCGTCCGCGACCTCTTCGAGCAGGCCAAACAGAACTCCCCCTGCATCATCTTCATGGACGAGATCGACGCCGTCGGCCGCCACCGTGGCGCCGGCATGGGGGGTGGGCACGACGAGCGCGAGCAGACGCTGAACCAGCTGCTGGTCGAGATGGACGGCTTCGAAATGAAGGACAACATCATCTTGATCGCCGCCACCAATCGGCCGGACATCCTCGACCCGGCGCTGCTGCGGCCCGGTCGCTTCGACCGCCAGGTCGTCGTCGACCGCCCTGACCGCAAGGGCCGCAAGCACATCCTCGAGGTCCATACCCGCGGCAAGCCGCTGGCCCGCGAAATCGACCTCGACACGCTGGCCGGCCAGACCCCGGGCTTCACCGGCGCCGACCTCGCCAACCTGATCAACGAGGCGGCGCTGTTGACCGCCCGTTCCGGCAGCCGCGAGATCTCGATGAAGGAGCTGGAGGAGGGGATTATGCGAGTGATCGCCGGTCCCGAGAAGAAAACCCGGGTGATGAGCGAGAAGGAGCGCCTGATCACCGCCTTCCACGAGGTCGGGCACGCGATCGTCGGCCAGCTGTTGCCGAACTGCGACCCGGTCCACAAGATCTCGATCATCAGCCGCGGCCAAGCCCTCGGCTACACGATCAGCCTGCCGACCGAGGACAAGTTCCTCACCACCCGTGCCGAGTTGACCGACACGATGGCGATGACGCTGGGCGGCCGCGCCGCCGAGGAGATCGTCTTTGGCGAGATCACCACCGGCGCCTCCAACGACCTCGAAAAGGTGACCGAGACGGCGAAGCAGATGGTGATGCGGTTCGGCATGTCCGAGCGGCTTGGCCCGCGGGTCTTCGGCCATGATCGCGGCCAGCCGTTCCTCGGCCGTGAGTTCTCCTCCGAGCCGGACTACTCGGATGAGATCGCTCGCGAGATCGACGACGAGATCCGCCGCATCGTCGAGAACGCCCACCAGACCGCGAAGAGTCTGCTCGGCGAGCGCCGCGCGGATCTGGATCAGATCTCGCACCTGCTGTTGGAGCGCGAGACGATCGATTCGAAACAGTTCGCGGCGCTGCTCGACGGCAAGTCTCCGGACGAGGTTTTCGCCGACGACGAGGAGCCGGCAAAACCGGCCGAGTCGCAGCCAGAGCCGGAAAAGGCGCAGCGCGAGGGCGCCCGTCCCTCGCCACGCCCCCGCCCCGGCTTCGCCGGTGGCGACGCAAGCTGATCCCGCCTATGAAGCTCATGGGGGTGGTCAACGTGACCCCCGATTCCTTTTCGGACGGCGGCCTGTACCTGGATCCGGATCGGGCGATCGAGCATGGCCGAGAACTCGAAGAGAGCGGCGCGGCGATCCTCGACGTCGGCGGCGAATCGACCCGGCCTGGGGCGGAGGAGGTGCCGGTTGGGGAGGAGCTGCGCCGGGTCGAGCCGGTGATCGCGGGCCTTGCCGGGGGGGAGGCGACCATCTCGATCGACACCTCCAAGCGCTCGGTAGCCGAAGCTGCCCTCGACGCCGGCGCGGAGATCGTCAACGACGTCACCGCCTTCCGCGGCGATCCCGAAATGGCAGCGCTCTGCGCCGAGCGTGGCGCCACCGTCGTTCTCATGCACATGCTCGGCACGCCGCGGACGATGCAAGACGAACCTCGCTACGAGGACGTGGTCGACGACGTCAAGACCTTCCTCGCCGAACGCATGGAAGCGGCGACGGCGGCCGGAGTGGCGGCAGAGCGGATCTGGCTCGATCCCGGCATCGGCTTCGGCAAGACGGCGGAGCACAACCTGGAGTTGCTGCGGCGCCTCGCCGAGCTGCGCGAGCTGGGACGGCCGCTGGTCGTCGGGACCTCCCGCAAGAGCTTCATCGGCAGGTTCGACGGCTCCGATGCCGGCGAGCGGCTCGGCGGCACGGTCGCCTCCTCGGTGCTGGCCGCGGCCGAGGGCGCCGAGGTGTTGCGGGTTCACGACGTCGCCGAGGTCGGCCAGGCGATGGCCGTCGCGGGCGCGATCCTCGGGTAGGTTGAAGCCATGGAGTCGCACGGCAACGGGATCGAGTCGAGCGCCGAAGTCGAGCTGCGCGGGCTCTCGATCTACACCCATCACGGCGTCAGCGAGGCCGAGCAGGAGGTGGGGCAGCGACTTGAGTTCGACGTCTCCTTCGACGTGCCCGACTGCGACGCCGTGCTCACCGACCGGCTCGAGGACACGATCGACTACGCCCAGGTCTGCGACATCGTCGCCCTGGCGGCGACCGAGCGCAGCTACAAGACCCTGGAGCGCCTGGCCCAGGTCATCGGCCAGCGCCTGATCGAGCGCTACGGCTGCGAATCGGTGCGGGTGCGAGCCGCCAAGCCGGAGCCGCCGTTGCCCCTGGCGATCCAGGAGGTCGCCGTCGAGGTGAGTCAGGAACGCGCGCTCGACGAGGACGAGGCCGAAGCCGCGGAGGAGTAGCCGGATGCGGACCGGCTACCTCGGCCTCGGCTCCAACGTCGGCGACTCCGCCGCCCACCTGCGGGCGGCGATCGAGCTGCTGGCGCGGCGAGGCATCGAGATCGATGCGGTCTCCTCTACCTACGTGACCGAGCCGGTTGGCGAGGTCCTCGACCAGCCTGACTTCCTCAACGCCGCGGTCCGGATCCGCACCGAGCTCGAGCCCATGGTCTTGCTCGATGCCTGCAAGGAAGTCGAGGCCGAGCGCGGCCGCACCCTCGACACTCCCCGCCACGGCCCGCGCCCGCTCGACGTCGACCTGCTGCTGCTGGGCGACCTCGAACTCGAAACCGATCGCCTCACCCTGCCCCATCCGGAGGTGCGGAGCCGCCGCTTCGTCCTGGCGCCGCTGCTGGAGCTCGATCCCGACCTGGACCTGCCCGACGGCGCCCGTCTCGCCGACGCCCTGGCCGCCCTGCCCGCGGGCCAGCGCGTCGAGCGCGCCGGAGCGCTCTAGGCGGAGGTCTGCGGGCGCAGCGGCTGGAGCCACTCCGCCGGCAGGATCGGCGGGGCGTGTCCGGGGTAGTTCGGGACGACCCGCCTCGCCAGCGCGCCGGCCGGACGGCCTTCGATCGCCGGCTTGAGGTCGGCGAGGGTGAGCGCCAGCCCGAGGCTGGGGGCGATCTGGAAGTCGGCTGCGTTTAGCTGCTCGCCGTTGAGCACGCCGGCGGCGATCCAGCTGTCGACCTTGTCGAGTAGCCCAGGCAGGGCCGCCAGGTCGCGCTTGACGTTCTCGTCGGTGGCTTCGTTGAAGCGGGCCGAGAGGGCGACGATCGGCGCGGCGGTTTTCATCGCCAGCCCGATCGGCATCCCGATCTTCGCCCCTTCCGAATAGCTGCGCAGCGGCTTGCGGTCGCGCTTGATCGACCACCAGAGGATCTGCCGCACTGGGTGCTGGAGTTCCTCGTCGCCGAAGCGCTCCGCCTCCTCGACGACGGCTCGCTGCTCGGGGTCGGCCGGAAACAGCGGCGACTCCGGTCGCAGGCGCTCGAGCTCGCGGGCGATCGGCCGCGACCCCTGCACCTTGACACCGTCGATCTTGATTGCCGGCACGGTGTTGCGGGGAAAGCCGAGGGCACGCAGGACGCCCTTGGAGATCACCGGCAGCAGGTCGGTGCGCTTAAAGGAGATGCCCTTGTGCTCGAGCATCAGCTCGACGCTGATGCTCGGGTGCGAAGCGGGAATCACGTAGAGGCGCGCGTTCACGGCGGCGATCCTATGCTGTGGCGGTGCTTCTTGCGGTAGACGTCGGCAACACGCAGACCCATTTCGGCGCCTTCGAAGGGGAGGAGCTGGTCGAGCACTGGCGTTTTCAGACGCGCTCCGGCGCCACCGGCGACGAGCTGGCGGAGCGGATCGCCGGCCTCCTCGCCCTCTGCGAGATGTCGCTCGCCGACCTCGACGCGGTCTGCGTCTCCTCGGTGGTGCCCCCGCTCGGCGCCCAGTACGAGCGGCTCGCCGAGCGCTATCTCGACGTGCGCTTCCTCGGGATCGGCCCCGGGGTGAAGACGGGGATGCCGATCCGCATCGACAACCCGTTGGAGGTCGGCGCGGACCGGCTGGTCAACTCGATCGCCGCCTACGAGCGCTTCCAGGGCGCCTGCATCGTCGTCGACTTCGGCACCGGCATCAACGTCGACGCCGTCTCCGCCGAGGGCGAATACCTCGGCGGCGCGATCGGCCCGGGCCTGGAGATCTCCCTCACCGCCCTGATCGACCGCGCGGCGCGCATCACCCGCATCGACCTGGCCGAGCCGGAGACCGCGATCGGCCGCTCCAGCCGCGCCGCGATCCAGTCTGGCTTCGTCTTCGGCTTCGCGGGGATGATCGACGGGATCGTGCGCCGCATCGAAGCGGAGCTCGGGGACGCCCAGCTGCTTGCGACGGGCGGCCTCGCCTCGGTCGTCGTGCCCTTCACCGAGACGATCGAGCAGGTCGACGACCTGCTCACTCTCAAGGGCCTGAGGCTGATCCATGAGCGCAATGCAGCCTGAGCTGACCGACCCCCTCGAGATCGGCGGCGTGCCGATCTCCAACCGCGTCCTGCTGGCGCCCCTGGCCGGGATCGGCAACTGGTTCGTGCGCCTGCAGGCCAAGCGCCACGGCGCCGGGCTCGCCGTCTCGGAGATGGTCTCCAGCTTCGCCCTGCACTACCGCAACGAGCGCACCCTGCGCGAGCTGATGCGGATCCACCCCGACGAGCATCCCGTTTCGCTGCAGCTATTCGGCCACGACGCCGAGGTGATGCGCTCCGGCGCCGCGATCGCCGCCGCGGCGGGAGCGGACCTGATCGACATCAACATGGGCTGCCCGGTGCCGAAGGTGCGCCGCACCGGCGCCGGCGCCCAGCTCCTGCGCGATCCCGACCTGGCCCTGGCGCTCGCGCGCGGCGCGATCGAGGGCGGCGGGGGGTGCCGGTGACCGTCAAGCTGCGCTCGGGAATCGAGGCAGGCGACCGCTCCGGTTTCGATCTCGCGGTCAGGCTCGTCGAGGAAGCGGGCGTGGCGGCGATCGCCTTTCACCCGCGGGCGGCGACCAAGGGCCACAACGGCGCTCCCGATTACGCCCTGACCCGCGAGCTGGTCGAACGCGTCGAGGCGCCGGTGATCGTCTCCGGCGGTCTCGACAGCGCCGAGGCGGCACGCCGGGCCTACGAGGAGTCCGGCGCCGCCGCGGTGATGATCGCCCGCGGCTCCTTCGGCAATCCGTGGCTGTTCGAGGAACTGACCGGCCGTCGCAGCGAGCCGCCCTCCCACGACGAGGTGGCAGCGGAGCTGCTCTGGGTCCTCGACCGGGCCGAGGAGCACCTGGGCGCCGAGCGGGCGGAGCGCTACCTGCGCAAGTTCTACCCCTGGTACACGGCTCGGCTGCAGGCGTCGCCGAGGGTCGTCGACGAGCTCCAGCGCAGCGCCGATCTCGGCCGCGCCCGGGAGCTGATCGGCACGCTCGCCGATCCTCTCGCCGTTTCGTAAAACGCCCTTGATTGCCCGCTCACCGCCCTCGCTATAATCCCGCGACTCTGTGCCGGGGTGTGGCGATGCAGGCCGCCGCATCCAGGCGTTTTTTTTCGGTCTGAGAGACGTTCCGCGGCTCTCCCTACAGCCAAAAGCGAGGTAGTTCAAAGTGAGTCGTCAGGCGGTCATCACTCCCGAGGGCCTCGAGAAGCTGAAAGAGGAAGTCGAGTACCTCTCGACGACCAAACGCCGCGAGGTCGCGGCGCGGATCAAGGAGGCGCGTGAATTCGGCGACATCTCCGAGAACGCCGAATACGACGACGCCAAGAACGAACAGGCCCTGCTCGAGGGCCGGATCGCCCAACTGGAAGAGCGCTTGCGCCGCGCCACGGTGATCGACAAGAAGGCGATCAGCACCGACGAGGTCGGATACGGCTCGATCGTCCACGTCAAAGACCAGAAGACCGGCGACTCGCAGAAGTTCCAGATAGTCGGCTCGACCGAGGCCAACCCGATGGAGCACAAGCTCTCGAACGAGTCGCCGATCGGCAAGGCCCTGATCGGCCACAAGCGCAACGACGTGGTCACCGTCGAGGTGCCACGCGGGCCTAAGAAGAAACTCAAAATTACGAAAATCGAGAAGGCTTAGAGCGACGGGCCGATCCCGGCAGGGGTTTCGCTTAACTTTTTCGAGGGCCCGCGCCGGCCGTCCGAGTTCCGCGCCGGCGAAAAAGCACAAGACGCTCCACCCCTGCCGGGATCGGCCCTTAGCGGCTCTATAGGCTCGGCGACTGTGACCGACGAGCCGAAACTCTCCGATGTCCTCAAGGACCGGCGGGAGAAGCTGGAGCGGATTCGGGCGGCGGGGATCGAGCCGTTCCCGCATGAGTTCGCCGAGCGGGAGGAGATCGCCGAGGTGCGGGCCGCGCACGAGGGGCTGGCGGCCGGGATGGAGACGGAGTCGCGGCACCGCGTCGCCGGCCGCATCGTCGCCCGTCGCGGCCACGGCAAGGCCTGCTTCCTCGATCTTCGCGACGGCAGCGGTCAGGTCCAGCTGCACGCCCGCGAGGATCTGCTCGGGGAGGAGGCCTACGCCCAGCTCGTCGAACTCGACCTCGGCGACATCGTCGGCGCCGAGGGAATGGCGATGGCGACCCGCCGCGGCGGCGAGCTGTCGCTGGCGATCGACCGCTGGCGCCTGCTGGCCAAGAGCCTGCGGCCGCCGCCCGACAAGTTCCACGGGCTCGAGGACACCGAGACCCGATTCCGACGCCGCGAGCTCGACCTGATCGCCAACGAGGAGAGCCGTCGTCTCTTCCAGATCAGGGCCCGCACGGTCAGCGAGGTGCGGCGCTGGCTCGACGAACACGGCTACGTCGAGGTGGAGACCCCGGTCCTGCAGCCGCTCTACGGCGGTGCCCTGGCCCGCCCTTTCACCACCCACCACAACGCCCTGGATCGTGACCTCTACCTGCGGATCGCCACCGAGCTCTACCTGAAGCGGCTGGTGGTCGGCGGCATCGACCGTGTCTATGAGCTCGGCAAGGACTTCCGCAACGAGGGGGTCTCGCACAAGCACAACCCCGAGTTCACGATGCTCGAGTGGTACGAGGCCTACGCCGACTACGGGAAGACCGCCCACGACCTCGAGCTGCTCGTCTCCGAGGTCGCCGAGCGGGTCCTGGGCACGACCAAAATCGCCCGCGGCGAGGTCGAGATCGACCTGAAGCCGCCCTGGCAGCGGACCACGATGCGCGAGGCGATCCACGAGCGCACCGGTATCGACATTCTCGAACACCCGACCCGGGAGGCGCTGGCGGCGGCGATGGACACCGAGCCGGATCCGACCGAGGGCTGGGGCAAGCTCGTCGACGGCCTCTTCGCGCGCGAGGTCGAGCCGACGCTGATCCAGCCCACCTTCGTCCTCGACTACCCGGTCGAGCTCTCGCCCTTCGCCAAGGCGCACCGCTCGCAGGAGGGCCTGGTCGAGCGCTGGGAGGCCTTCCTCGGCGGGGTCGAGATCGCCAACTCCTTCAGCGAGCTCAACGACCCCGACGAGCAGCGCCGCCGCTTCGAGCAGCAGGCGGCCGAGCAGGACCGCGGCGACGAAGAGGCCCAGCCCTACGACGAGGCCTTCGTCGAGGCGCTCGAACAGGGAATGCCGCCAACCGGCGGCGTCGGACTCGGCATCGACCGCTTGGTGATGATGCTGACGGGGGCCGCCAGCCTGCGCGAGGTGCTGCTTTTTCCCGCGATGAAGACCTGAAAGCCCGCAGTTACCGGATGGCAGGCGCAAAAGGCCGGCCGGGCTCTCTCGGTAGAGTTACGGGACACATGGACGCCTGCCGATAACGATCGGGCGTCTGCCGGTACTAACCCGGGTGAACCGGGTTCGACCAAGAAGAGGATTCTTTTGTTCGAGCGATTCACCGAGCGAGCTCGCCAAGTAGTCGTCCTGGCCCAGGAGGAGGCGCGCACGCTCAAGCACAATTACATCGGCACCGAGCACATCCTGCTCGGCCTGCTGCGCGAGGAGGAGGGTCTGGCCGCAAGGGTCCTCGAGTCGCTCGACATCACCGTCGAACGCGTTCGCTCGCAGGTCGTCCGCATTGTCGGATCGGGCGAGGAGGTCACCTCCGGCCAGATCCCGTTCACGCCGCGGGCCAAGAAGGTCCTCGAGCTGGCGCTGCGCGAGGCGCTCTCGCTCGGCCACAACTACATCGGCACCGAGCACATCCTGCTCGGCCTGGTGCGCGAGAACGAGGGCGTTGCCGCCCGCATCCTGCTCGACTTCGACGCCGACTCCGACAAGATCCGCAACGAGGTGATCCGGATGCTGTCCGGCCCGGGCGGGCGCCGCCAGGGCGGCGGCGGTGGCGGCGCTGGGCAAGGCGAGGGTAAAAAGTCTTCGAAATTGCTCGACCAGTTCGGTCGCAACCTGACCCGCCTTGCCGAGGAGGGCAAGCTCGACCCGGTGATCGGCCGCGAGACCGAGATCGAGCGGATCATGCAGATCCTCTCCCGCCGCACCAAGAACAACCCGGTGCTGCTGGGCGAGCCCGGCGTCGGCAAGACCGCCGTGGTCGAGGGCCTGGCCGCTCGCATCAACAAAGGCGAGGTGCCGGAGCTGCTGAAGAACAAGCAGATCTACACGCTTGACCTCGCTGCCCTCGTCGCCGGCTCCAAGTACCGCGGCGAGTTCGAGGAGCGCCTGAAGAAGGTGATGAAGGAGATCACTCAGCGCGGCGACATCATTCTCTTCATCGACGAGCTCCACAACCTGGTCGGCGCCGGCGCAGCCGAGGGCGCGATCGACGCCGCCTCGATCCTGAAGCCGGCCCTGGCCCGCGGCGAGCTGCAGACGATCGGCGCGACGACGCTCGACGAGTACCGCAAGTACCTGGAGCGCGACTCCGCCCTGGAGCGCCGCTTCGCCCAGATCAAAGTCGACCAGCCCTCGCCCGAGGACACCGTGAAGATCCTCGAGGGGCTGCGCGAGCGCTACGAACAGCACCACCGTGTGACGATCCGCGACGACGCTCTGGCCGCCGCCGCCGAGCTTGCCGACCGCTACATCTCCGACCGCTTTCTGCCCGACAAGGCGATCGACCTAATCGACGAGGCCGGCTCGCGGATGCGCATCAAGAGCATGTCGACGCCGCCGGTCTACCGCGACCTCGAGGAGGAAATCGAGACGACGCGGCGCGAGAAGGAGGCGGCGATCGAGGCCCAGGAGTTCGAAAAAGCCGCCAACCTGCGCGACACCGAGCGCCAGCTGACCACCCGCAAGCGCCAGCTCGAAGACGAGTGGGCGGAGGGCGAGAACGGCGAGCGGCCCGAGGTTGGCGAAGAAGAGATCGCCGACATCGTCTCGATGTGGACCGGCATCCCGGTCTTCAAACTGACCGAGGCCGAGACCAAGAAACTGATCCGCATGGAGGAGGAACTCCACAAGCGGGTGATCGGCCAGGAGGTCGCGATCACCGCCGTCTCGAAGGCGATCCGTCGCTCCCGCGCCGGGATCAAGGACCCCAAGCGCCCGGCCGGCTCGTTCATCTTCCTCGGCCCCTCCGGGGTCGGCAAGACCGAGCTCGCCCGCACCCTCGCCGACTTCCTCTTCGGCGACGAGGAGGCGATGGTCCGGATCGACATGTCCGAGTACATGGAGAAGCACGCGGTCAGCCGCCTGGTCGGCTCGCCCCCGGGCTACATCGGCTACGACGAGGGCGGTCAGCTGACCGAGGCCGTGCGGCGCAAGCCGTACTCGGTGCTGCTGCTCGACGAGATCGAGAAGGCCCACCCCGACGTCTTCAACATCCTCCTGCAGATCCTCGAGGACGGGCGCCTCACTGACGCCCAGGGTCGCACCGTGGACTTCCGCAACGCGATCGTGATCATGACTTCGAACATCGGCGCCTCGGAGATCTCCAAGAACACCTCAATCGGGTTCACCGTCTCCGACGAGACCGGCATGTCCTACGGGGACATGAAAAACCGGATCATGGGCGACCTCAAAAAAGTCTTCCGGCCGGAGTTCCTCAACCGGATCGACGAGGTCATCGTCTTCCACAAGCTGGCCAAGGACGAGGTCAAGGAGATCGTCGACCTGATGATCGCCCGCGTCCGCGTCCAGGTCGCCGAGCACGAACTGCAGCTGGAGCTCTCCAACGAGGCTAAGGACCTGCTGGTCGACAAGGGCTGGGACCCCTCGATGGGCGCCCGCCCGCTGCGGCGCGCGATCCAGCGCTACATCGAGGATCCGCTGGCCGACGAAGTCCTGCGCCAAGGCGAGATGACCCCCGGCTCGACCGTGATGGTCGCCCGCGACCCCGCCGGGGACGAGGAGGACAAACCGCTCAGCCTGACGATCATCGCCCCGAAGAAACCGAAGCAGAAGCCGCCAGAGAAGCCCGAGCCGGAGAAGGTCGGCGTCGGCGCCAAGCAGGGCGACGGCGAGCAGGAGTCGGGCGGCGACGAGCCGTCGCACGACGACTCCGAGTCCTGACCCCGAGCGCTTCGTGAGCGAGCCCGGCCGCAACGCGATCGGCGCCTGGAGCGGCGGGCGCTTCCTGCGCTTCGGCGAGGCGATCGAGGAGGAGCGGCTGCAGGCGCTGCTGCGACCCGGCGGGGGCATCGAGACGGTGCTCACCGCGGACGCCTACGGACAGGGCGAGGCGGACCGCGTGCTCGGGCGTGCATTGGAGAGCGTGCCGCGCGAGAGCTACAGCTTGATTGGCGCTGTCGGGCACGACTTCTACGAGGGCGAGCGTGACGGCCCCAAGGGCTTCCCCCGCTTCACCGATCCGGCCCTGCGTGGCCCAGACGAGTACGCGGGCTACCTGCGGATGGCGACCGAGGCCAGCCTGGAGCGGATCGGCGTCTCCTCCTTCGACCTGCTGCTGCTGCACAACCCCGACCGCATCGGCTACTCCAACGAGGTCGTCTGGGACGGGATGGCGGCGCTGCGCGAGGCGGGGCTAACGGCGCGGATCGGCGTCGCGCCCGGTCCCGCGAACGGCTTCACCCTCGACCTGATCGCTTGCCTGGAGCGCTTCGGCGACCGCATCGACTGGGCGATGATCATCCTCAACCCGCTCGAGCCCTGGCCGGGCGAGCTCTGCCTCGATGCCGCCGCCCGCCACGACGTCAAGGTCCTGACCCGCGTCGTCGACTACGGCGGCCTCTTCTGGGGCGACCTGCGACCTGGAATGGCGCTGGCCAAGGGGGACCACCGTGCCTTTCGTCCGGCGGGCTGGATCGAGGCCGGGCTGCAGAAGCTGGAGCGGCTGCTGCCGATCGCCGAACGCGCCAAGCTGACTCCGATCCAGCTCGCCTGCCAGTGGAACCTCGCCCACCCCGCCGTCGAGTGCGTGGCGCCGACCCTGATCCAGGAGCTGGGAGAGCAAGCCTGCCCGATCGAGGCCAAGCGGGTCGAACTCGCCCACCTGCCCTCCGAGCAACGACTGAGCGACGAGGACGTCGCCGCGATCCGCGCGATCGGCGACAACACCGGCAGCATGGCCCTGAAGGGCGCCAGTCCGGCCCATGAGGGCGACGAGCAGCCGGATCGCTGGGCCCTGAGCCCCGACCTTGCTGCCGTGGGCGACCGCTGGGGCATCGATCCCGCCCGCGACCTCGTCGCGACTCGCTGACGGCCCCGCTCTTGCCGCAGGAGCGGTCGAGTGCCCCTCCCCAGGAGGCCGTCGCGCAGCTGGTCGAGCTCCCGGCTTCGAAATGCTGGTCCGGGAGCCTCCTGGGGAGGGGCACTCGACCGCTCCCTGACACGCAGGCCCGGGACGGCTGGCATGACGGAAGCTCTTGCGAAAGCTGCCGCACCTTCGGCCGAGACTCCAGTTTTGGGGGCGTGTCCGGGCCAGCTGTCGATGGGAGCCGGGGACCCTCCCCCGGAGGCTCCCGGACCAGCGCCCGAGCCCCGGGAGCGCGATCGGCTGCGCGACGGCCTCCGGGGGAGGGTCCCCGGCTCCTCTACCGCCCGTGAGTCAGAAGGGCCGCCGCGAGCGCCGATAGCTTCGCCCGATGGACCGCAAGTGGTGGACCCTGGCGGGTGCCTGCTCGGGGCTGTTCCTGCTAATGCTCGACTCGACCGTGGTGGCGCTGGCGCTGCCGGAGATCCGCGGGGACGTAGGGGCCAGCAGCGAGGGGCTGCAGTGGGTGATGAACGGCTACCTGCTGACGATCGCGGTGCTGGTCGTGACCGCGGGGCGGCTCGGCGACATGTTCGGGCGCAAGCGCGTCTTCCTGCTCGGCACGGTCGTCTTCGCCGCCGGCTCGGTCGTCTCCGGCGCCGCGGGGGACCAGACTGACGCTGATCGTCGGGCGGGTGCTGCAGGGCGCCGGCGCGGCGCCGATGCTCTCGCTCTCGCTGGCGCTCGTCTGCAACGCCTTCCCGGCCGAGGAGCAGCCGCGGGCGCTTGGCATCTGGGCGGCGGTCTCGGCTGTGGCGCTGGCGATCGGCCCGCTCGCCGGCGGTCTACTGATCGAAATCGACTGGCGGGTGATCTTCTGGATGAACCTGCCGGTGGCCGCGCTCGGAATCGTGATCACCGCGCTCGCGGCGCCGGAGTCGACCGACCCGGAGGCCGGCACGCGAGTCGACTGGCGCGGCCTGGCCGCGCTCAGTATTGGCGTCACCGCCGTCGTTCTCGCCCTGGTTCAATCGCGCCAGTGGTCGGCGGAGGCCGCGCTCGCGCTGGCGCTCGTCGGCCTGGTCGCTCTGTTCGCATTCTGGAAGGTCGAGCGCCGGGTCGGCGATCCGATCGTCGACTTCGATCTCTTCCGCAACCGGCCCTATTTCGGCGCCAGCGCCGCCGCCTTCTCCCTGGTCGGCGCCTACTGGGCGGTGATGTTCTTCCAGCCCCAGTACCTGCAGGACGTGCGCGGGCACTCGCCAATCGCAAGCGGCCTGCTGATTCTGCCGATCACCGCGCCGATGATCTTCGTCTCGCCCTTCTCGGGGCGGTTGATCGGTCGCTTCGGCGCCCGCCGGCTGATGACCGCCGGCATGGTCTTTGGGCTCGCCGGCCTGCTGGTCCTGACCCGGGTCGGCGCCGACAGCTCCTTCGCGCTGGTGCTGCTCGGCTACCTGCTGTTCGGGATCGCGCTCGGCTTCGTCTACGCGCCGATGTCGACGGCGGCGATGGCGGCGATGCCGGGGGAGAAGGTCGGGATCGCCTCCGGGGTTCTGGCGATGGACCGGGTGCTCGCCGGCGCCGTGTCCCTGGCGGCCACCGGCGCCGTCTTCCACGTCCTGCTCGGAGACGGGGAGTCCTTCGCCGCGGCGATCGCCGGGTCGACCTGGGTTCCGACCGCCCTATGCGGCCTCGGTGTCGCGCTCACCTGGGCATTCGTGCGCGACCCGGAGACGAGCGGCCCGGACCTGGCGATGGCCGGAGACCCGCCACCGCGGGAACTTCGCCATCACTGGCATCATCGCCGTTTCCACCTCTGAAGCCAAATCCCATGCATCAAGGTTTTTGAGTGATTGATCGGGTTGACAAAAAGAATTCCGAACTGTCCACTCGGGTATGGCCAGACCGCATTCCAGAGCGGTTTTTGCCATCCTAGAGGAGATGCCACCTTTGTCAGGGGATGAGCTCCATGAGCTTTCAGAACGCCAAGATCCCCGACTGCTGAGGGCACTCGACGTAGTCGCCCCAGGGGCGCCCTGCGTGAGGGAATCGACAACATCGTCCACTCCCGCACCGGTGGCCTGATCGTCGTCGGCGACCTCGACGACATCTCCCACCTGCTTTCCGGCGGGATCAAGCTCGACGTCGACTACAGCCCGGCGATGCTCTACCAGGTAGCGAAGATGGACGGGGCGATCGTGCTCAATCGCGAGGCGACCACGATCGCCTGGGCCAACGTGCAGCTAATGCCGGACCCGACGATCCTCTCCTCGGAGACGGGCACTCGCCACCGCACCGCCGAGCGCGTCTCCAAACAGACCGACGCCCTGGTCGTGGCGATCTCGCAGCGGCGCGACGTCGTCTCCCTCTACGTCGAGGGGACCAAGTACATCCTCCAGGACATTCCCGCCGTGCTGGCCAAGGCCAACCAGGGCCTGGCGACGCTGGAGAAGTACCGCGAGCGGCTGGATCAGGTCTCGGCCCGCCTCACCGTGCTCGAGTTCGAGGGCCGCAGCTTTCTCCACGACGCCCTCGCTGTGCTGCAGCGGGCCGAGCTGGTGACCCGGATGGCGGTCGAGGTCGAGCGCTACATCGTCGAGCTCGGCACCGAGGGCCGCCTGATCGAGATGCAGCTGGAGGAGACGATGGTTGGCGTCGCCGCCGACAAGACGGCGCTGATCCGCGACTACAGCGTCGAGGACACGGAGCAGAGCCTTGCCGCGACCGTGCAGGCGCTCAGCCGCATGCCGCACCAGGATGTGCTCGACTTCGGTCGCCTCGCCGAGCTGCTCGGTTACGACCGCAAGCTCAACACGCTCGACTTTCCGGTGGCCTCGCGCGGCTACCGCGCGCTGGGCCGCGTCCCGCGCATTCCCAAGCTTGTCGTTCAGAAGATCATCCACGAGCTGGGTGGGTTGGAGGAGGTCCTCGCGGCCTCCGAATCCGACCTCGCCGCCATCGACGGAGTCGGCGGCCCGCGGGCCAAAGACATCCGCGAAGGGTTGCGCCGGCTTCAGGAGGTCGAGCTGGTCGACCGGTACTTACAGAGCTGACGGCGATGAGCGCCGTCGAAGACGAAAGGAGCCACCGATTCCCGAGCTAGACGAGGCCATTGAGGCAGTCTTCGAGGAGGACGTCGAGTACGTCTGTGACTTCGAGGAGGGCGACAAGGTCGTCTATCCGCACCACGGCGCGGGCCTGGTGATGAAGAAAGAGACGCGCGAGCTGATGGGGGAGAAGCGTGAATACCTCACGATCAAGATCCTCCACAACGAACTCACGGTGATGGTTCCCTGTGAGAACGCGGGCAAGGCCGGCCTGCGCCGCGTGATCGACGAGGAGGAAATCAAGAAGGTCACAGCCGTCCTCACCGACGACGTCTCGGAGATGCCGAAGAACTGGAACCGGCGTTTCAAGTACAACCGCGAGAAGATCAAGACCGGCGACGTCTTCGAGCTCGCCGAGGTGGTGCGCAACCTGGCGCTCCGCGAGATGGAGAAGGGCCTCTCCACCGGCGAGAAGCAGATGTACACGCGGGCCAAGAAGATCCTCGCGTCGGAGTTCATGTACGCCCTCGACAAGGACGAGGAGGGCGCGGAGGAATACCTGGACGGGCTGCTGGAGGATCGCTTCGCGCGCGACCGCCTGAGGCGCCTGCAGTAACCGCGGTCATTGCGGCCGCCGGCTCCGGAGAGCGCCTCGGAGCCGGCGGCCCGAAGGCTTTTGTGCCGCTGGCGGGGAGACCGATGATCGAGTGGTCGATCGACGGCCTTTAGCGCGTGCGACCGGGTGCGCTCGATCGTCGTCGCGGCGCCGCCCGGGCACGTTCACGACCTCGGTGGACAGGACGTAGGCGTCGTCGCCGGCGGCGCCACCCGGGCCCAGTCGGTCGCCAACGCGCTGGCGGCGGTCGACACCGAGCTGGTGGCGATCCACGACGCGGCGCGGCCGCTGCTGACTGCCGACGCTGGTCGAGGACCTGGTCGCCGCCCTCGATGCCGACTCCGAGGCCGCCGGCGTGATCGCCGCCGCTCCGGTCACCGACACGATCAAGCGAGCCGCCGGCGACGAACGATGCATTTGTCAGCGCAGGGATGACGAAACGCATCGTTCGTCGTCGAGCGGACCGCTCGAGCGCTCCCGGCTCTGGGCGGCGCAGACGCCGCAGGTCTTTCGCGCCGGCGCGCTGCGCGAGGCGCTCGAGGTCGACGCGGCGACGCGTGACGCGGCCACCGACGAGGCGATGTCGGTGGAGGCGGCTGGCGGGAGGGTGCTGATCCATCCCACCCCGGCGCGAGAACCTCAAGGTGACGACGCCGCTCGACCTGCGGGTAGCCGAGCTCCTACTCGCGGAGCGCAGCTCTTAGGAGGGGTCCAGCGCTCAGCCCCGCAGCAGGATCCAGACCAGCGCCGCGGCGAAGCAGAGTTGGCCGACCCCCAGCGCGACGCCAAAATTGGCGGCGCCCGCCAGCTCGGCGAGAGCCGTGCCACCGGCGAATGCCAGCAGCATGAAGATGAGCTGGCGTGCCACCGGCGGCCCAGCCTACTCGCCGCGATGCCGTCGCCGGCGCCGCCTGTAGAGGGCGCGCTGGATCTCCAGCGTGAGGACTCCGGCGAGCACGATCGCGCTCAGGTTGACGACCAGCTGCAGAACCGAGCCGCGACACTCCGACCACTCGCCGAGGGCGGCGGAGATGCCGATGTTGGCCGCGGCGAGGATCGTCGTGACCGAGATCAGGACTCCGATCAGCGCTCCCGACTTGGTCGCGCTGAGCGAGAGGACGCCGACCGTGCCGGCCAGGGAGGCGACGATGAAGGAGAAGGCGTCGGGGTTGGAGATGAAGTCGGTCAAAGCGTGCTGGGTGCTCTCGAAGTCGGCGTCGAGCAGGCCGGTGGCGCGGGCGAGGAGGGTGAAGACGCAGGCGGCGGCGATCGCCAGCGGGAAGCCCGACCGCAAGGGCGGTGAGCGAGCGCCGGGCGACGTCGGCGCGGCGGTGGACGATCGCAACGCAGAGGCCGGCGATCGGGCCGAACTCGGGGCCGACCACCATCGCCGCCGACGATCAGGATCGGCGAGTCCAGGTAGATGCCGACCGCGGCGATCAGGCAGGAGAGGACCATGAAGATGAGGAAGCTGGCGCCCAGCTCGGTGCTCTCTGAGGTGCGCGCCTCGACTTCCTCCCAGACGACGGCGTCCGAGGGGGCGCCGCGGGCCGCCCGCACCGCTCGCTCCGCTTCCGCCGAGAGGTGCGAGTCGATCTGCTCGATCGCGATCGAGCCGTCGCGGGGGATGTCCATCTCCCGCAGGTCGTCGACGATCACGCTGGCGTCCTCGCGGGCGACGTCGCAGAGGATCACGTCGCCGTCGGGCTTGCGGGCGGCGCCGGGGAGGACGATCAGGTTGCGAGGTGGACGCCGAGCCCTCCAGCAGGTCGACGACCTTCGCCGACCGATCCGGCGGGGCGACGATCCGCAGGTGGACCATGGGGCCAGCGTATCCGCGCCCGGCGGAAGCGGTCATCTAGGCTCGTCGCATGCTCACCGACTACCACCTGCACCTGCGCCCGGACGACGGGCGACACTCCACCCGAGCGCTACTTCACCCGCGAGAACGTCGACCGCTATCTGGCTGCCGCAGCCGCCGCCGGCATCGAGGAGCTGGGCGTCTCCGAGCACGTCTATCGCTTCCGCCAGGCGCTCGATCTCTGGCGCCATCCGCTCTGGGAGAGCAGCGGCACGGACGACCTCGACGCCTACTGCGAGTTCGTCCGCGCCACGCCGCTGCGGCTCGGCGTCGAGTGCGATTTCGTCCCCGGCGCCGAGGATCGCACCGCGGAGCTGCTGGAAGCGCGGGACTTCGACTACGTCGTCGGCTCGGTGCACTTCATCGGCGGGGACGCCGTCGACCATCCCGGCTGGGATGTGTGGGAGGGCAGCGGCGACCCCGACGAGGTCTGGCGCCGCTACTTCGAGGCGCTGGCCGCGTGCGCGCGGTCGGGTCTCTTCGACATCCTCGCCCACCCCGACCTCGTCAAGGTCTGGGGCGGCGCCCGGCCGCTGCCGCAGCGGGACCTACGCCACTTCTACGAGCCGGCGGTCGAGGCGATCGCCGCGAGCGGGATCGCGGTCGAGATCTCGACCGCGGGGCTGCGCAAGCCGGTCGGCGAGCTCTACCCGGCCCGCGGCTTCGCCGAGATGTGCATCGAGGCGGGGGCATCGTTCGCGCTGTCCTCCGACGCTCACCTGCCGGAGCACGTCGGCTTCGCCTACGACAGCGCCGTCGACTTCCTCGACGACCTGGGAGTGGGGGAGATCTGCGTCTTCGAACAGCGGCAGCGACGCCTGGCGCCGCTGGGCAGCCGCGTCGGCTGAGATGGTCGGCATCGGCTACGACAGCCACCGCTTCGCCGAGGGGCGCCGTCTGGTCCTCGGCGGCGTCGAGATCGACCACCCCGAGGGTCTCGCAGGGCCACTCCGACGCCGACGTCCTCACCCACGCCGTGATCGACGCCGATCCTCGGCGCCTCCGGCGGCGGCGACATCGGCACGATGTTCCCCGACGACGACGCGCAGTGGGAGGGGGCGGACTCGATCGACCTGCTGCGAACCGCGGTCGGGATGATCGCCGGCCCGATCCTCAACGTCGACGCGACCCTGATCTGCGAGCAGCCCCGCCTCGGGCCCTACCGGGCGGAGATGGAGCGGACGATCGCCGAGGCGACCTCGGCCCGGGTCAGCGTCAAGGCGACGAGCAACGAGGGCATGGGCTGGATCGGTCGCGGCGAGGGAATCGCCTGCATTGCGGTCGCTTCGGTGCAGAGCGAATAGGCTTGGCGGCTGCATGAGCAAGCTCGACTCGATCGCGGCAACCGTGCGCCAGGCCGCCTCGGACAAAGCGTTCGAGGTCAGGGTTCTGCGCGAGGCGGGCGTCCTCGGCCTGCACCGTCCCGACAAGTCCGCCAAGGTCGTCTCCGCCTTCCTTCGCTGGGGCGCCTCTCCGGCCCTCGGCATCACGACCGCGGCGATTCACTACCCGCACGAGATCGCGATCGTCGACGAACGCGGCGCGCTCAGCTTCGAGCGCCTGCACAGGCGCTCCAACGCCCTCGCGCACTCCTTCGCCGAGCTGGGGATCGGTCACGGCGACGGGGTCGGGATCATGTGCCGCAACCACCGGGGCTTCATCGAGGCGACCCTCGCCGCAGCCAAGCTCGGCGCCAGCGCGCTCTACCTGAACACGATGTTCGCCGGCCCGCAGCTGGTCGAAGTGACTCGCCGGGAGGCGCCGAAGGCGCTGGTCTACGACTCCGAGTTCGCGGGCCTGCTCGACGGCGTCGACGACTCGGTGGCTCGGATCGTCGGCTGGGTCGACGACGGCGAGGAACCGGGTGAGACGACCCTCGAGCAGCTGATCGCCGCCGGCTCGGAGGCCAACCACACCCCGCCGCCCGACAAGCCTCGCTTCGTGATCCTCACCTCGGGCACCACCGGCACGCCCAAGGGCGCCCAGCGGTCCAGCCCCGACGGCCTGATGGCGATCGCGGCGCTGATCGACAAGATCCCCTTTCGCAGTCGCGAGACGATGATGATCGCGGCGCCGCTCTTTCACTCCTGGGGCTTCTTCCACTTCGTGATGAGCCTGCCGACGGCCTCGACGATGGTGCTGCGCCGGCGCTTCGACCCGGAGGGGACGCTGCAGGCGGTGCAGGAAAGCCGCGCCCAGGTGCTCGCCGCGGTGCCGGTGATGATCCAGCGCATCCTCGAGCTGCCGGACGAGACGCTCGCCCGCTACGATCTCTCTTCGCTGCGGATCACCTCGCTCTCCGGCTCGGCTCTGCCGGGCGAGCTGGCGATCGCCTGGATGGACCGGTTCGGCGACTCCGTCTACAACCTCTACGGCTCGACCGAGGTCGCCTACGCGACCGTCGCCACGCCCGCGGACCTGCGTGCCGCCCCCGGCACTGCCGGCAAGCCGCCGCGGGGGACGACGGTGCGCATCGTCGACGACGCGGGCCTGGAGGCGCCGCACGGCGAGGTCGGGCGGATCTTCGTCGGCAACGAGATGTCCTTCGAGGGCTACACCGGCGGCGGCGGCAAGGAATCGATCGACGGCCTGCTCTCCAGCGGCGATGTCGGCCACATCGACGACGCCGGCCGCCTCTTCATCGACGGTCGCGACGACGAGATGATCGTCTCCGGCGGCGAGAACGTCTTCCCTCGCGAGGTCGAGGATCTGCTCGCCGATCACGAGGCGGTCATGGAGGCGGCGGTGATCGGCGTCGAGGATGCCGAGTTCGGTCAGCGGCTGAGGGCCTTCGTCGTCCTCAAGCAGGGAATCGAGATCGGCGAGGACGACCTCAAGGCTCATGTCAAGGCCAACCTCGCCGGATACAAGACCCCGCGCGAGATCGAGTTCCTCGACGAGCTGCCGCGCAACGCCACCGGCAAGATCCTCAAGCGAGACCTGCGCCAGCGCGAGGCGCGGCAGTCCGCCTGAGCGACTCCGCGAGTCCTCTCGGGGCACTGCGCAAATTGCGGGCAATGCCTGCGCCCACCGGGTCGGTTGCCTCCGGCCCCCATAGTAGGTTGCGCCGCAGATGAGCGATCCTGCGAGGCAGCTGCGAGCCGTCGGTGAGGCAACCGAGACCATGCACGGCGTCGCCAGCCAGGCGCTTGAGTGGGTCCGCATCGGCGAGGAGCGCGTAGCGAAGGCCGAAGCCCGGGCCGAAAGCGTCGGCGCCGAGTTGAAGGAGCGGGCGATGGAGACGCTGCGCGGCGTCGCCGCCGAGGCTCGCGAGCGAATCTCTGCCGAACGCGAGGCCAGGCGAGAAGCGGAGGCCAAGGTCGCCGGCGCCGAGTCGGCGCGGGACCGCGCCGAGCGTGCCTTCGAGGAGCTGCAAAAGCGCTCCCAGACCGAGAACGAAGCGATCGTCGCCCAGGCGAACGAAGTCCGGGCCGAGGCCGAGGGCTCGATCGCCGAGGCGGCCCGCAACCTCGAGGCCGAGGTCGAGCGCAGGATGCTCGCCGTCCGCAAGGAGATCGAGGCCGAGGCCGACAGCCGCATAGCCGCGGCGGAGCAGCGCGCCGCCGATGCCGAGGCAGCCGCGGCCGAGTCGCACGAGACCGCGGTGCGGCTGGAGACCGAGATCGAGCGGCGGGTGATGGAGGGCACCGCGGAGGTTCGCCGGGAAGCCGAGGAGAGCGTCCGCAAGCTGGTCGAGAAGGTCGAGCGCGAGGCTGAGGAAGCGGCTCGGGCGCGCGCCGAAGACCAGCTCCGGCTCGAGTCCGACCGGATCCGGATCCAGGCCGAGCGCCGCGAGGAGCGCGTGCGCGAAGCAACCGAGGACGAGATCAAGGCCAGCGCCAAACGCGCTCGGCGCGAGGCGCAGGCGGCTGCCGAGGAGACGGCGCCGGTCTGGCTGCGGGACGAGTCGACCGCGTCGACTGCCGGCTACCGGACCTTCTAGCCCGCTCAGGAGCAATCATCTAGTCTCGCCCTCGCGATGCGCGAGGTGCGGATCAGGGACACGCTCAGCGGCGAGCCGCGGGCCCTCGACCCCTCCCGGGAGGTGGGGATCTACGCCTGCGGACCGACCGTCTACAGCCGCATCCACATCGGCAACGCCCGCCCCTTCGTCGTCTTCGCCCTTTTCTCCCGCTTCCTGCGCTCCGAGGGCTATCGGGCGCGGCTGGTCGTCAACGTCACCGACGTCAACGACAAGATCTACGTCGCCGCCGAGGCGGCGGGGGAGCCGTCGGCGGAGTTCGCGCGGCGGATGACCCTGGCCTACGTCGACGACACCGACCGCCTTGGCCTCGGCCGGCCCGACGCCGAGCCGCTGGCGACCGAGACGATCGCCGGCATCGTCTCGCTGATCGCCGAGCTGGTCGAGTCGGGCCACGCGTACGAGTCGGGCGGCGATGTCTACTTCCGCGTCCGCAGCTTCGGCGAGTACGGCAAGCTCTCCAACCGTCGTACGGAGGAGATGGACCAGGGCGAGGAGGCGGGCTCGGCCTCGCTCAAGGAGGACGCTCTGGATTTCGCCCTCTGGAAGGCCCACAAGCCCGGCGAGGACACCGGGTGGGACTCGCCCTGGGGCCCCGGACGACCCGGCTGGCACATCGAGTGCTCGGCGATGGCGGAGGCCGAGCTAGGCGCCTCGTTTGCCGTCCACGGTGGCGGTTCGGACCTCGTCTTCCCGCACCACGAGAACGAGATCGCCCAGTCGGAGGCGGCCGGGCGTCCCTTTGCCCAGATCTGGATGCACAACGGGATGATCGAGACCGGCGCGGCGAAGATGGCGAAGTCCGAGGGGAACATCTTTCAGCTTTCGGAGGCGTTGGATCGCTACGGGCGCGAGGCGGTGGTCGACTACCTGATCTCCGGTCACTATCGGCAGCCCCTCGCGTTTGGCTCGGAGCAGATGGAGCAGGCGGTTGCGCGGGTTGGGCGGCTTCGGAACTTCTTTCGCGAGCACCCGCTGGGGGGAGCGTCGGGGGAGGGGTCGCCGGAGCAACAGCGGGGAGGCTCCGGCGACCCCTCCCCCGACGCTCCCGCACGGGGGCGCGTCGAGGCATTTCGGGATGCGTTGGCGGATGACTTCAACACGCCGCGGGCGATGGCAGAGGCTTTCGAGCTGGTTGCGGAAGCGAATCGTGAGCCGATATCCGGCGCGCCCGAGGCGGTGCGCGAGATGCTGGAGCTGGTGGGGCTTGAGTCGTTGGCTGCGGCCGAGGAGGGGGCTGACTCTGAGGCCGAGCAGTTGATGGCGGAGCGGGAGGAGGCGCGGGGGGCGAAGGACTTCGCGCGGGCGGATGCGATTCGGGAGCGCCTGGCGGAGCTTGGCTGGGAAGTGCGGGATGGGGCCGAGGGCGCTCGGCTCGTCCCCAAGGGCTAGATGGCGAACCAGGTCATCTACGGCCGCCAGCCCGTTGCCGAGGCGGAGCGGGGACGGCGGCGGGTGCACCGGGTCTGGCGGTTGCCGGAGACGCCGGCGCAGGAGCTGGAGCGGCTTTGCGGGTCGCCCGATCACCAGGGCGTCGTCGCCGAGGTCGATCCCTATCCCTACGGGGATTCGGTTGGCTTGCTTCGGGGCGAAGCGTTGCTCGTCGCGCTCGACCAGGTGCAGGATCCGCGCAACCTCGGCGCCGTCTGCCGCTCGGCGGAGTTCGCGGGGGCCGACGGGGTCGTCGTGCCCGAGCGCCGCTCGGCCGCGGTCACGGCCGCCGTCTGCAAGGCCTCGGCCGGCGCGGTCGAGCATCTCCAGGTCGCCCATGTCCGCAACCTCGCCGACTGGCTGGCGCGGGCGAAGTCTGCCGGCTTTTGGATCTGGGGCGCCGACGCGGAGGCCGAAGCAGCGCCCTGGGAGGTGGACCTGAAGGGACCAACGGTCCTGGTCATGGGCGGCGAGGGGAAGGGCCTGCGCCCGCGCGTGGCGGCGGCTTGCGACGGCCTCGTGGCCTTGCCGCGGCACGGCGAGATCGAGTCGCTCAACGTCTCGGCGGCCGCCGCGGCGCTGCTTTTCGAGGCGCTGCGGCAGCGCGGCTGAGCTTCTACCAACTGCAACGGCGTTTGCAAAAGTCGCAATTTGGGGTTGACAGAACTCCGCGCGACCGTAAACTACCCGCGCAACAAGGGTGAACCTCAGCTTGAGTGTGAGGATGCCCGCCAATAGGGCGCCTCGGGGGAGGTAAGTGGCGCCACGACCCTTCAGCAAGGAGAAGGATCTGTGGCTCTATCGTCGCCTACGCACGAAACGCCGGTTGCGGCTGCCGCCGCCACCGCTCGTCTCCCTCAATCTAACGTTCAAGTCGAGCTTGACGATCATTACCTCGTCGCACTTGCCAAGGAGGGCAAGACCGACGCCTACGACACGATCATTCGCCGTTACCGCGGCTTCGTCCGGCTCAAGGCCTCGTCGTACTTCCTGCTCGGCGGCGAGTCCGACGACCTGATCCAGGAGGGTCTGCTCGGTCTCTACAAGGCGATTCGCGACTACCGCACCGACCGCGAGTCGAGCTTCCGCAACTTCGCCGAGCTCTGCATCACCCGTCAGATCATCACCGCGGTGAAGACCGCGACCCGCAACAAGCACACGCCGCTCAATCAGTACGTCTCCTTCAGCCAGACGCCGGCCGCCGCGAGCGAATCCGACACGACGCTGGACGAGATCCTGCCGGGGCCGAGCGTGCACGACCCGGTCAACCAGGTGATCGCCTCCGAAGAGCTCTCCAGCCTCGTCGCCTGCCTCTCCGGCGTCTCCGGGGTCCTCTCGGACCTGGAGAGCCGCGTCCTCTCGCTGTACCTCGACGGCCACTCCTACGAGGTGATCGCCGAGCGGCTCGAGTGCGACACGAAGACGGTCGACAACGCCCTGCAGCGCGTCAAGCGCAAGGTCGGAACGCATCTCGCGTCGCGAGAGGTGGCCGTGTAGCGACTACGGCCTCGCCGGCGCGCGCAGGTCAGACAGGACGTAGTCGAGCAGCTCGCGCCCGTGGTCCGAGGCGACGGCGATGTCGTCGGCCTTGACTCGGACCCGGTGCAGCGACTGCATTCGCAGCACGTCGCCGTCGGTGCGGCGATTGGGGAAGACGCCGGCGTAGGAGACGCCGAGCCGCTCGAGGTCGTCGGCGACCAGCGCGGTCGCCGGCTGCTCCAGCGGCAGGTCGACGTAGATCGCGTCGAGGCAGCGGCTGTGGAAGAGGTGGTGGCGCTCGGCCCCGATCGCGGCCTCCAGATCGGCGCCGGGAACGGCGACCGCGATCAAGGCGAGGTTGTGGTCGGCGTCGACCTCGACGTGCAGCTCGCTCCGCTCCGGCAGCTCGGCATCTGGCGGTGGCGTCGCCAGCGTTCCCCGCAGCTCGCACAGCGCCAGGGTCTGGCCGACGATCTCGTGGTGGCGCGGCGGCGCGTAGACACGGCGCTCGTGGCCGTCGTTGAGCTTGGTGTAGAAGAGGGCCGCCGACTGCCGCCGTCGCGGCGCCGCGACGGCGGCGTCGTTGTCGACGGTGGCCGGGATCCAGCCGAGCAGGAAGCCGGTCTCGTGTGCTCCCAGCTCGATGTTGGCGCGCTGGCTGTAGGGGTGGGCGGCGGTCGCCTCGCTGAACATCCCGGCCAGGCCGCGCTCGCGCGCCCAGTCCATGAGGAAGCGCTTGGTGCGGGTGAAGAGGTGCTGTCCCCGCGCCGCCGGCAGCGTCACCGCCTGACCCGAGTGGGCGACCGCGTCGCCCGCGGCCGCCAGGCTCATGCCGATGTGGCAGAGCAGGCCCTGGTCCGGCGCCTCCGCCACGCAGGAGACGTAGCGCCCGTCGCCCAAGCGGGCGCAGACCTCCGCCTCGTCGTAGACCCAGCGAACGTCGTAGGTGGTCCCGTAAGCTGCTTCTATCGCCTCGGTGAGGACGCCACCCTCGTCAGGACCGAGGAGCCGGAACGTCACATCCATTTAGCCACCATGCCCGCCTAGCTCAACCTGGGAGAGCACCCGATTTGTAATCGGGAGGTTGCCGGTTCGAACCCGGCGGCGGGCTTTCCGCTCACGGCGCGGAGTCGCCGCCGAGCAGGCGGGCCTTCTCCGCCGCGAACTCCTCGTCGGTGAGGACGCCTTTCTCCCGCAGCGAGGCGAGTCGCTCCAGCCGTCGCAGACGTGCGTCCTCATCGTCGAGCGCAGCGGTCGGCGCCTCGCTCGTCTCCGTCCCTTCGCCACCGGGCCGGCGCTCCGGCCGGCGCAGCTTCGAAGCCTGTTCGCCCATCCGCTCGCCGATGTTGGCGTCCTTGACCGCGCCGACGACCTTGTCGCGGGTGTCGCCGAAGACCTCGCCGTACTCGGCGTCCGGGTACTCCTCCTCCGCCTGCTTGCGCAGCTCGTGGATGCCGAACGCGGCCATGCCGGCGACGATCAGCGTCGTCAGGAAGGAGCGCAGGCCCTGGGTCGGGCCGGAGAGGAAGTAGAGGCTGACGAGCACCGCCAGGCCGGCGTAGACGTAGCCCACGTGGTGGCGCAGGAGGGGCGCGAGCAGCCGCCTGGTCGCCCGCGCCGAGTCGGTCGGCGAGGCCAGCCAGCCGGCGAGCGCGAACAGCGCTCCGACGACGATCACGGTCGTCGCGATGCTGATCATCAGCGAGGTGGCGATCGACCAGGCGGCTTCGCCCGCGGGCTTGGCGCTCTCGACCGTGACCAACTGGTCGACGATGACGCCGCCCGCTATCTGCCGCACGACGATCACCGCAAAGGCCGCTGCGATCAGGCCGATGCCGCTGAGCAGGACGGTCACCCAGCGCCCGTCCCGCGAGAGATAGATGGCGGCGCCGAAAGCGGCGAAAGTCAGGATCGAGAGCACCAGCGCCAGACCTTTGATCGCGATCGCGATGTTCTGGGCCGTCTTCAGCTCGTCCGAGCGCAGGATCTCGATTTGCCCTGCGTCGGGGGGGAGTTTTTCGCCAGGTCGGCGCCGATCCCGACCTGGTCGGCGAGGTTGGTGAGCAGGCTGCCGAGGTTGAGGCTGACGGTCCCTTCTTCGGTCGAGACCGCGTCGCCCTTGTCCTCGAGCACGGCGATCAGCTGTTCGTGGGCGGAGCGATTGGCGTCTTCCCAGAGATCCTGGGCAGTGGAGGTTTCCAGTACTTTTTCGGCCCCGTTTCCGGCCACCTGACGCAGCCCGCCCGCGGCGGGACCGGCGAGGTCCTTGGTGTCGCCGGGGAGGATCTCTTTCAGTTCCGCCTCGACGTTGACGTTTTCGTAGAGCTGGTCGACGAGGTAGTCGCTGAGCTCGGCGCGGATCGTCTGGTTCTGGATCAGCCGGCCGCTGGTCTCGACCCAGTCGTCGGTGTTGAGCGCCTGGCGCTCGGTCCAGATCGCGAAGACGCTGAGGAAGGCGAGGACCGAACCGAGAATTACCAGGGCTTTGACCGCGCGTCGGCGTCCGCGACTCATTGGCGGATGCTATATGTGAGCAATGAAGCTGGAGGGCATTCACCACATAACGGCGATCACCGAGGACGCTCAGCGCAACGTCGACTTTTACGCGGGCGTGCTGGGTCTGCGGCTGGTCAAGAAAACGGTCAACCAGGACAACCCGACCGTCTACCACCTGTTCTTCGCCGACGAGGGCGGCGACCCGGGCTCCGACCTCACCTTCTTCGAGTACCCCGGGGTTGCCCGGGGACGGGCGGGGGCCGGCATGGCGCACCGAATCGTGTGGCGCGTCGCTGCCGCGGACGCGCTCGACTTTTGGGCCGACCGGCTCGGCGCCAACGGTGTCGACAGCGAGCGCGAGGCGAACAGTCTGCGTTTCTCCGATCCCGAGGGACTTGATCACGAGCTGCTGATCGTCGACGTCCCGGACGCTCCCCTGGTCGCCGACCATCCGCAGGTGCCGGCCGAGCTGGCCCTGCAGGGCTTCCACGCGGTGCGCGCCTACGGCGAGACGGACGCCAGCAGTCCCTTGCTGGAAGCACTCGAGTTCGAGCCGGCCGACGGCGGCTGGGAGGCACGCGGCGAGCGGCGCGGGGGCGTCTACGTCTTCGACGAGCCGCCGGCCGAGCGCGGTTTGCAGGGCGCCGGCAGCGTCCACCACGTCGCCTGGGCCTCGACTCCCGAGGAGCTGCTGCAGTGGCGCGAGAAGGCGATCTCGGCCGGCGCTCAGCCGACGCCGGAGATCGACCGCTTCTACTTCCGCTCGGTCTACTTCCGCGAGCCCAGCGGCGTCCTCTTCGAGCTGGCGACGCTGGGGCCGGGATTCACCGTCGACGAGCCCTTGGAGCATCTGGGGGAGAAGCTCTCGCTGCCGCCCGACTACGAGCACCTGCGCGGCGAGGTGGAACCGAAGCTGAAGCCGGTGAGGAACCCCCGCACGGACGTGTAGGGGTGAACGGCGACTTCATCTGGCGCGATGCCGGCCGCACGGTCGTCTTCCGCCACAACGGCGTCGCGCAGGCGCCTCAGCTCCTGCAGGAGCACGGCTTCTCGCCGTTCGAGCTGCTGAGCACGCCTCGCGCTCTGGCCGGCGCCGGCGAGCTGGCCGCGGCGGCAGCCGCCGTGCACGAGGTGGCGTCCGGCCAGGTTCCCGATCTCGCCGCGGCGCTGCTCGACCGGGCCGGGTCGCGGTCGCTGGTCGCGCTTGGCGGCGGCCGCCCGATCGACGTCGCCAAGGCGGTCGCCGCGGTCAGCGGCGCCCGCGTCGCGGCGGTCCCGACGACGATGTCGGGAGCGGAGATGACCGGCATTCATCGCCTCCCCGCGGGCGCCGAATCGAGCGTCGCCTCGATGGTGCGGCCGACTCTCGTCATCGCCGACCCGGTGGCGATGACGAGCCAGGAGGAGGCGGCGCTGCGCGCGAGCTCGATGAACGCGCTCGCCCACGGGGCCGACTCGCTCTACACCTCCTTCGCCAACCCGGTTTCGGAGATGACGGCGCTGCGCGGAGCAGAGCTGATCGCGACCTCGCTCGACCGCGACCGCGAGCAGCGCAACCCGGCCCCGCTGGCGCTCGGCTCGCTGCTCTGCGGCTACGCGATCGATTCCGGCGCCTTCGGGCTCCACCACGTGATCTGCCAGACCCTGGCCCGCGTTTGCGGCAGCTCCCACGCCGAGACCAACGCGGCGATCCTGCCGCGAGCGATGGCGCTGCTGGTCGACCGGGCCCCGGACCGGCTCGTCGATCTCGCGGTCGCGATCGAGACCGACCCGGAAGACATCGAAGCGCGCCTGCTCCAGCTCGGCGGCGACCCACCCGGCCTCGGCGCCGCCGGCGCCGACCGCGGCAAGCTCGACCAGGCCCTCGATTCGATGCTCGTCCGTCCCGAGCTCGCCTTCGCGCCGACGCCACCGTCCCGCGACGAGCTGGCGGAGCTGATCGAACGCGCCTGGTAACCGGCGACGCCGGCGCGTGTAGCGCTTAGCGTGACCGCTGAGCGGCTGGCCGCCTACCACGCCTACACGCGCAAGCACAGCGTCAACTGGGTCCTCTACCTGCTGGCGAGGATCTTCATGACGCCGTTCTTCCTCGTCTACTTCCGCTACGCCCGGACCGGCCGCGAGCACGCCCGGCTCAAGGGCGGGCTGATCGTCGCCTCCAACCACCGCAGCTTCCTCGATCCCTTCGCCGTCGGTGGCGCCCTGCCCTGGCGGCGGCCGATGAACTACGTCGCCAAGGTCGAGCTGTTCGAGCGACGCTGGCAGGGCTGGATCCTCTCCCGGCTCGGCGCCTTCCCGATCCGCCGTGGCGAGTCCGACGAGGAATCGATGGAGACGGCGCGCCAGATCGTCAGCCGCGGTGGGGCGGTCTGCATCTTCCCGGAGGGCACCCGCATCCGGCGCGGGACCCTGAGCAACCCGAGGCGCGGCGTCGGCCGGCTGGCGCTCCAGACCGGGGCGCCGGTAATCCCCGCCGCTGTGCTGGGGACCGAACACGTGCGTCGCGGCTGGCGGATCCGGCCGCGCAAGGTCAGGGTCAGGCTGGGACGGGCGATGACCTTTCCCCGCGCCGAGGAGCCTTCGCGGGCGCTGGCGGAAACGGTGACGGCGCGGATCTGGCCCAACGTGCTGCTGCAGTGGGAAGACCTCGGCGGCCTGCCGCCGATGCGCCGCGCTGCCGTGATCGGCGCCGGAAGCTGGGGGACGGCGGTGGCCGTCCTGCTCGCCCGCGGGGGCTTGGAGGTGCAGCTCGGCGCCCGCAGCGCCGAACGGGTGGCCGAGATGGCCGAGGCTGGCGAGAACAGTCGCTATCTGCCGGGGGTGGCGCTGCCGGAGACGATCGACGTGCGCCAGGCCTCGCAGATCGAGCTCGCCGGGCTCGATCTGATCTGCCTGGCGATCCCCTCGAAGTCGCTGCCGCAGGCGGTCGGGGCGATCGCCGACCGCGTCAGCGGCCGTTCTTCGGTCCTGCTCCTGACCAAGGGCCTGATCGCCCCGCAGGGCCAGCTGCCCGCCGAATACGTCGGCGAACGGGTGCGAGCGCGCGCGATCGCCTGTCTCGGCGGCCCCGCCCACGCCCGCGAGGCGGTCTCCGGCTCGGCGGCGCTGGTGCTCGGCTCGGCCGATCTCGATCTGCGGGACCAGCTGGGGGAGGTCTTCGACCGTGCTGGTCTGGTCTGCGAGCGCTCCGGCGACGTCGCCGGGGTGGAGATGGCGGGCGCCGCCAAGAACGCCGCCGCGCTCGCTGCCGCAGCCGCTGAGCCGCACGGCCTCAATGCCGCCGGCATCGCCACGGCCGAGATCTGGCGCGAGTGCATCGAGTACGCGATCGAGCGCGGCGCCGAGCTGGAGACCTTCTCCGGGCTGGCCGGCGTCGGCGACCTGACCGCGACGATGATGGCGCCCACCGGCCGCAACCGCCGCGCCGGCGAGCTGCTCGGCGCCGGTACCCCGGCCGAGGAAATCCCGCAGCTGATCGGGCAGGCCTCCGAGGGCCTCGACACGACCCCACTGCTGGCCCAGGCCGTTGCCGCCGCGGGGGGGCCGGCCGAGGCGCTGAATGGCCTGGCTGCGCTGATCCGCGGGGAGATCGACCCCGAGGAGTGGATTGCCGGACTGCGCCGCGCCGAGCGGTCGAGGCGGGCGGCTTGATGCCCGCCCGGCGTCGGAGACTAGGCTTGGCCGGTGAGCGCCCGCAAGGAGAACGTCGAGCCCGGCGAGCTCGGGGCGGCGGCGAAGGCGGACCTGGACCGCGCTTTCGAGGACTTCTACCGAGCGCACTTGCGCGACGTCTACTCCTATGCCTACTACCGGGTCGGCAACCACCACGACGCCGAGGATCTGACCGAGCAGGCGTTCCTACAGGCCTACCGGCACTTCGACCGGGCGCGGCGCGAGTCCGACGGCCGGCCGCTGCGGCCCTGGGTGATCCGGATCGCCCACAACCTCGCCTCCAACTACTACCGCGACCGCTCGCGCCGCCCGCAGACGCCGCTCGACAGCGCCGACCCGATCGCCGCGCGCCACGACACGGTGGCGATCGCCGAGGGCCGCGAGGAGCTGCGGCGGGTGATGGACAATCTCGAGCACCTCGGCGACGACCGCCGCGAGGCGCTGATCATGCGCTTCGCCCTCGGCATGGACAACCGCGAGATCGCCCGCGCGCTCGGCCGCTCCGACGGCGCGACCAAGGTGCTGATCCACCGCGCGATCAAGCAGCTGCAGGAGGAGATGAGCGATGACTGACTCGAGCGAGACTCTGAGCGGCAGCACCTGGGACGTCGAGCAGTTGCTCACCGATGCGCTGCGCCCGATCGAGCCGCCCGAGCGGCTCTCCGGCCGCTTCGAGGACACGCTGTCGGCGGTGACGCAGGCCGCCGCCGAGGAGCTCTCCGACTGGGCCGAGGAACTGTCCGAGAGCGAGCTGCGAGCGCTGCGCGACCCCCGCAACTGGGTGCGGCCGGTGGTTGCCGTCGGCGCCGGCGGCGTTGCCACCGGCGCCCTAGTGCTGCTGGAGCTGCGCCGCCGCAGCAGGCAGAAGGGCGAGAGCGGGCTAAGGGCTCTTTCCGGCGGCCTGCGCTCGCGGCTCTGAGCTCGCGGCTGCGAAAGCGGCAATGCCGAGCAGTCCGAGGCCGAGATGCAGCCAGCCGTCGCTGCCGAAGGCGAAGATGGCCGGCGCCGCGTAGCCGATGCCGAGCAGGAGCGCGCAAAGGCGCGCTGCGCGATCAGCGAGCAGCAGGGCGACCGTTCCGGTGCCAATGTGGAGGAAGTTGAGCCAGGAGAGATCCTCGAAGAAGCCGAGCAGGCCGGCGACAAAGAGGACCGCGCCGGCGAGCGTCGCGTAGAGGCGGGCAGGACTCGGGGGCTCCATCGGCGGCGATTGTAGGCTGCTCGTCCCGATGGCCCAGACCTGTTACCGCCACCCCGACCGCGAAACCGCCGTCTCTTGCTCCTCTTGTGGCAGGCCGATCTGCCCCGACTGCATGACCCCGACCCCGGTCGGGATGCGCTGTCCCGAGTGTGCCAGCCAGCGGACCAAGGTGGTCCGCGGAGTGGGGGGTGGAGCGAGCGGGTTCCGCCAGGCGCCCGCGACCTACGTGCTGATCGCGATCAACGTCATCGCCTACCTGATCGAGATCACGGCGGGATCGGGTGGGTTCGACGCGGGCGGCAAGATCGTTGTCGACTACGCGCTGTTCGGGCCCTCGGTGGCGGAAGGCGAGTGGTACAGACTGGTGACGAGCGGCTTCCTGCATGCCAGCCTTCTCCACATCGGCTTCAACATGCTGCTGCTCTTCTTGCTGGGGCGGCTGCTGGAGCCGGCTTTGGGCGCCCCGCGCTTTCTGCTTCTCTACTTCGCCTCGCTTCTCGCGGGCTCTTTGGGCGCCCTTCTCCTCGATCCGAACGCGCTCACGCTTGGCGCCTCCGGCGCGGTGTTCGGGCTCGCCGGCGCTACGTTCGTCATTGCCCGCGGCAGAGGGATGGACGCGATCGCCTCTGAGGTCGGCTTCCTCATCGTCTTCAACCTGATCTTCAGCTTCCTCGCGCCACGGATCAGCATTGGCGGTCACCTCGGAGGTTTGATCGGGGGCGCGATCTGCGCCCTGGTAATCGTCGCCGGCGAGCGGGGAATGCTGGGAAGGAGTCGCCGCTTCGCTGAGCTTGCTGTCATGGCGGCGGTGGCGATCGTCGCAGCGGTCGGCGCGATCTCCGTCGCCTGACGCCCAGCCCTACGAAGACTTCGGAGCCGCCGTTAGTGCAGCGAACGCTGTATTGCCCGGTGGGTCGATCAGCTCTGGATGCAGCAGATGGCCGAGCAGCTCCACGCCGTCGACCAGACGGGGACCGGGATCGACGAAGGCGGCGGCGGCATCGACGGCGAAGACGCGGCTGGCGCCGAGCGAGGCGATGTGCTCCCAGTGCTCCATCCCCTGTGCCCGGGCTTCCTCGAGGCCGCCCGGGGGCATTGCGATCACGACATCGGCATTGAGGCTCGCCAGCTCTGCCCAGCCCACCTCGGGCGGGTTCAAGCCGGGGTCGCCGGCGACGTCGACGCCGCCGGCGATCGAGATCATCTCCGGGATCCAGAAGCCACCCGCCCGGGGCGGGTCGAAGCGCTCCAGCGCGATCACTCGCGGGCTGCCCGCCCCGGAGATCGCCGCGCGCACGGTCGCCAGGCGGCCCTCTAGTTCACCGCGCAGCTCGTGCGCATGCCCTTCCATCCCGGTTGCCTCGCCCAGGCGCACGACCTCTTCGAGCATCTCGCTGAGCGTGGCGACGCGCATTGATCGCTCAATATCGCATCTATCGAAAAACCTGCGGAGGCGGCCAGCTATATTGCGTTCGCCGAATGGCCGACGACGTCCCAGTCCGAAGTATCGGGCCGCATAGCCGATGAGCGTCGTTCTGCTCGTCCTCTTAATGCTGTTGATTGCGATCAACGGCTTCTTCGTCGCGGCCGAGTTTGCCCTGGTGCGCAGCCGCCGCGGCAAAATCGAACAGCTCGCCGCCGAAGGGGAAGCGGGCGCCGAGGCGGTGGTCGAGCAGCTCGACAAGATCGACGAATCCCTCTCCGCCTGCCAGATCGGGATCACGATGGCCTCGATCGGCATCGGCTTCCTCGGCGAGCCCGCGCTAGCCGAGCTGATCGAGCCCGCCTTCGGCAGCCTCTCGCATGGGGTCGCCGCCGGGCTTTCGCTGGCGATCGCATTCACCCTCGTCACCGCGATCCACATCAGCATCGGCGAGCAGGTCCCGAAGATGCTGGCGATCGCCAGTGCCGAGAGAACGGCGCGCCGGGTCTCGCGGCCACTGAACTGGTTCCGCGTCGCGACGGCCCCGGTGACGATGGCCCTGAGCTGGTTCTCCAACGCCGTCGTGCGGCTCTTCGGAGTCAATCCCAGCGATCTCGAAGAGCACCACACCGCCGAGGACCTGAAGCAGATCATCGACAGCTCCCGGCTCGGCGGGCACCTCGACCCCGGCGAGGCGGGAATGCTCGGGGGCGTCTTCCACCTGCACGAGCAGGAGGCGCGGGAGGTGATGACGCCGATCCCGGCTGTCGTCACCGTGAATGCCTCGGAGTCGGTTGAGACGGCGCTGAGGCGTTGCGTCACCTCGGGCCATACCCGCCTGGTCGTGATCGAAGACGAAAACCCGGATCGGGTGAAGGGGATCGTCCACAACAACAGCCTCGCCCGGCTCTACATGAGCGAGGGCCCGGAGGCCTCGATCGACAGCGTCGTCCGCGACGCCCTGATCGTTCCCGAGACGCGTCCGCTCGACGACCTCCTGCACGACCTGCAGGTCCAGCGCACCTCGCTCTCGGTCGTGGTCGACGAGTACGGCCGCACGGTCGGGATCGTCACCGTCGAGGACATCCTCGAGGAGGTGGTGGGGGAGATCGAGGACGAGACCGACCCCCGCGCGGCGGCGCTGCGCCGGCTCAGCAACGGCGACTGGTTCGTGCGCGGGCACGTCTCGTTGGGCGACCTCGCGGACGCCGGCATCGAGCTGCCGGTCGACAGCGACGCCTACAACTCGGTCGGCGGCTACGTCTTCGGCGAGCTCGGGCGGCTGCCGAAGCGCGGCGACTCGATCAAGGCCAACGGCTACACGATCCGGGTCGAGGCGGTTCGCGAGAACCGGATCGAGGCGGTCCGGATCAGCGGTTCCGTCCGTCCTGCGGCCTAATTTCTCTGGGCAACCTGCGCCCCGCCGAACGTTGGAGGTACCCGCATGTGGGTTGTACGCCTGACCGACAAGCAGCTCGAGGTTCTACGCGCGTTGCTGCGGTCCGAGGAACATCTCGGTCCGGCGCTCCGAGGCTCGATCGAGGCGCTCGACCTGGCCCGCTGGGACGAGCTCCCCGAGGCCGAGCTGCCATGGGAGGAGATCGAAGTCGTCGCCCGCCGTCAGGGCATATCCGAGGCCGACGTGATCTGGGACCTGAGCGGCAAGGGGAAAACGGCCAAGGCCGAATAGCCAATTAGCTCGACCCTGGAGCGGCGCGGCTGCTCAGCTTCGACGAGCGTCTGAGTCAGCTGTAGTCGTAGAAGCCGGCGCCGGACTTGCGGCCCAGCTTCCCTGCGCCGACCATCTCGACCATCAGGTCCGGGGGCTTGCTCGCGGCCTCGCCGTTCTCGGCGTAGAGCGCGTCGCCGATCGCCTGCGAGACGTCGAGGCCGACGAAGTCGAGCAGCGCCAGCGGCCCCATCGGGTGGCCCGCCCCGAGCTTCATGCAGGTGTCGATCTCGCCGGCCTCCATGCCGGTCCGCTCAATCATCCGCACGGCTTCGAAGAGATAGGGGAAGAGCAGGCGGTTGACGACGAAGCCGGCCTGGTCGGGAACCTCGACCGCGGTCTTGCCGAGCGCCGCACACCAGGCGAGCGCCCGCTCGCGGGCAGCAACGGCGCCGTCGGGGAAGCAGACCTCGACCAGCTTCATCCGCGGCACCGGGTTGAAGACGTGGAGGGCGAAGAGCTTGTCGACGCCGGCGGCGGCGGCGATCGCGGCGATGCTGAGCGATGAAGTGGTGGTCGCGAGGTCTGCGTCGGGGCAGGCCTCGGCGATGGTCTTCAGCAGTTCGCCCTTCGGCTCGACCTCCTCGACGATCGCCTCGACGACGACGTCACACTCGGTGAGGTCCTTGGGGTCGGTCGTGACCCGGAGGCGCGAGGGCTCGGCGCCCTCGATCTTGGCGCAGGCGGCGACCACTTTCTCCTCGGCGCGCCAAGCGGATGCCTCGCTGCGGGCAAGCAGGATCGTGTCTGCCGTCGTGGTCGAGACAGCGGCAAGGCCGGTGGCGATCGCCCCGCTGCCTGCTATCCCCGGACTCTCGTAACCCTGATTGGAGCTCATAGAGGCGAGTCCTATCAAGCGGGTGCGGGTGGGTGTCGGGCGCCCCTCCCGGCTCAACTTTTTTGAGGGTCCGCTGCGGCCGTCCGAGATCCGCGGAAACAAAAAAGTACAAGCCGCCGGGAGGGGCGCCCGACACCCACCCAGGCCTGGTTGACTGGCCAGTCAGTCGGCTACGCTTTGAGGGGTCAGGGCCTACTCGAGGTCCTCCAGCTTTTTAGACGACGAATGGAGATGGCGATGGCGGAGAACGGTGGCGGGAAATTCGGTGGGCGTGAGGTGGTCATCGTCGAGGCGGCGCGGACGCCGATCGGGCGGGGTCATCCGGAGAAGGGGTACTACAAGGATCTGCATGCGTCGAATCTGCTCGCCAAGGTCTACGGGGAGCTGTTCGAGCGGTCGGGGGTCGATCCGGCCGCGACCGGCGACGTGATCGCCGGCTGCGCGCAGCAGTTCGGCGAGCAGGGGGTCAACATCGGCCGCAACGCCTGGCTCGAGGCCGGGCTGCCGATGGAGACTCCGGCGACGACGATCGACCGCCAGTGCGGCTCGGCCCAGCAGGCGGTCAATTTCGCCGCCGCCCTGATCGCCACCGGCGTCCACGACGTGGCGATCGGCTCCGGCGTCGAGCACATGGGGCACATCTCCTTCGCCGACGGCTACGAGGTGATGAAAGAGCACGGCTCGCCGTTCTCTCCCGAGCTGCTCGAGCGCTACGACCTGATTCCCCAGGGGCTCTCCGCCGAGATGATCGCCGACAAGTGGGAGATCGCCCGCGCCGAGCTCGACGAGTTCGGCCTGCGCTCACAGCAGCTCGCAGCCCAGGCGACCGAGGAGGGCCGTTTCGAGCGGGAGACGATCCCCTTTGCGGTCAACGGCGACACCTACGTGAGCGATCAGGGTCTGCGCGAGACGAGCCTCGAGGGGCTGGCCGGCCTGAAGCCCGCCTTCAAGGACAACGGCAAGATCACCGCCGGCAACTCCTCCCAGGTCTCCGACGGCGCCGCCGGCGTGCTGTTGATGGCACGGGAGCGGGCCGATGCCCTCGGGCTGAAGCCGCGGGCGCGGATCTTCGACCAGACCACGGTCGGCGTCGACCCGGTGATCATGCTCACCGGTCCGATCCCGGCGACGCAGAAGCTGCTCGAGCGCAACGGGATGACGATGGACGACATCGATCTGGTCGAGATCAACGAGGCCTTCGCCTCCGTCGTGGTGGCCTGGCAGCGCGAGCTCGAGCCCGACATGGACCGCGTCAACGTCAACGGCGGCGCGATCGCCCTCGGCCACCCGCTCGGCTCGACCGGCGCTCGCCTGATCACCACCCTTCTGCACGAGCTGGAGCGCACCGACGGGGAGATCGGTCTGGTGACGATGTGCTGCGGCGGCGGCCTCGGCACCGGGACGCTGATTCAGAGGGTCGCGTAGCCGAGGCATAGGGCCTGGCCGGCTGGCCAGGCCCTATATGCTCGCTGGCGATGGACCTGACGCTGTCGCCATCGGAGGAGGAGTTCCGCGACGAGGTTCGCGCCTGGATCGAGGAGAACAATCCGGGTCCCGAGCCCGAGGCCGGCCTCGACGAGGTGATGGCCTTCCGTCGCGAGTGGCAGCTGAAGCTGCACGCCGCCGGCTGGGCCGGGATCTCCTGGCCGAAGGAGTACGGCGGCCGCGGCGCGACCCTGATCGAGCAGGCGATCTTCGTCGGCGAGGCGGCGCGGCAGGAAGCGCCCAGCCCCGCCAACGTGCTCGGCCTGGCGATGGGTGGCCCGGTGGTGATCGCCCACGGCACCGACGAGCAGAAGCAGCGCTACCTGGAGCCGATCCTGACCGGCGAGGAGATCTGGTGCCAGGGCTTCTCCGAGCCCGAGTCCGGCTCCGACCTGGCCTCGCTGAAGACGCGCGCGGTCAAGGACGGCGACGAATGGGTCGTCACCGGGCAGAAGGTCTGGACCACGTTCGCCCAGTACGCGAAGTGGTGCATGCTCGTCGCCCGCACCGACCCCGACGCGCCCAAGCACCAGGGGCTCACCTACTTCTTGATGGACATGGAGCAGGAGGGGGTCGAAGCCAAACCGCTGGTCCAGATCACCGGCGAGGGCGAGTTCAACGAGGTCTTCATGGAGGAAGCGCGGATCCCGGAGGAGAACGTCGTTGGCGGCGTCGGCAATGGCTGGGGGGTGGCGATCACGACGCTGATGAACGAGCGCGCCGGCCTTGCTTTCGGCGCCATCGCCCAGATCCAGAACAGCCTTGGCAAGCTGGCCAAGCTGGCTACCGAGGTTCGGGTTAACGGCGGCTCCGCGGCGGATGACACCTACTACCGGCAGCGGATCGCCCAGCTCCACATCGAGGCCGAGACGATGCGTCTCAACGCCTACCGCGGTCTGACCAAGACGATGCAGTCTGGCATCCCCGGTCCGGAGGGGTCGCTGGGAAAGTGGCAGTGGGCCGACATCAACCAGGACCTGACCGAGCTGGCGCTGGAGATCGAGGGCGCCTACGCGCCGCTCGCCCGCGGCGCCGAGCAGGCGATCGACAACGGCGCCTGGCAGTACGGCTTCCTCCGCTCCCGCGCTAACTCGATCGAGGGCGGGACGACGGACATCCTCAAAAACATCATCGCCGAGCGGGTGCTCGGCCTACCGAGGCTTCGTTAGGCCCTCGCCTCTCATGTACTTCGACCTCACCGACGAGCAGCAGGCGATCAGGTCGACCGCCCGCGATTTCCTTGCCTCGCGCTTCAAATCGGAGCGGTTGCGGGAGATCGCCGCCAGCGACGACGGTTTCGATCCCGCCGGCTGGGCGGAGATGGCCGAGCTCGGCTGGCCCGGGCTGGCGCTGCCGGAAGAGTGGGGCGGGCAGGGACTCGGGATCGTCGACCTCGCCGTGCTCTTCGAGGAGATGGGCTACGCGCTCGCCCCATCGCCGCTCTTCTCCAACACGATCGTCGGCCTCGCCCTCAGCCTCTGCGGCTCCGACGACCAGCGCGAGCGCTACCTGCGGCCGCTGGCTCTCGGCGAGAAGCGCGGCACGCCGGCCCTCTGGGACGCCGGCTCGCCGGCCACGCCGGGGGATTTCACGCTGGAGGCCAGGGCCGATAGCGACGGCGTCGTCCTCGATGGTGAGAAGACGCTGACGCCCGACGCGGCCAGCGCCGACTTCTTCCTCGTCGCGACGAGCGATGGCCGCCGCCATATCGTCGAGCGCGACGCCGCCGGCGTCAGCGTCACCGCCGAACCGTCGATCGACCCGACCCGCCGCTTCTCTTCGGTCCGCCTCGACGATGTTCGCATCGCGGCCCCCGACACGCTGCCCGGCGAGGCCGCCGACTACTTCCCAGTGCTCCACCGCCTCTGCGTGGCGCTCGCGGCCGAGTCGACCGGGATCGCCCAGCGGACGATGGAGATGGCGGTCGAGTACGCCAAAGACCGCCAGCAGTTCGGCCGCCCGATCGGTGCCTACCAGGCCGTCTCCCACCGCTGCGCGCAGATGCTGCTGGAGACCGAGAATGCGCGCTCCGCCGTCTACGGGGCCGCCTGGGCGGCGGACGCCGAGCCGGACTCGCTGCCGCTGGCCGCCTCGATGGCGAAGGCGTACGCCGGCGACGCGGGCTGGCGCGTTCCCGACGCCTCGATCCAGGTCCACGGTGGCATCGGCTTCACCTGGGAGCACGACCTCCACTTCTTCCTCAAGCGCGGCCGCTCCAACGCGGCGATCTTCGGCGACTCGAAATGGCATCGCGAACGGGTCGCCGACGCGGTGCTCTCGCGCGCCGCCGAGCCGGCCGCGGCCTGAGCCGGGGCCCCGGCATGAGCGCGCTCGACCGCATCTCCGTTGCCGCGATCGGCGTTTCGATCGCCGATCTCGAGGCGGAGACGCTGCGCGCGGAGGCGGCCGGCGTCGAGTGCGTCTGGGCGCCCGAGCTGTTCCGCAGCGCCGCCACCCAGGCCGCCTACCTGGCGGCGAAGACCGAGCGGATCGACGTCGCCACCGGCATCGTCTGGGCCTTCACCCGCAGCCCCTTCATCCACGCCGTCACCGCCCTCGACATCGACGAGATGTCCGGCGGCCGCTTCCGGCTCGGGATGGGGGCCGGGGTCAAACGCCTCAACGAAACCTGGCACAACGCCGCCTACGGCAAGCCGGCGCCGCACCTGCGCGAGGCGATCGAGGCGACGCGGCTGATCATGCAGCAGGCGAGCGCGGGGGAGCCGATCCGTTACGAGGGCGAGTACTACGACATCGACATCAAGGGCTGGGTGCGACCGCACCCAGCGCCGCGAGAGAGCGTGCCGATCTACACCGCCGCGGTGCAGGCGGGCATGGCGCGGATGGCCGGCGACGTCGCCGACGGCCTGATCGGCCACCCGATCCAGAGCCTGCGCTGGATCGACGAGGTCGTCGTCGACGCCTTCGAGACCGGGCTGAGCCGCTCCGGGCGCGAGCGCAAGGACTTCGACTACCTGCCGACCGTCTGCTGCGCGATCGACGACGACGAGGAGCGGGCAATCGAGATGGCCCGTCGCACGATCTCCTTTTACGCGACGGTCAAGACCTACATGCCGCTCTGGGAGCTGCACGGCTTCGGCGACAACGCCCTCGCCGCCGGCGAGGCCTTCCGCCGCGGCGATCTCGCCGCGGTGCCGGCGGCGATCAGCGACGAGATGGTCGAGACCTACTGCGCCGCCGGCCCGCTCGACAAGGTGCGGGCCAGAGTGCAGGCGACGGCCGAGCGGGCCGACGGCCTCTTCCTCACCCCGCCGACCTACTTCATCTCCCCAGAGGAGCTGAGCGAGTTCCAGAACCGCATCATCGACGCTTTCGGCCCGGCCGCCTGACTGCCCGCGGAGCGCCTTTGCACCGTATGGGCGCAAAGGCGCCACGCGGCCTAATGACCTACGGGCAGACGACCACCAGGTGGAAGTCGGCGTCCTCGTTGGCGCCGGCTTTGTCGCGGGTGTGGACTTCGATCGCGTTGGGATTGGCGGGCGAGGAGTTGGTCTGGGCGTAGCCGGCGGTGGGTACGGTCGTGCCGGCGTTGTTGCGGGCAGAGACGTTCGCGCAGCCGGTCACGTTGAGCGGGAAGACGACGCTGACCGCGCCGCCGCCCTCGGCTGCGGTGATGCCCGGATCGCTGGCGCGCGCGAGCGTCGCGTTGCCGGGGCTGGCGGGGTTGTTGACGACCGCCCAGTAGGTGTGGGTAGCGCGCTTGGCGGTCGGCACGACCCCGAGCTTGTTGGTGTTGATCTGGAAACCGGTAAGCGTCTTCTGCTTCAGCTTGCCGCCGCCGATCGTCTGCTTCTTGATCGCGCCGCCGTTGATCGTCTGCGCCGCGTAGGCGGTGCCGGCGAGGGCGACGATCAGGGCGATTACCGCGACGACCATCGCCGGGGACGGCTTCCTCTGCTTGAGCGTGCTCATGCTGGACTCCTTCCAGTAGGTCCCGGTAACTGAAGCTAAGAACCCGCCTACCCAGGCGGAGCAGCGGTTACGCCTCGGCGGGGAGGGCTGCAACGAAGCGTTCGAAGGCGCCGATGTCGGTCACCGCCGGCCCGTGACCGGGCAGGAGCAGCGACGGGTTCAGCTCGGCCAGCTTGCGGATCGAGCGGCGGTTCTCGGCCGGGTCATAGGTGAAGATGTTCGGTGGCTCCTTGATCCCCGGCAGCGCCGTGGCGTAGCTCATGTTGCGGATCACGTCGCCGCAGATCGCCACCCGGTCGGAGTCGCGAAAGAAGATGACCTCGCCGCGGGCGTGGCCGGGAGCGTGGACGACGCGGAAGCCGGCGACCTCGTCGCCCTCGTTCAGCACGCGGTCGACCTTGTACGGCGGTCCCTGCCAGATCGCGCGGATGACCCGGTTGACGGGATTGCTCGCCGCGGCCTCCTGCATCGGGCGCCTGCCTTCCATCGCCTCGACGTCGTCCGCATGACAGGCGAGCGGAACGCCGCGGGCCTCGCAGACGTCCTTGGCGACGCCCTGGTGGTCGGGATGGGCGTGGGTCAGGGCGAGCACCGAGATCTCGCGGCCCTCGAGCTCGGCGAAGATCCGCCGCCGGTCCCAGGTCCGCCCGGCGTCGATCAGGACGTCCTCGGCGAGGTAGACGTTGACGCTTGGGGCCGGGAACTCCTTCAGCCGCCAGACGCCTGGAGCGAGGTGCTTCAATGCCCGATCCCCAGCGTCCCGCGCGGGTCGCCGCTGTGCTCGGCGAGCTCCTCGAGTTTGGCGATCTTGCGTTCGCCTTCGACCCGGGCCGGATGCCCGGGCGGCAGCGGCTCGATCAGGCGGCGGATGCGGTTGCGAACCTGCAGCGCGAAGTGGGGGGTGGAGGCGCCGGCCAGAGCGCGGATGTCCTCTGGCGTGACCTCCCGAGAGCGGCCCAGCAGCTCGGGGTTCTCGGACTCGCTCATTCTCCGCCGCCGATCCTGGCCAGCTCGGCCAACTCGTTGACCTCTGCCTGCTGGTTCACGTCGATCGCCTCCTGGTCGCCGATCACCCACACGTGGTTGTAGAAGGCGCGGGTCGGGTTGGTGGTGTAGCCGGGCTTCACGTCGAGGAAGTATTCACGCAGCGGCGCCGGCAGGGTGGTTGCGCCGTCGGTGAGCAGCAGCGGGCCCCAGGTGCCGGAGGCCGAGAGCGGGGCCGCGGCGGCGGCGTCGAGCGGCGAGTCGGAGCGGATCAGGACGAAGCCGTGGCCGGGGTCGTTGACGTTCCAGCCGAAGCTGCCGTCGCCGTAGCGGGCGAAGGCGATCGCGTTGGCGACCGGGTCCTCGCCAGAGACGCGGTGGACCTCGTTGCCGAGTTTGGCGATCGCGCGGACGGCCTGGGAGGAGATCGCCGACGAGGGCCCGAGGACGTAGACCGGGGTTTTCGGGTGGGGTTTGAGCGCGGCGACGGTTGACCGCGGCAGCTTGTCGCCGGCGGCGAAGAGGACGGGGTCGCCGGAGCGGGCGGCCCAGGCGGCGGCGGGCATCGCCAGGTCGGGGCGGTCGGCGGGAGCGATGACGATGTGCGCGGGCGGGGCGCCGGAGAGGCGGTCGCGCAGGGCCGCGATCGCGGCGGCGGTCGCCGCCGCGCTGCCGGTTTTGACCTGGGTCACCTCGCCGCCGTTTGGCGTCGCCACTGCGCCGATCGCGAAGGTCGTGACGTCGCCCGTGGCGGAGTCGCCCTGGGGGTCGAGCGCGTCGAGCGCTTCCGCGGTCGGCTCGGGCAGCCCGTCGGCGCCCGAGATCAGGACCGGCGCCCGCACCGGGGCGGACATCAGGACCGATGCCGCGATCGCGCCGGCCCAGTCCTCCTCGCCGACCAGCGTCACCGCGGCCGGACGCTGGGCCGAAGTGGTCGACGGGAACACGGCGAGCGCCACCGCGGCGGCGTTTGCGGCCGGCTCGGCGCCGCCGACGCGGGTGGTGTTGCCGGTGGCGAAAGAGGGGTAGCCGAGCTGCTCGGCGCTCTGGGCAGCCGGCGCCCCAGCGGCCTCGCCGTCGCTCGCCGGCGCTGCGACCGGTCCGGCCGAATCGGCGTCGCTCTCAGAGCCGCCGCTGCCGCCGACGATCGCGGCGACGATGAAGACGACCGCGACGATCACGAGCGCGACGATCGCCTTCAGCGCGCCGGGGATCGGCTGCCGCCGCCGCTTTCCCCGCGACCGCTCCGGCTTCGGAGGCTTGGCTCGTGCCGGCCGGGCCGGCTTCGACTCCGAATCGCCCGGCGGCTTCGCCGTCTTCTCCTCCGGCTTGGGCGCCGTGGCCGAGCCGGAGGCAGGCGACCCGGCCACCGGCACGTCAGCGTTGATCGGGCGGTCCGCGCTCACCCGGCCAACGCTACATGGGGCTCGGGCCCGCCTCGTCCTGGCTGGCTGGTCAGTTAAGGTTTCCGCGACTGGTTGACTGACCAGTCAATCGGTCCACGGCGAGAGAGGAACCAATGGATTTCGCACTCAACGACGAGCAACGCGAGTACAAGGAGAAATGCCGGACTTTCGCCCGCGAGGCGATCCGCCCGGCGGCACGCAAGCACGACGAAGAGGAGAGCATTCCCTGGGAGGTCATCAAGGAGGCCGGCGCCAGGGCTTCGGCGGCCTCGAGGGGATTCAGCGCTCCGCCTCCGACGCCGAGGGCCAGATGCAGGTCATCTCCGCCGAAGAGTTCCACTGGGGCTGCGCCGGCATCGCCCTGGCGATCTCCGGCTCGGGTCTCGCCGCCGCCGGCATCGCCTCCTCGGGCACGCCGGAGCAGATCGCCCGCTGGGTGCCGGAGTGCTTCGGCAACGAGGACGAGATCAAGCTCGGCGCCTACGCCGTGACCGAGCCGCAGGCCGGTTCCGACGTCAAGAGCCTGAAGACGACCGCCAGGCGCGACGGCGACGAGTGGGTCCTCAACGGGACCAAGGTCTTCATCACCAACGGCGGTATCGCCGACGTCCACGTCGTCGTCGCTACCGTCGACCCGGCGCTCGGCACCCGCGGCCAGGCCTCCTTCGTCATCGCCAAGGACACGCCGGGGCTAAGTCAGGGCAAGAAGGAGACCAAGCTCGGGATCCGTGCCTCCCACACCGCCGAGATCGTCCTCGAGGACTGCCGCATCCCGGTCGAGAACCTGCTCGGCGGCGAGGAGAAGCTAGAGCGCAAGCTGCAGCGCGGGCGCGAAGGCAAGAAATCCCGCGGCGCCGACGCGCTGGCGACCTTCGAGGTGACGCGGCCGCTGGTCGGCGCCTCCGCGCTCGGCATCGCCCAGGCCGCCTACGAGTGGACCCTCGAGTACCTCGACGGCCAGTCCGAGGGCGGGACGCCGTTGCTGCAGACGCAGCGGATCCAGCAGACCCTGGCCGATGTCGCGACCGAGATCGAAGCGGCGAGGCTGCTGGTTCAGCGCGCCGCCTGGATGGGCCGCAACGGCGTGCCGATGGTCGGCGGCCAGGGCTCGATGTCGAAGCTCAAGGCCGGCGACGTGACGATGTGGGCGACGACGACGCTGATGGACCTGGTCGGCCCCTACGCCTGGAACAGGGAGTGCCCGCTGGAGAAGTTCTTCCGCGACGCCAAGATCTACCAACTGTTCGAGGGCACGGCCGAGATCCAGCGCATGGTCATCTCCCGCATGCAGGCCCGCGAGTACGCCGAGCGCCTCGGCTACGGCGCCGAAGTCGCCGCCGCGGCCATGGCCCCCAAGGACCCAGTCCCCGCCTGACCCCTGGGCCGACGGGCCGATAAGTCGATTCATGATCGACTTATCGGCCCGTCGGCGTCCTATCCTCGGCATATGCACGGACCGCACGGCCATTCGCATGCGCTCGATGCGCGCCGGGCGGACAGTCGCCGGCGGATGTGGATCGCTTTGGCGATCAATGGCGGCCTGCTGCTCGCCGAGGCGGTTGGCGGCATCCTCACCGGCTCGCTGGCCCTGCTGGCGGACGCTGGGCACGTGCTCTCGGACGTCGGCTCGATCGTCCTCGCCCTGATCGCCGCTCGTCTCGCCCTGCTGCCGGCGGCGGGGCGGCGCACCTTCGGCTACCAGCGCTCCGAGGTGCTGGCGGCGCTGGTCAACGGTCTGCTCCTGGTCGCGGTCAGCGTCGCGATCGCCGTCGCCGCGGTCGGCCGCCTCTCCGATCCGCCGCCGATCGACGGGGCCGGCGTGCTCGCCCTCGGCGTTCTCGGGCTCGCCGGCAACCTCGCCGCGACCCTCGTCCTCGCCCGCGGCGAACGCCAGGACATCAACCTCGAGGGTGTGTTGCGGCACAGCGTCGCCGACGCCCTCGGCTCGCTCGGCGTGGTCCTCGCCGGCGCCTTCGTCCTGCTCGGCGGTTCGGCGATCGTCGACCCGGTCGTTGGCCTGCTGATCGCCGGCCTCGTTCTCGTCTCCTCCTGGCGGCTGATCAAGGAGCCCTTCGACGTGCTGATGGAGGCGGCGCCCGCCGGCCTCGACGTCGACGGCATGGGCGCGGCGCTCTGCGCCGAGGAGGGAGTGCGGTCCGTCCACGACCTCCACGTCTGGACCGTCACCTCCGGCTTCGGCGCCGTCGCCGCCCACGTCGTCGTCGCCCGCGAGTGCGACCGCGACCTCGTCCGCCGCCGGCTCGAGCTGACGCTGCACGAGCGCTTCGGGATCGAGCACACCACGCTGCAGATGGAGGAAGAGGCCGATCAGGCCCTGCTGCGGGTAGAGAACGCCCCCGGCCGAGCCTGACCGCAAGGCCAGTTGCAGGGACATTGCGGGTTGCCGGCCGCCGATCGGGCTTGGCTAGCCTCGGAACGATGCTTAGGAACCGCTCCGTCGCGGTGGCGCTCTCCGTCGCCCTCGCGGCGCTCTGCTCGTTGCTGCTCGCCGGCCCAGCGCCGGCCGAGGACCTTCAGGCCCAGCTGGAAGCCAAGCAGGCGAAGCTGGAAGAGGTCGGCGAGCGCAAGGGCGTTCTCACCTCGACCATCTCTCGCTACGGCGAGGAAATCGAGCAGCTGACCGGCGAGGTGGCGGCGATCCGCAGCCGCGAGGCCGCGGTCCGGGCCCGGCTCGAAGCCAAGCAGGCGGAGCTGGACGAAGCGGTCGCTGAACTGGAGGTCGCCAAGGATCGCCTGGAGGAACTGCGCTCGCGGCTGAAACGCGCCCTCGTCGCTCTGCGCGAGCGGCTGGTGGCGATGTACGAAACCGGCAGCCCCGACCTGCTCAGCGTCATCGTCGGCTCGGGCGACTTCGACGATCTCGCCGCCCGCGCCGAATACCTCGATCGCCTGCACGGCATGGACGAGGCCGTGGTCGGCCGGGTCCGGGAACTGCGCGATCAGGTGCGGCAGCTCGTCAGTCGCCTGCGCAGCGCCAAGGACCGGATCGAAGCGGCCCGCGACGCGATCGCCTCCGAACAGCAGGCGCTCGTCGACGCCCGCAGCGTCCTGCAGAGCCGCCAGCAGCGACTGCTCGCCGCCCGCGGCAAACGCGAAGCGGCGCTGGCGCAGATCAGCGAACACGAAGAGGAGCTACACGGCCACGTCGCCGAGCTGCAGGGCGAGCTCGCCCTGCAGCTCGCAGCGACCGGCGCGACGCCGCTTCCGGCCGGGCCGATCGTCGGCGGCAGCGGTGGCCTGATCTGGCCGGTGAACGGCGCCGTGGTCTCCGGCTTTGGCCCGCGCTGGGGCTCGATGCACGAGGGAGTCGACATCGCCGTGCCGGAAATGACGCCGATCCGCGCCGCCGCCTCGGGCAGCGTGATCGCCACCCAGTCGGAAGCCGAAAGCGGCGGTTACGGGAACTTCACCTGCATCGACCATGGCGGCGGGCTCTCTACCTGTTACGCCCACCAGAGCTCGTTTGCGGTCGCGTCGGGCCAGTCCGTCTCGCAGGGCGAGGTCATTGGGTACACCGGCTGTACGGGGCATTGCCTCGGGCCTCACCTGCATTTCGAGGTTCGTATAAACGGCTCCCCGACGGATCCGATGGGCTACCTTTAGCAATCAGTCCCCCAAATGATTCGCCAGGCCCACACCTACTTGGCGGGTGCGATGGGAGGGGCGACGTTGATCGCCATCGCCATCGCGGTCTTCGTCATGCTCGTTTCGGCTCAGGTCTTCAGGGACTGGCCGATCGCCGCGCTCGGCGGAGGTGGCGAGAGCGCTGAGGTCTCCGATGCGCAGTCGCCCGGCGCGACCGAGCCCGGCGCCGGGGCAGGCGCTGCCGGCGCGCAGGCTGGATCGGCCATCGCCGCGAACGACGGCGGGTCGGCGCGCGCCGACCTCCGCGACAACGCCGGCTCCATCGCGGCGGGGGAGGAAAGCGTCACGGGTGGCGGCAACCCGACCGAGCCGGGGAGTGCCGGGGGCGCGGGTGGCCAGGGCGGGGGCGCGGGTGGCGATCCGCAGACGACCCCCGCGTCGGGCAACACTGGCGGCTCCTCGGGCTCTGGGGGCGGAAGCGCCGGAGGCGGCGGCAAAACCAGGGGCGGCCCGGCTTCCTCGCCTTCGAGTCAGGTCACCGGAACCGTCAACGACACGGTCAACCAGGTCGACGAAGCGGCGCTCGGCGGCACGCTCGGCGAGAGCGGCGTCACTGAAACGACCGAAGGCGTCGTCAATGGAGTCGCCGGGCCGGAATCGGCGGCCGGCAAAGTCGTCGACGAAGCCGCTGGCGCGGTCGGCGGCATCCTCGGCGGCGATCGCTGAGCCGGCTCGCGCCGGGAACAGCCCCTTAACCGTCACAATGCCGGTCCGATGGCGGATCGAGAACAGGCGGGGTCGGTCGCGAGCGGCGATCCGATCGAGGGCTCGGCGGTGTACCCGGCCGGCAGCCGCGTCAACGAGCGCGGCCACCTCGAGGTAGCCGGTTGCGACCTGGTCGATCTCGCGGCCGAGGTCGGCACGCCGGCCTACGTCTACGCCGAAGACGACATGCGCGGCCGGGCCCGTGCTTACCGCGAGGCTTTCGAGCGCCGCAGCGAAGACTTCGAGGTCCTCTTCGCCAGCAAGTCGCTGCCCTGCACCGCGGCCTACCGGCTCTTCGCCGAAGAGGGGCTCTCGGTCGACGTCGCCTCCGGCGGCGAGCTGCACATGGCGCTGCGGGCCGGCTTCGACCCCGGCCGCATCCACATGCACGGCAACAACAAGAGCGACGAGGAGATCCTCTTCGCCGCCCGCGCCGGCGTCTCGCACCTGATCCTCGACTCCTTCGACGAGATCGAGCGTTGCGAGCGCCTGCTCGACTCGCCGCAGCGGGTGCTGATCCGGGTGACGCCGGGGATCAAGCCCTCGACGCACGACTACATCACCACCGGCCAGCTCGACTCCAAGTTCGGCTTTGGCCTCGCGGACGGGCTGGCGGCACAGGCGGTCGAGCGCGTCCTCGCCTCCGACAAGCTGGAGCTGGTCGGGCTGCACGCGCACATCGGCTCGCAGATCTTCGAGCTCGAGCCCTACACGCTGGCGATTCGGGCGCTTGGCGAGCTGGCCGGCGAGTGGTGCAAGGTCGTCAACGTCGGCGGCGGCCTCGGCGTCGCCTACACCGCCGAGGACGAGCCGCCCTCGATCGACTCCTACGTCGACGTCAAGGTCCGCGGCGTCGGTGAGGTCTTCGGCGAGGGGGTCCGGATCCTGGTCGAGCCGGGCCGCTCGCTGGTCGCCAACGCCGGCCTCACCGCCTACCGCGTCGGCACCGTCAAGGAGATCCCCGGCGTGCGCACCTACGTCGCCGTCGACGGCGGCATGTCGGACAACATGCGGCCGATGCTCTACGGCTCGCGCTACGAGGCGCTGGTGGCGGATCGCGCCGCTGCGGCACCCGACACGCTGGTGACGATCGCCGGCATGCACTGCGAGTCCGGCGACATCCTCGTCCGCGACGCGATGTTGGCCGAGCCGGCCGTCGGCGACGTGCTGGTGACGCCGGCCACCGGCGCCTACGGCTACGCGATGGCCAGCAACTACAACGGCGTGCCGCGGCCGCCGGTCGTCTTCTGCTGCGGCGGCAAGGCCCGGATCGCGGTCCGGCGCGAGACCTACGAGGACCTCACCGCCCGCGATGTCTGAGCCGGCTGCCAAGAGCGCCGACGGCTCCAAATCCGTCCGCATCGGGCTGCTCGGCCGCGGCACCGTCGGCGCCGCCTTCTCGGAGCTGCTGGCAGAGCGGGCCGGCGCGGTCGAGGCGGCGACCGGGCGGCGGCCGGAGATCGCCGGCGTCCTCACCCGCTCGGAGGGGGACTTCGGCGCGATCCTCGAGCGTTGCGACATGGTCGTCGAGCTGATGGGCGGGACCGACCCCGCTCGCGGCTTCGTGCTGGATGCGCTGCGCGCCGGCAAGCCGGTCGTCACCGCCAACAAGCAGCTGCTGGCCCAGCACGGGGACGAACTCTTCGACGCCGCCCGCGAGGCCGGCGTGCAGCTGCGCTTCGAGGCCGCGGTCGCCGGCGTGATCCCGATCGTCCGCACGATCCAGGAGAGCTTCGGCGCGACCGAGATCTCGAAGGTGTTCGGGATCGTCAACGGCACCACCAACTTCATCCTCACCGAGATGGCCGCGACCGGGGCCGGTTACGACGAGGTGCTGGCGCGGGCGCAGGAGCTCGGCTACGCCGAGGCCGACCCCAGCGACGACGTCAGCGGCGCCGACGCCGCGGCGAAGATGGCGATCCTCGCCCGCCTCGCCTTCCACACGCCGGTGATGCTCTCCGAGGTCTCCTACGAGGGGATCGAGGCGATCCAGCCGGACGACCTCGCCTACGCCAAGGAGCTGGGGCTCTCGCTGAAGCTGCTCGGCGCCGCCGAACGCCGCGACGGCGGTATCAGCGTCCGCGTCTTCCCCTGCTTCCTTTACCCCGGGCACCCGCTGGCCCCGATCGAGGGGCCGTTCAATGCGGTCATGGTCGAGGCGCCGGCGATCACCGAGGTGACGATGTCCGGGCCGGGCGCGGGCGGCGTGCAGACCGCCTCGGCCGTGCTCGGCGACGTCGTCTCGATCCTCGCCGGCGATGCCCCCGTGCACGAGACCCGGGCCGAGCTGCCGCTCGTCGCCGACGTCACCTCCTCCTTCTACCTCTACCTCGAGGTCGCCGACCGCCCCGGGGTGCTGGCGCGGGTGGCGACCGTGCTCGGCGACCACGAGGTCTCGGTCAAGAGCGTGGTCCAGCGCGGCGCCGACGACGATGCCCGCCTGGTGATGGTCGTCCACGAGTGCCTGGAGTCGCGTTTCGCGGCCGCGGTCGAGGCGCTCGGCGAGCTCGACGACCTGCGCTCCTCACCGCGCTCGATTCACGTGATCGAGGAGGAGTTCTAGGTTGGCGGCGCCGCTGATCGAGCGCTACCGGGACCGTCTCTCGCTCGAGCCCGGCGATCCGGTGGTGACCCTGAACGAGGGGTCGACGCCGTTGATCGAGGCGCCGCGGCTCTCGGAGCGAATCGGCGCTCGGGCCTACTTCAAGTTCGAGGGCGCCAACCCGACCGGCTCCTTCAAGGACCGCGGGATGACGGTGGCGGTATCGCGGGCCAAGGGACGCGGGGCGGAGGCGGTGATCTGCGCCTCGACCGGCAACACCGCCGCCAGCGCCGCTGCCTATGCGGCCCGGGCTGGCCTGCGCGGCGCCGTGATCGTGCCCGAGGGCAAGATCGCGATCGGCAAGCTGGCGCAGGCGCTGATGCACGGCGCGCGCGTCATCGCCCTGCAGGGCAACTTCGACGACGCCCTGACGATCGTCCGCGAGCTCTCGCAGAAGCACCCGATCGAGCTCGTCAACTCCGTCAACCCGCACCGCATCGAAGGCCAGAAGACGGCCGCCTTCGAGGTTGTCGAGGAGCTGGGGGGGATGCCGGACGCGCTGGCGATCCCGGTCGGCAACGCCGGCAACGTCACCGCCTACTGGCGCGGCTTCCAGGAGCTCGCTCGGTCGGACGAGGACGACCCTTCCAAGCTCGAGGTCGCGGGTTCGAGGCCCGTTCTCTACGGCTTCCAGGCGGAGGGCGCGGCGCCCCTCGTGAGCGGCGCCCCGGTCGCCAACCCCGAGACCGTCGCCTCGGCGATCCGGATCGGCAACCCCGCCCGCTGGGAGGAGGCGATGGCCGCCTTCACCGCCTCGCGTGGCCGCGTCGCCGCCGTCTCCGACGAGCAGATCCTCGACGCCTACCGCTGGCTGGCCGATCACGAAGGCGTCTTCTGCGAGCCCGCCTCGGCCTCCTCGGTCGCCGGGCTGCTCGCCCACGGCCTGCCCGTCGTCGAGGGCGCTGCCCCGCCGGAGTCCGTCGTCTGCGTCCTCACCGGCCACGGCCTCAAGGATCCCGACACGGCGCTCGGCAAGGCGCCCGCGGTGATCAACTGCGACAACGACCTCGGCGCAGTCGAGCGCGCCGTCTTCGATTGACCGCGCGCCGCCGGCTCGTCCGCGTTCCCGCCTCCTCGGCCAACCTCGGTCCCGGCTACGACGCGATGGCGGCGGCGGTCTCCCTGCACCTGGAGCTGGAGGTGGAGGAGACGGGAGAGTTCTCGCTCGACCCCGGTGGGATCGATGTCTCCACGGCCCGCGACAACCTGATCGTCCGCGCTTTCGAGAGCCTGCACTCCGCCGACGGCATCGCCTTCCGGCTGCGCAGCGAGATCCCGCTGGCGCGAGGGCTCGGCTCCAGCGCCGCGGCGATAGTCGCCGGCCTCTTTGCCGCCGACCACCTCTTCGAGCTGGCGCTCTCGAAGGAGGAGATGCTGGCGCGGGCGACGCAGCTCGAGGGCCATCCCGACAACGTCGCCGCGGCGATCTACGGCGGCTTCGTGGTCTGCAGCGACGACGCCGAGGGGGCAGCGTTCGCCGCCCGGTTCGATCCCCCCGAGGGGCTGGAGGGCATCGTCGCGATCCCGCCCGACGAGGTCTCGACCGCGCGCGCCCGCGAGGCGATTCCCCGCGAGGTGCCGCTGGGCGACGCCGTCGCCAACGTTTCCGCCGCGGCGTTGCTCGTGCTCGGCCTGCGCAGCGCCGATCTTGACCTCGTCGCCCGCGGCCTCCGCGACAGCATTCATCAGGAGCGGCGCCGGGAGCTCTACCCGCGCTCGATGGAGATCGTCGACGCGGCGGCCGAGCTCGGCGCCTTGGGAGCGACGATCTCCGGCGCTGGCCCCACCGTCCTCGTCTGGACCACCTGGCAGGACGCCGGCAACGTCGTCGCGGCGCTGGAGGAGCGCTGCGCCGGCTGGGCCGAGGTTCGCCGCCTGCCGTTCACGCCCCTCGGCGCCGACGTCCCCGAGCTCTGAGATGGACTGGGTCGTCCAGATCGGTCTCATCGAGCTGGCGCTGGGCGGGCTGCTGGGCTGGGCGATGGTCGTCCGCGACGAGAAGCCGGAGTGGCTGCGGCAGGTCGGCGTCGTCGCCCCGCAGCGGATTCGCCAGGTCCACCTCGACTACGTGATGATGGGCCTGATCCTGATCGGCGTCGGCCTCGCTGTGCCGGACCTGCCGCGGGCGATCGCGGTCGCTCTCGTCTTCGGCACCCTGGTCAACCCATTCCTGTTCGTCCCGCTCGCCTTCGCCCCCGACACTGACAAACGGGGCTGGTACCGGGCGCTGGCGGTCGTCTCGTTCCTCGGCGTCAGCGGCGGCCTCCTCGCCTCCGCGATCGTCGGGCCAGGCTAGCCAGGCCACGCGTCTGCACTTGGACGTCCTATAGACGTCTAACTGCAGACGCGCGCCGGCCGACGCCGCGACTACTATCGCCGCATGGCGAGTCGGCTGCAGTTGAAGGCGATCGCGTCTCTTGCAGCGGTTGCCGCGTTTCTCGCGCTTCCCGCCGCCGCCGAGGCGACGCTGGCCTACGTCAAGAACCCGCTCAAACCGGCTGTCTTCGTCGCCAACGACAACGGCGGCGCCGCTTTCAAGCTCGGGCCGGGGTCGAACCCGCGAGTCTCACCCGACGGCGACGTGATCGCGTTCCAGCGCGAAGGCTCAGGCGGCAAGCGTGAGCTGAAGCTGGCTGCGGCCGAGGGCGGCGGCTCGCGAACGGTCCTCACTGGCCTGCAGGACAGCTTCTACGTGACCTTTTCCCCCGACTCGAAGCTGGTCGCGGCGCTGCGCGGGCCCGAACTCGGCGAGCGCAAGCTGGTCCTGATCGATGTTGTCAGCGGCACGCTTCTGCGCACGGTCGCCAGCGGCTACTTCAGCGGCTTCAGCTTCTCTCCCGACGGCGCCGAAATCATCTATGCCAAAGCCAACAGCGAAAAGTTCCCGCTTCGGAGCGACGTCTTCAAGGCCTCGGTCGGCGGCGGCGAGGCGACCCAGCTGACCAACGACCGCGCCTCCCAGGATCCGCTCTGGGGACCGGCGGGGAAGATCGTCTTCGTCAAGCAGCTCGGCGCCAAGCAGCGCAAATACGGCCCGAAGAACGAGCTCTTCCTGATGAATTCGAACGGCAAAGGGGTCAGGCGCCTGACCCACACCCAGGTCGGCCCGCTGTTGCTCGGCCTGTTCCCGACCGAGTGGTCGGACGACGGCAGGCGGCTGCTGGCCGAGTTCCAGGGTCAGGACACGAGCTACGCCGTTGTCGTCAACCCTCAGACGGGCGCCCAGCGGCCGCTGCACAAGACCGGCGAGCAGGGTTTCGTCGGCGCCGCCCTGTCGGCCGACGGAACGACTGTGCTCGGCTTCACCGGCGGCTTCGAACCCGGCCCGAACCACGACGTCGCGACCGTCCCCTACGGCGGCGGCAAGCTGGAGACGCTGGTCGAGAACGCCTTCGAACCCGACTGGAGTCGTTAGTCCAGCAACCCGACCTGGCGCAGGATCGAGACGCTGTCGGAGTAGACGTCCTTGCGCTTGACGAGGCCGTTCTCGAAAGGGATCGAGTCGATGCCGTCCCAGATGACGCGCCGCCCGGTCGGCTCGACCGTGAGGTCGCCGCGGCGCATCGTCTTCGCGTGAGTGGCGGCCGCGGTCCATTCCTGGACGACCAGGCCCTCGCGAACGTAGAGGCGGCGCGTGGTGAACTCGATGTCGGGCCAGGTCTCGAAGATCGAGCCGATGTGACTGCGCACTTCATCTCCGGTGGCAGACTCCCCGGCGGTGTGGTTGGCGAAGACCATGTCGGGCGCGTGCATGGCCACGATCGCATCGAGGTCGTGGGCGTTCCAGGCGTCGTTGTAGCGGCCGATCGCCGCGGTCAGCGCCTCTTCCGAGTCCTTCTCCGAATCGATCATCCGCTCCCTTTCCCAGTTTCCGAGGCGGTTGTATGGTCGCACGACGATTACCGAGCGAACGGAGGAAGGCGATGGCCGGCGACTACGCGATCAAGCACCGCGACGAGTTCGAGTCGATGGAGGGTTCGGGAGAGTGCACCTGGAAGCTCGCCCGCAAGGCGCTCGGCGCCTCGGCCTTCGGCTTCAACCTGGTCGAGATCGCCCCGGGCGGGCAGATTCCCGAGCACGACGAGATCGAGAGCGGCCAGGTCGAGCTCTACGCGATCCTCGAGGGCGAGGCGGTCCTGCGGCTCGACGGCGAGGACCACCCGGCGCCTGTCGGTACCTTCGCCTCGATCGAACCGCCGGCCAGCCGCACGATCCTCAACCGCTCCGAGGCGCCGGTCACCGCGCTGCTGATCGGCGTCCAGCCCGAGGGCGGATACGAGCCGATGTCCTGGGCCTGAGACTCCACGCGTCTGCTCTCACCCGTGCAGGAGACCGGTAAGAGCAGACTCGTTGGCCAGACCGCCCTCCTGGCCTTATAATCATTCGGCCCGTCAACCCGTCGCGCGCCCGCTCGAAGAAGGTGCGGAAACCGGGAGGTCATATGCCGAAGCACCAGTCCGCCGGCGCGAGCGTGAAGCGCTACTCGCCCGAGCTGCCCTACAAGCCACTGGTTTCGCCGCCGAGCGTCGAGGACAAGGACGCCTGCGCGATCTATGCCTCCGTCCGCAAGGACGCGACGCCGAGCCACCGGCCGATCGAGCTGGCGATCCCGGCCCTGCAGAAGATGCTCCACCGCGCCGGCAACGTCGACGGCGAGGGCGATGGCTGCGGATTGATGCTCGACCTGCCGCGGAAGATCTGGGCCGAGGAGGTCCGCGCCGGCGGCCACGACCCCTCGCTCACCCTCGACGACGCCTTCGCCGTCGCCCACATCTTCATCGAGCGCAAGCAGGATCGCGACAAGATCCAGCACGACGCCCGCGAGCTGCTCGCCCAGGGCGGCTTCCGCATCCTCGCCGAGCGGATCGGCGTCGTCGACTCGCCCGCGCTCGGCCCGACCGCGCGCGAGGAGGAGCCGCACTTCTGGCAGATCGCCGGCCTGGTCCCCGACGCCTCCAAGCGCGACTGCATCCTCTTCGAGCTGCTGATCGAGCTCGAGCAGCAGCTCGGCGTCCACGTTCCCTCCTTCTCCGCCACCACCTGCGTCTACAAGGTGATGGGCGCGCCGAAGGTCCTTGGCGAGTATTACCCGGACCTGCGCGACGAGCGCTTCGAGACGATCGGCTGCTTCGGCCACAACCGCTACTCGACCAACACCTGGCCCTCGTTTATGCGGGTGCAGCCGTTCTCGGTGCTGGGTCACAACGGCGAGATCAACACGATCGAACAGCTGCGCCAGGAGGCGAAGATGCTGTCCGTTCCGGTCCGCCCGGGGGCCTCGGACTCCCAGGACCTGAATCTCACCATCGACGCGCTGATCAGTCGCGGCGGGATGAGCCTGGCGGAAGCGATGGAGATGGTGGTGCCGCCGATCGTCGAGGAGATCCGCAGCTTTCCCGAGGAGCTGCAGGGCTTCTACATGTACCTGCGCCAGGCGATGGGACCGTTTGCGCAGGGCCCGGTGGCGCTGATCGCCCGGCACGGCGACGAGTGCGTCTTCTCCGCCGACGCGCTCGGCCTGCGGCCGCTGTGGCAGGTCGAGACCGCCGAGGACTTCGTCTTCAGCTCCGAGCCGGGGGTCGTCTCGGTCCACGACATGGTCTCCGAGCCGAAGCCGCTGGCGCCGGGGGAGAAGGCGCTGGTGCTGATCGATCGCGCCGAGCGCCGCTCGACCCTGCATCCCCACTCCGAGATGCTGCGGATCGTCCGCGACCGCTGGCTGCGCCGCAACGGCGTCGACGGCGTCGCGCCGTACGAGCGGGCGATCGAAGCCGGCGGCCCGCTCGAGGGAACCGACGTGCCGGGCTACTCCGACGCTGGCCCGGAGGAGCCGGTCAAGGTGTCCGACCGCGTTCTCGCCGGCTTCGGCTGGCAGCGCGACGACGTCAAACTGGTGCAGCAGATGGCCTCCAACGGGGCCGAGCCGGTCGGCTCGCTCGGCTACGACGGGCCGCTGGCGGCGCTCTCGCCCGAGCGTCAGAACCTCGCCGACTACTTCAAGGAGACGGTCGCCGTCGTCACCAACCCGGCGATCGACCGCGAGCGCGAGATGGAGCACTTCTCGACCCGTGCCGTCTTCGGCCGGCGCCCCTCGCTCGACGACGCCAGCCTCGACACCTGCACCGTCGAAACGGCCTTCCCGGTCATCCTCGGCGGCCACCACGAGCTGGCCCCCCTCTCTGATTCGACCTACCGCCAGATCGCCCGCGAGCACCGCACCTACCTGCTCGAGGATCTCTGGGAGGAGTTCCGCGGCCGCGCCGCGGTCGTCGACCTCTCCCTGCTCGAGTCGGAGACGACCCAGGGGGCGATCGAGCGGATCAAGCAGGAGGCCGTCAAACACGTCCGCGACGGCGCCGAGCTGCTGATCCTCAGCGACCGCACCGTCTACGAAGGCTCGCGTCGCTTCCTCGACCCGCACCTGGCGACCTCGGCGATCGACATGGCGCTGAAGCAGTTCAAGGTCGAGCCCGGCGAAGAGAACCTGCGCCGCCGCTGCGGCCTGGTCCTGCGCTCGGCCGCGATCCGCAACGTCCACGACACGATGCTGGCGCTGGGCCTCGGCGCCAACGGCGTCTGCCCGTACACGATGGTCGAGGTGATCTGCGTCGAGGACTACGAGTCCGACGTCAGCAACCTCTGCGCTGCGCTGACCAAGGGGATCGAGAAAGTGATCTCGACGATCGGCATCCACGAGGTGCGCGGCTACGCCCGGCAGTTCTCCTCGATCGGGATCAAGCCCGAGCTGGCCGAGATCTTCCAGACCGAGGCCTTCGCCGCGTCGGCCAAGGGGGGCACTGGCTTCGCCGACCTCGACGAGGACACCAACGAGCGCGCCCGCGCCCTCAGCGGCGACGACGCGACGGCCAAACCGGCGAAGACGTTCCGCTTCTACCCCAAGGTCTACAAGGCCGCGATCGCCACCGCCAACGGCTCCGGCTCCTACGAGGAATACTCGGAGAAAGTCCGCGATCTCGAGCAGCTGAACCCGATCTCGATGCGCCACATCATGGGCTTGAAGGGCGACCGCGAGCCGGTCGCCGACGCGTCCAGCGTCGATGCCGGCATCGGCCACCACGACTACCCGATCGTGATCTCCTCGATGAGCTTCGGCTCGCAGTCCGAGCCGGCCTTCCGCGCCTACGCGGAGGCGGCCAAGGCGACCAACATCCTCTGCGTCAACGGCGAGGGTGGCGAGATCCGCGACATGTACGGGAAATACCGCAAATGGCGCGGCCAGCAGGTCGCCTCGGGGCGCTTCGGCGTCTCGGCCGAGATGCTCAACTCCTCCTACGTCGCCGAGATCAAGATCGGCCAGGGCGCCAAGCCCGGCGAGGGCGGCCACCTGCCCGGCAAGAAGGTCTCCGAGAAGGTCGCCGCCGCCCGTAACGCGGCGCCCGGCACCGACCTGATCTCGCCCTCCAACAACCACGACCTCTACTCGATCGAGGACCTCGCCGAGCTGATCGACGAGCTGAAGACGGTCAACCCGGACGTGCGCGTCTCGGTCAAGGTGCCGGTGGTTCCGAACATCGGCACGATCGGGCTCGGGATCGCCAAGGCGGGGGCGGACATCATCACCCTCTCCGGCTTCGAGGGCGGCACCGGCGCCGCCCGCCAGCACGCGCTGCGCCACGTCGGCCTGCCCTCGGACATCGGCACCCGCGCCGTGCACCGGGCGTTGATGGAGGCCGGCCTGCGCAACCGGGTCGAGATCTGGGCCGACGGCGGCTACCGCACCGGCCACGACATCGTCAAATTGCACTGCCTCGGCGCCAACCGGGTCGGCTTCGGCACCCTGGCGATGGTCAGCCTCGGCTGCACGATCTGCCGCGGCTGCCAGCTCGACACCTGCCACGTCGGCATCGCCACGCAGATCGAGACGGTCGAGCAGGCCGAGGAGCACGGGCTGAAGAAGTTCACCCCGCAGGAGGTCGACCTCGCCGCCGAGAGCTGCGCCCGCTTCTTCTCGGCGATGGGGGAGGAGGTCAAGCAGGTCGTCGCCTCGCTCGGCTATGACCGCGCCCAGGACCTGGTCGGCCGTTACGACCTGCTCGAGCAGGTCGCCGCCCACGACTCGATCGACCTGGCGCCGCTGATCACGCCGCTGGAGGAGTTCCTCGACCTCGAGCCGATCGACCTGCCGGTGGCGGAGACCGCCGATGCGCGGGCCGAGGCCGGCCTCGTCGTCGCCCGGCCGATCCGCATGGAGGAGAAGCAGGCCTCCCACCAGATCGCGGCGCTGGCCCCGGAAATCTGCTCGGGCCGGACGATCCGCAGCGAGTTTCCGCGCCCGACCGACGCCGACGACCGCGTGCTAGGCACCGAGCTGGCCGGGGCGATCGCCCGCCAGCGCATCTTCGGGGACGGGCCCGAGTCCAACGACGAGGTGCTCGCCAGCCTCGAGTTCAACGGCGGCTCGGTCGCCGGCCAGGGCCTCGGCGCCTTCAACGCCTACGGCGTCTCGATCCGCGTCGAGGGCGGCGCCCAGGACGGCGTCGGCAAGGGGATGCTGGGCGGCTCGATCGCGATCCTCAAGGGCAAGGGCGCCAAGGGCAAGCGCCTCAACGGCTCCGTCGGCAAGTCCTTCGCCTACGGCGCCCAGCGCGGCCGTCTCTTCGTCCAGGGCTCGGCCGACTCGCGCTTCTGCATCCGCCTCTCCGGCGCCGACATCGTCCTCGCCGGCGAGCCCGCGGAGGACATCGACGATGGTCGCGGCTGCGTCGTCGACCGCGCCAACGCCAAGGGCTTCGCCTTCGAGTACATGACCTCCGGCCGTGCCCTCGTCCTCGGCGACCTCGGTCCCTGGGCCTGCGCCGGCATGACCGGCGGCCGCGTCTACGTCCGCCACAACGCCTTCGGCATCGACCGCGACGCAATCCAGCATCGCCTCGGCGAGGGCGCCAAAGTCGAGCTCAAGGATCTCGACGCCGAGGGCCTGATCGACATCGACGACCTGATGAAGCACTACGCCACGGAACTGCGGGCGACTGGTCAGGACGAGGAGGCCGATCGTGTCCTGGGCCTAGCCGCAGACGCGACCAGCAACTTCCTAATGATCGTGCCCCACAGGGTCCAGGCGGATCCCAGTATTTCGACGGAGTAGGGAGAGGGCCGGGTACCGCTCCCGGCTCAACTTTTTTGAGGGACGGCTAGAGCCGTCCGAGATTGCTGGAAGCAAAAAAGTACAAGCCGCCGGGAGCGGTACCCGGCCCTCTCCGCGGCGCCGAGGTGTGGGTCCTCCGCCGGGACCCGGGCCTCTCTAGCTGAAAATCCCTAGCTCGGCACCGGGCAAAGGGATCTCACTGTGAGGATGGCCTACTGCAGGAGCCTCCCCTCATGGGTCTGCTGCCAAGCTCTCGGACCAGAGCCGGGGGCGGGTGCCCCTGCCGGCGGCTTGTACTTTTTTGCTTCCCCGAAACTCGGACGGCTCTACCCGTCCCTCAAAAAAGTTGAGCCGGCAGGGGTACCCGCCCCCGGCTCCCGCCTACTGCCTAGTCAACAGGTCCGCGATCGCGCGGACCTCTTGCAGCAGGCCGTCGAGCAGGCGCTCGGTTTCGGTATGGAGGCGGTACTCGGCAGCTTGGCGGTCGGCCTCGACTTGGTCGATTCGCTGCTCGAGGGCGGTGGTGCGCTCGTTGACCTCGCGGATCGAGCGGGTTAGCTTCTTCTCGCTTCTGCGAACTCGCTTCTTTACGTAGAGGCGGGTTTCCTCGCGGATGCTGTCGAGTTCGCGTTGGAGGTTGGCGTCGATCGGCTGGTTTTGCTCCGAGAGCATCTCTTCGACGCCGAGGCGGACGCGCTCGATCTCCTTATGCAGCTCGGCGCGGGCGCGCTCGGCGGCGGCCGAGATTCCCGCAGGCTCGGCGGGCGCAGCAGGGTCGCCCGGATTCGGCGGGTAGCTCACCGCATGCATGCTACGGACGCGGGTGGCCGGAAATTGCGGCTAGCGGTACAGCACGTAGAGCCTGTAGCGCCCGACCGTCAGCTGGTCGCCGTCGCGCAGGGGTCTCCACTCGACCGCTTCGCCGTTGACGAAGACGCCATTGAGGCTGCGATCGTCGAGGATCCGCAGCGGCTTGCCGGGCTCGGCGACGATCAGGGCGTGGCGCCGGGAGACGCTCGGATCGTCGATGCGGACGTCGGCGGTCGGGCTGCGGCCGATCCGGGTCCAGCCGCGTTCGATCGGGAAGGCCCGGATCTCGCCGTCATCCGTTTTCATCGCCAGGCAGTAGCCGGCGCTCGTGTGCACCTCGCGCGCCTCCTCCAGCCAGCCTGGCGGCGCCGGCACGCCCGGGATGGCGAGTTCGCTGGTCGTCGCGCTGTGGTCCTGCCGGGCGGCGAAGATGGAGTCGCGGCGGAACTGCGAGCCACCGCAGGCGGGGCAATCGGGGAGCTCGTCGGTCTCGAGCATCGAGAGCTGGGAGCCGCAGCCGAGGCAGAAGAACGTGCCCTCGCCGGGAGTTGTGCCGGTGACGTATCCGCCGTCGAGCGGGGCGCTGCTGACGCTGTCGAAGATCGGTGGCCTCCTTTCGTGCGTCCTGAAACGATCCTACCGGGCGCTCCTCGGCCCGTCACTCAATTTCGCCTATGCGATCGACCTGGGCGGCCACGAATAGAATCGCGCCCTCGATGGGACCGATCGCCGCCGAAACCGAGATCGACGTCCCGCGCGAGCAAGTCTTCGAGGCGATCGGCGACCTGGCTCTGCGGCCGGCCTTCACCGACCACTTCCTCTCCAGCTTCCACCTGACCCGGCTCGAGTCGACCGGCATCGGGGCCGGGGCGCGCTTCCGGATCGAGGCCCCGCTGCGCTCGGTCTGGATGGACACGACGATCGTCGAGCTGGATACCCCCTACCGGATCGTCGAGCGCGGCCAGGGCGGGCGCGCCAACCGCATTCCCACCAACACGGTCTGGGAGCTGACCGAGGGACCCGGCTCGCTGACCGCGGTCCGCATGTCCCACTGGACCGAGCCGGCGCCGGTCGACCGCGGCCTGGAGATCCTCTCGACGGCCTCCGTTTGGCAGGGACGGGGCTGGCGCGAGGCGATGCGCCGGCTTCGCGACAGCCTCGAGACTGGGGCCTGGCAGGGCAAGCGGATCGCCGTCGCCGGGGGCAACCGCTACGCGACCGGCATCCCTTAGACGGGTCCTAATAGACTCTCGCCGCCGATGTCCCCGAACCGCAGATTCCTCCTGCCGCTCCTCGCCGCCCTTGCCCTCGCCGCCCTCGTCGCCGGCGTCTCCGCCTGCGGCTACGAGAGCCACGAGACCGAGGTGGTCGAGGGCGAGCCGGTCGAGCTCGGCGAGCTCGCCTTCAACGTCACCTTCTCGCGCTACCTGAACCCGGACGACACCGAGGATTCCGCGTACCTGGTCGGTCAGGCGCCGCCACCACCGCGCTACACCTACTTCGGCGTCTTCTTCGAAGTGCAGAACGAGAGCGAGGAGCCGCAGGCGCTGCCCTCGACGCTGACGATCACGGACGCCGACCACACCGAGTTCGAGGTGCTGCCGAGCGAGAGCCTCTACGCGCTCGAGCTCGGCGGCGAGGTGGAAGCGCAGGAACAGGCGCCGGTGCTCGACTCGACCGCCCAGCTCGGTCCGATCGAGGGCTCGGTGGCGATCTTCCTGCTGCCCGAATCGGCCAACGAGAACCGGCCGCTGACGCTGCACATCCCGGGCGCCGACGGCGACAACGGCACGGTCACGCTCGATCTCTAGTCGCCGCGCCCGTTAGAGGCCCGGCGGAGAGCACTTCGGCCGCGGCCGGCGCCGCGACTTCGCCGCCGGCCGCTTCGGCTTCGATCAGCAGCACCCCGACCGCCAGGTGCGGCTTTTCGGCCGGCGCGAAGGCCGCGAACCAGGCGTCCTTGATCTGGATCGGGTTTTCCTCGTTCTCCTGGCCGGGCTTCGGCCCCAGCTCGGCGGTGCCGGTCTTGCCCGCGACCTGCGCCTCGGGGATCGCGCCGGCGGTGCCGGTGCCTTCGGTGACGACGCCGACCATCAGCTCGGTCAGCTCGTCGGCCAGCTTCTTCGACATCACCCGCACCGGCTCGGCCTCGGGCCGCAGCTTCTTGTTGGCGACGATCGAGGTCGGCTCGCGGACGCCGCCGTTGGCGATCGTCTGCGCCACGCTCGCCATCTCCAGCGGCGTCGCCAGCACTTCGCCCTGGCCGATCGCGCGAGACGCCGAGATCGATTTCTTCGCCGATCTCGGTCGGGATGGTCGATTCGGCCGGGTCGACTTCGCGCACGATCTGCGGCGCGTAGAGGGTCGGCGGCGAGTTGAAGCCGAAGCGCTCGGCGGTGGCGACCAGGTCGTCGTTGCCGATCTTCGGCCCGAGCGGCGCGAAGACCGCGTTGCAGGACTCGGCGAAGGCCTCGCGGAAGGTGCCGCCGCAGAACTCGCCGTTGGCGTTGTTGATGAAGCGGCCGCCGACGTTGACCCCGTCGGTGATTTCGAATTCGTCGTCGAGCGAGACGACGCCCTTCTGCAGGGCGGCGGTGGTGGTGATCGATCTTGAAGGTCGAGCCCGGGGGCTGCGGGGCCGAGAAGGCCTGGCCGGCGAGGGCGCGGACGTCGCCGTTCCGGGCGTCGAGCACGGCGATGCCGCCGGCGCGGCCGGCCAGCGCCGCGACCGCCGTCTCCTGCAGGTCGGGGTCGATCGTCGTCTTCACCGGCGCCCCGGCTGCGGCTTGGCTTCGGCGAGCACCCGGGCCGGCCGCCGGCGTCGTTGAGCGGCCAGCAGCTAGCCGCCCGGCTTGCCGGCGAGGCGGGGGTTGAAGGCCTGCTCGAGGCCGCTGATCCCGACCGGCGTGTCCGGCGGGAAACCCTGCCGGCGAGCCAGTGCGCCAGGTCCTCTTCTTCGGCGGTCGCCGATTTCGCCGGTGACGTCGATCGCGGCGCTGCCGAGCGGGTGTTCGCGTTCGTCGGCCGGGCCCTTCGGCGAGCGGCGTTGCCGTCGCCGGCGAGGATCGCCGCCCGCGGCGCCAGCTCGATATCGGCTGTCGAGGTGCTCGCCGCTGCGCAGGCCGGGGAAGACGAGGCTCGGGTCCCAGGCGATGCCGCCGTCGGCGTAGGGGAGCTCGAGCTCGTCCTCGAAGCCGGCCGAAGGCGACGGTGGTGACGTCGACCGGCACCGGGACGACGGTCTCGCCCGTCGCGCGAGTCTGGGTCCTCGCGGCGAGCCGGCGTCCAGCGAGCGCAGCGTCGCGACCTCGCTCGGCGTCGCGGTAGGCGACGACGAAGTCGTTGAGCTCGATCGCCGCCTGCGAGGCGGCGTTCAGCTCCCCGTACATCGCGGCGAAGTCGTCGGCCGCCCAGGCCGCGGTGAAGCGCTCGCGCGGCTTCCTTCTCCGGCGAGCCGGGGGCGCCGGCGCGGCGCCGGCGACGAAGGCGACGATCGCGATGAGCGCGAGGGGGAGCGTGCGGGTGACCAGGCGACGTCGCCGCTCCACCTCGGATGGAAGATTGGCTCACTGCCGTGAAAGGTAGTCGAGCGGTTCCCGGCATGCTTCTATTCAGCGGTGACCGTTCTCGACTGGGCCATCGTCGCCTTCACCATCGCGCTCGGGCTGTGGGGTTACCGGCAGGGTCTGATCGTCGGCGCGCTGACCCTGGTCGGCTTCGGCGTCGGCGCGTTCGCCGGCAGCCGGCTCGGGCCGCTGCTGCTCGCCAAGGGCTCGAGTCGCCCTACGCGCCGCTCTGCGCGGCGCTGGGGGCGCTGCTGGTCGGCGCGCTGGTCGCGGTCACGGTCGAGAGCTTCGCGCTCGGGCTGCGCGCGAAGGCTGATCCGCAGGCCGGTCCTGCATCTCGCCGACGGCGCCGGCGGGGCGGCGCTGATCGCCGCGGTCGCGCTCGGCCTCGCCTGGGTCTTCGGCGCCGTCGCCCTGCACGCGCCGGGCGACGGCGCGACTGCGGCGCGACGTCCAGGAGTCGCTGATCCTGCGCAGCCTCAACGAGGTGCTGCCGCCCTCCGGGCCGGTCCTCAACGCGCTCGACCGGGTCGACCCGGCGCCCTCGGTGACGGGCCCGCGGCGCCCGTCGCCAGGCCCGACGCGGCGATCGCCGCCGACCCCGACGTGCTGCGCGCCGGCGGCTCGGTGGTGCGCGTCCTCGGCACCGCCTGCGGGCTCGGGGTCGAGGGGTCGGGCTGGGCGGTGCGGCCGGGCCTGGTCGTCACCAACGCCCACGTCATCGCCGGCGCCGACGACACCACGGTGACCACCCAGGGCGGGGTCGAGCTCGACGCCGACGCCGGTCTACTACGACCCCGGCGACGACCTGGCGCTGCTGCGGGTCGGCGCCAACCTGCCGACGCTGCCGATCTCCGACCGGCGCGACCCGGGCTCCGCAGGCGGCCGTGCTCGGCTATCCCGAGAACGGTCCCTACGCGGTCGCGCCGGCCCGGTTCGGCGAGACCCGTGCCACGATCAGCGAGGACTCCTACGGCAACGGCCCGGTCGAGCGCACGATCGTGGCGCTGCGCGGCGCGGTGCGCAGCGGCAACTCCGGCGGGCCGCTGGTCGACGCCGAGGGCCGGGTGGTCGGGACCGTCTTCGCCGCCACCACGACCGGGCCGCCGGGCGGTTTCGCGATTCCCGCCGAGGACGTCGCGCGACGCCCTCGAAGCGACCGCCGGCCAGCGCTCGACCGGCCCCTGCACGGGCTGAGCCACGATGCCCGATCACTTACGTTCAGTAAGCTCGATCGCCGTGGAGCCAGTCGCCTCGACCCAGGTCTCGGCCGGCGTATCCGGCTGCGGTCTGCCCGCATTTCCACGCCGCGATCGAGCTGATCGGCAAGCGCTGGACGGGCGCGATCGTCTGCGCCCTGACCGAGCGGCCGATGCGCTTCGGCGAGCTCGGCAGGGCGGTCCCGGCCTCTCCGACCGCCTGCTCTCCCAGCGCCTGCGCGAGCTGGAGGACGAGGGCCTGGTGCAGCGGGACGTCGAAGCCGGCACGCCGGTGCGGGTGACCTACTCGCTGACCGAGATGGGCGCCGAGCTCGGCCCGGCGATCTCTGAGCTGAGGACTGGGCAAAGCACTGGAAGTACACCGGGTGAGGCGTGATTTAGCCTGAGCGCGTGGAGCAAGGCGCAGATCGAGCTCGGCGATGTGATCCCGCAGGCGGGCCCCGGACCTGCCCGGGCCCTTCCCGGTCGGGCGCTACGCCGGCAACTGCAGGAGGAGATGCGCAAGCGGGCGCGGGTGCTGCTGATCGGCGAGGTGACCGGGGTCGGCCGCAGCAAGGTCCAGGCCTACTTCGAGCTGCGCGACAGCGAGGGCGCCGTGCCCTGCGCGATCTGGCTCAACGATCTCGAGAAGGCGGGGCTGCCGGAGGGAGCGCTGCGCGACGGCGCCGAACTGGTGATCGCCGGCGGGCCGGACTACTACCCCGGCGGCGGTCAGGCCTCGCCCAGCTTCAGCTTCCGCGCGACCCACGTGCGGCTGGCCGGGGAGGGGGACCTGCTGGCGCGGCTGGAGGCGCTGCGCAAGCAGCTGCGCGCCGAGGGCCTGTTCGAGCTGCAGAAGCAGCTGGCGCGGCCGCTGCTGCCGAGGACGATCGGAGTCGTCACGGCGGAAACGCGGCGCCGCCCGGCGCGATCTGCTCGCCGGGCTGCGGCGGCGCGGCTGGGGCGGGACCGTGGTCTGGGCCTTCGCGCCGGTGCAGGACCGCCACGCGGCGCCGGCGATCGCCGCCGCGATCCAGGACCTGGCGGCGCGGCCGGAGGTCGAGGCGATCGTCGTCACCCGCGGCGGCGGCAGCCTCGCCGACCTCTGGGCCTTCTGCGACGAGACCCTCTGCCGCACGGTGGCGATGCTGCGGGTGCCGGTGGTCAGCGCGGTCGGCCACGAGCGCGACTCGACCCTGATCGACGACGTCGCCGCGGTCGCCTGCTCGACCCCGACCCACGCCGCCGAGGCGGCGGTGCCGCTCGACTGCGTGGCCGCCCGGCAGAGCCTCGCAGCGCTGGCCGCTGTCGCTGCGCCGCGCGCGGCGGAGGGGCGATCGGCGCCCGCGCCCGGCACCTCGGCGGCGCTGGCGCGGGGCCCGGCGCGGGCGCTGCAGCGCCAGCGCAGCGGCCTCAACCAGAAGATCCGCGAGATCCGCGCCGCCTCCGAGCGCGGCCTGGCCGAACGCGCCGGCTTCCAGCGGCGGATCGCCACGGTCGTGCTCGGCCGCGCCCGGCGCCGGGGGATCGAGCGCACGGTCGCGGCGCTCGCCTGGAGACCCGCCGCGGCCCCGGCATCGAGCGTCCGCCGCCCGCTCGCTGGCGCACCGCCGCGAGGCGCTGCGCGAGGCCGCGGTCACCCTGCGCGCCCACGATCCCGAGCGGACCCTGGAGCGTGGCTACGCGCTGGCGGAGAGACGCGAAGCGGGCGAGCCCGGTCACCTGCGCCGACGGCGCCGTCGCCGCCGGCGACGGTAAGACTGCGGTTCGCCGACGGACGCGTGCAAGCCGAAGATCGAGGGAGACGATTGAGCGAGAAGCCGGACAGCTACGAGGTCGCGGTCGAGCGGCTGGAGGAGATCATCGACCGGCTCGACTCGGGTCAGGCGGGCCTGCGCGAGACGCTCGAGCTCTGTCGCGAGGGCCGCGAGCTGGTCAGCTACTGCGCCGCCGAGCTGGACGCTGTGGGCGAGGGGCTCAAGGAGCTGAACCTGGACGAGCTGGCGGCGAAGCTCGAGCGTCGCTTCCGAGTCCTAGGACCGGAGCACAGGCGGCCCAGGGCCGGGCAACCGCGACAGAGGGACCAGCTTCGCTCCTCGGGCGGAGCGGCTGGGAAATCGCCCTGGGCGATTTGGGCGATCGTCGCTTCCAGCCGCGCACGGCCCGCCTCCATCTCGGCCTGTCCGAGGATGGTGAGGACCGGCGCCTCGGGACGCTCCAGGAAGACGTAGGCGACCTCGACCTCGGCGGCTCGCAGCGCCTCCGCGGTCGCCAGCGCGTAGATCGCACGCTGGGTCGCATAGCCGCTGGCCCGCTCCTCCGGGTCGGCGCCGTCGAGCCGGTCGGTCTTGTAGTCGACGACCAACGGCGGGGCGCCCTCCCGCTCGACCAGGAGGTCGATCGAGCCGCGCAGGACGGTCTCGCCAGCGCCGAGCAGGAGCGGCGCCTCGGCCCGGACGCGGTCGGCGCCGGCGGCCACCCGGTCGCGCAGCAGCGCCGAGCCGAGCCAGCCGCGAACGGGTCCCAGCATCTCCTCGGCCAGGCTCGGGGAGTCTGGGTCGAGCCCCTCGGCTGCGGCCTGGCTTCGCACGATCGGCGAGCGGCGGCGCCTCCCAGCCATTCGCGTGGCTCCACTCGAGCAGGGCGTGGACGACGCGCCCCCGGATCGTCCGCTCCTCCCGCGCCGAGAGCGGCGCCTCCTCGCCGCGGCGAGGGCCGTCGGATTTGTGGCCGAGGCCGAAGACGCGTTCGAGTTGGAAGCGGTAGGCGCAGTCGCGGTAGGCCGAGAGGGCGGTGTAGGAGAGGGGGCGGTTGGGGACCGCGGGGCGCGTGCCGTCCAGCAGCGGCGCCGGACCGCCGCCGAGCTCCCTCGCCGCTGCCGGCTCCGCTTGCCTGGCGACCAGCATCGCCGCCCGCTGCGGCGACGGCAGGTTGACGTCGACGGCGATCTCGGCCGGGGGGAAGGACTCGGCAAGGCCGTTCCGCGCGGTGGGGCCCGGGACCGCCAGCGTGGAATCGGCGGTCGCGGTCGATCCCAAAGGCCCCGACGATCCGCTCGAGAACCGAGGTCGAAAGCCGCGTCTCGCTCTCTTTCTCGCTGACCACGCCGCTGAGGATGAGCCGGTCGCGAGCCCGGGTCGCGGCGACGTGAAAGAGCCGCAGGCCCTCTTCCGCCTCGCGCTCTTGGGTCGCTTCCCGCAGCGCCTCGTGGTCGTAGAGGTTGATCGAGCGCGCCCCGAGCCGGCGCAACTGCATGCCGACCCGAGGATCCTCGCCGCGGCCGAAGGTGAGCAACGGCGGCCACACCCCTTTCAGCAGGTCGCGGTCGAGATGGGGCACGGCGACGACGCCGAACTCGAGCCCCTTGGCGCGATGGACGCTCATAATCCGGACGCCGTCGTGGTCCTCGGCCGCGGTCGCCGCGGCCGACTCGTCCGCAGCCTGCTCGCGGAAGGCGAGGAAGTCGAGCAGCCCGCGCAGGTCGCGACCCTCGCGCGCCTCGAACTCGGCGGCAAGCTGCATCAGCTTGCGAACGTTGGCGAAGCGCGCTTCGCCAGCCGGCTTCAGCAGGACCGCGAGGTCGTATCCGGTCTCCTTCACGGCGCGGTCGATCAGCTCGGCCAGCGGCAGCTTCAGAGTCCGGTCCCGCAGCTCTGCGACCACGGCGACGAAGCGGCCGAGCAGCTCCCGATCTCCCGCCTGGATCGATTCCAGGAGCTCGGGCGACTCCAGCTCTGGCTCTCCGCGCCCGGCGACGCAGCGCGCCGCTGGCCAGAGGTGGCGACCGCCGCCACTCGCCGCCCGCAACAGCCAGAGCGTGTCCGGCGAGACCCCGCAGGCGGGCGAGGCGAGCGCCCCCAGCAGCGCCTGGTCGTCGAGCGGGTTGGCGAGGACGGCAAGCAGGGCGCAGACGTCGGAGACCTGCTGCTGGGACCAGTAGCCGCGCCCGCCGACGACGTAGGGACGCAGGCCGGCACGCGAGAGCGCGTCCTCGTAGGCATCGAGATGGGTGAAGGCGCGCAGGAGGACGACGATCTCCCCGCGCGGAACCCCGTCGTCGACCAGACGGCGGAGGCGCGCGGCCAGGAACCGGGACTCGGCCAGGTGCTGAGAGGGGGTGGTGGAGTCGACCGGGGGCTCGAGGTCGAGCTCCTCCCAGCCCGCTTTCGCGGTCAGCAGCAGCTCGACCCACGGCGCCCCGTCGCCGGGACCCGGCGCGCTCGGCGCGGCGCCGACGGTCAGCGGCCGGTAGGAGTCGCCGAGCAGCTTCTCGCCCATGGCGTTGACGGCCGCGATCGGCTCGGGCCGCGCGCGGAAATTGCCGCTGAGCTCGATCGTCTCGCCGCCGGGGTCGGCGGCGATCGCCTCGCGCTCTTCGCGAAAGACGTCGAGGTCGGCGTGGCGGAAGCCGTAGATCGACTGCAGCAGGTCGCCGACCACGACCAGGCTCGTCCCCGGTCCCCGCAGCGACTCGACCAGCCGCAGCTGCAGGCGGTTGGTGTCCTGAAACTCGTCGATCATCAAGTGGGAGAAGCGGGCCCGGTAGGAGCCGCCGATCGCGTCCTGCTCGAGCAGCTCGGCCGCGAGCAGCTGCATGTCCTCGAAGTCGACGCCGCGCCGGCGTTCCTTCACCTCGTCGAAGCTGACCGCGAAGCGCTCGAGCAGCTCGGCCGCGTGGGCGAACGCGGCGCCGCCCTCGCCCGCCTCGGCGACGCGGGCGATCGCCGCCGTCATCGCCTCGCAGTAGCGGCCCATGTTCTGGGCGCTGCTCTTGACGTAGAGCGGCGCGATCTCATCGAGCTCGATCGCCTCGCCACGCTCGCCCAGGACCGCCACCGCCCGTTCGACCACCGGGCGCCACCGGGCCTTCTCGCTCAGTGCCTCCAACGCCTCTTCGCTCGCGATCCTCGCCTCCTGGATCGCCGTGGCGACATCGGGCGCCGGCGGCGCCGGCAGGCGCGGGGCGCGGGCGCCCCGGCTCCGCAGCTCCGCGTAGGCGCCGACGACCATGCCGCGCAGGGCGTCGATCCCGTACCCGGCCACGGTCTCCTCGCGGGCGGGGTCGCCGGCGTCGAGGAAGGCTTCGAGGGCTTGGTCGAATGCCTCCCGCGCCGCCCGGTCGGTCTCGGCCGGGTCGAGGACCGAGAAGCGGGGGTCGACGCCGGCCGCCACCGGGTGGGCGGCCAGGACCCGGTGGCAGAAGCCGTGGATCGTCGTGATCCAGGCGCCGCCGAGGTCTCCCAGCAGCTCCCGCGCTCGCGCGGCGCCCGCCCGCGACCGGGCCGCCAGCTCGGCCCGGATCCGCTGGCGCAGCTCGGCAGCGGCCTTCTCGGTGAAGGTGATGGCGAGAATCGCCTCCGGGGAGACCTCCTCCTCGCAGGCGAGCCGGCAGTAGCGATCGACCATCACGCCGGTCTTGCCGGTGCCGGCGCCCGCCTCGACCATGATCCGCTGGGCGCCGGCGTCGATCGCCGCCTGCTGCTCGGGCGTTGGCAGGCGCTCGGTCACTGCTCCTCCGGCTCCTGCTCGACATCTGCCACCGGAGTGCGGTCGCGGCGGCAGATCGGCGCCAGATCGCAATAGGTCGGGCAGACGTCGTGCTCTCGGAAGCCCGGCGGCGGCCCGGGATCGCGCTTGATCTCACCGCTCCGCATCCGCGCCACGATTCGGCTCGCGCGCTCGCGCGCCGTCTCGATCGCCAGCTCGAAGCCGTCCTCGGGCAGGACGTCGGGCCCGACCAGGCCGTAGGGCTCGACGTCGCCTCGGTCCGCCTCGCGAACGAGGCCGCGGGGGCGGCGCTCGCGGGTCCCGCGCAGCGGGTGGTAGAGGGCGCCGGCCGGGTCGAGGCCCCAGAGGTCGCGCGCCGCCAGCGCGTAGAGGGGCAGCTGCAGCTTCCCCTCCTCCTCGAATTTGGCGGCCGGGGTGACCCGCCCGGCCACCTTGTAGTCGTGGACCAGGGCCCGCCCGTCGCCGCTCTCGTCGATGCGGTCGATCGCCCCGTGCAGCATCCAGCCGTCGAGCTCCAGCGCCGGCCTGTCGGCGCCCTCCTCGGCGCCGAACCCGGCCTCGAACAGGCGCGGCTCGAAGGGGCTGCGGCGATCGGCTTCCTCCCCCAGGAAGCGCCGCAGCAGCTTTTCCGCGCCGCGCCGGAGCGAGCGCTCGGCCGGGCTCTCGCCCAGCTCCCAGGCGATGGCGAGGTCGGCGACCAGCTCGCACGCGCGCTCGTCCCAGGCGGCGACCGTGGCCGGGGTGGGCCGCGCCTCCCCGCCCGGTCTCTCCCGGTAGAGGCTGTCGAGAACCCGGTGGACGAGGCCGCCCTGCAGCAGCGCCTCGGGGACGGGCGCCAGCGGCTGCGGCCGCAGCTCGTGTTCGGCGAACCAGATGTAGGAGCACTTGTCGAACTGCTCCAGCGTGGTGCCGCCGTAGGCGCCCACGGCCCCGAGGCGGTCGAGCACCGCGGGGTTGCTCAGCGGCCCCGGCGCCCGCGAGGCGGCCTCGGCCGCCGCGGCGCCGTCCAGCCGCGCCGCGAGGGCCATCCGGTCCTCAGGCCCGACCCCGGCGGTCTCGAGTAGCTGCTCGCGCAGCTCCCTGCCGGCGGTCGCCAGCGAGCGAGCCAGCTCGTCGCGCGAGGGCGCCGCGGCCGCCGGGTAGGCGACTTCGGCCAGCCCGCGGCCGCCGCCGATCTGCGCCTCGACCGGGTCGGGCCCCGCCGCCGGCGGCGGCGGGTCGAGGAGGTCGCGGACGTCGTCGATCAGGGGGGAGCGGGCTTCCGCCGCGCCGCTCTCGTCGCACTCCCGGTAGGAGAGGACGAGGCTGCGGTTGGCAAGCGAGAGGGTGGTGTAGAAGCGGTAGCGCTGCTCGGCGTCCTCGTTGCGCCGCGGCTCGAGCCCCAGCGACTCCCGCAGGGCGTCGGAGAGGAACGGGTCGCCTCCGCCGCGGCGGGGAAACTCGCCGTCCTGGAGCGAGGCGACGACGACGTGGTCGAAGCGCAGCGCCCGCAGCCGCTGCGGGTCGGCGATCCGCACCCGTCCCTCGACCGGCCCGCTCCAGACCCGGAAGCTGAGGTCGCGGAGGAAGGCGATCAGCGCGCCGGGGCCGGGCGCCAACGAGGGCAGCTCGTCGAGGTCGGTCAGCGCTGCCGCGATCCTCGCCGCGGCGCGCAGCTCGGCGCCGTCGCCGGGCCCCGGGGGCGGCCCGTCGCCCTCGCCGTCGGGGAGGCGAGCGGCCATCCGCGTCGCGGTCGCGGCGACGGCGGCGGCGAGCTGAGCCGGCCCGGCCTCGCGGAGGGCGACGAGATCGCGGGGAAGCTCCTCGTTGCGTTCGAGCCAGAGGTCGAGGGCCTCGTCGGCGGTGCGAGCGCGGCGGCGGCGCACCGACCGCTCGAGCCAGTCGACCGAGTCCTGGGAGACCCCGGCGGGGCCGCGCAGCCAGCGCAGAACGTCGGCGGCGCGACCCGTGCCGTGCTCGGCCTCCAGCAGCGCCACCAGGGCGCCGCCGACGCCGGTCGAGGCGACCGGCAGCTCCGCCTCGAGCGCGGCTGGGATCCCGTAGGACTCCAGCACCCGGGCCAGGAGCGGGCCGCGCCGCGCCGGGTCGGCGAGGACGATCGCGATCTGCCCCGGCTCGGCGCCCTCGTGCAGCAGCCGTCCGACCGCGGCGGCGACGGCCTCCGCCTCGCCGCGGGCGCCGGCGGAGCGCAGCAGGGAGAGGCCGCGGCCGGGCGCGACCGCCGGGGCGCCGGGAACGCCGAAGTTGCGCTCGAGGTGGAAGAGGAGAGCCTCCTCGGTGTTGGCGGGGTCCGGTGCAGTCGAGACCTCCTCGGCGACCTCGATTCCGCGCAGGCGCTCCAGCAGGCGCGAGCGAACCGCCACCGCCTCGCGCTGCTCGAACGGGAGCGCGATGGTCAGGTCGGTTGCCGCCGCGAGGGCGCGCAGGAGGCCGAACTGGTTGCCGGTGAGGTCGTCGAGGCCGTAGACGAGGACCGGCCGGGACCAGGCCGCGGGGGCGGCCTCCAGCGCCGCGATCGCCGCCTGCGCCTCGACGTGGACGTCGATCCGCCCCAGCCGCTCCCGCACCTTCTCGTAGGCGCCGAACAGGGTCGCCAGGTCGGCTAGGTAGGCGGAGCCGTCGAGCGTCGCCGCGCCCGCCGCGACGCGCTCCGGGCCGATCCCGGCGCCCTGCAGCTCGTCGAGGAGGCGGGAAAGCGAGGCGGCGAAGCCGGGCCGCCCCGCGGAACGCCGCAGCGGCGCCAGCCGCCGGCGGCTTTCGGCGACGGCGACGGTGACGGCGCGCAGGCGCTGAGCCGGGGTCAGGGCCGGGGCAGAGGAGGCCCCCGTGGCGCGGGACACGGCGGCGATCAGGCCCCGGAAGGTCGTCACCGAACCGCCCAGCGTCGCCCCGCTTTGGCACAGCTCGCGCTCGAAGTCGAAGACGTCGTCGACGTTGGGCACGACGAGGACCGGGTCGCGGTCGAGGGCGCCGGCGAAGGCGCTCAGCACCAGCCCCCGCTTGCCCGAGTTCGGCGGTCCGTGGATCAGCTTCAGCGACACTCTTCCAGCCTATGGACGGGGGCGGCGCTCACCCCGCAAACTGCGGCCGGCCAGGCCCCTTTTGCCGTCTACCGACCCCACTAGATTCCGACGCAGCAATGTCCCTCTGCTTCGTAGACCCCGCCGACGCCGTCCGTGCCATCGCCGACTCGGTCGGCCGCGAGGCCCGCCGCCAGCTGCTGGGCGAGGCCGTCCGCGCCTGGGTCGACGAGATCCCCGACACCGAGCTCGAGGTCCACTACGCGAAAGCGATCTCCGAGCTCGACGAGCACGATCTCTCGATGCTGGCCGCCTGGCACGGCTCGCTCGAGGTCGGCCACCCGGTTCCCAACCGCGACTTCCTGATGGGCGCCTTTGGCACCCTCGGCGAGAACCGCCGCGAGGCGCTCAAGCTCGCCGCCGGTTTCCGCGGCGAGGAGGCCGTCGACGCCGGCGTCACCGAGGAGGACGCGCTCGAGCTCGTCCTCGGCCTGCTCTCCCCGCCCCGTCTGATGGCCCTGGCGGTCGAGGCGCTCGAGCTGTACGTCTGGGACCGCGCCGGTAGCGACAACTAAGCAAGCCGGGCCCTGCAAACCGGCGCATTTCGGCGTCCTCGGTCGCTCGGATCGGGTCACGCACGGGTGTGCGCTCCCCTCACCTCGCTCCCTGCGTCCACCGAACTGCTTGGTTTTCGGACCCTTTGGCTTAGTCGGACGCGGCCAGTCCTGACAGATGCTGGCGACATGGTGGCGGTCCTTGCCTACAGCTGACTCCGGATCTCGGCGATCGCCTGCTCGTTGTCGCGGAAGTGGACCGCGGTCATGCCCGCCTTGCGGGCGCCGTCGCAGTTGTGGGGGAGGTCGTCGATGAAGAGGCAGGCTTCGGCGGGGAGGCCGAGCCGCTCCAGCGTCATCTCGTAGATCTGCGGTTCCGGCTTGCGGCAGCCGACGAAGCCCGAGTCGACCACGGTCTCGAAGATCTCGTCGACCGGCAGCATCGAGCGCCACAGCGGCTCCCACTCGCGCACGTTGTTGGTCAGCATCGCCATCCGCTTGCCCGCCGCCTTCAGCTCCCGCATCAGCTCGATCATCGGCTGGTTGGGGTGCAGCGCCTGGAAGTAGATCTCGCGGAAGCGGTGCAGCTCCGGCCTGTGGCCGAGCAGCGGCGCCAGCCCGTCGCCGAGCCGGGTCAGGAAGTCGACCTCGGTCATCTCGCCACGCTCCATCCTGTAGAGCGGGTTTTCGCCGTCCTCCTCGGTGACCGCCCGCATCGCCTTGCCGAGGTCTTCGGGCGAGATCCCGATTTCGTCCTGCACGGCCATGAACGAGGTCAGCAGCGGCGTCGTCAGGACCCCGCCGAAGTCCGAGACGACCGCCTCGATCTCAGGCACCGGGGCGCGCCACCTCGTAGGTGCCCAGCCCCTCGCGGCCCTCGACCGACCAGCGGAAGAAGGCGATCTCGGCGTTGAGCCCGCGCCGCTGGACCGAGCTCGAGTTGATCAGCGTCCCGGCCCCGCGCAGCGGCCGGCCGTCCTCGGTGTCGGGCCACAGCTCCAGGGTGGCGCGGCGCTGCACGCCGTCCTCGCCGTACTCGGTCGAGAGCAGCGCCTCCTCGAAGGTGACCGGGGCGGCGTCGGGGTCGCAGAGCACCGCCGCGACCTCCTCCTCGCCGTGCTCGCGGGCGCCGGCGGGCAGGGCCGAGGTGAGGGCGAGCAGGCCGCCGTCGGCGAAGACGATGCCGATCGACCGCCGCAGGATCAGGCCGGAGTCGCTCATCGGTCGGGAGCCTAGTGGCGCGAAAAGCGCGGCGCGGCGAGGCGACTGGATTGCCGCAACGAGCCCACCGGTCGGCCCGCCGCCAAGGCCCGGCTACCATTGAGCGATGCCAGACGAGCAAGCAGCCGCGCCCGAGCAGGCAGAAGTCCTCACCGAGGAGGACGTCTACGAGGCGCTCGAGGAGGTCATCGACCCCGAGCTCGGCCTCGACTTCGTCTCCCTCGGCCTCGTCTACGACGTCGAGATCGAGAAAGAGGACGTCTACGTCACCTTCACCCTGACCACCCCGGCCTGCCCGATCGGACCCCAGGTCTCCGAGCAGATGAAGGAGTTCGTCGGCGACCTCCCCGGCGTCTCCGCGGTCCATCCCAAGATGGTCTTCGACCCCGCCTGGTCGCCGGAGATGATGACCGACGACGCCAAGTTCGCGCTCGGTTTCTAGGCGCTGTCGTCGCCTTTCCTTAAGTCGCGGCCCTCGGGCGGTACCTCTTCCGCGGTCACGTCGTAGTCGTAGGGCTGGCTGGCGGTCCTCGAGCCAGACTCAGACCTGGGGCCTGGGCCGCGGCCCGGCATTCCGACGACCACAAAGCGGCCGATGGTGAAGTGGCGCAGGACACGTCGGGCGATCGCGCGGGTCGGCGGGATCAGCAGCAGCAGGCCGAAGATGTCGGTGAGGAAGCCGGGGGTGAGGAGGAGGGTGCCGCCGATCACGATGAGGACGCCGTCGGCGACCTCTTGGCCGGGGAAGCGGCGCTGGGCGAGGGCTTCGTTGAAGCGGCGCCAGGCGCCGCGGCCCTGGTGTTTGAGCAGCATCGAGCCGAGGATGGCGTCGGCCAGCAGCAGCGCCAGCGTCGGCCAGAGGCCGATCAGCTGCCCGACCTGGATGATCACGTAGAGCTCCGCGATCGGGACGACGATGAAGAGGATGACCAGCAAGGCCATGGCTCAAGCGTAGATGCTCCGCGATGCGAGGGTTTTGGCCCCTATAGGGGCCAAAAGTCACGCAGCAGCGGCTGCGGCGCCGGCAGCCTGCTCGAGCTCGGCCAGCGACTCGGCGAGACCGTCGGAGATCACTTCGACGTCCTCCATCGAGTCGTAGTCGGCGAGCAGGCCGAAGCCGACTTTGCCGTTGTAGCTCATGATCGCCACCGCCAGGGCGTGGTTCTGCGGCAGGAAGGCGACCGGGAAGACCTCCTCCAGCTCGCGCCCGAGCACGTAGAGGGGGATCTGGGGGCCCGGCACGTTGGTGACGATCAGGTTGAAGAGGCGGGTCGAGAAGTTGATCCGCGAGGCCTGGGCCAGCAGGGTCGGCGGCGCGAAGTCGTTGAAGCGGGAGATCACCTCGGCGCCGAGCGCCTGCTTGGAGCGCTTCAGCCCCTCCATCTCCTCGCTGATCACCCGCAGCCGCCGCACCGGGTCCTCGACGTAGACGGGCAGCGGTCCGCGCATCAGCGCGATCCGGTTGCCGAGGTTGCCGCGCTCGTCCTCGCTGCGGATCGAGACCGGCACCAGCGCCCGCAGCTCCAGCCCCTCGGTGCGGATGCCGCGGCGGTCGCAGCCAGTTGCGCAGCGCGCCGGTGACCACAGCGAGGACGACGTCGTTGACGGTGCCGCCGAGCGAGTCCTTGATCCGTTTGAAGGTGGCCAGCTCCGAGCGCGCCCAGACGTAGCGCCGGTGCGGGCCGATCTGCTGGTTCAGCGGCACGTCCGGAGCGGGGTCGGCGAAGGCGCTGACGATCTCGCTGATGCCCTCCAGCGCCTCGACCGCCTTGCGCGCCGTCGTCTCCGGGTTGCGCACCGCCTCGACCGCGCGCTCGGCCAGCTTCACCGGCGCCGCCAGGGCGTCGGCGACCCCGCGGGTGACCAGCTCGGTCGTCCCCGGCTCCGGCTGCGGCACCCAGTCGTCTTCGGGCGGCGTCGCCGCCGGCGCCGGCTCGAGGTCGAAGAGGACGGTGCCGATGTCGACGCCGGAGATGCCGTCGACCATCGCGTGGTGGGTCTTGGTCAGGATCGCGAAGCGGTCGCGCTCGAGGCCCTGCGCCAGCCACAGCTCCCAGAGCGGCTTCGAGCGGTCGAGCTGCTGGGAGAAGACGCGTCCGGCGAGCCGCTTCAGCTGCGCCTCGCCGCCCGGCTCGGGCAGCGCCGTGTGGCGGATGTGGTAGGTCAGGTTGAAGTTGACGTCGTCGGCCCACAGCGGCCGGCCGGCCTCCAGCGGCGGCACCACCAGCTTCTGGCGGAAGCGCGGCACCAGGTTGAGGCGGCCGCGCACGTGCTCGACCAGGTCGACGTATTTCGGCGGCGGCCCCTCGAAGATCAGGATCGCGCCGACGTGCATGTGGCTGTTCGAGCTCTCGTTGGTCAGGAACGAGGCGTCGACGGCGGTCAGGCGGTCGAGATGGCGTCCTTCGGTGCTCATCCCGCAAGGCTAGCTACCCTGCATATGGCAGCAATCGCCACCGCTGCCCCGAAGCGGGTCTTGCTTGCCGCCCCGCGCGGCTACTGCGCCGGCGTCGACCGCGCCGTGCAGACGGTCGAGCGCGCGCTCGAGCTGCACGGCGCCCCCGTCTACGTGCGCAAGGAGATCGTCCACAACAAGCACGTGGTCGAGGAGCTGGCCAAGCGCGGCGCGATCTTCGTCGAGCAGGAGACCGAGGTGCCGGAGGGCGAGATGGTCGTCTTCTCCGCCCACGGCGTCGCCCCCGCGGTCCACGAGAACGCCGCCGCCCGCAAGCTGCGCACGATCGACGCCACCTGCCCGCTGGTGACCAAGGTCCACGTCTCCGCCCGCCGCTTCGCCGCCGAGGGCTACACGATCGTGATGATCGGCCACGAGGGCCACGAGGAGGTCGAAGGGACGACCGGCGAGGCGCCCGACAGCATCGTCCTGATCGAAACCGCCGACGAGGTCGACTCGCTCGAGGTCCCCGATCCCGACAAGGTCGCCTTCATCACCCAGACGACGCTCTCGGTCGACGAGACGGCCGAGGTGATCGCCGCCCTGCGCGCCAAGTTCCCGGCGATCGTCAGCTCCAAGTCCGACGACATCTGTTACGCGACGACCAACCGCCAGATCGCGGTCAAGCAGCTGGCCCGCGAGTGCGACCTGGTCCTCGTGATCGGCTCGACCAACTCCTCCAACTCCAACCGCCTGGTCGAGGTCGCGCGCGAACACGGCGCCGCCTCCCACCTGATCGACAACCACACCCAGGTGCAGGAGGAGTGGCTGGAGGGAGTCGAGACCGTCGGCATCACCTCCGGCGCCAGCGCCCCCGAGGAGCTGGTCGAGAGCCTCGTCGCCTTCTTCCGCGAGCGCGGCGCCGAGGACGTCTCCGAGCTGCGCACCGTCCACGAGGACGTCCGCTTCATGCTGCCGAAGGAGATCCGCGAGGAGCTCGCGGCGCGCGGCAGTAGGCGCTGCGTGCTTTTCGGCCCCTAGAGGGGCCTCAATCCGCGTAGCGGTGGTGCAGCATCAGGTCGTTGCCGTCGGGATCGGTGAAGAACGCCATGTGGCAGACGCCCGAGTCGAAGACCTCGCCGCTGAACTCGACGCCCTTGCCTTCCAGCTCGGCCTTGGCGGCAGCGACGTCGTCGACGTGAAGGGCCGGATGGGCGTTTTTCTGCGGCGCGAACTCCATTCCCATTTTCGCCGGCTCCCAGATGCCGAAGCAGGTGTCGCCCACCCAGAACTCGAAGTCGCCCGTTGGCGTCAGGGCGCAGCCCGAGCGTCTCGACGTAGAAGCTGCGCGAGCGCTCCGCGTCCGTTGACGGCACTGCCGACGAAGTCGAGCTTGCTGATCATCGTGTCCTCCTTGTGGTTACTCGGGGCACACCTGCGGCGAAGCTGAGGGACCAGATCGCAGGCCGGGGGTGGGGCGAAGGATCAGGCGGTGCGCCTCGTGGCGTGGATGCTCGGCGAGGCGGAAAAGGCCGGGCTCGGCAGCGGTCGACCGTTCCGGCCGACCGGCCGTCGAGCTCGACCGCGATCTCGCCGTCGCCCTCGACCGTCGCGTAGGCGCCGCCGGCCGCGTACTCGAGCGCCAGCTCCTCGCCGTCCTCGCCTGCCGTCCAGGGCCGCTCCCAGGAGCCGCCGGGGAAGAGCTCGGCGGTCGGGGCCATCACCCGCGCCCCCGGGGCGTCGGTCGGGCGCAGCGGCGCCATCGGCTCGGGCAGCGGCCGCAGGGCGTCGATCTCGCGCAGCTCCTCCTGGATCGCGATCTCGGTCTCCAGGTATTCGCCCTCGCCGAAGTGGACCCAGGCGAGGGCGCCGCCGAGGCTCCAGAGGAAGAGGCTGGGCCAGCCCTCGCAGCCGTAGGCGTGCCAGAGCTCGCGCTCGGCGTCGATCGCGACCGGGAACTCGACCCCGAGGGCGTCCAGGCCGGCCGCGACCGTCGCGCGGTCGGTGCCGAAGGGGAAGCGGGGGGACTGCACGCCGATCGTGCTCAGGCCCGCCTCGCGGTAGCGCCGCGACCACTCGTTCAGGTAGGGCAGGGTCCGCACGCTGTTGAGCTGGGCGAAGTCGAAGAAGTGGACCAGCGCCGGCCCGCCGGCGGTCAGCGCCGGCATCGACTCCGGCGCCTCGCCGATCCAGGCGAGTCCCTCCGGCAGGTCGGGAGCGGCGATGTTGTCGCGTCCGGGCGCACGCGCGGACGTTATCCTGGGTCGCCGTGGCCGAGCTTGGCGCCTTCCTGTTGCCCGCTGTGCCGCTTCTGGCGCTGCTCGTCTGCCTGCTCTTCGGCCGCTACCCCGGCTGCGAGGCGATCGTCCGCCTCGCCGAGCGGATCGCCTCGCGAGCTCCCGGCCGCGATGCCGGCGCCGTCCCTCGCCAGGCGCCCGCTGCGCCCCCGTTCCTTTGCGCCCGCCGGCGGGCTTCTCCTCGCCTTCTCGCTGTCGGGCCGCGCTCCGCCCGCCTAGCGACGACCCCGCTTCTGGCGCTTGCGCCGCCGCCGGCATCGCCCGGCGGCGCGTTGGCGAGCGACCCCACCGAGAGGAGATCGACTTGAAATACGCAAACAAGCTGACCCTGATCTTTGCCGCGCTCGCTGGCGACGCTCGGCTCTCGCCGCTTGCGGCAGCAACGGCGACGACGAGACCGAGGCCGTCAGCGGCCAGCTCGAGCCGATCGCCGGGCGCCCCTGCGGCCGACAAAGCCGTGGCGGGCAGAGGCGACCCTGGAGCGCAGCCGACGACGGCACGAGCGTGTCCCTGAGCGTCACCGGGTTGGAACCCGGCGCCGAGTACGTCGCCCATCTCCACACCGGCGGCTGCGACGAGGCGGACCCGGGCGGCCCGCATTTCAAGTTCGACGCCAAGGGCCCGGACGAGCCGCCGAACGAGATCCACCTCGAGTTCAGCTCCAAAGCTGACGGCGCCGGCGAGGCGAGCGCGTCCAGCGATCGGGAAGTCCCGGCCGGCGAAGCCGGCTCGGTGGTCATCCACGAAGCCGGGGCCGACGCAGATCGCATCCGCCGGCGGCGACGCCGAGGGCGAAGTCGGTGCTGGTCCACGAAGGCCATCGCCACCACGAGGAGTCCGCAGGCCCCGCGAAGATCGCCTGCGCCGAACTGGAAGGCGGTCACGCCCACGACTCGTCGCACGAGCGAGAGCGCCAGCCGCGGCGGCAAGGTCCCGACCATCGTCATCCGCAACGGCGAACCGGTCGGCGGCATCCAGGAGCTCGAATACAACGCCGGCGACGAGATCCGCTTCGAGGTCGACTCCGACGTCGCCGACGAGGTCCACGTCCACGGCTACGACCTGATGGAGGACGTGCCGGCCGGCGGCACGGTCGAGCTTCGACTTCCCGGCCGAGATCGAAGGCATCTTCGAGGTCGAGCTGGAGGGCCGCGGAGAGCAGATCGCGGAGCTGCGGGTCAACCCGTGACCTGCCTGCCGTTCGCGCACGCGCTGGTCGCCCGGCAGGACCTGCCGATCCCGGCCTGGCTGTTCGCCTGGGGGGCGTCGATCGTCCTGATCGTCTCCTTCTTCGCGCTCTCGGCCGCCTGGCGCAAGCCCCGCTTCGAGGAGGAGCGCTGGCGCCCCCTCGGGGCGGGGCTCTCCCGCGCGCTGCTCGGGCTGGCCGGCGCAGGTCCTCTGCGGCCTCGATCGGCGTCTTCCTGCTCGGCGTCGCCGTCTACGCCGGCCTGCGCGGCACCGAAGCGCCGGATCGCAACTTCGCCCTCACCTTCCTCTTCGTCACCTGCTGGCTCGGCTTCCCCCTCTTCTGCGCTCCTGCTCGGCGACGTCTTCCGGCCCTTCAACCCCTGGCGGGCGGTCGGGCGCGGCCGCCGGGCGGGCTTCCCGGCGATCGCCGGCCAGCGCCCCGCGCACCTCGCCTACCCGCGAGAGGCTGGGCCGCTGGCCGGCCGCGATCGGGCTGCTCGCGGTCGTCTGGCTGGAGGTCGTCTACGGCTCCAGCGGCGGCGTCGCCGTCGGCCTCGACCCGCACGACGGCCGCCGTCGCCGCCCTCGTCTACAGCGCCTACACGCTGGCGATGATGGCCCTGTTCGGGATCGAGGAGTGGTGCGAGCGGGGCGAGGTCTTCTCGGTCTACTTCGGGATGTTCTCCCAGCTCGGCTGCTTCGGGGTCGAGGACGGCCGGCTCGGCCGCCGCCGGCCGCTCTCGGCGGCGACGCACTGGGCGACGCGTGCCGGGCTCGGCCGCGGTGGTGATCGCCTCGATCGCCACCACCAGCTTCGACGGCGCCCCGGAGGGCGCCTTCAAGGGCGGCGATCGAAAGCACCTTCGAATGGCTCGTCGACGCCGGCCTCGGCCTCACTCCGGCGCTGCGGCTCACCGACACGATCTTCATGCTGCTCTGCTTCGCCGGCGTCGCCCTCGTCTACCTGCTCGGCGTCCGGGGGATGCGGACCGTGCGCGGGCGCGCCGCTCGCTGACGCAAACTGCGCGTCGGCTTCGCCCACACGCTGATCCCGATCGCCTTCGCCTACCTCGTCGCCCACTACTTCAGCCTCTTCGTCTTCCAGGAGCAGGCCCAGTTCACCTACCTGCTCTCCGACCCGCTCGGCACCGGCGACCACCGACCTCTTCGGCACCGCCTCCGGCGGGCATCGACTTCACGGTCCTCAGCGCCAACGCGATCTGGTACGTCCAGGTCGGCGCCCTCGTCATCGGCCACGTGATCGGCCTCACCCTGGCCCACGACCGCGCCCTCGCCTACTGGGGCGACTACCGCCAGGCCGCCCGCTCGCAGTACTGGATGCTGGCGGTGATGGTCGCCTTCACCTGCTTCGGCCTCTACCTGCTCTCGGTGGCCAACGGATGACCGCTTGCCGCGTCGCCCACGTCGGCCACTACCTCTGGGTCCTCTACCTGCTCCCGGTCCTCATCGTGCGCTCGCATCGGCCATCGTCGATCGCTACCGATGCGTCTCCCCGTGGAGCAGGGAGGCGGTCCGAGACGGTCAGCCGCCCGCGACCTCGACGGCCACGGGCGAGCTCGGCCTAGAGGATCTCGGCGAGGCGCCGCTCGAGCGCCGCCGAGATCTCGTCGCGCACCGGGCCCTCGGCCAGCCGTTCGACCAGCGACTCGAGGAAGCCTTCGATGATCAGCGACTTCGCCGCCGCCGGGTCGAGCCCGCGCGAGGTCAGGTAGAAGAGCTGGTCGCGGTCGATCTGGGCGATCGCCGCGGCGTGGGTGCAGCGGACGTCGTCGGCGAGGATCTCCAGGCCGGGGATCGCGTCGGCGTGGGCCTCGGTCGAGAGCAGCAGGTTGCGGCTCTCCTGGAAGGCGTCGGTCTGCTGGGCGCCGGGGTCGACCTTGATCATCCCGCGCCAGACCGCGGTCGAGCCGGCGGCGAGGACGCCGCGGAAGGCGAGGTCGGAGTTGGTGTTCGGCGCCGCGTGCTCCTGGGTGGTGTCGTAGTCGAGGTGCTGCCCGGGGCCGCCGGCGTAGCCGCCGGTGACCCGCGCCTCGGAGCCCGGGCCGGCCAGCTTGGTCTCCATCCGCACCTTGCCGCGGGCCGAGCCGAAGCCGAGCGCGGCCCAGTCGAGGCGGCCGTCGCGCTCGACCTGGGCGCGCTGGGTGGCGAAGATCCAGGCCTGCTCGGAGATGTCCTGGGTGTTGACGTAGCGCAGCGTCGCGGCCTGGCCGACGCTCAGCTCGACCACCGAGTTGAGCAGCGCGTCGATCTCGTCGTCGGGCGAGGACCAGTGCTCCCAGACCTCGGCCTCGGCGCCCTCCTCGAGCACGATCAGGGTGCGCCAGCCGACCGCGGCGCCGCTCGGCGTCGAGCGGCACCTCGATCCGGATCGGCTCGGCGACCCTGACCCCGCGCGGCACGTGGACGAGCACGCCGTCGCGCCAGCCCGCCTCGTTGCGGGCGACGAAGGGGTCCTCGACCGGGACCAGCGAGCCGAGCCGCTCGTCGCAGCAGCTCGTGCGTGGGAGGCGAGCGCCTCGGCCAGCGGCAGGACCGTGGCGCCCTCGGCGCCGCTCGATCTCGGCGTCGGCGCCGGCCGCCTCGTAGGCGTCGAGGTCGAGCCCGGAGAGGTCGGTGAATTCCCAGCCCTTCGCCTTCTGGTCGGGGAGGGGCAGGCTCTGCGCGAGAGAGGCGCCCTGCTGGCGCCTCTCCGAAAGCCAAGCCGGCTCGGTCGCGACCTCAGCCAATGGAGCCCTCCATCTGCAGCTCGATCAGCCGGTTGAGCTCGACCGCGTACTCCATCGGCAGCTCCTTGGTGACCGGCTCGATGAAGCCGTTGACGATCATCTTCGAGGCCTCCTCCTCGTCGAGCCCGCGGCTCTGCAGGTAGAAGAGCTGCTCGTCGCCGATCTTCGAGACGGTCGCCTCGTGGCCGACGTCGGCGTCGTTCTCGTCGATGCGGATCGTCGGGTAGGTGTCCGAGCGCGAGTCCTCGTCGAGCAGCAGCGCGTCGCAGACGACCTTGGAGCGCGACTCGGTCGCCCCGTCGGCGACTTCGAGCAGGCCGCGGTAGGTCGCCCGGCCGCCGTCCTTGGAGATCGACTTGGAGAAGATCGAGGACGAGGTGCTTCGGCGCCGCGTGGATGATCTTGCCGCCGGCGTCCTGGTGCTGGCCGTCGCCGGCGAAGGCGATCGAGAGGATCTCGCCGTGGGCTTCGGGGCCCGAGCAGGTAGATCGACGGGTACTTCATCGTCAGCTTCGAGCCGAGGTTGCAGTCGACCCACTCCATCGTCGCCTTCTCGTGGGCGACGGCGCGCTTGGTGACGAGGTTGAAGACGTTCTGCGACCAGTTCTGGACGGTCGTGTAGCGGACCCGCGAGCTCGGCTTGGCGACGATCTCGACCACCGCGGAGTGCAGCGAGTCGCTGGAGTAGACCGGCGCCGTGCAGCCCTCGATGTAGTGGACGTCGGCGCCCTCCTCGCAGATGATCAGCGTCCGCTCGAACTGGCCCATGTTCTCGGTGTTGATCCGGAAGTAGGCCTGCAGCGGCATCTCGACCTTGACCCCGGCCGGCACGTAGACGAAGGAGCCGCCCGACCAGACGGCCGAGTTGAGCGCCGCCAGTTTGTTGTCGTTGGGCGGGATGATCGTCGCCCAGTACTCGCGCACCAGGTCCTCGTGCTCGCGCAGCGCCGTGTCCATGTCGGTGAAGATCACGCCCTGGGCCTCGAGCTTCTCGTTGACCTGGTGGTAGACGACCTCGGACTCGTACTGGGCGCCGACGCCGGAGAGGAATTTGCGCTCCGCCTCGGGGATGCCGAGCCGGTCGAAGGTGTTTTTGATGTCCTCCGGGACCTCGCTCCAGTCGCGGCTGTTCTTCTCCGAGGCGCGGACGAAGTAGTGGATGTCGTCGAAGTCGATCTGGCCGAGGTTGCCGCCCCAGTTCGGGGTCGGGCGCGAGTAGAAGTGCTCCAGCGCCTTCAGCCGGAAGTCGCGCATCCACTGCGGCTCGTCCTTGTACTCGGAGATCGATTCGACGACCTCGCGCGAGAGGCCCTTCGGCGCCTTGTAGGCGTAGCCGGACTCGGAATCGTGGAAGCCGAACTTCTCCTTGTAGTCGGCGTTGATGCCGGCGAGCTCTCTTTTCTCTGCGACTACCTCGGGCGTTGCCATGGTCTAGGAGACCTCCAGGGTGATGGTGTCGTCCTCGACGGCTACCGGGAACGTCTGCACCGGGTGCGAAGGCGGGGAGCGTCTTCGGCCTGCCGGTGGTCAGGTCGAAGAGGGAGCCGTGGCGGGGGCACTCGACGGTGCAGGTCGCCGGGTCGAACTCGCCCTCGGCGAGCGGCCCGTCGTCGTGGGAGCAGCGATCCTCGATCGCGTAGAGCGTGCCCTCGCAGTTGAAGACGCCGATCTTGCGCCCGTCGTGCTCGACCAGGCGCATCTCCCCGGGCGGCAGCTCGGCGGCAGGGCAGACGGCGATGGTCGTTCCTGCGGTGTCGGTCAAGAGGGTGGGTTGCTCCTCGGCACGTGGTTCGTGCGGGTCGAGACTTAATCCTACTTCTCCGGTCGGATTTTAGCGGGCGGGCCGGCTGGGCCCCTCGTCGCGTAACAAGCGCTTGACCGGCCGGCCCCGCTCGAGGTGAGAGGATCGAGGAAGACCTTCGAGGAGAGGATGGCAGCGATGAGCGAGAGGACGAGCTACGCGCCGGGAACCCCCTGCTGGGTCGACCTCGGCTCCCCCGACCTCGACGCCGCGGTCGAGTTCTACAGCGGCCTCTTCGGCTGGGAGGTGCCCGAGCTGCCGAACTCGGCAGCAGATCGGCGGCTACCGCCGGGCGAAAAAGGACGGCAAGCCGACGTCGCCGGGATGATGCCGCTGATGCAGGAGGGCCAGCCGCCCGCCTGGAGCAGCTACGTCTCGGTCGCGGACGCCGACGCGACCGCCGCGGCGGTCCAGGAGGCCGGCGGCAGCGTCATCGCCGAGCCGATGGACGTGATGGACCTCGGCCGGATGGCGGTCTTCGCCGACCCGACCGGCGCCGTCTTCGGCATCTGGCAGCCCGGCACCTTCCCCGGCGCCGAGCTGCGTCAACGAGCCCGGCGCGCTCTCCTGGAACGAGCTCGGCACCCGCGACCCCGACGCCGCCAAGGCCTTCTACGGCGCCGTCTTCGGCTGGGGCTTCGACGAGAACGACATGGGCGAGATGGGCACCTACACCGAGTGGCTGAATCGGCGAGAGCTCGGTCGGCGGCATGCTCGACATCAGCGGCCGCGGCTTCCCGACGAGGTCCCGGCCCACTGGCTCGTCTACTTCGCGGTCGAGGACACCGACGCGGCGGTGGAGACGGTCAAGCGCGCAGGCGGCGGCGTCTCGCTTCGGCCCGATCGACATCCCGGTCGGCCGCTTCGCCGATCCTCACCGACCCGCACGGCGCCGCCTTCGCCGTGATCGCAGCTCAGCCGAAGAACGCGCGGCCGCAAGCGCCTAGGCGCTAGCCGAGGTCGGCGACCGCTTCGCTCGGGTCGCCGGCCTCGCCCTCGTCCTCCCATTCGGCCGGCTGGCCGAGGCTGGCGCTCTTGACGATCTTCAGGCCCAGCATCGCGCACTTCATCCGCGTCGCCGAGATCTCGATCCCGAGCAGCTCGAGCACGAACTCCTTCGGCAGCCGCAGCAGCTCCTCGCGCGTCTTGCCGACCAGCTCGTCGGTCAGCAGCGAGGTCGCCGCGGTCGAGATCGCGCAGCCTTTGCCCTCGAAGGCGATCTCGGCCACCCGGCCGTCCTCGTCGAGCCGGATCGTCACGTGCTGCTCGTCGCCGCAGAACGGGTTGGTGTCCTCGAACTCGAGGTCCGGGTCCTCGAGCCGGCCGAAGTTGTGCGGCCGCTTGTAGTGCTCGAGGATCTGGTCGCGGTAGAGCTCGTCCATGCATTCGAGGCTAGCGAAGGCCGCCAGTTACGGGCTTCTAGAGTGACGCAGCAAACTTCGAGTGGGAGGTTCAATGTCTGTCGCATCGCTGCATCGCTGCCCGTCGCTGCTGATCGCCCTTCTCGCTGCCGCCATGTTGCCTGCTTCGGCCTCCAGCGCCGGGAAGAATTCGACCGAGGATCGTCGTCAGCCTCAAATTCCCCGCCTTCCACGGCACGCTGACGTCGCCCGAGGAAGGGCTGCCTCGGCAGCCGCAAGGTGAAGATGTACCGGGAGCGGGAACGGCAAGACGAAGCTGCTGGGCCAGGACAAGAGCGAGGACAACGGCAAGTGGGCCGTTCCGGTCGGGAAAAACCTCACCTCCGGCGCCTACTTCGCGACCGTCGCCAAACGCGGCAAATGCAAGGCCGCGAAATCGAAGCTGCTGACGATCGACTAGGACGGAGAGTCTTAGTTGGACTGAGAGGCCGAAGACGCGGCGCGCGTCGTCGAGGCCGTCGACCAGGCGGTCGATCTCCTCGGGCGTCGTGTAGACGCCGAAGCTGGCGCGGGCCGTGGCGGCGACCCCGAGGCGGTCCATCAGCGACCTGGGCGCAGTGGTGGCCGGCGCGGACCGCGACGCCGTGGCGGTCGAGGATCTCGGAGACGTCGTGGGCGTGGACGCCCTCGAGCTCGAAGGAGACCGGGCCGATGCGCTCGTCGTCCGCGGGGCGGGCCGAAGATCCGCAGGCCCGGCACCTCCGGCAGCCGCTCCAGGGCGTAGTCGGCGATCTGCCGCTCGTGCTCGAGCACCGCCTCCATCCCGAGGCCGTCGAGCCAGCGCAGCGCCGAGGCCATCCCGATCGCCTGGGCGATCGCCGGCGTCCCCGCCTCGAAGCGGGCCGGCGGGTCGGCGTAGGTGGTGCCGTCGCGGGTGACCTTGCGGATCATCGAGCCGCCGCCGAGGAAGGGCGGCATCTCGCGCAGCAGCTCGAGCCGGCTCCAGAGCGCGCCGATCCCGGTCGGCGCGTAGAGCTTGTGGCCGGTGATCGCGTAGAAGTCGACGCCGAGCTCGGCGACGTCGAGCGGCAGCTTCGGCGCCGCCTGGGCGCCGTCGGCGAGCACCAGCGCGCCGGCCGTCGTGGGCCAGGCGGGAGATCTCGGCGATCGGGTTCTCGGTGCCGAGCACGTTGGAGACGTGGGCGACCGCGACCAGCTTCGGGCCGCGCTCCAGCAGCGCCGCGAAGGCGTCCATGTCGAGCAGGCCGTCGTCGTCGACCGGCGCCCAGTCGATCTCCGCGCCGGCCCGCTCGGCCAGCTGCTGCCAGGGGACGATGTTGGAGTGGTGCTCCATCTCGGTGAGCAGGATGCGGTCGCCGGCGCCGACGTTGGCGTCGCCCCAGGCACGGGCGACGAGGTTGATCGCCTCGGTCGCGTTGCGGACGAAGACCACCTCGCGCCGGTCTGCGGCGCCGACGTGGTCGGCGACCGTCGCCCGCGCCCCCTCGTAGGCCGCGGTCGCCTCGGCCGAGAGCGTGTGGGAGCCGCGGTGGACGTTGGAGTGGTGTGCGCCGCTCGTAGCGGTCGACCGCCTGGATCGAGGCCAGCACCCGCTGGGAGCTGGCGCCGCTGTCGAGGTAGGCGACCGGCTGCCCGTTGACCTCGCGCTCCAGCGCCGGGAAGGCGGCGCGGACCTTCTCGATCGGGAAGGAGCTCTTCGCGGTCGCCGGCGCCATGGTCGCGAGGCTAGGCGACGGCGCCCGCCTCGACCTCCTCGCGGATCCAGCCGTAGCCCTTCTCCTCGAGCACGCCGACCAGCTCCGGGCCGCCTTCCTTGACGATCCGGCCCTCGAACATGACGTGGACGAAGTCGGGTTTGACCATGTGCAGGATGCGCTGGTAGTGGGTGATGATCAGGACGCCCATGTCGGGGCCGGCGAACTGGTTGACGCCCTCGGCGACCGTGCGCAGCGCGTCGATGTCGAGGCCGGAGTCGGTCTCGTCGAGGACCGCGATCTCCGGCCGCAGCAGCGCCAGCTGCAGCAGCTCCATCCGCTTCTTCTCGCCGCCGGAGAAGCCGTCGTTGAGGTAGCGGCTGGAGAAGTCTTTGGGGATGTTGGCCAGCGCCATCGCCTCCTGGGCGACCTTGGCGAAGTCTTTGATCTTGATCTGCTCTTCGCCGCGCGCCTCGCGCTGGGCGTTGATGATCATCCGCAGGTACTTGCTGACCGAGACGCCGGGAATCGCGACCGGGTACTGGAAGGCCATGAAGAGGCCAGCCTGCGAGCGCACGTCGGGATCGGCCTCGGTGATGTCCTCGCCCTTGAAGACGATCGAGCCCTCGGTCACCTCGAACGCCGGATGGCCCATGATCGCGTTGGCGAGCGTCGACTTGCCGGAGCCGTTGGGCCCCATCAGCGCGTGGACCTTGCCCTTCTCGACATCGAGGTCGAGGCCGCGGAGGATCTCCTTGTCCTCGGCGTTCACGTGCAGGTTGCGTATCTCCAGCTCTGCCAATTTCGCTCCGTTTCCAGGTGTTTCGAGGTTGGTAGTCAGGCGGCGTGGACGATGGCCGCCTCGCTGCGCCCACCGGGCCGCGAGAACTCGACCAGCTCGGCCAGCGTGGTGCCGGCGAGCGCCTTGGTCACGCCGCCCTGCACGCGCGTCCACAGCAGCTTCGTCGCGCAGGCACGGTCGCCGTCGTCCTCGTGCGAGCAGAGGACCTTGCCCTCTGGCGTCTCGTGGAAGCACTCCATCGGCGCGATCTGCCCTTCCAGCGCCTCGACCACCGCGTCCATCGTGATCTGCTCGGCGGGCTTGGCCAGCCGGTAGCCGCCGTGGGCGCCGCGGGTCGAGGTGACGAGACCCGCCTTGCGCAGTTTCGCGACCAGGTGCTCGAGGTAGGAGAGCGGCAGCCGCTCCGCTTCGGCGACTGTGCTGAGCGAGATCGGGGTCGAGCTCGGCTGGCGGCCCAGCTCGACCATCAGGCGCACTCCGTACTCGGCTTTGGTCGAGAACAGCATCGACCTAAATCCTACTGAACCGGTCGGTTATGCCTCGGCGCCCTCGGCGACGACGCCGTCGCCGAGTTCGGCGTGGGCGCGGCTGTCGCTGCCGCGGATCAGGACCAGCGTGAGGACGAAGCCGAGGAAGGCGAACGCGGCGCCGCCTAGGAATGCGTACTGGAAGCCGTCGGTGAGAGCCTGCGAGAGGCCCGTGCCGGAGGCCACCGCGTCCTCCGTGTGCGAGGTCGCGATCGTCGCGAGCACCGCCAAGCCGAGCGCGCCGCCGACCTGCTGCGAGGTGTTGATCAGACCGCTCGCCAACCCGGCCTCGTGTTCCTCGACCCCCGAGACGGCGGCGATCGTCGTCGTCACGAAGGAGAAGCCGAGGCCGGCCGCCGCCAGCAGCGAGGGCCCGAGGATGTCGGTGGTGAAACCGCCGCCGACCGAGATCCGGCTGAACCAGAGCAGCCCGGCGACGATGAACAGCAGCCCGACCGCGAGAACCGGCTTGTAGCCGAATTTGGTCACCAGCTGAGAGCCGATCGCGGCCGTGGCGATGATCGTCAGCGCCAGCGGCAGGTAGGAGAGGCCGGCGTGGATGGCGCTGTACCCGAGCACCTGCTGCATGTAGAGGGAGATGAAGAAGAACATCGAGAACAGCGAGGCGCCGACCAGGATGCCGACGACGTTGGCGCCGGTCAGGGTGCGGATGCGGAAGATCGAAAACGGCACGAGCGGCTTGCGCGCCCGCAGCTCGATCGCGACGAACGCCGCCAGCAGGACCAGCGAGAGGGCGATCAGCCCGAGCGTCCGCGTCGACCCCCAACCCTTGTCGGTCGCGTCGACGACGGCGTAGACGAGGATCGAGAGCGCCGCGGTGACGGTGACCGCGCCGGCGACGTCGAAGGCGCGGGTCTCGGTCTCGGCCCGGCTCTCTGCGATCAGCCCGGGAGTCAGCGCGAAGGCGATCAGTGCCACCGGCACGTTGACCCACAGCACCCACTCCCAGCCGAGGCCGTCGGTGAGGATGCCGCCGAGCAGGACGCCGGCGGCGCCGCCCGAGCCGGCGACTGCCCCCCAGACCCCGAGCGCCTTGTTGCGCTCGGACCCGTCTTTGAAGATCGTGGTGACGATCGAGAGGGCGGCGGGGGAGATGATCGCCGCGCCCAGGCCCTGCGCCGCCCGAGCCACGATCAGCTGACCCTCGTTGACGGCGAACCCGGCCGCCAGCGAGGCGACCGCGACCAGCATCAGGCCGGCCATGAAGACCCGGCGTCGCCCGAGCAGGTCGGCGGTGCGGCCGCCGAGCAGGAGGAAGCCGCCGAAGGTCAGCACGTAGGCGTTGACGACCCAGGGCAGGTTCTCCTGCGAGAAGCTCAGCGCCTCGCCGATCGAGGGCAGGGCGACGTTGACGATCGAGGCGTCGAGGACGACGACGAACTGGGCCGAGCAGAGCAGCACCAGCGCCAGCCAGCGTTTCTCTTGGTAGTCGTTCATGGCTCGATCAGGCCGCGGCGGATCGCGTAGCGGACTAGCTCGACCCGGTCGCGCATGCCGAGCTTACGCATCGCGTTTGCCCGATGGTTCTCGACGGTCTTCTCCGAGAGATGGAGCACCTCGGCGATCTGGCGGGTGGTGTTCGCCTCGGCGACCAGCTTGACGATCTCCTCCTCGCGCGGCGTCAGCTCCTCCTCGCCGCTGGAGCCGCGCTCGAGCACGTCCTTGATCAGCGTCCGCTGCGCCTCCGGCGTGAGGAACGGCTCGCCCCGCTCGACGGCTCGGATCGCCGCGAGCAGGTCGGTGTCCGCTTGCGCCTTCAGCACGTAGCCGGAGGCCCCCGCCTTCAGCGCCTCGAACAGGTAGCGCTCGTCGTCGTGCATGGAGAGGATCAGGACCGAGACCTCGGGCGCCTGGCGCTTGATCTCTCGCGTCGCCTGCAGCCCCGTCAGTTTCGGCATTTTCACGTCGAGGATCGCCAGGTCGGGGCGCTCGCGCACCGCCAGGTCCCGTGCCTCGGCGCCGTCGCCGGCCTCGGCCACGACCTCGATGTCGGGCTGGCGCTCGAGCAGTAGGCGGATGCCCGAGCGGACGATCCCGTGGTCGTCGGCGATAAGAACCTTCACCAGCCCGATTCTCCCCGCACCGTCAGCCGCACGGTGGTGCCTCGCCCGGGGCGCGACTCGATCGTCAGCTCGCCGCCGATCAGCAGCGCCCGCTCGCGCATGCCGCCGATTCCCAGCCCGCGCTCGGAATCGGCAAAGGCGAAGCCGCGGCCGTCGTCGGCGACGGCCAGCTCCACCCCGCCGTCGTCGAGCCGGCGCAGTCGCACCTCGACCCGGGCGGCGCCGCTGTGGCGGGTGGCGTTCGACAGCGCCTCCTGGGCGACCCGGTAGACGACCAGCTGGGCGTCGTCCGGGAGGTCGGAGAGGTCGCCGTCAGCGCTGAACTCGGCCTCGATCTCGCCCCGGGCCAGCTGCTCCACCTGGCCCGCCGTCGCCGCCGCCAGGCCGAGATCGTCGAGCGCGGTCGGGCGCAGCTGGCGGGCGAGCGAGAGCAGCTCGCGCATCGCCTGGTTGGCCAGCGCCTTGGTTTCGGCCAGCTCTCCCTCCAGCTCGGGCGGCGCCGCCTCGCGGGCCGCCTCCAGGCGCAGCAGCAGTCCCGTCAGCGATTGGTTCACCTCGTCATGCAGGTCGCGCGCGATCCTTGCACGCTCCTCCTCCTGGGCCTGCAGGGCGGCCGACCCCGCCCGCCGCCGCTCGGCTTCGAGCCGGCGCATCATCCGCAGGAAGGCAAGCTCGATCCGCTCCACCTCCTCGGTCTCGCCGATCCCGTCGATCGACGCCGGCAGCAACGGCCCCGGCCGACTCAGGTCGACCTTCTCCATCTCCTCGATCAACCGCTCCAGCGGCCCGAAGCGGCGTTTGAGGCGCAGCAGGCTGGTTGCCAGCGCTGCCACGGCTATCGCTAGCACGACGATCACGATCACGGCCACGGTCATCGAGTAAATTTAACTCTTACACCCGGCTCGTTCGTTTCACACTAGTTTTTCGGAGCGGTAATGGTAGAATTAATTAATCCCAGTGCCAGCGTTCGCACGGTAAGTGCACTTGGCGCGCCAGGGGAGTTACGGAGGACAGAGTTGAGCCGTTTCTTGACAGATACGGCTACATTCCCGTAAACTGGCTACGCGGCCAATCCGGGATTGGCCGGGATAGGGACAGATTCTGCAGGGGCATTGGGCCTGCTGCAATGGCCTTCCGCCCCTTGGAGACAAGGAGGCGCATTCACCGCCAACAACGCGGTGAACCAAAACCTAGCTCGTCACTCAAACTAGCGCAGGCTAGCGCCTAGTCGATACGAGTTTCATCCACGCATCAAAGGTTTGGATGCAACCCAAGATAGAGGTAAAACAGATGACCACGACAAAAGTTCCGGCGTTTTCAACCAGCGTCGGAAAACGTACTCACAGGAGGGTACATCTCATGCTCAAATCGATCACGTTGCTCGCCAGTGCGCTGGCGGCATTAATCGTATTCGCACCTCTAGCTGCATACAGGGGAACGATGAACACATTTGAAGTGGAAATAGAAGCAGACCAGTGGTTCACAGAAGTACCGCAATCGATCACCGAAGTCTGGAAAGCAATTCAAACGGCCTCCATCGCATTCACAGGACTAGTGATGGCGGCGCTCGGAACAAGAGCACCCGACAAACCGATCCCTGGGACTCAAATGCTACGTGGGATCGATCTCACGAACGTCACCAATCAGGAGGAACTTGATCGAAACAACCAGTTTCCCGGCAGCGCTGGGATGGCAAGACAACTAAATACGAGCAGTGCCCTCGTTTGATAGGTGCAGCGTAGTACCGGCTTAGCAGTACCCGGCTGCCTACTTCGTTAGCCGGGAAGTCGTCTCTACATCTTCGCCTGCTCAAGCAGGGAGTGGAAGTTACGTATTTCCGCCCATCAAGAAGATAGGAGAGACGCGTGCTTACTCGTAAGCATCCAACCCTCAAAGCTCAGAAAAGTCCAGCCCTAACGCGCCCTCGGCTCTGGCAGGAACCCAAGGGGAGTCAGCGATGAGTGGCGCCGATGAGCCCCGCAAGCCCCCTGGCGAGACAGGCTCCCAGGAGCCGAGCACGAGCGAACACTCGCTTCAACCTCAGGAGTCGAGGTCAGTCGACGATTCGCCCGAGTGGCATCTCAATGCCGTGCAGTCGCCGGAAGCTGGCGAGCAGCAGTCCCCTCCCCACCTGAGATCGGTCACGACTCCGGAGCCACCGGAACCGCCGCTGCCTCCGGGTGGCGCGGGCGGGGCGCGGGTCGAACGCCTACGACTTGAAAACGACTCGATACGAGCCCAAAACGAGCACGTGCGGGCTGTGACCAAGAAGCTCGAGCAGGAGACGACTGCGAACATCACGATCCAGAAGGCGGCCTCGAAGGCAAAGAACAAAGGCCTTGAAACCGACCGCGAAGACCGTCACGTCGAACGCTACTTGGCAATGGCCGTGCTGATCTTCGGAATGATCCTCGCCGTCGCCGCCGCCCCTGGGGCGGGCCTGCTGCTTTCGATCGTGGGGGTGCTTCGTCTTCGGGCGTTGACCCCGAACAAGAAACCACTGCTGTGGTGGAAGCGCGAGGAGGACAAAGAGGCAGGCCAGTAGGGGGTCCACCGGCCTCTATAGGGGTTTCCACCTATTGGCCGATCGCCGCCACGTCGCAATACTTGTCTGGCAAGCGACCTTAGGAGCGATGACGCGATGAAGACCACCAAGCAGTCGACTTTCGGCGCAACCCTGCGCACGACGATCCTGCTGGCTTCCCTCTCCGGCCTGCTGGTTCTGATCGGCGCCCTGATCGGCGGCCCCAGCACCGCTGGCGTCTTCCTGATCATCGCCCTGCTGATCAACCTCGGTTCTTACTTCTTCAGCGACAAACTGGCGCTGAAAATGAGCGGCGCCAAGCCGATCGACGAGTCCGAAGCGCCGCGGCTCTACCAGATCGTGCGGGAACTGACGACCCGTGCCGAGCTGCCGATGCCCCGCCTCTACATGATTCCCCAGGACCAGCCCAACGCCTTCGCGACGGGGCGCAACCCAAAACACTCCGCCGTGGCTGTGACCCAGGGCATCACCAAGCTCCTCTCCGAGGACGAGCTGCGCGGCGTCCTCGCGCACGAGCTGGCGCACATCCAGCACCGCGACATCCTGATCCAGTCGGTCGCCTCGGCGATCGGCGCCGCGATCACCTACCTCGCCTACATGTTCATGTGGTTCGGCAGCGACGACGAGTCGCCGCTGAGCCTGGTCGCCTCGCTGGCGATGGTTCTGCTGGCGCCGATCGCGGCGAGCATCATCCAGCTCTCGATCTCGCGCCAGCGCGAGTACGCGGCCGACGCGGGCGGGGCCGAAATCTGTGGCAACCCGGAGTCGCTGGCCAGCGCCCTGCTGCGGCTCGAGCAGGGAGCGCAGGCGATACCGATGAAAGTCAACCAGGCAGCCGAGCCGCTCTACATCGTCAAGCCCTTCTCGGGCAAGGGCATCGCCGGTCTCTTCTCGACCCACCCCCCGATCGAGGAGCGGGTCAAAAGACTGCGCCAGATGCGCCCCAGCTTCGCCTAGTCGGAGCTCAGAATTCGCCTGCGGGCCGCCTCGTGCGGCCCGCTATACTTTTTGAAGTAAAGCTGATCCGGATTTAGGAGATTTGCGATGGCAACCGGTGCGGGGACCCAGACGATCGAGGAGATCGAGCCGTTCGAGGCGGCGGAGGAGATCGAGGGCGGCGACGTCGTCCTGATCGATACCCGCGAGCCGCACGAGTACCAGGAGGCGCACCTCGAGAACGGCAAGCTGGTCCCGCCGGGCCTGCTCGTCGACGAGATCGGCGCGGCCGCGCCCGACAAGTCGGCGCGCACGATCCTCTACTGCCGCTCCGGCAACCGCTCGGCGATCGCCGCCGCGCAGCTGCAGGAGCGCGGTTACGACAACGTCGCCTCGATGGCCGGCGGCATCCTCGCCTGGCAAGAGCAGGGGTTCCCGGTCGTCGCCGCCAGCGGCATGACGGCCGAGCAGCGCGAGCGCTACTCGCGCCACACGCTGCTGCCCGAGGTCGGCGTCGAAGGGCAGGTGAAGCTGCTGAACGCGAAAGTGCTGCTGCTCGGCGCCGGCGGGCTCGGCGCGCCCACCGCGCTCTACCTCGCCGCTGCCGGAATCGGAACCCTGGGCCTGGTCGACGACGATGTCGTCGACGCTTCCAACCTGCAGCGCCAAGTGATCCACAACACCGAGCGAATTGGGATGCCGAAGACGGAATCGGCCCGGCTCTTCATCGAAGCGCTGAACCCCGACGTCAACGTCGTCGAGCACCGCATGCGGCTCGACGCCGAGAACATCCTCGACGTCATCGGCGACTACGACATCGTCGTCGACGGCGCCGACAACTTCCCCACCCGCTACCTGCTGAACGACGCCTCGGTGCGGCTGCGCAAGCCGGTCGTCTCCGCCTCGATCCTCAGCTTCGACGGGCAGATCTCGACCTTCCTCCCATACGAGGGCCCCTGCTACCGCTGCCTCTACCCGACGCCGCCGCCGGCCGAGCTGGCGCCGAGCTGCTCCGCCAACGGCGTCCTCGGCGTGATGGCCGGGACGATGGGCACGCTGCAGGCCAACGAGGTGATCAAGCTGGTGCTCGGCGTCGGCGAGCCGCTGATCGGGCGGCTGCTGCTGTACGAGGCCCTCGGCACGAGATTCACGGAGCTGAAGGTCCGGCGCGATCCCGAGTGCCCGATCTGCGGCGAGAACGCGGCCGAGATCCCGGCGTCGGAGATGGGCCAGTTCCCCGACTACGAGCTCTTCTGCGCCGGATAGGCGATAGGTTTCCCGCCTGATGGCGACCGTGAGGATCCCACCTGTGCTGCGGCCGAAAACCGGTGGCCAGCCCGAAGTCGAGGCAGGTGGCGGCACCGTCGGCGAGGTGCTGCACTCCCTCACCGACGCGCATCCCGACACCCGGGGGCAGCTCTTCGGCGAGGACGGCGACCTCAACCGCTACGTCAACGTCTACCTCAACGACGAGGACGTGCGGGTCCTGAGCGGGCTCGATACCGCCGTCAAAGACGGCGACACCGTGGTCATCTTGCCGGCGATGGCCGGCGGCTGAGACGGCTGCGAACCGGCGCCGTCTCAGCGATCTAAGACCAGCCCCAGGAAGCGCCGGGTGCGCTCCTCGCGCGGATTGTCGAGGACATCCGCCGGCTTGCCCTGCTCGACGATCACACCCTCGTCCAGGAAGACGACGCGGTCGCCGACCTCGCGGGCGAAGCCGAGCTCATGGGTGACGACGATCATCGTCATTCCTTCCTCGGCCAGCTCCCGCATCACGTCGAGCACCTCCTTGACCAGCTCCGGATCGAGCGCGCTCGTCACCTCGTCGAAGAGCATCACGTGTGGGTCCATGGCCAGCGCTCGCGCGATCGCCACCCGCTGCTGCTGGCCCCCCGAGAGCCGTTCCGGATACTCGTTCAGCTTGTCGGCGAGTCCTACTCGCTCCAGCAGCCGAGTGGCTTTCTCCCGCGCCTCGGTCGCGGACTTGCCGAGCACCTTTTCCGGCGCCATCGTCACGTTCTCCCGAGCCGTCTTGTGAGGAAAGAGGTTGAACTGCTGGAAGACGATGCCAACGCGCTGGCGGACGAAGTCGAGCTCCCAGCCTGACTCGCCCGCGGCCGCGCTGGGTCCCTTGCAGATGTCCTTGCCTTCGACGAAGATCTCGCCCTGCTCGGGAGGCTCGAGCAGGTTGACGCAGCGCAGCAGCGTGCTCTTGCCGGAGCCGCTGGGCCCAAGTACACAGACGACCTCTCCCTGCGTGACCTCGAGATCGATGCCACGCAGCACCTCGAGCTCGCCGAAGCGCTTGTGGATCCCGTCCAGCCTGAGCATCGGCTCCGTCATCGGCTAATGGCGTAGTACTCGAGCCGGGCGCCCCGCGCGAGGTGCGGCTCTGCTCGCGGGAGATCAGCCTGTCGACCAGACGCGCGAGCGGCAGGACGACGATCAGGAACATGATCGCGCCGAGCGTCAGCGCCGAGCTGTTGAACGTCTTGGACTGGATGTCGCGCCCGACCAGCGCGACCTCGTTGAGGGCAATCACGCTGGCCAGCGTCGTGTCCTTCATCAGCGCCGTGAATTCGTTCAGCATCGGCGCGATCACCTTGCGCACCGCCTGGGGGACGATCACGTTGCGCATCGCCTGGCCGTGGTTCATGCCGAGCGACCTCGCCGCCTCCATCTGGCCATCCGGCACGGCTTCGATGCCGGCCCGATAGACCTCGGCATAATAGGCCCCGTAGACCAGCGTCAATGCCAGGATCCCGTACCAGAAGTTGTCGGGTTTGCCGAAGAAGTGAGGGATCGTGAGTGCTTCCGGCAACGGCAGGAAGGCGAGGCTGCCGGAGATCAGCAGGATGATGATCAGCAGCGGGATGCCGCGGAAGACGTCGATGTAGGCGATCGTCAGGAACCGCACCGGCAGGAAGCCCTTGCCAGGAAGCTGCCGCAGCAGCGCCAGGAGCAACCCCCAGATCAATGCGAGGGCAGCCGCGATCAGCGCGAGTTCGAGGGTGATCAGGAACCCGTCCAGGACCTCGCCGAAGTGTTTCGACATCTGCGAGACGTCGAAGTACTGATCGATAATCTCGTTCATCCGCGTTCTCCTGATCTCGGGCTCCCCGCTAGCCGACTCACAACAGGAAGGGGCGCCCTCTCGGCGCTCCTTCCAGACTTCCTGCCTCGCGGGCTACCGAGCCTGGCTCATTCCGCTTCGTGCGTCGCGGTGCAGATTCCCGGGTGGCGCGGCTTATGGAACCACTTCCTGTAGATCGTCTCGTATTCCCCGGCATCGATGACTTCCTCGAGGGCTTCGTTGAATTCGTCGAGCAGCTCTTCGTCGCCCTGTTGGACCACGAATCCGTACTGTTCTTCGGTTTCGATCCCGCCCGATATTTCGATCCCGCTGTCCTGTTCGACAGCTTTTTCGGCGACTGGCCGGTCGATCACGACGGCGTCGATCGTGCCCGCCTTGAGGGCCGGGATCGTGTCGGGGCCCTGCGGGTAGGTGCGGAGTTCCTCGGTGTCGATTTTTTCTTCGACGTATTCCTCGCCGGTCGTTCCCTGCTGGACTCCGACGACTTGCCCTCGAGGTCTTTGGCCGATTTGAGACCCGAGTCGCCTTTTTTGACCACGATCGACTGCGCCGACGGCAGGTAGTAGGGATTGGTGAAGTCGACCGTTTCCTCGCGTTCGTCGGTGATCGTCGTCGCGGAGGCGACCGCGTCGAACTTGCCCTGGGCGAGGTCGCGGAAGATCGTGTCGAACGAGGTGTCCTTGAATTCGACTTCGCGGTCGATCTTTTCGGCGATCGCTTCGATCAGTTCGATGTCGAAGCCTTTGAATTCGGTCTTGCTTTTGCCGAACTCCTCGAACGGGGGATATGGCACGTCGGAGCCGACGATGAGCTTCGCTCCCCCGCCGCCGCGTGTCGTCATCGCTGTCGCCACAGCCGACCGCGAAAACGGCGAGGGCGAATACCGCCAGGGCCGCGAGCAGAGTGGAAAGGCGGATCTTCTTCATCGGCGCTTCCTCCGTTCCGAAAAACGATTCAACCGGTATGGGACTACCCGGAGGCGAGCGAAACTACTCGCCTCCCTGGCCTCGCGCAAGGGATCCAAGCGCTTGCCTATCCCTGGCTATACTTTTTGAAGTAACGGGAGACGACGATGCCGCGCGACGAGCTACTCAACAGACCCTGCGGGGGACGCTTCGGCGACATCGTCGAGTCGATCGGCAATACGCCGCTGGTCGAGCTGCCGCGCCTCTCGCCCAAGCCCGACGTTCGCATCTACGCCAAGCTCGAGGGCCACAACCCGACCGGCTCGGTCAAGGACCGGGTCGCCAAGTCGATGATCGAGGCGGCCGAGGCCGAAGGGGCGATCGAACCGGGGCAGACGATCCTCGAACCGACCTCCGGCAACACCGGCATCGCCCTGGCGATGATCTGCCGCCGCAAGGGCTACCCGCTGAAGGTCGTGATGCCCGACAACGTCACCGAGGAGCGCACCCAGCTGCTCTCGATGTACGGGGCGGAGATCGTCTACTCGGAGGGCGCCAAGGGCTCCAACGGGGCGGTCGAGGTGGCGCTGGAGATGGCGGAGGAGCCCGGCTACTACATGCCCTACCAGTACGGCAACGAGGCAAACCCGCTCGCCCACTACAACGGCACCGCGGTGGAGATCCTCGACGAGCTCGACGAGGTGGCCGCCTTCGTCGGCGGGCTCGGCACCGGCGGCACCCTGATGGGCAACGGCCGGCGCCTCAAGGAGGCCAACCCGGAGACGCTGATCGTCGCCGCCGAGCCGATGCAGGGCGAGCTGGTCCAGGGCCTGCGCTCGCTCGACGACGGCTTCATCCCGCCGATCATCGACCTCTCGATCCTCGACCGCAAGATCATGGTCTCCAACCGCGACGCGATCGTCTGGACCAAGAAACTGCTCGACGAGGAGGGCGTCTTCGCCGGCGTCTCGGCCGGCGCGATCGCCGCGATCGCCGTCCGCATCGGCGGCGAGCTCGACGGCGGCAACGTCGTCTTCCTGATCCCCGACGACGGCTGGAAGTACCTCTCCTCCGGCGTCTACACCAAGCCGATCGAGGAGATCGAGAACCTCGACTCGACGGTCTGGTGGTAGGCGGCAGCTCTCTCTTCAGATGCGGATCTCCCAAGAGCTGGTCGATGAGCTGGTCGCACATGCCCGCGAGGACTTGCCCAACGAGTGCTGCGGGATGATCGGCGGCGTCGACGGAGAGGCGAAGGTCGTGCATCGGGTCGTCAATGCCGCCGCAAGTCCGCTGCGGTACGAGATGGACCCGCAGGGGCAGTACGACGCGCTGAACGCGATCGAGGACGCGGCGAGGAGCTGCTGGCGATCTACCACTCTCACACCAAGAGCGCCGCCTATCCGTCGCAGACCGACGTCAACCAGGCGGTCGCCTGGCCGGACCAGGTCTACGTGATCGTCTCGCTGGCAGACCCAGAGTCGCCCGAGGTCAAGGCCTACCTGCTCAAGGACCTGAAGATCGCCGATGCCGAGCTCGACGTCTCCTAGCGCCCAGCACCCACCGCCGCGGCGCCCACGGTGGCGGTGGCTGGCACGACGGCGGCGACGACGAGGGCGGTGGAGGCGGCGGGGGAGGCGGCCCGCTGGTCAAGGTCGCCTTTGGCCGCACTCTGGTCGAGGCGGAGATGATCCAGGGACTGCTGGGGGAGGCCGGGATTCCAAGCGTCCTGCAGCGCAGCAGTGGCTTCGACGTTCCCGAATTCCTGGCCTCCGGCCCGCGCGACGTGAAGGTCGTCTCCGACCTTGCCGCCAAGGCCCGGTCTGTGCTGGCGGACACGATGGTCGCCGAAGGCGAGGATCCGGAGTGGACCGAGCTGGAGGAACAGGCGCGGCTGCGCGACGGCGAAACCTCTCCCGGCCGCCTCGCCCTCTGGGTGGCGACCGCTTTTCTCGGCGGCGCTGATCCTGGTCTGGGTGCTCTACCAGCTCACCTGACGGCACTTGGACGGGCCATGCCGCGCAGGTGGTCGCGCCAGGCCGCCTCGATGTCGCCGAAGCGCGCGTCGAAGGCGTCTTCGATGGTCGGCACCGGCGCCGCCGGGCTTGAGTTCGTGGACCAGTCGCTCGCAGGCCTCCGGGCCGCGCTCGTTCTCGAGCAGGTCGAAGATCGTGCCGCCGAGGATCACCGCGTCGCGGCGCGAGGGGGGGAAGGACGGCCGCGCGCTCTCGCGCAGGCGTCGGATCACGGCCGCTCGGTAGAGGCCGACCTGGCGGGCGAAGTACTGGGCGCCGCCTTCGACCAGCCAGGCCCAGCGCAGGTAGCGGGCAAAGCGGCGTGGGGTCCACGAGGGGGGGAGGGCCGGGTTGTTGGCGGCGATCACCGAGCTGGGCGTAGAGGCGCTCGGCGGTGCCGCGCAGCGCCTCGCAGGAGTCCTCGCCGGCGGCTCGCCGTTCCATGTGGGGGTCGTTGAGAACGTGGAGCTCGGTCGCCATCGCCCAGCCGGCCAGGTAGCGACGCCCCGCCGGGGCCGCCGACCAGCGGGCGGCGGGCAGGAACGGGTGCGCCATCGTCAGCCAGGCGGGGTTGGTGTGGACGACCACCGTGACCTCGCCGGGCGCCTGCTGGAAGCGGTCTTCCAGCCGCAGCCGCAGATCCTCCATCCGGTCCAGCGTGCGCTCGGCGAACGCCGAATCGTCGGTGTCGTGACGAGCCGTGAAGCTCAGCGACTCGGTCTCGATCCAGGACATGGACCGAGGCTAGCGAGCGGGTATGAAGCTCAAACGAGGGCGGGCTCTGGAGATCCGCAAACTTCGCGTATCTCTTGCCGCGCGCGGTCGAACTCTTCGTCGGCCATCACCGGGGTTCCCTCGAAGGGCAGGTCGCGGTCGATCTCGACCCAGGAGCGGCAGCCGTGGTACTCGTCGCGGACGCGGACCGTGACCGGGCGCGGGATCCGGTGGACCCGCAGCAGCAGGATGTGGAGCGGGTGACGCCGCTTCCAGGCGAGTCGCTTCTCGGCGTAGTCAGGCGTCCAGATGTAGTACGGCGAGAGGCTGTCGAGGGTGCGCCGGTCGTTGATCGTGACGTGGTCCGTCACTTCGGCCCAGGCGCGCAGGCGAACCCGATCCGGCTGCGGGATGCCGCCGTCCTGGAGCAGCGCTTGCGGCGGCGGCTCCTCGTCGGGCCAGACGCCCTCCTCGAGGGCGCGGGCCAGCTCCGGATGATGCGACTCGCGCACCAGGTTGTTCCGCTGGTGATCGAAGGTCGGGTAGAGGAAGAAGCGCTCGTGCTCGAGTTCGAAGTGCTTGTTCTCCTCGCGAATGCCGCCCTTGCGCAGGGTCAGCAGCTGCTCCCCCTCTGAGAGGGCGCGGACGGTTACTGCCCATTCCTTGAAAGCGATCGGCATTGTGAATCGTCACCTGCGAAGAGTCGTGGAAAACGGGGGCGGGCTGCGCCTCCAGGCCTTGCGTAAGACCGTTCTGCCTGCCCGAGGTCGCGCATTCTAGACGAGCAGGGCGAAATCACAAAATTAAATGTCGTTAAATGCTGCCACCGCCGCCCGGCGTCTCGATTCTGAGCCGATCGCCGGGCTTCAGATCGCCCTCCGCCTTGCTCGCAAGCGGCTCGTCGTTGAGTAGGTTCCGCCCGGGCTTTCCGTCATCGCCGCCGCGCCCGCGCGGCGGATGGCGCCGGCGCTCGCTGATCAAGGTGAAGCGCATCGGCGCCAGCGCCTCGATCTCGCGCACGATTCCGTCGCCGCCCCGGTGGGCGCCGCCGCCGCCGCTGCCGCGGCGGATCGAGAGCTCGCGCACCCGCAGGGGGAACTCGCTCTCCAGCGCCTCGACCGGGGTGTTCAGCGTGTTCGACATCGCGACGTGGATCGCGTCGGGCCCGTCGGCGTCCGGGCACGCGCCCTGACCGCCGCCGAGCGTCTCGTAGTAGGTGAAGTCGTCGTTGGCCAGGGTCAGGTTGTTCATCGTCCCCTGTCCCTGGGCCGGCCCCGGGCGGGCGCAGCCGAGGGCGGCGATCACCAGGTCGGCGACGCGGCTGGAGGTCTCGACGTTGCCGGCGACGACGGCGGCGGGGAAGCGGGCATTGAGCAGGCAGCCGGCCGGGGCGACCACCTCGATCGGGCGGTGGGCGCCGGCCGACGGGGGCGCGTCGGGGTCGGTGAGAACGCGCACGGCGAAGAACGCCGCCGACTTGGTTACGGAGAGCGGGCAGTTGAGGTTGCCCTCGATCTGGGGATCGGTCCCGCTGAAGTCGAGCCGCAGGCGCTCGCCGGCGATCGTCGCCTCGACCCGCAACACCGCGTCGCGCTCTCTGGCGTCGCGATCGTCCTCGAGCACGTCCGCCGCTGCGTAGACGCCGTCGGGCAGGGCGGCGAGGGCGGTGCGGGTGCGGCGCTCGGCGTAGGCGAGGATCTCCTCCATCCCGGTGCGAAGGTGGTCCAGCCCGTGGCGAGAGACCAGCTCGGCCAGGCGCATCTCGCCGATCCGGTTGGCCGCCTGCTGGGCCCGCAGGTCGGCGAGGCGCTGCCTGGGCGAGCGCATCCGCTCGGCCAGCCGCCTCAGCTCGGCGTCCTCGGCCCGGGTCGGTGGGATCACCACCCCCTCTTCCTCCAGCGTCTTCGAGAAGGCCGGCATTCCGCCCGGCGTCGGCCCGCCGATATCGGCGTGGTGGGCGCGGCTGGCGGCGAAGCCGAGCAGCTCGTCCTCGCAGAACAGCGGTGAGATCAGGGTCACGTCCGGCAGGTGGGTGCCGCCGCGGTAGGGATCGTTGAGGATCCAGGCGGCGCCCGGCTGCTGCTCTTCGGCGAGCACGGCGGCGACGGCGTCGGGCATCGAGCCGAGGTGGACGGGGATGTGCTCGGCCTGCATCACCAGCTCGCCCTTGGCGTCGAAGAGGGCCGTCGAGCAGTCGTGTCGCTCCTTGATGTTGGCCGAGTAGGCGGAGCGGATCAGCGTCGCGCCCATCTCGTCGCAGGTCGCACGCAGGCCGCCGATCAGGACTTGCAGGGCGATCGGATCCAGGCCGCTCACGAAGAGGCTCTCGTCATGGGCTCCCTTTGGGCGGAGAGCCGTGCGTCGATCGTGCCCGCTTCGTCGACTTCGGCTCGCCAGCCTGGCGGCAGCACCAGGGTCGCCTCTGGCAGCTCGAAGATGACCGGTCCCGCAATCCGGATGCCACTGCCGGGCTCGCCGCGTAACACTGGCGTCTCGATCCACTCGCGGCCGAAGCGAACCCGTCGCGAGCTCTCCTCCGAGCTGGCCGCTGGCGGCGACCGGTCGCGGTTGCGGTCCGGGCACGACCAGCGCCAAGCGAATGTCGACGAGCACGATCTCGCCCTCGGGGTCGCGGTGTCCATAGCGCTCCTGGTGGGCGAGCTCGAAGCGCTCGCGGAGGTCGGCGGGGTCGGGCGCGGCGGGACCGGGGATCGGCAGCTCGAAAGCCTGTCCGTCGTAGCGCAGCCCGTAGACGACCTGCGGTCGCGCCCCAGCGAGGCCGGCATCGGTGGCGGCGATCATTGCGCTGACCTCGGCAGCGATGCGTTCGGCGCTCAGCTCGGCGCCGCTCAGCATTACGGTGCGGGCGGTGTCGCGGCGGCGCTCCGAGGCACAGAGCCCGAGGGCCGAGAGCACGCCGCTGGCACGCGGGCAGAGGATCGTCTCGATGCCCAGCTCTGCGGCGATCGCGGCCGCGTGCATCGGGCCGGCGCCGCCAAAGGGGAGCAGCGCGAAGCGGCGGGGGTCGATCCCGCGCTCGACGGTCACCACCCGCAGCGCCCGCACCATCTCCTGGTTGGTGACACGGACGATCCCGGCCGCCGCCGCCAGCGGCTCGAGGTCGAGCGAGCGGGCGAGGGCGGCGATCGCTGCCTCCGCCGCCTCGGCGTCGAGCGCGATGTCGCCGGCGAGCTGCGAGTCGGGGGCGAGGTGGCCGAGCAGGAGGTTGGCGTCGGTAACGGTCGGCTCGCTGCCGCCGCGGCCGTAACAAGCCGGGCCCGGCACGGCGCCCGCGGAGCGCGGTCCCACCCGTAGCGCCCCGCCCCGATCGCGCCAGCCGACCGAGCCGCCGCCGGCGCCGACGGTGTGGACGTCGACCATCGGCAGCTGGATCGTGCGGCCGCCGATCCGGCGCGAATCGGTGCGGCGCACTTCTCCGTCCTCGATCACGCAGACGTCGCAGGAGGTGCCGCCCATGTCGAAGCCGAGGGCATTGCCGTCGCCGCTCGCGCGGGCCAGCAGGCCCGCTCCAACCGCCCCGCCCGCAGGGCCCGAGAGCACGCTCCAGGCGCCGGCCCGCGCTGCCTCCTCGGCTGGGGCGACTCCTCCCGAGGACTGCATCACCTGCGGGGCCGGCAGGTTTGCCGCCGCGGTCGCTTCCCCGAGCCGGCTCAGGTAGCGGCCGAGCAGGGGGCTGAGGTAGGCGTCGATCGTCGTCGTCGAGCAGCGCTCGTACTCGCGGAAGCGCGGCAGCACCTCGTGCGAGACGGAGACGTGGACCCCGGGCAGGCGCTCGCGCAGGTGGGCCGCCAGGCGCCGCTCGTGGTTGGGGTCGAGATAGGAGAAGAGGAGGCAGATCGCGACCGACTCGGCCTTACGCTCGCGCAGCAGCTCGGCCAGCCGCTCGGGCTCGTCTTCGCCCATGGGCACGACGACACCCTCGGGACCGATGCGCTCGCTGGCCTCGAGGCGCAGCTCCGACTCGACCAGCGGCGCCGGCTTCGGGGCGCAGAGGCGGTAGAGCTGGGGCCGATCCTGGCGCCCGATCTCGAGCATGTCGGCGAAGCCCCGGGTCGCGACCAGGGCCGTGCGAGCGCCCCGTTCCTCCAGCAGCGCGTTCGTGCCGACCGTCATCCCGTGGGCAAAGGACTCGACATCGGCGAAGCCGGCGCCGGCCCGGTCGAGGACGGCGCGGGTCGCGCTCATCGCGCCTGCGGACTCGTCCCCGGGCGTGGTCGGGACCTTTGCGGTGTGGACCACGCCTTCCTTGAGCAGCACGGCGTCGGTGAAGGTGCCGCCGACGTCGACCCCGAGCAGCATCGCCCTAGAGCCACCGCTCCCGGCGGACCTCGCCGCCGGCGGCGAGGACGAAGTGGACGCCGTCGAGCTCGGGATCGGCCTCGGGACAGTCGCTCCGCAGGTGGCCGCCGCGCGACTCGCGGCGGTTCAGGGCGCAGGTGGCCGTCGCCGATGCCAGCGGGTAGGGGTCGGAGATCAGCGCCGCCAGGTCGTCCGGGTCGCGCTTCGGGCCGGCGCGGCGCCAGACAGCGTCGCGGGTCATTTCCGTCGGCGGCTCGAACCGCCACCCGGGGAGCGCCGGCCGCGCGCCGCCGCCGGTCTCGGCAACTGCCGCCGCGGCGGCGCGGGCGCCGAAGACAAAGCACTCGCTGAGCGAGTTGGAGGCGAGCCGGTTAGCCCCGTGCAGCCCCGTGCAGGAGCACTCCCCGACCGCGTAGAGCCCCGGCAGCGAGGCCCTGCCGTCGAGGTCGACGGCGACCCCGCCCATCGTGTAATGGGCGGCGGGCGCAACCGGGACCGGGTCCGAATGCGGATTGAGGCCGGCATCGGCCAGGGAAGCGAAGACGTTGGGGAAGCGTGCTGGGTCGATCTCGCGCAGGTCGAGCTTCACCTCGGCGCTGCCATCGGCCCGCATCTGCTCGAGGATCGCCGCGGTGACCGCGTCGCGGGGGGCGAGCTCATCGGTGAAGCGCTCCCCGCCGGCGTCGAGCAGCTTCGCTCCCTCGCCACGGATCGCCTCCGTGATCAGCACGCCGTCGGCCCGCGAGCCGGGGAGCGCGAGGGCGGTGGGGTGGAACTGGCAGAACTCAAGGTCGGCCAGATCGGCCCCGGCGGCGGCCGCCAGCACCGGACCGGCGCCGATCGCGCCGCGCGGATTGGTGGTTCGCCGCCACAGCGCCGCGGCGCCGCCGGTGGCGAGGACCGTGGCTGCCGTCGCCAGGGGGCCGGAGTCGGTGATCACCCCATGGCAGCGTTCGCCGTCGCTCCAGAGTGCCGTTGCCGAGGTCCTCTCACGCACCTCGATCCGCGGCTCGCCCGCGACCATCGCTGCCAGCTTCGAGGTGATCTCATGGCCGGTCTGGCTGCCGCCGGCGTGGACTATGCGGCGGCTTGCGTGGCCTCCCTCGAGGCCCAGCGCGAGCCGGTCCTCGTGGTCGAGGTCGAAGACGACGCCGCGCGCGAGCAGATCCCGCACCGTCGCCGGCGCCTCCTCGACCAGCACCTCTACGGCCGACGGCCGGCAGAGCCCGCGCCCGGCGGCGATCGTGTCGGCAGCGTGCCTGTCGGGCGAGTCGTCCGGCTCGAGGGCAGCCGCCAACCCCCCCTGAGCCCAGAAGCTGGCGCTCTGGGAAAGGGGGGTGCGGGAGACGAGACAGACGCTGCCGCCGTGCTCGGCCGCCCGCAGTGCGGTCCACAGCCCCGCCGCGCCGCCGCCGACCACGGCGACGTCGAACTCGCCGACTGGGGCGGCTATCGGCCCTCAGCCTCTCGACGAATCGACGCCGACTGCTCGCGCAGCCAGGAGGCCGCGGCTTCGCGGGCTCGCGCCTTCTCGTCGTCAATGGCTCGCTCCGCCTCCTCGGCGCGTCGCTCCGCTTCCTCGATCCGCTTCTCCGCCGCTTCCGTCTGAGCTTCGATCTCGCCCAGCCGTTCCGCGGCGGCGGCGATCGCGCGCTCCTTGGCCGCTCGCTCGCCCTGCAACTCTTCCTCATGGATCAGGCGCAGCTTCTCGCGCGCCTGCTCGGCGCCGGCGCGCTCCCGCTCGAGATCGGCCTCGAGCGCCTCGATCTCGGCGGCGGCCCGGCGCTCGGCAGCGGAGGCGATGTCCGCTGCGGCTTGCAGCCTGCGCTCGGCCTCCTCGACCTGCGCGCTGAGATTCTCGCCGCTTCCCTCCGCGCTCATGCGCTCAATCTAATACCGGGGTGGCGGTGACGTCGCGGTAGGCCTCGATCAGGCGTTCCGCCATCCGTGCCGCCGAGAGCGATGCGGCCCGCGCCGACCCGGCCACGCGGGGGTCCGCCGCGTCCAGGTGCGGCCGGGCGGCGGCGCTCCAGACGGCGGCGTCGAAAGGGGCGCAGAGACAGCCATCCACCCCGGCCAGCGCGTAGGGAGCGATCCCGACCGGGGTCGAGAGCACCGGTACGTCGCAGGCCAGGGCCTCGATCGCGGCCATCCCGAAACCCTCGTAGTCGGAGGTGACGACGACGGCGTTGGCGGCGTTGAGCCAGAGCGGCATCCGCTCCGGCTCGATCGAGCCACCGGTCAGCAGCTCCGCGTCGCAGGCGGCGGTCACCTCGGCGGCGCGGTCGTGTCGCTTCTCCGGCCGGGCCGGGTTGGCGGGGAAGAAGAGGAAGCGGCCATCGGGATCGAGTCCGAGCTGCGCCCGCGCCTCGGTCCGGGAGAGTGGGCCGAAGCGACTCAGGTCCGGGCCGCACGGCAGGACGGCCGAGCCCGGGACGGGGGGGAGGCCGGGACGGCCGTTTTCGGTTTCGAACAACGCCCGCGAGACGGCGGCGACCAGATCGATGCGCCAGGCGAGACGGCGCGACAGCGGGCCGGCGATTCCGTGGCGGACGTCGGTGCCGTGAAAGGTGACCAGCAGGGGTCGCGCCCCCGCCAGCCGCGCGCACCACCCCGCCAGGCCGTAGTGAGCGTGGACGAGGTCGAAGCGTTGGCGCCGCAGTAGCGACCGCAGCCGCCGGGTCGCTGGCATGTACTCGCGGCGGCCGGGAGGAAAGCTGAATACGTCGACCTCGATGCCCCGCCGCCGCACCTCGTCGACCTGATCGCGCACCCAGCGACCCCGCTGCGGCGCCGCCTCGTCGGGCTCGAAGTTGGTGACGACGAGGACGCGCACGCCAGCAGGGTATCCGCGGCTGCCGCGGCGGCAAGAGGACCGCGTCGGTGTTTTGGCTCGATGGTGTTGCGAACTTGTCGCCCCCAGGTCTAGATCCGTGCGCCTTCGCCGCCGAGCATGGGCCTGCAACCGAGCGAGGAGGCTTCGATGATTTACGCGTTGATGGGTTATCTGCATGCTGCGATCGAGCGACGGCTGCGGCGAATCCGGGTACTGGCAGAGGAGGCGGGCCAGGGCACGGTCGAGTACGTGGGCCTGATTCTGCTGGTCTCGTTACTGATGGTGGGGATGGTGGCCGCGATGAAGGGCTTCAACGGCAAACAGGGGACCGAGCTGGCGGACGTGATCGTCAACAAGATCAAGGAGGCCGTGGACAAGGTCGCCTTCAAATAGCGGAGAGCCCTCCGCGCTGCTGACGACTCGAAAGCGAGAAACGCGATGACTACTGCACACGCCCCCGCCACCCCGGTTCCGTCCTCTTTGCGACGTATGCTGTATGACAGCATGAAACACCGGACGCAGCTATATCTGGACGAGGCTCAGCATCGCTGGCTCCGGCAGCGGGCCGGCAAATCGGGCAGCATCGCCGCCGTCGTGCGCGAGCTGATCGACGCCGAGCGCGCCCGCCGCCCCGATCTGGCCGCGGATCCCCTGCTTCGCTACCTGCTGGACGAGTCGCCAGGGCGTGGGCGGGAGGGCACCAGCGTGACCACGCTGGATCGCGACCTCTACGGCCGATGAGGTCGGTCTTCGTCGACACCAGCGCTTTCGTAGCGCTGCGCAATGCCGCGGAGGCCGAGCACGAGCGGGCGCGGGCGGCGCTCTCGGAGCTGTTGACCGAGGGCGCCGCCCTCTTTACCTCCAACTACGTCTTCGCCGAGACCTACACGGCGCTGATGGTCCGGGTCGGCCGGGCCGAGGCGATCGAGTGGGGCCGCCGCTTCCGCGCCAGCGGCGCGGTCGAGCTAGTTCGTCTCGAGCAAGACGTGGAGAGCGACGCATGGGAGATCCTCGAGCGTCACGGAGACAAGCGCTGGAGCTACGTCGATGCCACCTCCTTTGCTCTGATCGAGCGCGACGGCTCGGGGGAGGCCTTTGCCTTCGATGCTCATTTCGGTCAGCGCGGCCTGCGGGTGCACCCGAACGATTGACCGCCGCGGGCGCGGCGATCGCTCGCGTGAAAGACTCGCCCGATGCCAGCGTCTCGCAGCTACGACAGGGCGCCCGCCGACATCCGGCCGGTCACGATCGATCCCGGCTTCGTCGCCAGCGCCGACGGCTCGGCGCTGATCTCGGTCGGCAAAACCCGCGTGATCTGCACCGCGTCGGTCAACGAATCGGTTCCACGCTGGATGCAGGGACGCGGCAAAGGCTGGGTCACCGCCGAGTACGCGATGCTGCCGGCCTCCACCGGCGACCGCAAGCAACGCGATATCTCGAAGGGCAAGCAGGACGGCCGCGGGGTCGAGATCCAGCGGCTGATCGGCCGCTCGCTGCGGGTCGTCGTCGACTTCAAGGCGATGGGGGAACGCAGCGTCTATGTCGACTGCGACGTGCTCGAAGCGGACGGCGGCACTCGCTGTGCGGCGATCACCGGCGGCTACGTGGCGCTGCGCCAGGCCTTCCAGAAACTGCTCGACCGCAAAGCCCTGGAGACGATGCCCCTGAACGGCTCGATCGCCGCGGTCAGCGTCGGCATGGTCAACGGCCGGGCCTTGTGCGACCTCGACTACATAGAGGACTCCAACGCCGAAGTCGACGCCAACGTCGTCATGACCGGCGAGGGCGGTCTGGTCGAGGTGCAGGCGACCGCTGAGCGCACGCCGCTCTCGCGCGCCTCGCTCGATGAGCTGCTGGGCCTGGCCGAGAACGGCATCGCCCGCTTGCGGGAGGTGCAGGAGCGGGTCGGTTGATCTTCGCGACCCGTAACCGGCACAAGCTGGCGGAGATGGCCGAACTACTGCCGGCGCTCGATCTGCAGCCGCTGCCACCGCAGGTGGAGATGCCGCCCGAGGACGGCGACAGCTTCGAGGCGAACGCGCTGATCAAGGCGCGGGCGGCGCGCCGGGCCACCGGCGAGGCGGTGATCGCCGACGACTCCGGAATCGCCGCCGAGGACCTCGGCGGCGCCCCTGGGATCTACTCCGCCCGCTACGCCGGCGAGGGCGCCGGCGACGAGGAGAACCTGGCGAAGCTGCTGCGCGACGTCGACGCCGCCGGGGGAGAGCGCCGTGCCGCCTACGTCTGTGCGCTCGTCCTGATCGACGCGCGCGACGAGGAGCACGTCTTCGAGGCCCGCTGCGAGGGCCGCCTGCTGCCGGAGGGCCGCGGCGAGGGAGGATTCGGCTACGACCCGGCCTTCGTGCCCGACGACACCGGCCCGGAGGACAGGCGAACCTTCTCGGAGCTGAGCGCCGCCGAGAAGCACGCCATCAGTCACCGCGGCCGCGCCGCCCGGATGCTGGCGGCGCACCTCGGGGTGGCGGCGGAGGGCCGCTCGTGATCCGCACCAAAAGCGGCGCGGCGGCGCTCTCGATCGCCTCCAACTCGGTGCTGATCGCGCTCAAGCTCGCGGCGGGAGCGATCACCGGCTCGATCGCGATCCTCACCGAGGCGGTCCACTCGCTGATCGACCTGGTCGCCTCCGTCGTCGCCTACGTCTCGGTGCGCAAAGCCGACGAGCCGGCGGACGCCGAGCATCCCTATGGCCACGAGAAGGTCGAGAGCCTGGCGGCGACGATCGAGGGGATGCTGATCCTGGTCGGGGCCGGGATCATCGTCTACGAGGCCACCAACCAGCTGGTCGAGGGAACCGAGCTCGACCGCCTCGGGATCGGCATCGCCGTGATGGCCTTCTCCGTGGTCGCCAACCTCGGCGTCTCCACGGTCCTCTCGCGCCAGGCGAAGGCGCACGAATCGCCGGCGCTCGAGGGGGACGCCGCCCATCTCCGCACCGACGCCCTGACCTCGGCCGGGGTCCTCTTCGGCCTCGGCGTGGTCGAGCTCACCGGCAACACCGCCTTCGACTCGGTCACGGCGCTGATCGTGGCGGCGGCGATCGTCTGGGCCGGGATCAGGATCATCCGCCGCTCTTCCGGGGTGCTGGTCGACGAAACGCTGCCCGAGGGGGAGCTGGACCGGATCGAGGCCGCGATCGCCAGCGCCCGCACGCCGGAGGTCGCCGGCTACCACAAGCTGCGGGCCCGTCGCGCCGGCAGCCGCCGCCACATCGACCTTCACGTCCAGTACCGCTCCGGCACCAGCCTCGAGCTCGCACATGCCCTGGCGCACCGGATGCGGGCCTCGATCGAGGCCGAGATCTCGATGGCCGACGTGCTGATCCACGTCGAGCCGGAGACGTCGTTCCACGAGCCCGACGACGGAAGGACCGGCCCCTTCCGTGCTGGTTGAGCTGTTGCTACCTCGGGCCGCTGGGGAGGGTGGGGCATCCTCCTCCCTCGCTGGGCTATTCGCCCGGAGAGAACTTAAGGCAGTCCTAGATGGTGCAGTGGGGCGAATAGCTAACGCCGCTCGTACGGAGGATGCCCCACCCTCCGGGACGGTCCGGAGCCAGCTCGAAGCTGACGAGGACAGGCAGCTACCGCAAAAAAGGTCGGGCTCGCTTGCTCGATAGCAGGCTGTGGTTTCGTGAGTTGGTGGACTATCGGAGGGCTTGGTTGGAGAGGTCGAGGCGCCCCTCGTACGAGCGGCGTTAGCTATCGCATGGGGGCTCGTCTCTCGGACGGCTCTATCTCTCTTCAGGCGAATAGCCCAGCGAAGGTAGAGGGGCGCCTCGACCTCTCTCGCCAACCTCATCGAAGTACGCCGCCTGCCTCAGGGAGGCGGCAGAAGGTTAACCGCGGCGGCGAGGCCGACCGCGATCAGGGTGATCGTGTAGCCGGTGTAACCGCTGATCGCGAAGAGGACCGCGGCGATCGCGCAAACGACGACCACGGTGATCCAGGAGGCTCGGGCGAGGGACACGGTCGGTATTTTCCCCAACATGGACGACGTTGCCGCCACCGAGGTCGTTCCGGGCGACGCCGCGGAGGCGGCGCTGGCCTTTCTGACCGAGATGTCGCCCGACCTTCGAGGGGCGGCGATCCTCGACTCGACCGGGGCGGTGCTCGCCGCCGCGGCCGACCACGAGCGCTGGCGCGAGGACGCCGCGGCGCTGTTCGCGGTCGCCGATCGCGCCGGGGCCGAGCCAGCCGAGCAGGTCTGCACGTCGCCACCGAGCAGGGCGAGGTCTTCGCCCTGCGCCATGCCGGGCTCGCCGCCGTGGCCGTGACCGAGCGTTTCGCCCTCGCCTCGCTGATGTTCTTCGACATGCGCTCGACCCTGCGCGAGCTCGCCAGGGAGAGCTGATGCCGCCGAAGCCGCACCGGATCCTGCTCGACCGCGTCTCCGGCTACGCCGACGAGGCCGCCGCCTACATGCGCCGCCGCCGCGTCGCCCGCCGGCCCTTCGCCCGCCTCTACTATCCGAACGGTCGCAGCAGCGACCACGCCGACGACTCGACGGCCGGGGCGGAGCTGTTCGTCGCCGCCGGCCGTCTGATCGAGGTCGCCGGGAAGCGACCGAAAGCGTGAGCGAGCTGCTCGATCCCGCCGTCGCCGAGCGCGTGCTGGCGCGGGCATTGGCCAACGGCGGCCGTTTCGCCGAGGTCTTCGCCGAACGCCGCCACGGCCTCTCGATGTCGATCGACGAGTCGCGGCTCGAGGCGGTCCAGTCGGGCGCCGAGGAGGGCGCCGGGGTCCGCGTGGTCGAGGGCGGCACCACCTACTTCGCCCACGTCGACGGCCTCGTCGCCGCCGACCTCGAGCGCGCCGCGGACGAAGCCGCGGCCGCACTGCGAGGCGAGCGTCGCGAGCCGCGGGCGCTCGAGGCGGTGGCGAGCGCCCCGTTGCCGATCGAGCGCCGCCCGGAGGAGGTGCCGCCCGACCGCAAGGCGGCGCTGCTGCGCGAGCTCGACGAGCGCGCCCGCGGCAGGGGAGGGGAGATCGCCCAGTTCACGTCCTCCTACGCGGAGGCGCGGCGCCAGGTCGCGGTCGCCAACTCCGACGGCCTCCTCACCGGGGACGACCGCACCCGCACCCGCATCGGCGCTCAGGCGGTCGCCCGCCGCGGCGACGCGGTCGAGACCGGCGCCGAGACGCTCGGCGCCCACCGCGGCTTCGAGCTGCTCGAAGACGACCCCGGCCTGATCGCCGAGCAGGCGGCCCACAAGGCACTGACCCTGCTCGACGCCGGCCCGGCCCCGTCGGGCTCGATGCCGGTCGTCGTCGGCGGCGGCTTCGGCGGCGTCCTCTTCCACGAGATGACCGGTCACGGTCTCGAGGCCGACCACATCCAGAAGCGGGCGAGCGTCTATGTCGGCAAGCTCGGCGAGCAGGTCGCGCAGCCCCTGCTCAACGCCTTCGACGACGGTCGCCTGCCGCACGAGTGGGGCAGCGACGCGATCGACGACGAGGGCGTGCCGACCCAGAAGACGCAGGTGATCGAGGAGGGACGGCTCGGCGCCTACCTCTACGACCGCCTGACGGCCGAGCGCGACGGCGTCGCCTCGACCGGCAACGGCCGCCGCGAGAGCTTCCGCCACCTGCCGATCCCGCGCATGACCAACACCTACATCGCCCCCGGCGAGGCCACCCCGGAGGCGATGATCGCCGAGGTCGAGAAGGGCTTCTACGCCGTCTCCTTCGCCGGCGGCCAGGTCGACCCGGCGACCGGGGACTTCGTCTTCGGCGTCTCCGAGGGGTACCTGATCGAGGGCGGCAAGGTGACCCGTCCCTGCCGCGGAGCGACCCTGATCGGCAACTGCCTGGAGGCGCTGATGGCGATCGACGCGGTCGGCGACGACTTCTTCATGAAGACCGGCATCTGCGGCAAGGGCGGTCAGAAAGCGCCGGTCGGCACCGGCCAGGGTCACGTTCGGGTCGGGGCGATGACGGTGGGAGGCACGGAGCTGTGAGCGAGCTGAGCGCCGTCGCGACGCGAGGAGTCGAGGCGGCGCTGGCGGCCGGCGCCGGGGACGCCGAGGCCTACGCCTCGCGCGACAGCGGCCGCGAGGTGCGAGTCCATGGCGGCGAAGTCGAGAGCCTGACCGCCGCGACCCAGAGCGGCATCGGCATCCGCGCCTGGATCGGCGGGCGGGTCGGCTACGCGTACGGAACCGACCTCTCCGAGCCGGGCGTCGAGGCGATCGCCGGCCGCGCCGCGAAGGCGGCGGCGATCGCCGACGAGGACGAGTTCGCGGCGCCGCCGCAGCCAGCGCCGATCGAGGCGCTGCCGGGCCTGAGCGATCCCTCGGTCGCCGCTTGGACGACGGGACAGGTGGCCGAGCTGGCGCTGAGCGTCGAGCGCACCGCGCTCGCTGCCGACAGTCGTGTCGCCGGGGTCGAGCAGGTCGTCTACGCGGATTCGGCCGACCGGGTGGCGATCGCCTCCTCGACCGGCGTCGCCGGCGAGTTCGAGTCCTCCGAGTGCTTCGCCTATCTGCAGGCACTGGCGGAGGGGGAGGGAGCGCGGGAGACCGGTCTCGGCTTCGGTCTCGCCCGCGGCCCCGAGGGCCTCGACCCGGAGGCGATCGGGAACGAGGCCGCCGAGCGCGCGACGTCGATGATCGGCGCCGCCAAGCCCGCATCGCGCTCGTGCCCCGTCGTCCTCGATCCGACCGTGGCCGCCAGCTTCGCCGGGCTGATCGGCGGCGCTCTCAGCGCCAGCGCGATCCAGCGCGGCCGCTCGCCCTTTGCCGGCCGCCTCGACGAGGAGCTGGCGAGCGCCGCCCTCGCGCTTCACGACGACGGCCGCGACCCGGAAGGGGCCGCCTCGGCGCCGTTCGACGGCGAGGGGGTGCCGCGTCGGCGCACGGCGCTGATCGAGGGCGGCCGCCTGCGCGCCTTCCTCTACGACACCTACACGGCGAATCGCGAGCGCCGCGCCTCGACCGGCAGCGCCTCCCGGCAGGGCTACCGCTCGCAGCCCACGGTCTCGGCCTCCAACCTCGTCGTCGGGCCCGGAGCGCTGTCCTTCGCCGAGCTGCTGGACGCGGCCGGCGACGGGGTCTTCGTCACCGACGTCGCCGGACTGCACTCGGGCGTCAACCCGGTTACCGGGCGTCTTCTCCGTCGGCGCCTCGGGGCGGGCGATCCGCGCCGGCGAGCTGGCCGAGCCACTGCGCGAGTTCACGATCGCCAGCGACCTGGTCGCGATGCTCGGCAGCGTGCGCGCCGCCGGCGCCGAGGCGCGCTGGGTCCCTTTCGGGGGCTCCGTTCGCACGCCGCCGGTGCTGATCGGCGCGATGTCCGTCAGCGGCTCGTGACAGACGTCGTCAGGCCGTGCGTGGCGGTGACGCCGTGGCCACTGTTAGATTGCGCCGGTCTTCAACCCCCGAGGAGGATTCCCGACGTGACCAAGGCTGAGTTTCTGGATCAACTGGCCGGCGACGACCGGCTCGGCAGCAAAAAAGCTGCCAGCGACGCCGTCGACGCCGTGCTCGACGCGATCACCGATGCGCTGAGTTCCGGCGGCGAGGTGAGCTTCACCGGCTTCGGCAAATTCCACGTCGCCGAGCGTGGCCCGCGCCAGGGCGTCAACCCGCGCACCGGCGAGCGCATCACGATTCCGGGCGGCAAGGTTCCCCGCTTCTCCGCCGGCTCGGCCCTGAAGACCAAGGTCAAGGGCGGCTGACTCTCTGAAGGCCTTCGCTGATCGGCTCGCGGCGCTCGTCGACGAGCGCCGCAGCCAGATCTGCCTCGGCCTCGACCCCGACCCGGCCAAGCTGGCCGGGGAGGGGGAGCGGCTCCCGGTCCCGGGGCGCTGGCCGCCGAGCTGGCCGCCGCCGCGGTCGTCACCCACTGCCGCTCGCTGATCGAGCGCGCCGGGCCAGCCTGCGTCGCGGTGAAGCCGCAGCTGGCCTGCTTCGAGCGCCTCGGCGCCCCCGGCTGGGCGGCCCTGGCTGAGGTCTGTGCCGCCGCCCGCGAAGCCGGCCTGCTGATGATCGCCGACGGCAAGCGCGGCGACGTCCCGGTCACCGCCGCCGCCTACGCCCAGTCCCTGGTCGGCGAGACGCCGACGCCGTGGGGGCCCGTCGCCGGGCTCGGCGCCGACGCCTTCACCGCCAACCCGCTGCTCGGGTCTGGACGCGCTGGAGCCGCTGCTCGCCGCTGCCGAGAGCGCCGGCGCCGGCGTCTTCGCCCTGGTCCGCACCAGCAACCCGGGCGCCGCCGACGTGCAGGATCTGCCGGCGCCCCACCAGCCCCTGCACGAGCGCCTGGCCGCGCTGGTCGACGGTCTCTCGGGCCGTCTGCTGGGGGAGGGCGGTTTGAGCGGCATGGGCGCGGTCGTCGGCGCGACCGAGCCGCTGCACATCGCCCACCTGCGCGAGCTGATGCCGCGCTCGGTCTTCCTCATTCCCGGCGTCGGCGCCCAGGGCGGCAAGCCGGAGCTGCTCGGCGCCGCCTTCTCAGCCGGGCCCGCCTCCGCCCTGGTCGCCGCCTCGCGCGGCATCGCCGCCGATCCCGATCCAGCCGCTGCGGCGGAGCGCCTGCGGGCCGCCGTCTGGGACGTTTCGACCGCCTGAGAGCGCCTGCAGCCGCTATACGATCACCGGCTCCGAATCGATTCCGATCCCGTCCCATGGAAAAACGAACCAGCGCCTTCGCCCGGATCTTCGCTGCAGTCGCCCTGGCGGGCGCGGCGATCGTCGTCATCGTCGCGATCGCCAGCTCGCTCGGCGACTCCGCGGACACGACCAAGTCGCGGCAACCACCCCACGCACAAGAACCGTCCGCAAGACGAAGGCCGAGACCTACGTAGTCAAGAGCGGCGACACCCTGGTCTCGATCGCCCACCGGACCGGGGTCCCGGTCGCCAGCATCCTCGCGCTCAACCCCGAAGTCGACCCGCAGATCCTGATCGCCGGCGAGACGCTGAAGCTGAGATGAGTCGGCGCTCGCCTGGCGTCGTGCTGCTGGCGGCGCTTTTCGCTGCGCTGCTGTGGTTGGCCGCCCGCTGCGGCCGCGGCCGAGCCCCCGCCTCGCGTCGAAGCCCGCTCCTGGACGCTGATCGACGCCCGCACCGGCGAAGTGCTCACCTCCCATGCCGCCGCTGGCCGGCTGCCGATCGCCAGCACCACCAAGCTGATGACCGCCTACGTGGCGCTGAAGGAGCTGCCGCTCGACAAGGTCGTGCGCGCCGCGCCCTACGAAGCCGATCTACGGCGAGTCGCTGATGGGCCTGCGGGCCGGCGAGCGGGTCAGCGTGCGCGACCTCCTCTACGGGCTGATCCTGCTCAGCGGCAACGACGCCGCCTACGACTCTCGCGCTTGCCGCGGCCGGCTCCCAGTCGCGCTTCGTCGCCGAGATGAACCGCCGCGCCGCCGCCCTCGGCCTCGCCGACACCCATTACGCGAACCCGATCGGGCTCGACCAACGCGGCAACTTCTCCAGCGCCCGCGACCTGGCGACGCTGACTCGGCGGCTGCTGCGGAATCCCCGCCTTCGCGAAGATCGCCGACTCGCGCAGCGCTCTGCTGCGCAGCCTGCAGCCGCCGCGGCGGATCGAGACGATCAACGAGCTGCTGCTGATGGCGCCCTGGGTGACCGGGGTCAAGACCGGCCACACCTTCGACGCCGCCTACGTCCTCGTCGGCTCCGGTCGCCGCAAGGGGGTCGAACTGATCTCGGTCGCGCTCGGCGCGCCGAGCGACGAAGCCCGCTACCGCGCCAACCTCGAACTGCTCGAATACGGCTTCGCCCAGTACCGGCGCAGGCTGCCGATCCGCGCCGGGCAGGATCTCGCCGACCCGGCGATCCGCTACTCCGGCGGGGAACTGCCGCTGCGGGCCGCTCGCAGCGTCGCCGTCGGCCTGCGCCGCGGCCAGCGGCTCGAGGTCGACGTTCGCGCTCCGGACGAGGTCGAGGGGCCGATCCGCCGCGGCGCCAGGCTGGGCACGGCGACGGTCTTCGTCGACGGCCGCCGCGCTGGCTGCGGTCGCCGCTGCGGGCCGGCCGCGCGATCCCCAAGGCGAACGTCTTCGACCGCGCTCGCAGCTTCGTCGATAACAATCCGATCCCTATCGCGATCGCGATCTTCGTGATACTGATGGGCGCGGTATTGCTCTACCGCCGTCTGTCCCGCCGCAAGCGACTGAGGAGAGCGAATCCGGGGTGAAAGCGCAGTGATCCTCACCGTGACTCTCAACGCGGCGATCGACCGCACCGTCGCCGTGCCGAACTTCCGCCTCGGCCGCCGCCACCGCGCGGTCGAGAGCCGCACCGTCGCCGGCGGCAAGGGCATCAACGTCGCCCGCGCCCTGAGCCTGCTCGGCCGCCCCGTGATCGCGGCCGGCTTCGTCGGCGGCCCGACCGGGACGCGGGTGCTGGAAGAGCTGCGCGAGGAGTCGGTGCTGACCGACTTCACCCGGATCGCCGCCGAGACGCGGATCAACCTCGCCGTGATCGACCCGACCTCCGGCGATCAGACCGAGATCAACGAGCGCGGGCCGGCGGTCAGCCCGGAGGAGGTCAAGAAGCTCTTCGAGCGGATCGGCTACCTGGCCAGCGGCGCCAAGATCTGCGTGCTGGCCGGCTCGCTGCCGCCCGGCGCCGGCGACGACCTCTACGCCCGCCTGATCGCCGACCTCGGCCGCCGCGGCGTCCCGGTCGTGCTCGACGCCGAGGGCGAGGCGATGCTGGCGGGGGTTCGGGCCGGCGCCTCGATGGTCACCCCGAACGAGCGCGAGGCCGAGGAGCTGGTCGGCCAGGAGTTCGCCGATCGCGGCGACCTCGCCCAGGGCCTGCAACGAGCTGGTCCGCCTGGGCGCCGCCGAGGCGGCGATCACGCGGCCCGAAGGCTGCGTCGCGGCGGTCGGCGAGGGCGCCGAGCGGCGCCTGCTCGAGGTCCACACCGAGCCGCTGGAGCCGGTCTCGACGGTCGGCTCCGGGGACGCCTTCCTCGCCGGCTACGTCGCCGCCCGCTACGAGGGCCGCTCCGCCGAGGAGTGCCTTGCCTACGGCGTCGCCTGCGGGGCCGAGTCGACCCAGCACTTCGGCGCCGGCACCGTCGATCGCAACCAGGTCGAGCGCCTGCTCGGCGAGGTCGCCGTGCACGATCTGGAGGTCCCCGCGGAAGTGTAGGCTGGCTGATTCAACGCCAGCCCTGGAGGACTAACTTGGAAATCGAAATCGGCCGCGGCAAGAAGGGGCGGCGCGCATACGGATTCGACGACATCGCGATCGTCCCTTCGCGCCGTACCCGCGATCCCGACGACATCGACATCAGCTGGACCCTCGGTCCCTACCGCTTCGAACTACCGCTGGTCGCCTCGGCGATGGACGGCGTCGTCAGCCCCGACACCGCCGTGCTGGTCAACGAGCTCGGCGGCCTCGGCGTGCTCAACCTGGAGGGGATCTGGTCCCGCTTCGAGGACGCCGAGGAGAGGCTGGAGGCGATCGCCGCCGCTCCCAAGCACGAGGCGACGCGGCTGATGCAGGAGATCTACACCGAGCCGGTCAAGTCGGAGCTGATCGCCAAGCGGGTCGCGGAAATCAAGGCCCGCGGCGCCGTCGTCTGCGGCTCGCTGACGCCGCAGAAGGTGCGCGAGCACTACGAGGTGGCGGTCGAGGCCGGCCTCGACATCCTCGTCATCCAGGGCACGGTGATCTCGGCCGAACACGTCTCGACCACGGTCGAGCCGCTGAACCTGAAGGAGTTCATCGCCGAGGTGCCGGTGCCGACCGTGGTCGGCGGCTGCGCCTCCTACTCGACCGGGCTGCACCTGATGCGGACCGGCGCGGTCGGCGTCCTCGTCGGGGTCGGCCCCGGCGCCGCCTGCACGACCCGCGGCGTGCTCGGGATCGGCGTCCCGCAGGCGACCGCGATCGCCGACGTCGCGGCCGCCCGCTCCCAGCACATGCTGGAGACCGGCGAGTACGTCAACGTGATCGCCGACGGCGGCATGCGCACCGGCGGCGACGTCTCCAAGGCGATCGCCTGCGGCGCCGACTCGGTGATGGTCGGCTCGCCCCTGGCGCGCGCCAAGGAGGCTCCCGGCCGCGGCTTCCACTGGGGGATGGCGACCTTCCATCCCTCGCTGCCGCGCGGCACCCGCGTCTCGACCAAGCAGGACGGGACGATGGAGGAGATCCTGCTCGGGCCGGCCCAGGAGAACGACGGCACCTTCAACCTGATGGGGGCGCTGAAAACCTCGATGGCCACCTGTGGCTACGAGGACATCCGCTCCTTCCAGCGGGCCGAGGTGATGGTCGCGCCGGCGCTGATGAGCGAGGGCAAGAAGCTCCAGAACGAGCAGTCGGTCGGGATGGGGTCCAACGGCCGGGCGGCCGTGTCGGCGGGGGTCGCCGTTAGCGATGACTGAGTCCGGATCGCTCGCCCGCGGTCCGACGAGGACCTGCATCGCTCGAGCCGGCGGGAGCTGCCCGCGGAGGACGTCGCGCCGTCGAGGAGGTGCTGGTCCTCGACTTCGGGGGCCAGTACTCGCAGCTGATCGCGCGGCGGATCCGCGAATGCGGGGTCTTCGCCGAGCTGCTGCCCGCGACCGCCTCGGTGGAGAAGATCCGCGAGCGGGCGCCGAAGGCGCTCGTCCTCTCCGGCGGGCCGGCCTCGGTCTACGAGGAGGGGGCGCCGCCGTTCCCGACCCAGCTGCTCGACCTCGAGATCCCGATGCTGGGCATCTGTTACGGGATGCAGGCGATGGTGCTGGCGCTCGGCGGCCGGGTCGAGTCGGCCGAGGCGGGCGAGTTCGGCCGCACCGACCTCGTCCTCCGCGACGGCGGCGGCCGCCTGCTGGCGGGCTGCCCGAGGAGCAGAGCTGCTGGATGAGCCACCGCGACGCGGTCTTCGAGGCGCCCGAGGGGTTCACCGCCCTGGCCTCCAGCCCCGAGCTCGCCGGTCGCCGCCTGCGAGATGCCCGACCGCGGCCTCTACGGCATCCAGTTCCACCCCGAGGTCGTCCACACGCCCTACGGGACCGAGATCCTGACCCGCTTCCTGCGCGACGTCGCCGGCTGCGAGCAGCAGTGGTCGCCGCAGTCGGTGATCGCCGAACAGGTCGAGAAGATCCAGGCCCAGGTGGGAGACGGCCGGGTGATCTGCGGTCTCTCCGGCGGCGTCGACTCCTCGGTCGCGGCGCTGCTCGTCCACAGGGCGGTGGGGGAGCGGCTGACCTGCGTCTTCGTCGACCACGGGCTGATGCGGCTGAACGAGGCCGAGCAGGTGGTCGAGGCCTTCGGCCAGTTCGGCATCCCGCTGGTCCACGTCGAAGCCGAAGAGCGCTTCCTCGCCAAGCTGGCGGGCGTGGACGACCCCGAGCGCAAGCGCAAGATCATCGGCGAGGAGTTCATCCGCGTCTTCGAGGAGGAGGCGGCGAAGCTCGAGGACGTCGGCTTCCTCGTCCAGGGCACGCTCTACTCCGACGTGATCGAGTCCGGCGGCTCCGACCACGCGGCGACGATCAAGTCCCACCACAACGTCGGCGGCCTGCCGGAGGAGTTCGACTTCGACCTGGTCGAGCCGCTGCGGATGCTGTTCAAGGACGAGGTGCGCGCCGTCGGCGCCGAGCTCGGCATGCCGGAGCGGATGGTCTGGCGCCAGCCCTTCCCGGGGCCCGGGCTGGGGATCCGCATCGTCGGCGGCGAGGTCAACAGAGAGCGGCTGGACATCCTCCGCGCCGCCGACGCGATCCTCCAGGAGGAGATCCGCGCCGCCGAGCTCTACCGCCAGCTCTGGCAGTCGTTCTGCGTGCTGCCGGTGGTCCGCTCGGTCGGCGTCCAGGGCGACGGCCGCACCTACGCCTACCCGATCGTGATCCGCGCCGTCACCTCCGACGACGCGATGACCGCCGACTGGGCACGGCTGCCCTACGACCTGCTGGAGCGCGTCTCCAACCGGATCATCAACGAGATCCGCGACGTCAACCGCGTCGCCCTCGACATCTCCTCGAAGCCGCCGGCGACGATCGAGTGGGAGTGAGGCTGCGGCCTGTGCGTGGGCCGGGGGAGCCGACACCCTTCCGCGGGAATTTCGTCGCACGGCCCTTCGGGCCTTAGCTCCTATGTCTGAGCGCGGCTGACGCCGCGCGATCTTCAGATTGCATATCGCGCGCTTCGCGCACATTCCCGCCTCAGGGTGTCGGCTCCCCCGGCTGACTGCGAGCCTTTCAGCTGAGCTGGTGAGGGACGGGTCGTGGGAAGGAGTCCGGTAGTCCCGTGGGCGAATGTGGCCGAAGGCCGCGACATGCCCCACGGGACTACCGGACTCCCTTCCCCCTACTGGTCGCCCAGCGAGCCGCTCGTCTCGAAGCTGGCGAGGCCGATGATGGTCGAGATCGCGCCCTTCGGGCCGCTTGCCGCAAGGCGGTCCTGGCTTTGCCGCTGCGCGGCGAGGATCTGTTCGGTCGCCTCTTCCATGATCGTCACCACCTCCTCCCAGCCGCGCTGGTCGAGCAGGAGCGGCATCCAGCGGAGGACGGTGTCGTCGCGACCGTCGAGCGTCCCCGCCTCCAGGGCCGCGATGGCCTTGTCGACGAAGGTCTGCAGGGTCGCGCCGGAGACTCCGCCGAGGACCGGCCGCGGCACGCCTCGCCAGGCCGGGCTGCCGACGAAGGCGTCGGGTGTGGCCTTGTAGAAGTGCTCGGTGGCGCCGCGCTTCTGCGCCGTGTCGACCAGCACCAGGCATCCGCATTTATCGAGCGCACGCGTGTGGTAGGCGACGTGACTGAGGCTGGCGTCGAGCTGTTCCGAGAGCCAGTTGGGGCTGGCTACCCGCTCGGTCAACAGCTCCAGGATCTGCACGCGCAGGGGATGGGAAAGCGCCTTCACCAGGCGCTGGTCGATGGCTTCCGGTCGATTTGGCATGAGAGCTCCTTCAATGGGTGGCTTGGGTGCACCCCATTGCATACTCGGTATATATTGAGTAATTGTTTGTGTGCCTTGTGTCGGGCTCAAGCGGGGTGGCCGACCAGGGTGATTCCGTAGATCGCGACGAACCCGACGATCGTGAGGATGACCCGGCGCCAAGACCCCTCGCCGTCGTGGTCATGGGCGTGCGCGGTGGGGAGGAGGTCGGTCGCGCCCATGTAGAGGAAGAAGCCGGCATAGATCGCGAGGAAGTAGCCGAGGGTCTGCTCGGAGACCGAGATCAGAGAGCCGACTACAGCCCCGGCAAGCGGCGCGAACGCGTCGATCCGCAGCCACCGTTTCGCCCGTACGCGGTCGCCGGACTGGCTGAGCACGAAGCTGACGGTGTTGAGGCCGTCGGCGAAGGCGTGGCTGACGACGGCGAGCAACACCAGCAGCCCGGTCTCGGCGTTGACGCTGAAGGCCAAGCCGATCCCGAGCCCGTCGGTGAACGAGTGAAGCGACAGCCCGACGGCGCCCAGCGCCCCGACTTTGCCGTGGGACCTCGCTTCCTCCGGATCGTCGCGGTGGTGCAGCACGAGGACGCGCTCCATGAGGAAGAAGGCGATGAAGCCGAGGGCCACGAGCGGAACCGCGTCGTGGGCGTCGCCGACGTTCTCGATCGCCTCCGGCAGGATCTCCAGCAGGGCAACCGCGACGACGATGCCGCCACTGAGGGCGACGACGGTGGGCAGGGTGTGGGCCAGGCGCAGGGCGATGGCGCCGCCGGCGAAGATCGCGAGCACCGCCAGGCCGGCCAGGGGAATGGCGACGTCAGGCATCGCCGCTCTCGCAGGCGGAGCAGGTGCCACGGAGGACGACGTCATGGCTGGCGAGAGCGAATCCGGAGCGCCGCCCGACGGCTTCGATCGCCTTCTCCAGCGGCTCGCTGGTGAAGGGCGAGAGCCGGCCGCACTCCTGGCAGACGAGGTGATGGTGATGGTCGGCCGCGTCGACGCGCTCGTAGCCGGCAGCGTCGCCGCCGACGTCCACGCGCTGGATCAGCCGCAACTGCTCGAGCCGATCCAAGGTGCGGTAGACGCTGGCGCGACCGACCGAGTCGATGCGACGGTCGATCTCCAGCGCCGTGAGCGCGCAATCCGCGCCAGCCAGCAGATCGATCACCTGGCGGCGGGCACTGCCGCTGCGGTGTCCCGCTGCGTCGAGTCGCTCAGATGCGTGGGCAGCCCAGTTCAGGCCGGGGAAGCTATCAGAGAATGAGACTCATTCTCATCGCTCAGCTCTCGGGAGGGGTCGTAGTCCGCCGCTCTAGCGCACCTGAAAGGCGCCGGAGCGGAGGTATGCGGCCAGGAGGTCGAGGGCGTGGGCGGTCGGGCCGTGTAGAGGGCTCGGTGGTGCGGCCAGGTCGGCAAACGTCGCCGCCGTCGCCTCGTCTTGGTCGGGACGTGGCTGGCCCCTCCAGCTCTTTGCGAGAAAGCACATCGCGAAGCAATGGGTGATGTCGCCGTTGGGGTAGTGGATGGTGTGCGCATCGGCCTCAGATAAGCACCCGAACGGGACCAGGTCATGCTCGGAGACCTCGATTCCCGTCTCCTCGGCGAGCTCGGCAACTGCGGTTTGGGCAAAGCTGCCGCCTGGCTCGGCGGCGCCTGCCGGAAGGCACCAGGTCCCGTCGTCGGCCCGCTGGGTCAACAGCACACGCCCGTCGGCCCGCTGCAAGGCGATCATTGCGCCCGGCATCAGCACGAGCTCATGGCCGACCGTCTGCCGCAGCCGCCAGAGATAGGAATCCGAATATCCCACAGCCGGAGAGAGGGTAGGGCGTCGAACGATTCCAGGCGCGTTCTCACCGTTTTGCTGGGGCTGGAAATGGGGCAAGAACTACGTATTCCGGCCGAACTCGATTCCGCGAAAGCCGCTTAGGGCGCGCTCCACGAAGCCCCCTGACCAGACCCGATGATGGAAGGCCAGCTGTTTGCAGCGGCTGATTGAAGTCTGATAATCTGATTTTCATGAAGCAGCTAAGTGCGACTGATGCATCCCGACGGTTCTCGGAGGTGTTGGATGATGTGGAGCGGGGCGGGGAGTCCTACGTCGTGGTCCGTCACGGTCGGGCCGTGGCGACCATCGGTCCCACGAGCGGCGGAACTGGGAAGGCGCTCAAGGAGGCGCTTCGCGTCAATCGGCCTGACGATGCTTGGGCGGGCGAGCTGCGGGAGCTTCGCGAGGGCATGGAGCCTGTGACGGACCCCTGGCACGGCTGATCCTCGACACGACGGTTTTGGTCGACGCCGAGCGCGGGGGCGATGCGCTGAACGACGCGATTGGCGACAGTGACGATGTCGCGGTTGCGGCGATCACCGTGGCGGAGCTGAGGGTCGGCGTTCAGCTGGCGAAAGGGCGCCGGCGGGACAAGCGCGAGCGCTTCGTCGCCGCGATTCTTGACGCTGTCTCGATTGAGCCCTATGACCTCGAGGTAGCCGAGGCCCACGCTGTCCTGTTGGCGCACGTCCGGCGAGTGGGCGTCCCTCGCGGCGCCCACGACCTCATCATCGCTGCGACGGCACGAGCTCAGGAGCGGCGGGTCGTAAGCCTCGACCGAAGTGGCTTTGCCGAGCTCCCCGGTGTCTCGCTTGCGAGCGCCTATAGAGACCTAGGCCCTCAGCTGTAGCGATCCCACTTTTCGAGATAGCCGAGCGGGTCGAAGGGGCTGCCCCCCTCGTACCAACCGGGGGCGCCCCACATCTCGAAATGGAGGTGGCAGGCGCTGGCGTCGCCGGTGTCGCCGACGATGCCGATCGGCTGGCCGGTGCGGACCGTGTCTCCCGCCAGCAGCGGCGAGGGTTCGGCCAGGTGGGCGTACATGAAGTCGTTGGGCGTTCCCTTGCCGTCGATGACGAGGTAGTTGCCGGCGTTGGCCTCGTACTCGCTGTACTGCACGATGCCGCCGCGGGCGGCGACGAGGGGGACGCCGCAGGCCGCCATCACATCGTGGCCCTGGTGGGTATGACCGGAGCGGGCGGCGCCGAAGCCGCTGCCGCCGCTGCCAAAGTCGTGGGCGCCGAGGATCGGGAAGGCATAGCCGTAGAAGGAGAAGCCAGTGGCGACGGTGGCGGAGGCGGTCGCTCGGCGGGCCGCGGCCGTGCTGCCCTGGGCGACCACCTGGAAGGTGTAGCGGCCGTTGCGGGCGGGCCGGCCTTCCGCGCTGGCGCCGTCCCAGCGCACCGCGACCGGGGCTTCCGGCGCGACGTCGTTGCGGTAGAAGCTGCGAACGACTTCGCCCGCCGCGTCGACGACGTTGACCTGCAGATCGTTCTGCGCCTGCGAGCTGGCGATCGAGAAGCCGAAGCGGGGATAGCGGTAGCCGAAGAAGTAGCTCTTGCGCGGCGAGGCTTGGGCGGAGAGGAGCGTCACGGCGCCCGAGCTCGGCGCCGGGTCGGCGGCCCCGGTCGGGCTTCCCTTCGGCGTCGGCGCCGCTCCCGGGGTACCGGCGCCGCCGGTGCTCACCGCCGCCGCGGCGCTGCTGGCCCCCACGGCGAGCAGCGCCATGGTTGCGATTATGCAAATCCTTCCCGCCGCGCCAGGCCGGGACAGCTCGTTGTCGCGCACAGCCAGCCCTCTCTTTCGATCGCCTACGGAGTTAGCTGTCGGGCTCGCGCTGAAAGAGATGCGCTACGGACGGATTCGTCCGATTCGCCCCCGAGACCTGCTTCGGCCTCTTCGGTTCCTCCGCTCCCGTGCGGATGCCCGGACGGGATTCGGCATTGCTGGCGCGGCAGTATAGAGGCCGAGGTGGCTATGATCCTCCGGCCGCGTGGAGACCGACCGCGCGGTTTTTGCACGATGAAGACCTTTGTAGCCACGCCAGCCAACCGCCAGCGAGACTGGTACGTCGTCGACGCCGAGGGGCAGACCCTCGGCCGCCTGGCGACCCAGATCGCCGACGCCCTGCGCGGCAAGCGCAAGCCGGAGTACACCCCGCACATCGACACCGGCGACTTCATCGTCGTCGTCAACGCCGAGAAGATCCGGGTCACCGGCGACAAGCTGGCGCAGAAGACCTACTGGCGCCACAGCGGCTATCCGGGCGGGATCAAGTCACGCACGCTCGCCGAGATGCTCGAGCGCCGGCCGGAGGAAGTGATCCGCAAGGCGGTCAAGGGCATGCTTCCGCGCAACCGCCTCGCCCGCCAGCAGTTGACCAAGCTCAAGGTGTACGCCGGGCCGGACCACCCACATGCGGCGCAGCAGCCGAAACCGATGGAGACCACTTGATGGCAGACGACAAAGCACCGGACGAGACGACTGAGGGACAGGACGGTCAGCCCACGGGTCCTGTCGCGGCAGAGGACTCCTCGTCCTCGCAAGCTGCGGGCGAGGAGCCCACCGCCGCGCCACCCGTGGGAGACGCGCCTGACGCTCAGGCGGAGGACGCGGAGGCTGAGTCGCCTGAAGAGGCACAAGCGTCTGAGGGGGTAAAGCCCGAGGCCGAGGAGCAGCCCGCTGAGGAGGCTGAGCCCGAGGCCGCTGAGGAGCCGGCTGCCGACGAGGTCGCCGAGGAGGCTCCGCCGGAGCCTGTAGCCGAGGAGTCGCCGGAGCCCGAGACCCCCGCCCAGCCCAAAGCCGAGAAGAAAGACGTGATTCCCGGGGCCGACCTCGAGCCGATCGCGGTGGAGCCGGAGGGGCCGGAGCTGAGCGCGGAAGAGCGGGCTCGGTTGGAAGCCGAGGAAGAGGAGAAAGCGCGCCGCGAAGCCGAGCTGGCCAGCGTCGAGGAGCCGGCAAGCCGGGCGCCGGCGAAGATGGAGAGCGACGCCCGCTACCTCGCCACCGGCAAACGCAAGCGCTCGATCGCCCGCGTCACGCTGCTTCCCGGCGACGGCAAGATCGAAGTCAACAAGCGCAGCCTCGAGGAGTTCTTCCCCCGCCCCCTGCACCAGACGATGGCGCGCCAGCCGCTTGCCGTCTCCGGCTACGAGGGCAACGTCGACGTCCGCGTCCGTGTCCACGGCGGCGGCATCAGCGGCCAGGCGGGCGCGGTGCGCCACGGCATCGCCCGAGCCCTGACCGAGATCGACCCCGAGCTGCGCGGAGATCTCAAGCGGCGCGGCTTCCTCACCCGCGACGCCCGGGTCAAGGAGCGCCGCAAGGCGGGCTTCAAGAAGGCTCGCAAGAAGCCTCAGTTCAGCAAGCGCTGACGGGGGCATGGTGAGGACCGAGCGCAAGCTCTTCGGAACCGACGGGGTCCGAGGGGAGGCTGGGACGTTTCTGACGGCGGAGCTGGCGACGGCGCTCGGCCGCGCCACCACCGCCTCCCTGGAGGCTCGGCGGCCCCAGGTCCTGATCGTCCGCGACACCCGCGAGTCCGGACCGATGCTGGAGTCCGCCCTGGCGGCCGGCGTCGCCGCGGCCGGCGGCGACGCCCTGCTCGGCGGCGTGCTACCGACCCCCGCCGCCGCGATCCTCGTCAAGCGGCTGGGGCTCGATCTCGCGGCGGTGGTCTCGGCCTCGCACAATCCCTACCGCGACAACGGCATCAAGTTCTTCAACGGCCAGGGAACGAAGCTCGGCGACGAGCTCGAGGCGCGGATCGAGTCGCTGCTCGACGAGCCGCCCGCCGAGACCGAGCCCGGCCGCGTCCGCGAGTTGAACGGCGGCCTCGACGACTATCTGCGCGAGCTGCAGGCGGCCTTCCCGCTCGACCTCTCCGGCCGTCGCATCGTCCTCGACTGCGCCAACGGCGCCACCCATCGGGCCGGGCCGGCGATCTTCGAGCGCCTCGGCGCCGAGGTCGAGGCGATCGGGGTCGAGCCCGATGGGCGCAACATCAACGCGGGCTGCGGCTCCACCCACCTCGAGACCCTGAGCGAGCGGGTCGCCGGCTCCGATGCCGAGATCGGCTTCGCCTTCGACGGCGATGGCGACCGCATGCTGGCGGTCGACGGCGACGGCCGGGTCCACGACGGCGACGAGCTGATCGCCCTGGCGGCCCGCGGCATGGCCGGTCGCGGCGAGCTGAACGGCGGCGTCGTCGTCACCGTGATGACCAACTTCGGCTTCCACCGGGCGATGGAGGAGGCCGGGATCGAGGTCGCCGTGACCCAGGTCGGCGACCGCTACGTGCTGGACGAGATGCAGCAGCGTGGCTGGTCTCTCGGCGGCGAGCAGTCGGGGCACATAATCGCCTCCGACTTCGTCGCCACCGGCGACGGCATCGCGGCGGCGCTGACGACGATGCGCGAGCTGGGCGGGGCCGCCCTGGCCGACGGCGTGCCGATGGAGAAGCTGCCGCAGACCCTGGTCAACGTCGAGGTCGCCGAGCGCGAGGCGATCGCGGGCGCCGCCGCGGTCTGGGAGGCCGTCGAGGCTGAGAGCAAAGCGCTCGAGGGCCGGGGACGGGTCCTGCTGCGACCCTCGGGGACGGAGCCCCTGGTACGGGTGATGGCCGAGGCGCCGAGCGCCGCGGAGGCCGAGGCGGTCTGCAATCGCCTTGCCGGCATCGTGCGCCAAGAGCTGGCCTGAGCGGGCGCTCCCTCTACCCTTACTCGCCTTCATGTGCGGAATCGTCGGATATGTGGGCTCACGCCCCTGCGAGGAGCTGTTGCTCGCCGGCCTGGAAAAGCTCGAATACCGCGGCTATGACTCGGCCGGCCTCTCGCTGATCGAGGACGGCGAGGTCGAGAGCGTGCACGCTGTCGGCAACCTCGCCAACCTGCGCGCCGCCGTCGCCGAGCGCGCCAACGGCGCCGGCCCCCTGCCGCCCTCCCATACCGGTATCGCCCACACGCGCTGGGCGACCCACGGCCGGGTCACCGAGGAGAACGCGCACCCCCACGACGACAGCTCCGGCAAGGTCCACATCGTCCTCAACGGCATCGTCGAGAACCACGCCGGCCTGCGCCGGCGGCTGCAGGCCGAGGGCGATGAGTTCACCTCGGAGACCGACGCCGAGGTCGTCGCCCACCTGATCGCCGACCACTACGACGGCGACCTCGCCGCCGCCGTGCGCGCCGCCTACGCCGACCTGCGCGGTCACTACGCCTTCGTCGCCATGCACGCCGATGAGCCCGAGCGCCTGGTCGGGGCGCGCAAGGAGTGTCCGCTGGTGGCCGGGGTCGGCGAGGGCGAGACCTTCCTCGCCTCGGCGATCCCCGCCTTCCTCGCCGACACCCGCACGGCGGTGCCGATCGAAAACGGTGAGATCGTCGAGATCGAAGCGGGAGGCGTGCGGGTTACCGACACCGACGGCAACCCGGTCGAGCGCGCCTCCGAAGAGGTCACCTGGGACGCCGACGCCGCCGAGAAAGGCGGTTACGAGACCTTCATGCTGAAGGAGATCCACGAACAGGCCGACGCGGTTGCCGAGACCCTCGCCGACCGCCTGCCGGGCGACGAGGGGGTCGACCTCTCCGACGTCGAGCTCGACGACGATTTCCTGCGCGGCCTGCGGCGCATCGTGATCGTCGCCTGCGGCACCTCCTACCACGCCGGCCTGATCGGCCGCTACGCGATCGAGGAGTGGGCACGGGTGCCGGTCGAGATGGACGTCGCCTCCGAGTACCGCTACCGCAACCCGGTGATCGGATCCGGCGACCTCGTCGTCGGGATCACTCAATCCGGCGAGACCGCCGACACGCTGGCGGCGATGCGCCTGGCCCGTGAGGCCGGGGCGAAGGTGCTGGCGGTGACCAACATCATGGGCAGTCAGGCGACGCGGGACGCCGACGCCGTCCTCTATACCCGTGCCGGCCTCGAGATCGGCGTCGCGGCGACGAAGACCTTTCTCGCTCAGGTGGCAGCGATGTACCTGCTGGGGCTGCGACTGGCCGAGCTGCGCGGGTCGCTGCCGCCGGAACGCATCGCCGAGCTCGTCGCCGGGCTGAAGGCGCTGCCCTCGAAGGTGGAGGAGACGCTGGCTGCGGTCCAAGCGCCTGTCGGCGCCGTCGCCTCCGCCCACAGCGCCCAGAACTTCTTCCTCTACCTCGGTCGCCACATCGGCCTGCCGGTCTGCCTCGAGGGAGCGCTGAAGCTGAAGGAGGTCTCCTACATCCCCACCGACGCCTATGCGGCGGGGGAGATGAAGCACGGGCCGATCGCCCTGCTCGACGAGTCGACGCCGGTCGTTTGCGTCGCCACCGACAGCCCGGTGCTGGAGAAGGTCCTTTCCAACGTCGAGGAGGTCCGCGCCCGCGGCGCCCAGACGATCGCGATCGCCACCGCCGGCGGCGAGCGGGCGGCGGAAGTCGCCGACGAGACCATCGAGGTTGCCCGCACCGACTGGATCCTGCAGCCGATCGTCGCGATTTTGCCGCTACAACTGCTGGCCTACGACATCGCCCGTGCGCGCGGGCTCAATGTCGACCAACCCCGCAATCTGGCCAAGACCGTCACGGTCGAGTGAGCTGATCGTTAGGATGCCCGCTCCGTGAAGGCTCGTCTCGTCCTCGTGATTGCCGCCGCGACCGCTGTTCTCGCCGGCTGCGGTGGCAGCGACAGTGGCTCCAGCGCCGATCCGGCGAGCCTCGCGCCGCCGCAGTCGCCGCTCTACATCGAAGCGACCGTGCTGCCAGAGGGCAAGCTGAAGACGAACGTCGAAGCCCTGGCTCAGAGTGTCGCCGGCGTCGACGACCTCGGCCAACTGATCCTCTCCGAGCTGGAAAGCTCAGCCAGCGACTCCGGCGAAGAACTCGATTTCGGGAAGGAAGTGGCGCCCTGGCTTGGCGAAAAGGGCGGCCTCTTCCTCCAGCGGTACGACGGCGACGACTTCACCGGCTACGGCGTTGCGATCCAAACCAGCGACACCGAGGCCACGCAGGACTTCATCGACAAGCAGAGCGAGTCGAGCGACGATCCGGTCGAGGACGGCGCTTACGAGGGCGTCGAGTACAAGATCGAAAGCGACGACGGCACGACTGTCGGCGTTATCGGCGACTTTGTCGCGTTCGCCGAAGACGAGCAGACCTTCAAAACGATGGTCGACAGCTCCGGCGGCGAGTCGCTGGCCGACGAGGAGGACTTCGCGAACACCTTCGACGCCGCCTCCAGCGGCAGCTTCGCCGACCTCTTCGTCGACATCGGCGGTTTGATCGACCAGTCCGGAGGCGCGATCGACCCGGAAGCCAAGCAATTCCTCGATAGCGCTGGGATCGACGCCGCGGAAGCCACCGCGGTAGCGAGCTTGATTCCCGGTTCCGATCGGATCGAGGTCGAGGTCAGCTCCGACCTTGCCGGCGAAAATCCCCCAACCGGCGACGCCTCCAGCCTGCTCGGTTCGCTGCCGGGCGACTCCGTCGCCGCCTTTGCGGCCGCCGACTTCGGCGAGCGCTTCGGCGAAGCGATCGATCAGATCGACGCCAGCGGCATCCCCGGTCAAGTCCCGCCGAAGAAATTCAAGAGCACGCTCAAAGAAGCCGGTATCGACGTCGAAAAGATCGCCGCCTCGATTGGCGATCTCGGCGTCTTTGCCGAAGGCGAAAGCGAGAGCGCTCTCGCCGGGGCCGCGGTGCTGACCACGACGGACTCTGAGGAGGCGACCAACACCGTCTCCAACATCGGCCTCCTGCTCCGGTCCACCGGCACGCCGGGCGTGACCGCGATCTCCGGCAAGGCAAGCGGGTTTTCCATCCGCGACGCCGAGGCGCTGGGGGACAAGCCACTGGTGATCGCCGCTCAGGGCGAGCGGATCGCGATCGCCTACGGCCTCCCGGCCGCGACTCGGGCGCTCGCCGCGAGTCCAAGCTCGACTCTCGCCAGCAACCCGGCCTACAAGGAAGCCGTCAGCGCCCTCGGCGGGACGCCCATCAGCGGCTTCGTCGACGGCCCTGCGGCTCTGACGCTCGCCGGGGCGCTGATTCCCGCCGACGAACAGGAAGGCTTCCGCGAGGCCAAGCCCTACCTGGCCAAGATCGGTTACCTGGCGATCGGCTCTGCTTCCTCGGGCGACCTGGCGACGCTGAAGCTGATCGCCGGCATCGGCAAGTAGCTTCCCGCCGTGACCGGCGTCGGCATCGACCTGATCGAGATCGAGCGCCTCGAGCGCGCCCTGGCGCGCTATCCGCGCCTTGCGGAGCGCGTTTTCACCGACGCCGAGCGGAAGTACGCGGCCGACCGCGCCCGGCCGGGGCGTCACCTGGCCGCCCGCTTCGCGGCCAAGGAGGCAGTCGTCAAGGCGCTGGGAATGCCGGGCGGCTTCGGACTCCGCGAAATCGAGGTGATTGCCGGAGAGCCACCCGCGGTGCGGCTCTCCGGGAACGCCGCCGAAGCTGCCGCGGGCCGGCGCGTCGACGTCTCCCTGACCCATTCGCGAGAGCACGCCGCCGCTGTGGCGGTCGCCGACTCGCGCTGAAGCGCGGGTTAGGCTGGTCGGGATGGAGCCCTGGCTGAGCCCGCTGTACGACGCCGAAGGGATTCGGGCCATCGACCGCTGGGCGATCGAGGAGCGGGGGGTTCCCTCCGAACAACTGATGGAGGCGGCTGGGACGGCCTTGGCAGAGGCGGTGGCGGAGCTGGCGCCGCAGGGGCCGGTGCGGGTCCTCTGCGGCAAGGGGAACAACGGCGGCGACGGGCGAATCGCCGCTGGACGTCTGAGGGGCATGGGATTCGAGGTCGATGCCGTCGATCTCTTTTCGGACGACGCCCCCGACGTTCTCGACGGTTGGCTGGCTGGGTCCGGCGCCATCGTCGACGCGATTTTCGGGACCGGCTTCGAAGGGGCGCCGCGGGCGTCGGCGGCAACCGCGATCGAGGCAGTCAACCGCTGTGGCGCGCCAGTGGTCGCCTGCGACATCGCCTCCGGGGTCGACGCCTCCAGCGGCGAGGTCGAGGGCGTGGCGATCGAAGCCGCCGTGACCGTGAGCTTTCACGGCGCCAAGCTCGGCCACCGGATCGCCCCCGGCAAGTGGCACACGGGAGAGCTTCGGGTGGTCCCGATCGGGATCCCGGCCGGGGCTCCGGGCGAGCCTGCCGGCGGCGCGATCGGGCCAGCGGTGCTGGCGCTCGCTCCGCGCCGAGGCCCGCGCTCGACCAAGTTCAACTCCGGCCAGGTCGCGATCGCGGGTGGCTCGCGCGGGCTGACCGGGGCGGTGAGGATGTCCTCCTCCGCCGCGATCCGCGCCGGCGCCGGCTACGCCACGGTCGCTGTGCCGGCCGAGCTCGAGCCGGTCTTCGAAGCGGGGCAGCCAGAGGTGATGTCGGTTGGGTGCCCCGGTGGCGACGGCTGCCTGGCCCCCGCTTCGGCGAAGGCGGTTCTGCGCACGTTCGAGGGCGCCGCCGCCGGAGTACTGGGACCGGGCCTGGGCCGGGATCCCGGTTCGGTCGAGCTCGCCCGCGAGGTCGTGGGAGCGATCGAGGCGCCGCTGGTGATCGACGCCGACGGCCTCAATGCCTTTGCCGGGCAGTTGCAGCGGATCGCGGCGCGGGAAGCGCCGACGGTGCTGACTCCGCACGCTGGCGAGCTCGCGCGCCTGCTTGCGTGCGACTCCGAGCAGATCGCCACCCACCGGCTCGCCTGCGCCCGCGAGGCGGCCGGCGAGGCGGCCGCGGTGGTGGTGCTGAAGGGGGACGACACGATCGTCAGCGACGGCGAGCGGGTGGCCGTCAACACGATCTCGGCGCCGGCGCTGGCGACGGCAGGGACCGGCGACGTCCTCTCGGGAATGACGGCGGCACTCCTCGCTCGCGGCCTCGATCCCTTTGCCGCGGCCTGCGCTGCGGTCTACGCTCATGCCCGCGCCGGCCGCGCCGCCGCCGTGCGCATCGGCGCCGCCGAGTCGGTGATCGCCACCGACGTGATCGACTCGATCCCCGCGGGCCTGCGCGCCGGCGTGCCGGTCGAATAACCTCGGCCCCGATGAAGACCGCCGCCGACCTCATGACCCCCGACGTGCCCAGCGTCACCCCCGACGACGATGCTCGTACGGCGATCGACCTGCTGTCGAAGACCGACATGGGCGCGGTGCCGGTCGTCGACGAGGACCGCAAGGTGGTCGGCATCGTCAGCGAGTCGGACCTGATCCTCAGCGACGAGGAGTCCGATCTGCACCTGCCGCACTACCTCAACATCATGGGCGGCATCGTCTTCGTCGGCTCGATGAAGGGCTTCGAGGAGCGGCTCGAGAAGGCCTTCGCGACCAAGGTCTCCGAGCTGATGAGCGCCGACCCGGTGATGGTCCACGATTTCGAGGCCGCCGACCGGGTCGCCAAGAAGATCGCCGACAAGCATCACAACCACCTACCTGTGGTCGACGCCGACGGGCGCCTGGCGGGCATGGTCACGAGGGCCGACGCCCTCGCCGCGCTGGTCGACGACGAGTAAGCCGATGGAGCGGGCGGTCGCCCGGATCGACTTCGGCGCCGTCCGCGCCAACTGCGCCCGGCTGAAGGCCGAGCTGGGCGATGGGGCGGAGCTCTGCGCGGTGGTAAAGGCCGACGGCTACGGCCACGGCGCCGACGCCTGCGCCGACGCGGCGCTCGCCGGAGGGGCGACGCGGCTGGCGGTCGCGACCGCGAGCGAGGCCGAACAGATCGGCCGCCGCCTCCAGCACATCCCGCTGCTGACGATGGGAGCGCTGACGGCAGGCGGAGGTCGACGTCGTCCTCTCCGCTGGCTCGGAGCTGGCGGTCTGGCGCGAGGGCTTCCGGGCGCTGCTCGCCGATCGCGCCCGCGCCCAAGGGCGGCCGGCCCGCGTCCACGTCAAGTACGACAGCGGCATGGGGCGGCTCGGCAACCCGGACCCCGAGCGAGGTGCTGGCGCTGGCGCGGGCCTGCGCCGCGGACCCCAACCTCGAGCTGGCCGGCGTCTGGACCCACTTCGCCACCGCCGACGAACCCGACTCGGCCTTCTTCGACGAGCAGCTCGAGCGCTTCAAGGCCGGTCGCCGCCGCGGTCAAGGCCGAGTTCCCCGCGTCATCGCCCACGCCGCCAACAGCGCCGCCGTCTTCCGCGACCGGCGCTCTCACTTCGACATGGCCCGCTGCGGCGTCGCCGATCTACGGCCTCGATCCTTTTCAGCGCGACCCCGCCGCGCGCGACCTTGCGCCGGCGCTCTCGCTGCGCTCCTACGTCGCCGACGTCAAGCGCTTTCCGCGCCGGCGCGAGCGCCGGCTACGGGCAGCACCTGGCGGGCGGCGGAGGGGACCTGGGTCGGCGTGATCCCGCTCGGCTATGGCGACGGCGTCCGCCGCGGGCTCGGCAACAACGCCGAGGTGCTGGTGCGCGGCCGGCGCCAGCCGCTGGTCGGAACGGTCTCGATGGACAACGTCACGATCGACCTCGGCCCCGAGACCGAGGTCGAGCCGGGCGACGAGGCGGTCCTGATCGGCAGCCCAGGGCGAGGAGACGATCCTCGCCGAGGAGGTCGCCGGCCGGCTCGGCACGATCAACTACGAGGTCACCTGCGGGATCTCGGCCCGGGTGCCGCGCCGGCGCCGTGCATGAGCGCTCGCCGACCGTCTCCGCGGCGGCGCCGCTGGTCGCCGCCGGCGCGCCGCGGCGCTGCGGCGAGGCGACGCGACGTCTGGATCGTCGGCGGCGCGGTTCGCGACGCCGCGCTGGGGCGCGAGGTCGACCGACCTCGACCTCGCGGTCGCCGGCGATCCCGGCGAGGTGGCGCGGGCGATCGCGCGCGGAGCTGCGGCGAGCACGCCTTCGAGCTCTCGGCCGAGTTCGGCACCTGGCGGGTCGTCTCCGCCGAGCAGCGGCTGGCAGATCGACGTCGACGCGCGCTGCGCGGCGAGGCGATCGAGGCCGACCTGGCCGAGCGCGACTTCACCGATCGGCGCCGTCGCCGTGCCGCTCGGCGGCGGCGAGCCGATCGATCCCATTCGGCGGTCTCGCCGACCTCGAGCGCGGCGTCCTGCGGGTCGTCGGCGAGCGCAGCTTCCGAGCCGACCCGCTGCGGCTGCTGCGCGCCGCCCGTCTCGCCGCCGAGCTGGGCCTGGAGATCGACGCGGAGACCGTCGCGCTCGCCCGCGCCGCAGGCGTCGCGCGCCGCCGAGCCCGGCCGGCGAGCGGCAGCTGGCCGAGCTGCGCCAGCTGGTCGGCGGCCCGGACCCGTTGCGCGGCCTTGCGCTGCTCGACGAGCTCGGGCTCACCGCGGTGGTCCTGCCCGAGCTGGAGGCGCTGCGCGGCGTCGAACAGGGTCCCAACCACCACCTCGACGTCCACGGCCACACGCTGGCGGTCCTGGAGCACACGCTGGAGGTCGAGGCAGACCTCGACCGTTTCGCCGGCGACCGCGCCGGCGAGGTGGCGGAGCTGCTGGCGGAGCCGCTCGCCGACGAGATGAGCCGTGCCACGGCACTGCGCTTCGGCGCCCTCTTCCACGACATCGGCAAGCCCGCGACCCGCGCCGAGCAGCAGGGCTTCATCGGCTTTCGCGGCCACGACAGCGTCGGCGCGGAGATCATCGGCGGGATCTGCCGCGCGCCTGCGCGCCAGCCGCAGGCTCACCGCGCACCTACAGGGGCTGACCCTGCACCACCTGCGGCTCGGCTTCCTCATCCCCGAGGCGCCGCTGCCACCGCGGCGGGTCCACGAGTACCTGCGCGCGACCGAACCGGTCGCCGTCGACGTCACGCTGCTCACCGTCGCCGACCGGCTCTCCGCCCGCGGCGCCGGGCCGCTGGCCAGCCCGGAGATGGTCGAGGCGCACCTCGCGCTCGCCCGGCAGATGGTCGCCGCCGCCCTCGACTGGCGTCGCGACGGGCCGCCGCCGCCGCTGCTGCGCGGCGACGAGCTCGCCGCCGAGCTCGGGATCGAGCAGGGACCGCGGCTGGGCAGGCTGCTGGCCGAGCTCGAGGCGGCCCAGTACGCGGGCGAGGTCCCCGACCGAGCCGCTGCCCTCGAGCACGCCCGCAACTGGCTCGCCTGGAACGCCGAAGACTCCTGACGCCGCCGTGGCAGCGCGGGTCAGGTACGCTCCCGGCCGCATGGCCAAAGAGGAAAAGATCGAAATGGAGGGGGAGATCACCGAGGCCCTCCCCAACACGATGTTCCGGGTCAAACTGGACAACGGCCACGACGTGCTCGGCCACATCTCCGGCAAGATGCGCCGCCACTACATCCGCATCCTCCCCGGGGACCGCGTCAAGATCGAGCTTTCCCCCTACGACCTCGACCGCGGTCGCATCACCTACCGCTACAAATAGCTGTTCAGGCTCGGCGGATCCGGGTCGGCAAGCTCGGCGATCAGGGCCGACCAGGCGAAGTCCTTCGCGCCCAGCCCCTTGCCGCTGCGCGGGTCGTAGTACTCGCGCAGGCCTTCGCGCTCGACGGCGGCGATCAGGCCCGCGGCGAGTCGCCCGGCCTCGGCCTCGTAGCCGAGGCGGCGCATCCCGAGCCAGACCATCCAGGCGGAGTTGACCCAGGTCGGGCCGCGCCAGTAGCGGCGGATCGGCCCGCGGCCGCCGCCGGGCTCGTAGCTCGGCTCCGAGACGGCCACCGAGGGTGGCGCGCACCGGCGTCAGGAACTCGCGCTCGTTCAGCAGGTGCTCCTCGACCAGGCGGCGGCCGATCGCCTCCGGCAGGTCCGGCAGGGCGAGCGGGGCCAGCGAGGCCCAGGTGAGCGGAGCGGGCCTGATCGCGCCGGGCTGGGCCTCGTCGACGAAGAGCCCGCGGCGCTCGTCCCAGAGCCGCTCGACCAGGGCGGGGGTTGCGGAGGGCCGGCCCAGCGCCTGCAGCGAGAGCGACCACATCGTGTTGACCAGCGTCTCGCAGAGGACCGGGCGGCCGCGCCGCGCAGCCGCCGCGGCGTCGAAGCCGAGCCGGCGGTTGCGTCGCACCAGCAGCGGGAAGCCGATGCGACCGTTCGAGCGCCAGCCCCAGACCGGTTCGAACTTGGGCGAGGCGTCGAGCCCCGACTCGTCCGGTTGCAGGATCCAGAGCAGCCCGTCGCCCTCGAGGTCGCGGTTGGCGGCGAGCCAGTCCATCTGCGCGGCGATGCGCGGCTCCGCGGCCGGGTCGCCAACGGCGATCCGCCAGGCCCAGGCCAGCAGCGGCGGCTGGATCGTCTCGGTCTGGAAGGAGCTGCGCGAGGCGACGTTGTAGAAGGCGAGGCGTGGCAGCGAGACCGGCCGCTCCCAGAAGATCGTGTGGCCGATGAAGCCATTCGGTCGCTGGGCGGCGAGCAGGCTCTCCAGCTCAGCCCGCGCCTTGGCCGCGGTCGAAGCGGCGCCAGACGATCGCCGCGAAGCACGAGTCCCAGTACCACTGCCAGGGGTAGCGCCCCGGGCTCGGCCGGGTATAGCCATACCGCCTCCCCTCACGCTCCCCCGCCACCCAATTCCCCCCCAGCACCCGCTCCGCCCCGGCAACGACCGCCGACGGGCCGATATGTCTACCCATAGGCGACATATCGGCCCGTCGGCGGGGGTTCACTGGCCGGTGCGGCGCATTTCGCGCAGGGCGAGGGCGCCGAGGACGGCTAGGAGGGCGGCTAGGGCTAGGAGGCCCGGCCAGGTTTGGGCCCAGGTGACGCCGCCGACGAAGCCCTGCCGCGCCGCTTCGACCACGTCGGTGACCGGGTTGACGCGGGCGACGTCCTGGAGCCAGCCCTGCAGCAGCGCCAGCGGCGCGTAGGCGGTCGTGGTGAGGATCAGGGCCATCATTCCCGCCTGCATCAGCGGCGCCGCCGACTGGCTCTTGAAGCGCAGCGCCAGGAACGATCCCCAGCAGGCGGCGACGGCAGCCATCGCCGCCACCATGAGATAGGTGACGAACAGCCCGTCGAGGCCGGGCCAGCCGGCGCCAAGCGGCAGCGCGATCGCCAACACGAAGGTGGCCGGGAGCAGCGCCCTGGTGCTGGCCCCGAGCACGTTCCCCATCAGCAGCACCCAACGCGGGGCGGGGGAGACGAGCAGGCGATCGAGCCAGCCCTGCTCGATGTCGCGGGCGAGGTTGACGCCGGCCGCGGCGCCGGTGAAGCCGGCGCCCTGCAGCATGCTGACCGGGACCACGAAGCTCTCGTAGGTGGCGGCGTCGAAGCCGCGCAGCTGGATCAGCGCGCCGAAGACGCCGTTGAGTCCGAGGAAGAAGATCGTCGGCGCCAGCACGCCGGGGATCGCTGCGCCCGGCACCCGCACCAGCTCGTTCCTCGCCCGCCCCATCAGCGCGGCGATCGTCGCCAGGTTGGCGCGCCAGGCAGGGATCGCCATCGTCGCCTCCATCAGCCCACCCGCAGCCGGTGGCGCAGGGCGCGAGCGCTGAGGATCAGCCCGAAGATGACGATGCCGAGGATCGCCAGCACCGCGTAGAGCGTGTCGGCGGCGTCGATCCCGGAGATCATCGGCTCGCGGATCCCTTCGACGACGAAGCTGAGCGGGTTGTATTCGGCCATCGTCTTCGCCGGCTCGATCATCAGCTCCTGGGGGAAGAAGGCGGAGGAGATGAAGAGGACGACGAGGACCAGCGGGAAGAGACCCTGGACGACGCTGGCGCTGCCCGTGCGCAGGGCGATCGCCGCGCCGATCCCGCCGACCGCCATCGCCGCGGCGGTGACCAGGACGATCGCCAGCAGCGCCCCCGGGACGCCGCTCTCGATCTCCGCGCCGAAGATGAGCCCGATCGCCAGGAACCAGAGCGCGGCGAACAGCCCCAGCGCCGCGGTGCCCGCGAGCCGGCCGAGGACGATCGCGAAGCGGGGGATCGGGGCAGAGAAGAGGCGGTCGGTGAAGCCCATCTCGATATCGACCGCGAGGGCGATGCCGCCGCTGTTGCCGGCCAGCATCAGCGACTGCATCATCGCCCCGGCCAGCATGAACTGGAGGAAGCTCTGAACTGGCGGGAAGCCGGGCAGTTCGACCGCGCCGGCCGCGCCGCCGGTCTGGATCGCCAGCAGCAGGGTGGGGAAGACGATGATCGGCGCGATCAGCTGCGGGCGGCGGAAGGTCTGGCGGATCGAGCGCATGCCCAGCGCTTTGACGACGCGGGCGTTGGTCGCCAGCGAGCTCAAGCCTCCACCGCCTCCTCGGCGTTCTCCTCGCTCTCCTCCTCGAGGTGGTAGCCGGTCTTGGCGACGAAGACGTCGTCCAGCGTCGGCCGCACCAGCTCCAGCGACTCGACCGCGATGCCGCCGTCGTCGAGGGCCCGGACGACGCGCGGGATATCGGCGGCGCCGTTCTCGACCTCGACCAGCACGGTCCTGCCGTCCTTGGGCGGCAGCAGCTTGCCGATCGGCCCGAGGATCGTCTCGGCCTCGGCCACCGAGCCCGCGGCCAGCTGCAGCTGGATGTGGGGGTTGCCGATGTCGCGTTTGAGCGACTCCGGCGTTCCTTCGGCGACGATCCTGCCGTTGTCGATGATGCCGACGTTGTCGGCCAGCTGGTCGGCCTCCTCCAGGTACTGGGTGGTGAGGAAGACGGTCGTGCCCTCCTGGTTGAGCGTCCGCACCTCCTCCCAGATCGTTTTGCGGCTGACCGGGTCGAGACCGGTCGTCGGCTCGTCGAGGAAGAGGACCCGAGGCTCGTGGACGAGCGCCGCGGCGAGGTCGAGGCGGCGCTGCATGCCGCCGGAGTAGGCGCCGACGCGGCGGTCGGCGGCGGCGGCGAGGTCGACCCGCTCCAGCAGGTCGTCGGCGCGCCGCTTGCCCTCGGCGGTGGGGATGCCCTGCAGGGTCGCCTGCAGCCGGATCAGCTCGCGGCCGGTCATCAGCGGGTCCAGCGCCGCTTCCTGCAGGGCGACGCCGATCGTGGAGCGCACCGCCCGGGCTTCCTTGACGACGTCGTGGCCGGCGACCGAGGCGCTGCCCCCGGTCGGCAACAGCAGCGTCGTCAGCATCCGCACCGTCGTCGTCTTGCCGGCGCCGTTGGGACCGAGGAAGCCGTAGATCTCGCCCTCCTCGACGGCGATGTCGATCCCCTGTACCGCCCGCAGCTCCCCGAAGGCGCGCTCCAGCCCCGCGACGACGATCGCCGGCATCGCTAGGCCTCCGTCGTCTCGGGCTGCCGGGCCAGCGGCGGCAACGAGTCGACCCAGCGTCTCCCGTTGGCGCGCTCCAGCGCCTCGGCGGCGTCCAGCAGCAGCTCGTCGCGGCCCCAGGCGGCCTGCAGCTGCAGCGCGATCGGCAGGCCTTGGGAGAGCCCGACCGGCACGCTGATCGCCGGGATCCCGGTCAGGTTGGCGAGGCCGGCGCCGCGGACATTGGCCTGGTCGGCGGTGAGCGTGCCGGAGGGCAGCTCGACCAGCGGCGCCTCCAGCGGCGGGGCCACGGCTGGCACGGTCGGCCAGGCGATCACATCGACCTCCTCGAATGCCGCGGCGAGGCGCCGGCGCATCAGCGCCCGCACCATCTGCGCTTTCACGCTCGCCGCCGCCGGCAGCAGCATCCGGTACTTGGCGAAGCCGCGGGCGATCGGGCTCAGCTCTGGATCGAGGTTGTTGAGGCGGCTGGGACTGAGGCCGTCCAGGCCCTCGGTGTTGGCGATCAGCACCGTCGCCAGCGCCGCCGGCTCGATGCCGTCCAGCGGGATCTCCCGCACCTCGCCGCCGCTCTCCGCCCGCAGCGCCTCGACCGCCGCGTCGCAGGCCTCGCGCACGGCGGGGGCGACGTCTTCGGAGACGTTGTCGCGGACGACGCCGATCCGCAGCCTGGCTGCCTCGCCGCTCGCCAGGCTCTCGCCGAACAGGACCGATCCCAGCAGGCGGCAGTCGGCGGCATCGGCGCAGAGGGGCCCGGAGACGATCGTGGTCGAGATCTCCGCCATGTGATGCCCGTCCATCGCCGCTCGGCCAAAGGTCGGCTTGAGGCCGGTCAGGCCGCAGTAGGCGGCGGGGAAGCGAACCGAGCCGATGCCGTCGGCGCCGATCGCGCCGGCGACGAGTCGGGCGGCGACCGCGGCGCCCGGGCCGCTCGAAGAGCCTCCCGGGCAGCGTTCGGTGTCCCAGGGGTTGCGCGCGGGGCCGTAAACCGAGGCGTTGCCGGTGCTGCTGGCGCCGAGCTCGTGCATGTTGCCGATCCCGACGATGACTGCGCCGGCGTCGCGCAGAGCCCGGTAGGGGCCCGACTCGCCCGGCGCGGTCGACGCGAACATTTCCGCGGCGCCGAAGCGCTGCGCCCGCCAGGGCAGCGGCCACTCGTCCTTGATCGCGACCGGGACCCCGTGCAGCGGGCCCGGTGGGGCCTCGGCCAGCATCTGTCGTGAGCGCTCCGGGAAGGTCTCGACCACGGCGTTGATCGCCGGGTTGCGGGCGGCGATCCGCTCCAGCGCCTCCTCCAGTAGCTCGACCGGGTCGATCTCGCCGGCCGCGATCGCGGCGGCCTGGCCGCGCAAGGTCAGGTCGAGTGCGCTCACGGCGCGCGCGAGAGGTCCGGAGCCGGCTCAGGCGCGACGTCGCCGGTGTCGAGATCGAGGAGTTCGAGGATCGCCGGCCAGAACAGCGAGTGGGCGGCGCCCATCACCGCGAGCTCGATGTCGTCGGCCTCGATCCCCAGGGAAGCGAGACCGGCGGGAATGAAGTCGTCTGCACGGTTCGAGGCCTCCATCTAGCGCTGGCAACCCTACAGCGCTCAGGAGCCCGCCCCCTTTGGCCGGGATCGTGCAAGGGCGTCAGCGCCGCCGCATTCCCCCGCTGCGAAAGGCAGAATCCGGCGCAACCAGGGCCTTTGGCCCGTGTTGCGTGAGTTCAATGCCGGTGACAGACGAGAAAAACCGAGATGGGCGCGCCTGGGGACTCCTCGCCGCCGCCGCCTGCCTGCTGGCCGTGCTGGTCGCGGTCGTCGTCCCCGGTGAGGCCGACTCGGCGCCGCTGCGCGTCGTCGTCCTCGGCCAGACCTCGGAAACCCCGCAGGCCTCCTGCCCGGGCAAAATCGTCAACAACGTCGAGATCACCCCGTGTCGCGTCGAGGGCCACGTGACCGGCTTCCAGGCGATCGCCGGTGGCGTTCCCCGTCCTTACGAGGCCCCGTTCGACGGCAAGATCGTCGCCTGGTCGATCACCCTGGCCAAGCCCTCGACCAAGGAAACGGAGACCACCTCCAACGAGGTTGGCTTCTTCGACGAATTCCTCGGCCATCCCTCGCAGGCGCGGATCGGCGTCCTGCGACCCGTCGAGGACTCCAAGCCTCCCAAATACACGCTCGTGCGCCAGAGCCCCGTGCAGGTTCTCAACCCCTACTTCGGCACGACCCCGATCTTCGTCCTCGACCACCCGCTGTCCGTCCTCAAAGGCCAGGTCGTTGCGCTAACGGTCCCCACCTGGGCGCCGATGTTCGCCTTCAACGTCGATGCCGACAACACCTGGCGCGGCAGCCGACTGCCCGAGCACTGCGCTTCCAAGGAAGACATCCAGGGCGGGCACCCGCATCAGGGCGTCGGCAAGACCAAGACCTACGGCTGCTACTACTCGAACGCCCGCCTGCTGTACACGGCGACGCTGGTCAAGAAGCCGTAAGGCGCGCTGTCCGGCGGGGCGGGCGCCCCCTTCGCACCTAGTCTCGATCTTGAAGCCCTCACAGCTTCCGTGGGGCCGGGGGCGACAGGGCCTCCGAACGTATCAGCATGAGGAGCGCCGGCAGCCTTCACCGCGTTAGCCGCGGCCGCCCCTCGCGACGAGGTGCAGTGAGGAGGCCCTGTCGCCCCCGGCCTGACCGACGCTAAAGCGCTTCTTGGCGCAGATGGCAATACGGGCAGTCGCTGACGTCCAGCCCGATCAGCTGGTCGCAGCGGCGGCACGCCCGCAGGTTCGCCGGGGTGCGTGGGAGCGCTGAGGCGGAGGGCGCCAAGGGCAGGATCATCGTCACCGGCTGCATCTCCTCGCCGGTCTCGCGATCGACGTAGATCTGGCCCGGCTCGGCGTGGGCGATCGCCTCGCGGCCGGAGGCCGGGGCGCGCATCCTGTAGAGCTGCTTCGAGTTCACGGCCGCGAACACTAATAGCTTGGGCGGCGCCGATGCGTGTTCTGATCTTTCATGGCTACATGCTGCGCGGTACCGGCAGCAACATCTACAACGTCAACCTGGCCCGGGCGCTGGCCCGGCTCGGGCACGAGGTCCATCTCCTCTGCCAGGACCGGCAGGTGCGGATCGAGGGGGTCGAGATCCACAACCCCGACATCCACGGCCTGCTCCCCGTTTACGTCAAAGACCCCTACGAGGGCTTCGAGGTCAAGGCCTTCCCGGAGCTGACCGAGGCCGAGCTCGAGCGCTACATCGACGCCAACGTCGCCGCTGTCCAAGAGGCCGCCGAGGCTGCGGGGGGCATCGATGCCGCCCTCGCCAATCACCTCGTGATGGGCCCGGCGATCCTCGCCCGCGCCGAAGTCGGGCCCTTCGCCGCCAAGATCCACGGCTCCGCGCTCGAGTACACGGTCAAGCCGCATCCTCGCTTCCTCCCCTATGCCCGGGAGGGAATGGAGGCTGCGGCGGGGGTCCTCGTCGGCTCGGGCCACACCGCTCGCTCCCTCTGGGAGGCGCTCGCCGACCTCCCCGACCTCGAAGCGAAGACGCGCCTCGGCCCTCCGGGAGTCGACGTCGACGAGTTCCGCCCGTCTGGCTCTCGCGAGGCCCTGGTCGCCTTCGTCGGCAAGCTGATCGTCTCCAAGGGAGTGGATCTGCTGATCGCCGCCTGGCCCCTCGTGGCGACGAAGCATCCCGGGGCCAAGCTGGAGATCGCCGGCTTCGGCGAGTACGAGGATGGGCTGCGGCGCCTGCTGGCGGCGCTCGAACGGGGCGATCTCGACGAGGCGCGCGAGGTGGCCCGCCGCGGCTGGGCGCTGGAGGGCGGGGAGGAGAGGCCGCTGCCGATCCTCTCCGCGTTCCTGGCCGATCCTCCCGCCGGCTACGCCGACGCCGCCCGCCGCAGCGCAGGCACGGTCGAGCTCGTCGGCCGGCTCGAGCACGACGAGGTGGCGACGCTGATGGCGCGGTCCGAGGCGCTGGCGATGCCGAGCACCTTCCCGGAGGCGTTCGGGATGGTCGCGGTCGAGGCCGCCGCCGCCGGCGCGCTGCCCGTCTCGGCCGGCCACTCGGGGATGCTCGAGGTCTCCCGCCAGCTCGGCTGCGGCGCTGCCCGCGGGCGTCGGCCAGCTGACCTCGTTCGCCGTCGAGCCCGGGGCGGTCGAGGCGATCGCGGAGCGGCTCGACGGCTGGCTGGGGCTCTCGGGCCCGGCCCGCGAGCAGGCTCGCCAAGCCCTCGTCGAGACCGTCGGGCGCCTGTGGAGCTGGGAGGGAGTGGCGCGCGGGGTTCTCGCCGCTTCCAGCGGGGAACTAGAGGATCTGCCCCGCCCGTCCTAGCTAGTGCCAAGCGTCACCTGGGGCCGGAAAACCTCCCGCCGCCGCTTCAATAGAATGCCCGCCGCCTCCATGTACGGCCGCCTCCCGATAGTGAAAATGCTTGCCGCCACCGTGGCGGGCACCGCGCTGATTTCCGCGGTGATGGTGCCGATCGACTGGGACGGCCAGCAGGGCTCGACGGCGGCGCCGAAGATCGACCATCTGCTCAACGTGATGATCGTCCTCTCGTCCTTCGTCTTCTCGCTGGTCATGGTGATGCTCTTCTACGCGCTGTGGAAATTCAAAGCCAAGCCGGGCGACGAATCCGACGGCGAGCCGATCCACGGCAACACCCGCCTCGAGGTCGCCTGGACGCTGATCCCGACGATCATCGTCCTCTTCGCCGGCGGCTACAGCTGGAAGGTGCTCGACGAAATCGAAGAACCGGTCAAGAACCCGCTGACCGTCTCGGTCTTCTCCCAGCAGTACGCCTGGAGCTTCGCCTACCCGGGCAAGGGCTACGTCTGGAGCGAGGGCGAGCTGCACGTCCCCGTCGATCGCCAGGTCCACTTCAAGATGCACGCCCAGGACGTGATCCACTCGTTCTGGGTGCCCGAGTGGCGGATCAAGAAAGACAACGTCCCGGGGATCACGACGACGGCGATCGTCACCCCCGACAAGGTCGGCGACCTACCAGCTGATCTGCACCGAGCTCTGCGGCTTCGGCCACGCCTCGATGCGGGCCAAAGTCGTGGTCGAGTCGCCCGCGGACTTCCGCAAATGGGTCGCCGGGCTGGACCAGAAAGTGCCCGCGCCCCTGATGGACTCGGTCAGCGACGCCGAGAGCGATCCCACCCCCGTCGGCACGGGCGGGGCATAGGCATAATGGAGAGGAACTGATGGCGGCTGCGATCAAGCGACCGGGATGGATTCGAGGCGCGCTTGGCGCCCTCGCCGCGGGGGCCTTCGGCTTCGGCCTCGTCGTCGCCCTGCGGGCGATCTCCGACCTGCCGATCTACCAGACCGAGCAGACCGGCTACCCGCACGTGGTCGTGCCGCTGGTCCTCGCCCCGCTGGGCTTCCTCGCCGGCTTTGGCTGCTTCGACTACTGGCTGCGCTGGGCCGCCGGCTTGCCGACGATTCCCGACGATCATTCCCAGCACGGGGCGACGAGCTGGAAGGACTACTTCCGCTTCAACACCGATCACAAGGTGATCGGCATCCAGTACATCTGCACCACCTTCTTCTTCTTCTTCATCGGCGGCCTGATGGCGATGCTGGTTCGCGCCGAGCTCGCCCAGCCGGGCTCCCAGATCGTCGACGTGGCGACCTACAACAGCCTCTTCTCCACCCATGCGGTGCTGATGATCTTCGTCTTCGTGATCCCGGTCTTCGCCGGGATCGCCAACTACGTGCTGCCGCTGATGATCGGCGCCCCGGATATGGCCTTCCCGCGCCTCAACGCGCTCAGCTTCTGGATGCTGCCGCTGGCGGGCATCCTCTTCATCGGCAGCTTCCTCGCCCCGGGCGGCGCCTTCGACACCGGCTGGACCGGCTACGCGCCGCTCTCCACGGGCGCTCCGCTCGGCCAATCGTTCTTCAACTTAGGCGTCCAGTTCGCCGGCGCCTCCTCGATCGCGACCGCGCTCAACTTCCTGGTCACGATCATCACCATGCGTGCGCCGGGGATGACCTTCTGGCGGATGCCGCTGCTGGTCTGGGCGAACCTCTCGACCTCGTTGCTGGTCGTCGCCGCGACCCCGTTCATCGCCGGCGTCCAGTTCATGGTCCTCTTCGACCGCGCCCTGCACACCAACTTCTTCGACTTCGCAGCGGGCGGCGACGTGATCAGCTACCAGCACATCTTCTGGTTCTACTCGCACCCGGCCGTCTACATCATGATGCTGCCTGGCTTCGGGATCATCTCGGAGGTCATCTCGACCCACGCCCGCAAGCCGATCTTCGGCTACCGCCTGATGGCGCTGGCGCTGATCGGGATCGTCGTGCTCAGCTACTCGGTCTGGGCCCACCACATGTTCGTCGCGGGCATGTTCAGCTGGCTGCGGGTGCCGATGATGATCACGACGCTGCTGATCGCCGTGCCGACCGGGATCAAGATCTTCTCCTGGCTGGGAACCCTCTACTTCGGCAAGATCCACACGTATTCGACGGCGATGTTGTTTGCGCTCGCCTTCATCGTCACCTTCACGATCGGCGGCATCAGCGGGGTCATGCTGGGCATGGTGCCGATCGACATCCACGTCTCCGACACCTACTTCATCGTCGCCCACATCCACTTCGTCCTCTTCGGCGGCTCCGTCTTCACGATCTTCGCCGGGATCTACCACTGGTTCCCGAAGATGACCGGGCGCATGTACGACGAGAAACTCGGCCGGGTCCACTTCTGGGGCACGCTCGTCGGCACCTGGGGCACCTTCGTGCCGATGCACTGGGTGGGGATGGACGGGATGCCGCGCCGGGTCGCCGACTACGCGACCCAGTTCGGCGAGTGGAACCTGCTGATCAGCGTTTTCGCCTTTCTGCTCGGCGCCGCCCAGCTCGTCTTCCTCTACAACATGGTCGTCAGCTGGCGCTTCGGGCCGCGGGCCGAGGCCAACCCGTGGCGCGCCAACTCGATCGAGTGGCAGGTCTCCTCGCCGCCGCCGATCTTCAACTTCCCCGAGATCCCGCGCGTCGTCGGCGGTCCCTACGAGTTCGGCGTCCCCGGCGCCAAGCACGCGATCATGCCCGGCGAAGGGGCGGAAGAGGCGCCCGCCAAAGAGCCAACCGTGGTGGGCTCGGCGTGAGCGAGGGCAGGCCGCTGCTGGTCTTCCTCAACGAGGTCGCCGGCGGCCGCAAGCTGCTGCAGGCGGTGCGCGAGCGCCAGGACCAGTTCTCCGGCGTCGTCGTCGCAGCGCCGCAGAACCAGCCGGCGGTGGGCCAGCTGATCGACTCCGGCGAGCTCCGCGAAGCCGCTCGCGCCCGGGTCGAGGTGACGATGTCTGTGCTGGCCGAGTTCGGCATCGAGTCCGTCGGCGAGGTGATGGATCCCGACCCCGCCCTCGCCCTCGACGATGCCGTCCGCGCCCACGAACCGGGTGAGGTGCTGCTGTCCTGCCTCTCCGACACCCGCTTCGGCCTCACCCGCAAGGACCTGGTCGAGTGGGCCAGGGCACGGTTCGAGCCGGATGCCAAGATGACCCACATCCCGGTGCGAATCGAAGACGACGCGATCCGCTGGGACGTGATCCACACCCTCGTCGTCGCCACCAAGACCGTGGCCACCCCCGACCTCGTCAACCGGCTGCGGGAGCGCGCCGCCGCCAGGCCGCACCGGTACACGCTCATCTGCCCGCGCGCCGACGACGTCTGCGAGGCGACGATCGTGCGCGACCTCGCCGCGACCCTCGCCCAGCTCTACAAGGCCGACATCGACGCGACCGGCCAGCCGATGAGCCCCGACCCCTTCCAGGCCGTGAGAAACGCGATCGAGCACTACCGGGTCGACGAGGTGCTGATCTCGACCTTCGCCGGCGAGGGCTCGCGCTGGCTCGAGGAGGACCTGATCGGCCGGGTTCGCGAGATCACCGAGAAGCCGGTGGAGCACATCGAGGTGGGCCGCCCGGCGGCGGCTGTCGCAGCCGCCGTGGCCGAGGACGGAGGGGCCTGATGGAGAGCGCAACCGTCGCGTTGGGGCACGGACACGCCGAGGAGCACCACGGCCCGCCGGAGGCCAACGAGAGCTCGCGCATCGACAAACAGACGCTCGGAATCCTGCTCTTCATCGTCTCCGAGGTGATGCTGTTCGGGGCCTTCTTCGCCTCGTACTTCTTCCTTCGCGTCGTCGTCGCCCCGGAGAGCTGGCCGCCCGATCCCTACGAGCTGCCCGTCGCGGTTGCCGGGATCAACACCGCGATCCTCGTCTCCTCCAGCTTCACGATCCACCTGGCTCTGGAGTCGATCCGTCGCGGCAACCACGCAGGGCTCAAAGTCGGGCTGGTTCTGACCTGGCTGCTCGGGGCCGCCTTCCTCTTCATCCAGATCAACGAGTACGTCCACATTGGCTTCAGCGCCCGCGACCTCGCCTTCGGCTCGATCTTCTACAGCCTCACCGGCCTGCACGGCGCCCACGTCTTCGTCGGCCTGATGCTGCTCAGCTTCGCGACGATCCGCGCCTTCCGCGGCCACTTCGGCCCCGCCGCCAAGGACCACCTCGGCGTCGAGGTGCCGGGCATTTACTGGCATTTTGTCGATGTTATGTGGATCGTCGTCTATGTGACCGTGTACATCCTTTAGGCGCGGACGCTGCAAACCGGCGCATCTCGGCGTCCTCGGTCGACTCGGATCGGGTCACGCACTGAAGTGCGCTCCCCTCACCTCGCTCCCTGCGTCCACCGAGCTGCTTGGTTTTCGCGCCCGTGCATGGACGGAAAACAGAAAAGATGAAAATTTCTGAGGAGGCGGTTTTTAGGTGGGTCGTGATCGTTGGGATCGCGGCGGCTTCGATCATCGCCTTGACGCTGTTGACGAGCTCGCTTTGGGGGGCGCTGTGGGGGTTGGCGCTGGTGATCGCCGGTGGAGCGCACGCGTACCGCTGGCTTACGCGCAAGCGGCACGAAAGCTGAGACGAAGGTTTTACGTTCCGCAGACAACACGTAGCACCGCATCTTCTAGTCTGCCACCATGGAGGCCGTGAGAGAGAGCTGGACCGATGACCGCCTGGACCATCTGAACGGACGGGTCGACGATGGCTTTCGCCGGGTCGACGAGCGATTCGCGCAGGTCGATGAACGGTTCGGGCAGGTCGACGAGCGATTTGCGCAGGTCGATGCTCGGTTTGACAGGCTCGAAACGCGGATGGAAGCTCAGCTCGGCCGGATGGATGAACGGTTGGGTGCTGAATTCGGGCGAATTCACACCCGCCTCGACTCGATCGGGCGGGCAATCATCTTCGGCGCCATCGCATTCTCCTCATCCGTGATCGGCGGCTTCGCGGCCATCGCGACTCAGCTTTAGGCGAGCGCCCGAGAGCTCCAGCACGCCGAGCGTGAGAGCTATCGGCACCGTCGCCGGCAACTGGTCGAAGCTGAAGAACAGCAGGTCGAAGCCGAGGCAGAAGGTGGCGGCTAGGGCAGCGCCGGTCAGCTGCAGGCGGCGGTCGGCGGCTAGCAGAGCCCCGAGGACGGCGGCGATGAAGATGTCGCCAAAGCCCATCACGGCGGCGCCGAAGGAGACGAACTGGAGCTGGGGGAGACCGCCTGGGGCGGCTGCGTTGAGGACGGCGTTGGGGCCCTGCAGGAGGTCGGCGCCGATCAGGCAGGCGTCGATCGCCGCCATCGCGTAGATCCCCAGCTTCAGCCAGCGGCCGGGAACGACGCAGGCGAGCAGCCAGCCGAGGCTGACGCAGGCCAGCGCGGAGAGCGCCAGCGCCGCCGTCTCGCCGCCCAGCGACCCGCGGGCGGCCCAGGCGACCGCGAAGAGGGGGACGACCAGAAGGGCGAGCGGCGGCCGCCCGCCGCGGGCGATGCCCGCGAGCGCGAGGGCCGCCAGGGGCGGGACGGCAAGCAGGGCCAGGTAGGTGAGGAAGTCGGCGACGGCGGACTCGAGGGCGATGGCCGCGACGACGGCGACGATCGAGAACGGCAGGACGACGGCCCAGTTGCGGCTGCGCAGACCGGTGAGAGGGGCGGCGACCGCCGGGCGCGGCGCCGCCACCAGCGCCGCCTGCACGAGGCTGAGGACGCCGATAGAGAGAGCGAAGGGGAGCAACCTAGACGGCGCCGGCCGGGGCCGACTCCGGGCGGCTCGGCTCGCCGCTCGCCGGCGAGGCTTCTCGCCTCGGCTCGAGGCGCCCCGCCGCGGCGACCGTCCACAGCATCGCCAGCCAGTTGACGGTGGCGACGGCGACGTGGAGCCAGACGACCTCGCTCGGCAGCTCCAGGGCCCACTGGAGCCCACCTATCGCGCCCTGGAGGCCGAGCAGGCCGATGACCACGGTCAGCGGCAGGAGCGCCCGCCCGTCCCCTCCTGGGCGTCGCAGGAGGAACCAGACGCCGATCGCGGCGATCCCGTAGATGGTCGCGAGCGCCGCGTGGCGCTGCACGACCCACTCCAGCGTCTCCCCGCCCTGGAAGGCGAAGCGGTGGACAAGCTCGCCTTCGTGAGCGCCCGCGTGGGGACCCGAGGCCGTGGCGATCGTGCCGGCGAGGATCGTCAGCTGCCCGAGCGGGATCAGCGCGCGCACCGCCCAGACGCCGAGCCGATCGTTCGAGCGCCGTCGCTCCCAGGGCTCATAGCGCGAGCACCAGGCGAGGGCGAATGCCGCGTCGAGCAGCATCATCGAGAGGATGAAATGGGACATCACCAGGCCCGGCGCCAGGTGGTACTTGACGACCAGGGCGCCGAGGATCGCCTGACCCATGACGCCCAGCGGCAGCAGCGCCCCGAACAGGGCCAGGTGCCAGCGGTAGGGGACGCGGAAGAAGGCGAGCAGGCTGGCGGCGATCACGGCGAAGCCGACGAAGCCGGTCAACAGCCGGTTGCCGTACTCGATCACCGCGTGAGTCTCGAGCGGGGGAGTCGCGCCGCCGTAGCATTTGGGCCAGTCGGGGCAGCCGAGGCCGGAGCCGGTCAGGCGCACCCCCGCCCCCGTGAGGACGATCAGCGCCAGGGCGGCGAGGGCCACGGCCGTTACCTGCGCGTAGCGCCGGGGGGAGATCTCGAAGCGGTCTCGGAGGCGTTGCCGCATCGGCGCAATGATCGCAGCGGCCGCGCCGCCGCCGGGCTCAGCCTTTTGAGCTGGAGCCGGAGGCTTTGCCGCCGGAGGTGCTTTCGATCAGGTACTGGACGAGGTCGTCGAGTTCCTTCGGCGACATCGTCTGTTCGTAGTTCGCCGGCATCACGTTGGGCGGATAGCCTTTGGCGATCGCTTTGTTCGGGTCGGCGATCGACTCGTGCACCATCGCCGCGCTCATGCCCGGCAGGGCTTCGTCGAGGTTGGGGCCGGTGACGCCGCCGGATTTGGCCTCGGCCAGCGTGTGGCAGCCGCCGCAGCCGTTGTTGGCGAAGACCTGGGCGCCAGGGCCGCCCGGAACCCGCGGCGGCGCCGCCCCGGGCACGCCGGCGTACTGGCCGACGTAGGCGGCGACGTCGATCAGGTCCTGCCCTTCGACGATGTCGGCCGGCATCGAGATTGCCGGGTTGCCGTTCATCGGTCGTGGCGACTCGACCTGGGCCGCGACCACCCCTTCCACCGTGGCGCTGTTCTGGCCGATCGCGCGGGCCGAGGCGAAGGCATCGTCCAGGTCGGGCCCGATCTGGGCCGTCGTTCCAGCCTGGGCGAGGGCGTGGCAGGTGCCGCATTTCTGCACGAAGAGGACGCGCCCGCGCTCCACGTCGGGATCGGTCGTTCCGCAGCCCGACGCGGCCAAGACGAGCCCGGCCAAAACGGCGAGGGCGAGCAGCGGGCGGATGAGTTTCGAGGTGCGTGGCATACGGCTGGCGGCGGGCCGGAGTCTATATGTCGCGACGCCCCGAAAGCGTCCTGTTGGGGGCCTGGATTGGAGTACTCTTGCAGCGATTCGCACTATCTTCGACGGCTAGAGAGGAGCACGCAGATGCAGGTCAGGGACGGGATGTCAGAGGTGTCGGTGACGGTCGGTCCCTCGCACACCCTGCGTGAGGCCGCCGCGAAGATGGTCGAGAAGAACACGGGCGCGGCCCTGGTCAGCGACGCCGACCTGCCGGCCCCGGGAATCGTCACCGAGCGCGACCTGCTGGTCTCGATCGGGGCCGGTGAGGATCCCGATGCCGAGCGGGTCTGCGACCACATGAGCGAGGGCGTGATCGCCGCCGCCCCGGACTGGAGCCTCGAGCGGGCCGCCGCCGAGATGTCCCGCCGCGGCGTGCGTCACCTGGTCGTGTTCGAGGGCCCCGAGGCCGTCGGCATCCTCTCGATGCGCGACATCGTCCGCGTCTGGACGAGCGACGGCGCAACCTCAGGAATGACCCCCGGCTGAGCCGGGGTTCGGGCGCTAGGGCTTCGGAGACGCCGAAATCGTTTCGACCGGCAGGGCGGCGCCCCGCACCCGTTGCTTGCGCGGCAGGTGGAAGTAGTCGCGGATGGCGCCGCGGGCGAGGCTGCGGAAGGCGGCGAGAAGCAGGATCGCGCCGACGATCGCGTAGACGTAGGGCGGGAAGATGAAGCCGCTGGCGAAGGTGCCGCAAACGAGGCCGAGGGCTCCGAGGGCGAAGAACGCCGGCGCCCAGGAGGGCTTCGAGGCGTAGACCAGCTCGCCGGGCTCGGGGACGTGTCGGTGCTCGCTCATCTCGTTACTGGGCGATGTAGAGGAGGGCGGCGACGAAGCAGAGGGCGAAGACCGACGCGGCAAGCCCGCCGGCGACCAGGCCGGCGCTCATGTTCTTCCTTGCGGTCTCGCGATCCACGGCTGGAGTTCTATCAATCCCCGGGGAGGGTCGGACCTTGGGGTGGGGGAGGTCGGGGGCCACTCTCCCAGAGGCCGTCGCGCAGCTGGGTCGCTCGCGGCACTTCGGCTTGTTGGTCCGGGAGCCTCTGGGAGAGTGGCCCCCGATCTCCCGACCGAAGCCCAGCCCCAGCTTGCAAGCAAGAGCCCCGGCGCCACACCAAGCTTCCGAGCATCGGAAGCTTGACGAAAGGAAGCTCCCGTAGCTCGGAAGCTTCTGGCTCACGGAAGCTGTATGACCTCGAATGCTTCGTGGTTTGGCTGGGGGTGCGGGTATCCCTCCCCAGAGGCTCCCGGACAAGCGCTTCGAACTCCGGGAGCGCGATCCAGCTGCGCGACGGCCTCTGGGGAGGGATACCCGCACCCCCTCAACCCCCGATCCCTCGCCCTAGACGTTCGCGGCTATCGCGATCGCCAGGAACAGCAGGGCCAGGTAGGCGAGCGAGAAGAGGTAGGTGCGGAGCGCCCAGCGTCGGTCGGCGGTGCGCAGCAGCTTCGTCGCGAACCCGACGAAGACGGCGCCGAGCACCATCGAGGGGACCAGGTAGGCGACGCCGAGCCCGCCGGCGCAGAAGGGCAGCTGCGTGACCGCGTAGAGAAGCACGGTGTAGAGGAGGATCTGGCGCCTGGTCTCCTCCTCGCCGCGGACCACCGGCAGCATCGGGATGCCGGCCTTGGCGTACTCGTCCTTCATCAGCAGCGAGAGCGCCCAGAAGTGGGGCGGCGTCCAGAAGAAGACGATCGCGAAGAGGTAGAAGGCCATGCCGCTGAGCCCGCCGGTCACCGCTGCCCAGGCGACCAGCGGCGGCACGGCGCCGGCGGCCCCGCCGATGACGATGTTCTGGGGGGTGGTGCGCTTGAGCCAGAGCGTGTAGACGAAGACGTAGCCGAGGAGACCGGAGAGCGAGAGGGCCGCCGCCAGGGGATTGACGGTGAGCGCGAGCAGGGCGAAGGAGGCGCAGCCGAGCAGGACGCCGAAGGCGATCGCCGCCTGAGCCGAGATGCGGCCGGAGGCGACCGGGCGGTTGGCGGTGCGCGCCATGGTGCGGTCGATGTCGCGGTCGACGGCGTGGTTGATCGCGCCGGCGCCGCCGGCCGAGAGAGCCCCGCCGAGGCAGGTGAGGAAGATCAAGCCCGGCGAGGGGTCGCCGGCGACGTACATCGTCGTCACCGTCGTGAACAGCAGCAGCGACTGCACCTTCGGCTTGGTCAGCGTCAGGTAGTCGCGGACCGCCGTCATCGCGGCGGAGCGCGGGGCAGGCGTGGCTACGGTCGGGGGTGGCGCGGTCTGCGCGCCGGCGCCGGCTGGCATCGGGGTCAGGCTACCGGCTGGCGCTCACGGGCCGGCGTGTCGTGCCGGTCGCTGCGATTGGCGATCGCGGCGCGGATGTCGCGCATCGGGTGAGCGCTGCGGACGTCCGGCAGCACGTCGAAGTTGTGCGGGTCCGGCGGCGAGAGCGCGAACCACTCGAGCGACTCGCCGCGCCACGGATCGTGGCCGGCCTCGGGGCCGTTGGCGCGGCTCTGGATCGCGTTGACGATCGTCATCACGATCCCGGCGGCGAGGACCAGGCTGCCGATCGAGGCGATCAGGTTGTAGGCGCTGACGCCGCCGTCGCCGAAGAACTTGTAGGCGTCGATCACCTGGCCCTCGAGGCCGCCGGCGAGGAAGAGCGGCACGAACGCGAGCACGAGGCCGAGTGCCGTCGTCCAGAAGGAGATGCGGGCAAGGCTCTCGCCCATCGTGCGCCCGGTCATCTTCGGGAACCAGTAGTAGAGGGCGGCGAAGCCGCCGAACACGGCGCCGCCGACCAGCGCGAAGTGGGTGGCGGCGGTGGAGTCGGTGGTGTTCTTGAGCTGCCAGCCCGCGGCGACCATCGAGTGCGAGAGCTCGGACGCGAGCCCTATCGAGATCGCCGAAATCGCGCCGATCGCGAACAGCAGCGGCGCCCGCATTCGTAGCGCGCCGCCGATCATCGCCTCGACCAGGTTGAAGAGGATCAGGCCGAAGGGGACGATCAGCGCCATCGACATCAGCATCGCGAAGTACATCCAGCCGATCCCGATCGGCGCGGTCAGCATGTTCTGCATCCAGGCGAGCGTGCCGAAGACCGCGATCGCGACCATCGAGGCCATCACGGCGCCGCGATTGAGCAGCGGCCTGCCGGCGAGGGAGGCGACGATTTCGGCGATCGCGCCGAGGGCGAAGATGAGGATCAGCATGTAGGCGCCGGAGAAGAAGATCCAGCTCAGGTGCTGCCAGAGCAGCGGCGCGCCGCCGGAGCCGTCGGCGAAGAAGACACCGTCGTAGTTGCGGTCGATCATCAGCATCGTCAGCGCCGCCAGCAGCACCGGGCCGATCACGAGCACCAACCAGCAGCTGACGGTCGCGGCCCAGGCGAAGACCGGGACCCGCCGCCAGGCCATCCCCGGCGCCCGCAGGTTGCGCAGCGTCGTCAGCAGGTCGATCGCGAGGAAGACGAAGCCGAGCGTGCAGAGGCCGGTCGCCGCGGCCCAGGCGTCGACGCCATTGCTGGAGAGGAAGGTGAGCTCACTGAGCGGCGCCAGCGGGTTGACCCCCGCCTCCGACGGCGTGAAGAGGAGACCCGCGTAGAGCACGGTGGCGCCGCCGGCCCACAGCGCCACGCCGATCTGGCCGAGTCGCGGCAGCGCGGTGCGGCGGGCGCCGATCTGCAGGGGCGCCACGTAGTAGAAGAAGCCGAGGGCGAGCGGCAGGGCGAAGAGGAAGATGGCGGTGCCGCCGTAGAGGGAGAGCATGCGGTTGAAGGCGACCGGCGAGAGGAAGGTGTTCTCCGGGATCGCCAGCTGCAGCCGCATCAGCAGCAGCTCGATCAGGGCGATGAAGAGGAAGCCGAGCGCGCCGCAGAGAAGGATGCGGCCGAGGTCCTTGTGATCGGCGCTGGTCGCCAACTCGATCCAGCGCGGGCGGCGCTTGCCGGGGAGGGCGTCGATGACGAGCTCGGAGCGGGGCGGCTCGTTCATGGCGCCTCTCGGTCCTCGATCAGACCGACCACGCGGTCCTGGGCGGACTCGATGTCGGCTTTCTGCTGCTGGATGAAGTCTTCATAGGCCTGCGGCGAGACGACCTCTACCGCCGTCCGCATCGACGCGTAGGCCTGGCCGGATAGGGTCGCCGACTGACCTTCGTAGGTCCCTTCCTCGTCTGCTCGGAAGACGACGCGGTTAGCCTTGCCCGGCACCGCATCGCGCTTGCCGGAGAGGTCGGGGACGTCCCAGGTGTGGACGACGTCGGTCGAGAGCAGTTCCAGCTCGACGGCGGTGTCGACCGGGACCACCAGCTCGTAATAGGAGAAGGCGTCGTTGGGGTAGTCGTAGCGCCACACCCACTGCTGGCCCGTCGCCTTGATCGTCAGCGGCCCGCTCTCGGCGGCGGCGAGGCCGGCGGCGCCGGAGCTGGGCGTCTCGCTCGCCCTCTCCGTGAAGACGACGCTGAGGACGAAGATCGCGGTGGCGAAGAGCGTCAGGGCGCCGGCGACGCGGAACTGGATCCGGCGGCCCGCCGCGAGGGGGCGCGGCTCGCTCCCGCGCCCGGCGCGGGATTTCCGCAGCGCGTAGATCAGCGCGCCGTTGATCGCGACGACGATTATCGCCGCGGCGATAAAGCCGATCCAAAGCAGGATGTCGATCTGGTCGGTGCCAGGGGAGTGCGGCGTCAAAGCGCGGCCATTCTAATCAGGTGGAAGACGTCCAAGGCGGCGCGCCGTCGTTGCCGCTATCGGCGGCCGACCTATACTCGCCGACCCTATGAGCAGGCGCTCCAAGCCATCGCCCGCGCTTCGACTCGCGGTGCGGGCGGGGGCGGCGGGCGTGGTCGGCGCGGCCTTCGTCGTGCCGCTGCTGCGCCGCCGGCTGCGAATCCCGCCCGCGGTCACGGTCCTCGCCTGCGCCGGCGGCCCGCTGGCGCTGGCGGTCCTCTATCCCCGTTCCAAGAAGCGCGACGTCGTCCTCTACGCGCTGCAGATGTGGGCTTTCACGATGGCCCACGAGATCCCTTATGACGATCCCGAGGCGCTGCGCCGTCGCCTCCGCAGCCGCTACCCGATCGCCGTGGACCGCGCCATCGGCGGCGGCCAGTTGCCGAACGTCCGCCTGCAGCGGGCGCTCGCCCGCCTGCCGCGGGGCGGCCTCGTCGACCGCGTCCTCACCTGGGTGCACTGGCTCTGGTTCGTCGAGCCCTACCTGGCCCTGGCTTTGATCCTGCTCCGCGACAACGACCGCTTCCCTCGCGCCGCCCGCCAGATGGCGGCCGTCTTCGACATCGGCTGCGCCGTCTACTTCGCGGCGCCGACGGCCCCGCCCTGGTGGTCCTCGCAGCAGGGCGTCACCGACGAAGAGGTGCGGCGGATCATGGTCGAGGTCGGCGAAGAGACCTGGGGCTCGGCCTGGCCGGCGATGTACGGCGCCCTCGGTGGCAATCCCTGGGCGGCGATGCCGTCGCTGCACTTCGCCACCTCGTTGGCCGCGGCGCTCTCGCTCGCCGAGGCGGGCAAGGTCGAGGGGGCGATCGGCTGGGGCTACGCCGGCACGCTCGGCTTCGCGCTCGTCTACCTCGGCGAGCACTACGTGACCGACCTGATTGCCGGCGCCGCGCTGGTGGCGCTGGTCAGGCGCGGCGAGCCGCTCGCAGAGCCGCTCGTCCACGGCATCAACCATGGCCTTCGCCGCTTGGAGCGCCTGGCGAGCGGGTAGCGTCCAGAGTGTGTCTGGAGAGGATTCGGCGAACGGCGGCCCGACCGTCGAAATGCCGCTCTTCACCACGCGACGGCTGGTGCAGACGGCGCTCGTCGTCGCCCTGTTGCTCGGCTGCATCTACTTCCTCTTCCCGAAGCTGGTCGGACTCGGCGGCGCGCTGAACCGGCTCGACGAGGCCGAGCCGCTCTGGATCGCCGTCGCGATCGGCTTCAACGTCCTCGCCTTCGCGACCTACATCGCTCTCTTCAAGGCCGTGGTCGGCGGCGAAGCGCTGCGCCTGCGCTGGGTCGAGACCTACGAGATCAACATGGCGGGCCTCGCCGCGACGAGGCTCTTCTCGGCCGGCGGCGCAGGCGGCATCGCTCTCACCTACTGGGCGCTGCGCAAGGCGGGGATGGGGCGCCGCGACGTCGCCAGGCGGGTGGTCGCCTTCCTCGTCCTCAGCTACGCCTTCTATCCGCTAGCGCTGATCGTCTTCGGGATCCTGCTGCGGACCGGCGTGCTCAACGGCGAGGACTCGGTCGAGCTGACGATCGTCCCCGCGGCCGTGGCGGGACTGCTGATCTTGATCGGCGTCCTCGTCGCCCTGATCCCGCCCGATCTCGAGCGAAGGCTCGCCCCCTACGCCCAGCATCACGAGCGTGCCAGGGCTTTTCTCAAGACCGCCGCCAAAGTGCCGGCAACGGTGGGGGAGGGGTTCCGTTTCGTGCTCGGACTGTTCGCCCATCCCTCGCACGGCGGCCTCGCCCTGGTCGCCGCCGCCGGCTACTGGGCGGCCAGCATCGGCGTGCTCTGGGCCTCCTTCCACGCCTTCGGTGTCCACGTGCCGCTGGCGGTCGTGGTCCAGGGCTTCTTCCTCGGAATGGTCGCCAACCTCTTCCCGCTGGCCCCAGCGGGGGTCGGGGCGGTCGACGCGGGGATGATCGGCGCCTTCGTCCTCTTCGGCGTCCCCGAGGAGACCGTCTTCCCGGCCGTGCTCGTCTTTCGCCTGGTCGCCTTCTGGATGCCGATCCCGCTGGGCATCATTGCCTTCTTCCAGCTCCGCAAGACGGTTCATCGCTGGGAGGCGGAGGGACTACCCGTGGAGCGCGGCGGCAGCGCCGAATCCGACCTTGAGCCGCCGACGGGGGAGCTTGCGGGCGACCCCGTCGAAGGCTACTATAAAAAGTAAAGTATTAGACTCCAGGCGGCGAGAAATGGCTGATCGGAAGAAGATCGAGAACGTAATCATCATCGGCGGCGGCCCTGCCGGCTACACGGCGGCGCTCTACACCGCGCGGGCCAACCTCGAGCCGCTCGTCTTCGAGGGCTTCCAGTGGGGCGGGCAGCTGCAGAACACCACCGATGTCGAGAACTATCCGGGCTACCCCGACGGGATCATGGGCCCAGAGATGATGAGCCAGTTCCGCGCCCAGGCCGAGCGCTTCGGGACCCGCTTCGTCACCGACGACGTCGACCGGGTCGAGCTCTCCGACGGCGGCGTCCAGACGGTCTTCCTCGGCGACGAGGAGCACCGCGCCAAGACCGTGATCCTGGCGATGGGGGCGGAGCCGAAACGGCTTGGTGTCCCGGGTGAGATGGAGCTCGGCGGCCGCGGCGTCTCCACCTGCGGCGTCTGCGACGGCGCCTTCTTCAAGGATCAGAAGGTGATCGTCGTCGGTGGCGGCGACTCGGCAATGGAGGACGCGATCTTCATCTCCAAGTACGCCAGCGATCTGAAGATCGTCAACCGCCGCGACGAGTTTCGCGCCTCGAAGATCATGTTCGATCGCGCTCGTGAGAAGGAGAACATCGCGCTGAAGACGCCTTTCGTGGTGGAGGAGTTCGTCGCCGGCGAGGACGGCAAGCTGGCCAAGATCCGCATCCGCAACGCCGAGAACGGGGCGCAGGAGGAGATCGTCACCAGCGGCGCCTTCGTCGCGATCGGGCACACCCCAAATCCGAGATCGTCGCCGGTCAGGTCGAGACCGACGAGGATGGCTACATCGTCACCGAGCCGGGCTCGACCCGGACCAACCTCGGCGGCGTCCTCGCCGTTGGCGACGTCGTCGACCACACCTACCGCCAGGCGGTCACCGCCGCCGGCACCGGCTGCATGGGCGCCCTCGACGCCGAGCGTTACCTGCGCGACAGCCCGCCCCCGGTCGAGGCTCACTGGATGCCCGGCGGCGAGCCGGTCGAGCTTGCTCCTTGCCGCGATGGGCGAGCGCGCCAGCGGCTTCTTCCCCTTCGGCATCGCCGTCGTGCTGCCGCCGGCCGGCCTGATCCTGGGGCTGCTCGCCGTGCAGCAGGGCGAACGCGACCTCGGGATGCGGTTGATCGCGGTCGCGGCCTTGGCCGCGGTCGTCTGGGTCCTACTCTTTGTCATGTAATGGCCGAATGCGCCCATCTCGACTCGGTCGCGATCCTCGATCTTCCGCCCGCGGTCGAGGGCTGCGAGGAGTGCCTGGCGCAGGGGATGGGCTGGGTGCACCTGCGGATGTGCCAAACCTGCGGCCACATCGGCTGCTGCGACAACTCTCCCGGCAAACACGCCACCGCGCACTACGCGCAGACGAGCCACCCGATCATCCGCTCGGCCGAGCCCGGTGAGGACTGGAGCTGGTGCTACCCGGACGAGCTGATGTTCCGCTTGCCGAGCCGCTGAACGGAGTGATATGAAACAGTCACAGTGGCCGACACCCGCTATCAGGTATTCGTAAGCAGTACTTTTCTCGATCTTCAGGAGGAGCGCGCGGCGGTCGTCTCCGCTCTGCTCCAGATGGAGGCGTTTCCAGCAGGGATGGAGCTGTTCCCGGCGGCCGACGACGACGCTTGGACGCTGATCGAGCGAGTCATCGATAGCTCCGACTACTACCTGCTGGTGATCGGCGGGAAATACGGATCCGTCGATCCCGATACCGAACTGAGCTTCACCGAGAAGGAGTACGACTATGCTGTCAAGGAGGGCAGGCCGGTGATGGCGTTTCTCCATTCCGACCCAGACAAGATTGCGCTGGGCAAGTCCGAGAAGGATGTGGCGGCGCGCGAAAAGCTGACGGCCTTCCGCGAAAAGGTGAAGGACAAGAAACACGTCAAGTACTGGTCCGGACCCGATGACCTCGGAGGCAAGGTGGCGCTCAGCTTTGCCGACTTCCGGCAGAGGTATTCGGCGGCGGGCTGGATTCGCGGGGACGCAGCCACGGCTGCAGAGTCCCTGGAGGAAATAAACGACCTGCGGAAACGTCTGGCCGAACTCGAACGGGAGCGAGACACCGCTCGGTCGGGGCCGCCTCCAGGGGCGGAGAAACTCGCCAGAGGCGGCGATCTGGTCAGCTTCAAGCCGAAATTCGAAGCTGAGCTGCGAAGGGCAGGGGAACAGAGCTGGCAATCTGTCACGGCGCGAGGATCGCTCGATGTGGACATCAGCTGGAACGACTTGTTCTCATGCGTAGGTCCGATCCTTCTCCACGAGGCCGAGGAGTCGGATCTGTTGGAGAGGATCAGCGATTGGCTCGAGAACGAATATTCATCGCTGGTGCGAGAGCGGGTGGAAAAGATCGTCGAGGAGGCGGGAGACGAGCTCGAGGAGATCGAGTCGACTCGGATCGAGCTGGACACCGACGCCTTCGGCACTTTCATCGTTCAATTTCGCGCGCTTGGACTTATTGCCAAGAGCGACAGGGCCCGCAGCGTGAAAGATACGGGAACGTACTGGACCATTACTCCTTACGGTGACGATCACCTGACCACCCTGATGGCGATACCGCAGGAGAATCGCGTCAGCAGCGATGGCGATACGGATGACCTGTCACCCAGCAGCGTCGACTCCTTGACTCCGGCGCCGGCCCCGGCTGGGGACAGCGACTCATAGAGGATCTCGCCTGTCCGCTGCCGCGCGCAGGAGCGGCGCGAGGCGATACGCCTCGCCCTTCTCGCGCTCCAGCGTCTCGAGGATCTCGGCCGCGCGCTGAGGGCCGATCAGCTTGGCGATCCCGAGCGGTCCCCGCGGCCAGTTGAAGCCGAGCTGCATCGCCGCCTCCATGTCCTCCCGCGAGGCGACGTCCTCTTCGAGGGCGAAGGCGGTCTCGTTGGCGATCTGGGCGAAGAGACGGCTGAGGACCTCCAGCGCCACGGGATCGACCTGGGCTAGCTTCTCGGGGTCGAGCGTGGGGGCGAGGATGCCGAGCTCCGGGTCGAGCTCGCGTTCGTTGCCGTCGCCATAGGCGTAGTAGCCCTGGCCGCTCTTGCGGCCGAGCTTGCCTTCCTCGACCAGGCGTTCCTGGATCGGGCTCGGGCGCCAGCGCTCCGGTTCTCCGCCCTGGGCGAAGAAGGAGCGGGCGATCGTCAGGTTGACGTCGAGACCGATCAGATCGAGCAGCTCGAACGGGCCCATGCGGAAGCCGCCGCCGAGGCGGACGATGCGGTCGATGCGCTCGCTGTCGGCGACGCCGTCGGCGAGGATCCGCAGCGACTCCAGCGAGAAGGGACGGGCGAGGCGGTTGGCGAGGAAGCCGGGGCTGTCCTTGGCCCGGATCGGCGTGCGGCCCATCTGCAGCGCGACCTCGGCGGTCGCGGCCAGCGCCTGCTCGGAGGACTCCTCCGCGGCGACGACCTCGACCAGCTTCATCAGCGCCGGCGGGTTGAAGAAGTGCATGCCGACCACCCGCTCGGGGTGGGGGACTCCAGAGGCGATGTCCGAGATTCGCAGCGACGAGGTGTTGGAGGCGAGGATCGTCTCGGGTCCGCAGGCCGCGGCCGCTGCGGCGAACAGGCGCCGCTTCAGCTCCAGGTCCTCGGGCGCGGCCTCGATCAGCAGGTCGCAGCCGGCGAGCCCGGCGATCTCGCTGTCGCCGTCGATCCTGTCCACCGCGGCGCTGCCTTCCGCGTCGCTCCAGCGCCCTCGCTCCACGCCCTCCGAGAGCTCCTCCCCGAGCCGCAGCTGCCCCGCTTCGAGCGCCTCGGGATCGGGATCGTAGATCTGGACCTGGTAGCCGCCCAGCGCCGCGACCTGGGCGATTCCCCTGCCCATCGTGCCGGCGCCGAGGACGCCGATGCGGGCGACCGTCACTGGCCCTTGAAGTCGGGCTCGCGCTTTTCGAGGAAGGCCTGCATTCCCTCGACCCGGTCCTCGGTCGCCATCGCCTGCTCGAACAGCGCCCGCTCCTGTTCCAGCCCGGCGTCGAGCGTCGTCTCCTCCGCCGCCAGCACCGCCTGTTTTGCGAGGCGGGTGGCGACCGGCGCCCGCGCTGCGACCGTGCGCGCCAGCTCGATCGCCTCGGTCAGCCACAGGCCTTTGCCCACCACCAGGTTGACCAGGCCCCAGCGGTGGGCGATCTTGGCGTCGAAGAGGCGGCCGGTGAGGACGTACTCCATTGCCCGTTGCTTGCCGATCGTCCGCGCCAGCCGCTGCGTGCCGCCGCCGCCGGGGATGATCCCCAGCGTCACCTCGGGCTGGCCGAAGCGGGCCTTCTCGTCGGCGACGATCATGTCGCAGGCGAGCGCCAGCTCGCAGCCGCCGCCGAGGGCGAACCCGGAGACGGCGGCGATCAGCGGCGTCTCGGTCCCCGCCAGTCCCCGCCAGAAGGCCATCCCGGCCGGGTCCGGGGCGGCGTCGCGCGGGCGCTCGGCCATGGCGCGGATGTCGGCGCCGGCGGCGAAGACCTGCTCGGAGCCGGCGATGACGAGGCAGCGGACGCCGGGGTCGGCGTCGAACCGCTGCAGCGCCGCCGTCAGCTGCTCCCGCATCTCCGCCGAGAGGGCGTTGCGCGCCTCCGGCCGGTTCAGCCGCAGCAGGGCGACGTGGAACTCGTCGACCGTGGTCTCGACCAGCTCGGGCACGCGCCGCCTCAGCTCTCCTCGAAGGGCAGCATCGCGTTGATCCCGGTCGCGGCGCGGCCGATGATCAGCTTCTGGATCTGCGACGTGCCCTCGTAGAGGGTGGTGACGCGGGCGTCGCGCAGGTAGCGCTCGACCGGGTAGTCGTCGACGTAGCCGGCGCCGCCGTGGACCTGGATCGCCAGGTTGGCGCATTCGACCGCCGACTCGGTCGCGTAGAGCTTGGCGACCGAGGTCTCCAGCGTGTTCGGCTTGCCTTCGTCCTTGAGCGCGCCGGCCCGGTAGACCAGCATCCGGCTGGCGTCGCGCTTGAGGATCATGTCGGCGATCATCTCCTGCACCAGCTGGAAGCGGGCGAGGGGGACGCCGAACTGCTTGCGCTCTTTCGCGTAGGCGACCGAGGCTTCGACGCAGCCGTCGCAGATGCCGACGCAGCCGGCGGCGACGCTGTAGCGGCCGTTGTCGAGGGCGCTCATCGCGACCTTGAAGCCGTCGCCGATCTCGCCCAGCATCGCGTCCTCGCCGATCTCGACCGAGTCGAGCGAGATCTCGCCGGTGTCGGAGGAGCGCAGGCCGAGCTTGCCGTGGATCTCCTGCGTGGTGAAGCCCTCGCTGTCGGTCGGGACCAGGAAGCAGGCGAGGCCCTTGTGCTTCTTCTCGGGATCGGTCTGGGCGAAGATCAGCGCCAGCTCGGAGAAGTTGGCGAGCGAGATCCACATCTTCTGGCCGCTGATCGACCAGCCGGAGTCGGTCCTGGTCGCGCGCGTGCGCAGGTTGGCGGCGTCGGAGCCGGTGTCGGGCTCGGTCAGGCCGAAGCAGCCGAGCGCCTCACCCGAGCAGAGCCGTGGCAGCCACTCCTGCTTCTGCTCCTCCGTGCCCCAGCGCTCGATCGAGCCGGCGACCAGCGAGGTCTGCACGGAGACGACGGTGCGGGCGGAGGAGTCGCCACGGCCGACCTGCTCGACGATCAGCCCGTAGCCGATGTAGTCGAGGCCGCGGCCGCCGTGCTCTTCGCTGACCGGGGCGCCGAGGTAGCCGACCTCGCCCAGCTTGCTCGCCAGCTCGCGGTCGAAGCGGGCGGCGCGGTCGTTCTCTTTGACCCGCGGGACGATCTCCTTGTCGGCGAACTCACGCGCGGTTTCGGAGATCAGTCGCTGCTCGTCGCTCAGCTGGAAGTCCATCTCACCTCGTCTCTCTTGGGATCGTCAAAGCTCTCGAAGCTCGCGGCCGAGGGTCTCGGCGAATGCCTGCTGGGCCTCGCGGGTGCGGGGGCCGGGCGCTTCGGAAAGGGGATTGCCGTCGATCGCGGAGACCGCCTGGACCTCGCGCGTGGTCGACGCCAGGAAGGCCTCGCCGGCGCCGCGCAGGTCCTCGACGTCCCAGGTTCCCTCGGCGACGTCGAGCGCCTTGACCAGGCGGTCGCGGGTGATCGACTCGAGCACGCCGTCGCTGAGCGCCGGCGTGCGCAGCTCGCCCCCGGCCGAGACCCAGAAGATCGCCGAGGTCGGCGGCTCCAGCACGGCGCCGTCGGGCCGCACCAGCACTGCCTCGTCGGCGCCGCGCGCCTTGGCGATCCGGGTGGCCTGCATGTTGGCGGCGTAGGAGAGCGACTTGACCCCGTTGAGGATCACCGACGGCGAGTAGGCGACGACCGCCAGGCTCAGCGTCTCGCCGTGGTCGGGAATCGGCTCGGTGGCGGCGATGCGGCGGCCGCCGCGGGTGACGATCAGCCGCAGCTGGCCGTCGACGCTCCCCGCCGCGGTCAGCAGGTTCTCGATCTCGCGCTCCAGCGCCGCCCGGTCGAACTCGAGCTCGATCGTGGCCGCCGAGCGGCCGAGCCGGTCGAGATGATCGACCAGCGCGAACGGCTTACCCGCGTAGAGACGGATCACCTCGAAGGCGCCGTCGCCCCGGTAGAGGCCGTCATCTTTCATCGACACCGTCGCCGCCGCCGTCGGGGTCACCGTCCCGTCGACGCTGGCCAGCTCTTGGAAGCCCGGATTCACCGCTGGCGAGGCTACCTGAGACGGCGCCGCGGTTACCCGCGTTGGGTTTCGACCCGGCAGCGCTGCGGGCGATCGCCTTCGAGGCAGCGGATGCTGGCGCGCTGGACGACGTAGCTGTTGTCCCAGGCCACGGCGTTCTGACGCAGCGCGTAGAACGCGGTCACGGTGGCGAAGTAGATCTTCGGCCCGTATTGCCAGAGCAGGTCGCATTTCATTTTTGCCGGCCCGAGCCGGCGGCAGCGCCCTCGCAGTCCCTGGCTGCCGGCGAAGAGCCGGCCGAACCGGGCGTTCAGCAGCCCTCCGATCAAGCCTTCGGCGCTTTCCCTGCTCATCGCCGACAGCCGGGCCTTCAAGGCGGGCGCCGCCGTCCCGGTTTCGATCGCGGCGATCCATTCCGAGGCCCAGGTGGAGACGCGGTCGGTGCGGGTGAAGATGTTGGGGAGCTTGGTGCTGCAGCGCGGTCCGCCGGTGCTGACGACCCCGATCTCGACCGGCGAGCCGTCGGGCCGTCGCGCGATCACCGGGCCGCCGCTGTCCCCGAAGCAGCCGCCGTTGGCGCGGTCGGGCGGATCGGTCGTGCACATCTGCAAAGCGCTCGAGTAGGGCGGGTAAAAGGACTGCGTTCGCTGTATGCAGGCCGCCGGGTTCAGCACCACGTTCGAGGTCGAGCGCAGGCTTTTCGGTCCGGATCTGGCGTCGGACCGGGTCAGGCCCCAGCCGGCCAGCTGCACTTCCGCGCCCCCTTCGTAGAGGCCGATGTCGGTCGCGGTCGCCAGCGGAATCGCCGGCGCGGTGGTGGGGCTGGCGAGCACGAGCAGGGCGGCATCGCCGTGGGTCGTGCCCGGGTCGAATCCCGGGAAGACGTGGGTTTCGCCGACCTCGAGGACCTCGCCGCTGCCGCCCTGGCGGGGATCCGCGCGTCCGGTGACGACGACGTACTCGTCGTTGGGGGTGAAGCCGCCGAAGCTCAGGTCCTCGACGCAGTGGGCCGCGGTCAGCACCACCCGGGGCGAGATCACGGTGCCGGTGCAGGCGAAGCCCTGACCGTCGTCGTTCTCGGCGGCGATGAAGGCCAGCGAGGGGAAGTCGGCGATCGCGGCGACGTCGCCGCGGATGATCGACGCCTGGGCTTTCGGGGCGGCCTCCGCGAGGGTCGGCGCCAGCAGCGCGAGCGAGATTGCAGAGAGCAGCGACGCGGTCAGCGATCGCCGAAGCGAGGGAGCGTGCGGGCGGCTCATCGGGGGACGGAGGCTAGCTGTTCCCGAGTGCTCAGGCCAGCTAAACGGCTTCGAAAACGGTCGCCAGACCCTGGCCGACGCCGACGCACATGGTGGCGACGCCGTACCTGCCGTTGCGGCGGCGGAGCTCGCGGACGAGCGTGGTGGAGAGGCGGGCGCCGGAGCAGCCGAGGGGGTGGCCGAGGGCGATCGCGCCGCCGTTGACGTTGAGCCGCTCCTCCTCGATCCCGAGTTCGCGGGCGCTGGCGAGGACCTGGGAGGCGAAGGCCTCGTTGAGCTCGACCAGGTCGATCTGCTCGAGGCCGAGGCCGGCGGCGGCGAGGGCGCGGGGGATCGCCTCGACCGGGCCGATGCCCATGTGGGCGGGGTCGACGCCGGCGACGCCGCTGGCGACGACGCGGGCCAGCGGCTCGGCGCCGAGCTCGCGGGCGCCCTGCTCGGAACCGATCAGCAGGCAGGCGGCGCCGTCGTTGAGGGTCGAGGCGTTGCCGGCGGTGACCGTGCCGCCTTCGCGGAAGACCGGGGGCAGCTTCGCCAGCTTCTCCAGCGAGGCGTCGGCTCGGGGGCCCTCGTCGGCCTCGACGAGGACGGTCTCGCGGCCTTTCGGCGCCTCGATCGGGACGATCTCTTCGGCCAGCTTGCCGCCCTCCGCGGCGGCGACCGCGCGCTGGTGGCTGCGCAGGGCGAAGGCGTCCTGATCCTCGCGGCTGATCCCGAAGCGCTCGGCGACGTTCTCGCCGGTCTCGCCCATCGACTCGGTGGAGACGCCGAGCCCGGCCATGCGCGGGTTGATCATCCGCCAGCCGAGGGTCGTGTCGTGCATCGTCCGCGGGCCGCGGGGAAGACTGCGCTCGGGCTTCTCGACCACCCAGGGCGCCCGGCTCATCGACTCGACGCCACCGGCGAGGTAGAAGTCGCCCTCGCCGAGCTTGACCGCGCGGGCGGCGGCGTTGATCGCCTCCAGGCCGGAGGCGCAGAGGCGGTTGACGGTGGCGCCGGGGACGCTGTGCGGCAGGCCGGCCAGCAGCGCCGCCATCCGCGCCACGTCGCGGTTGTCCTCGCCCGACTGGTTGGCGGCGCCGAAGTAGACGTCGACGACCCGCTCCGGGTCGACGCCGCTGCGCTCGACCACGGCGCGGATCGTGTGCGCCGCCAGGTCGTCGGGGCGGACGCCGGAGAGAGCGCCGCGGTAAGGCGCCCATCGGGGTGCGGATCGCGTCCAGCACGTAGGCCTCGTCCATGGCTGGGAACCGTATCCTGGTGGCGTGCTCTACATCCTCGGCACCCTGGCCCTGCTCGCGTTCATGATCGGCGTGCTCGTGCTCGTCGGCCGCTTCTACCCGGGCAGCAACGCCGATCTCGTCGACTGGAAGCCGACCCGCTCGCCCGAGGTCGAGGCGCAAAACGAGATCGACGACATCCGCCAGATGATGGAAGCGCAGAACGAGATGCGCCGCCGCCGCGGCGCTCCCGAGCTGACCGAGGCGGAGCTGCAGGAGAAGGTCGCCGAAGACGAGCGGCTGCGCCTGCGCGGGCGCGGTCCGTTCGAAGCGATGTAGGGCTTTTGGCGCGGGCGCTGATCGTCGGCTGCGGTTGCCGCGGGCGGACGCTGGGGGAGGCGCTGTCGGCCGAGGGCTGGGCGGTGCGCGGGACGAGCCGGCGGCGAGGAGGGGCTGGCCGCGATCGAGGCGGCCGGGATCGAGCCGGCGCTGGCGGATCCCGACCGGCCCGGAACCGTGCTGGAGCTGGTCGCCGACGTCGCCGTGGTCGTCTACCTGCTCGGCTCGGCGACAGCGGCGCCTGAGGAGGCGATCGCGATCCACGGGCCTCGTCTCGAGCGCCTGCTCGAACACCTGGTCGACACGCCGGTCCGGGGGTTCGCCTACGAGGCCGCGGGCCGACTCGATGCGGGGTTGCTGGAAGACGGGGCGAGGATGGTGCGGGAGGCCCGCGGCACCTGGCGCATGCCGGTCGCCCTGCTCGGAGACGACCGATCGGCTGCACTCGAGCCGCCCGTCTGGGAGGAGTGGCGAGATTCGACTTCGCAGGCCGTTCTGGGGTTGCTCTCGCCGGCCCGCGAACCCAAATAGCTAAACTCCGATGGGAATTAAGGAATATGACGCGACACACGAGAGGGGCGGTTCGATGGCTTTGCAGCTTGGTGACGTAGCACCGGATTTCGAGGCCGAGACGACCGAGGGCCGGATCAAGTTCCACGACTGGATCGGCGATTCGTGGGCGGTCCTCTTCTCCCACCCGAAAGACTTCACCCCGGTCTGCACGACGGAGCTCGGCTACATGGCGAGCATCGAGCCCGAGTTCAGCGAAACGCGACGTGAAGATCATCGGCCTCTCGGTCGACCCGCTCGACAAGCATGAGCAGTGGGCGAGCGACATCGAGGCGACCCAGGGGACGGCGCCGAACTACCCGATCATCAGCGACGCCGACTTCGAGGTCTCCAAGCTCTACGGGATGCTGGCGGCCGACGTCTCCGGCGACGCCGCGGATCGGACGCCGGTCGACAACCAGACCGTGCGCAACGTCTTCGTCATCGGTCCCGACAAGAAAGTCAAACTCATCCTCGTCTACCCGATGACGACCGGGCGCAACTTCGACGAGGTCCTGCGCGTGATCGACTCGCTCCAGCTCACCGCGCAGCACAAAGTCGCGACGCCGGCCCAGTGGCAGCAGGGCGACGACGTGATCATCGCCGGCTCGGTCTCCAACGACCAGGCGAAAGAGATCTACCCGGAGGGCTGGGAGGAGCCGCGGCCCTACATCCGCATCGTCCCCCAGCCGTCTGAGACGCCGTAGCCGGCGCCTCAGACACGATCTAGCAGGTCGCTGAGGATCCGGGCGGTCGCTCCCCATATGAGTTGCCCCTCCACCTCGTAGGTGGGGGTGTGGATGGGGACGCCGCGGCGGATCAGGCGGCGCATCTCGTAGCCCTCGCGCAGGAGGTCGAGCGAGAAGGTGAGGACGGTCTCGACCTCGGCTGGGGTTCGGCTGCAGCGAAAGTTCGCGGGGGTGGGGGATGCGGCCGACGAAGGGGTGGACCACGGTAGCCGGTGACGAAGGTCCTGGTCGCCGGCAGGCCTTCGCCCAACTCGACGACGCCCGGGTCGAGGCCGATCTCCTCCTGCGCCTCGCGCAGCGCCGTCGCTCGCAAGTCGGCGTCGCCGTCGTCGCGGCGGCCGCCCGGGAACGAGATCTCGCCGGCGTGGCGGCGCAGGTCGGCGCGGCGCTCGGTGAAGACGAGCCCGGGCTCGTCGTCGGGCCAGCCGTAGAGCGGCAGCAGCACGGCCGCCTCGACCTGCTTGCCGATCAAATGATGACCTGGACGGTGCCGCCGTCCACCGACCAGGCGGCGCCGGCGACGTAGGAGGCGCGCTCGGAGCAGAGGAAGACGATCGCGGCGGCGATCTCGGCCGGGTCGGCGAGGCGGCCGATCGGGCGCTTGGCGCCGGCTTCGGCCAGCGCCTCCTCGCGGCTGCCGGCGCCGCTCAGATCGCGCGACTGGTCGAGCAGGCCGCCCGGCTCCATCCACATCTCCGATTCGGCTGGCCCGGGGCAGATCGCGTTGACGAGGACGCCGCTCTTGGCGTAGCGGTCGGCGAAGAGGCGCGAGAGCGAGAGCTCGGCCGCCTTCGCCACCGAGTACTCGGGCATCGCCGCCGAGGGGCGCTTGCCGGCGGTCGAGCAGACGTTGACGACCCGGCCCCAGCCCCGCTCTGCCATCGCCGGCAGCGCGGCGCGCATCGCCCGCAGCGGCGCCATCACGTTGAGCTCGTACTGGGCGCCCCAGTCCTCGTCGGGGACGTCGTCGAGATCGCGCCAGGCGGCGGCGCCGGCGTTGTTGACGAGGACGTCGAGGGCGCCGAAGCGCTCGCTCGCGGCGGCCAGCATCCGCTCGCCCGCGTCGGCGTCGGTGACGTCGAGGGCAAGGACGGCGGCGCGGCCGCCGCTGGGAGCGCCGGCGCCGTCGGCCTCTTCCTGGACCTCGCGCAGGCGCTGCTCGTCGCGGGCGACCAGCAGCACGTTGGCGCCCTCGCCGCAGAGCTGCACCGCGGTCTCGCGGCCGATGCCGCGGCTGGCGCCGGTGACGACGCAGGCGCGCCCTTTCAGGCCGAGGTCCATCAGGCGGGCGCCAGCCGCTCGACGACGGTAACCGTCGCTTCGCCGGCGAGGATCTTGTGGACGGGGCAGCGAGCGGCGACCGCCAGCAGGCGCTGCCGTTGGTCCTCGCCGAGCTCGGCGGGCAGGTCGACGGCGACGTTGAAGGTGCGGGGCACGGGGCCCTCGTACTCCATGTCCACCGTCACCTCGACCGGGCCGATGTCCCACTCCTTGCGCCGCGCGTACATCTCCATCGTGATCGCGATGCAGCTGGCGAGGCTGGCGCCGAGCAGGCTGGGTCGGCCGCGGCCCGGTGTCGGCGCCGCCGGCGGCCGCTGGCTCGTCGACGACGATCTCGTGGCCGCCTTCGAGGTCGACCTCGTGGGCGTAGCCGTCGATGCGGCGGGCGGCGATCCGCACCCGCTCAGCCTTTGCCGCGGCCCTCGAACAGGGCCGGGTCGTCGATGTCGGCGAAGCGGGCCATCGCGTAGGCGAGGTCGGAGGCGCGGTTGACGAAGTGGATCACGGTCTCGCTCGCGAGCTCGCCCGCCTCGTTCAGCGCCGAGATCCGGCGCTCGGCGCGGCGGATCATGGTGCGGGCGACGTCGAGCTGGGCCGAGAGCTGGTTGCCGCCGGGGATGACGAACTTCGGCGGCAGCTCGACCTCCGACATGTAGCGGTCGATCAGGCGCTCCAGCTCCGCGACCATCGTCTCGGTGGTGCGGCTGATGCCGTCTTCGAGCCGCTCCGCCGCCTCCGGCGCCGTCGCCAGCTCGGCGCCGGCGACGAAGAGGTCGTCCTGCAGGCGGAGGATGTCGACGGCCAGCTCGACCTCGTCGCCGCCGCAGAGGGCGCGGGCGACGCCTAGCTGCGAGCAGGCCTCGTCGAGAGCGCCGTAGGCCTCGGTGCGGCCGTGGTGCTTGGGAACGCGACCGCCATACCAGAGCGAGGTGGTCCCGTCGTCGCCTTTCTTCGTGTAGATCTTCACCACGGGCCGATCCTACGCGGCGCGGCTCAGCGGACCGGGTTGAAGGCGAAGCCAGTCATCACCTTGGGGAAGAAGTAGGTCGACTTCGGCGGCATGTTCTCCTCGGTCGCGGCGACTGCACGAACCTGGTCGACCGGGACCGGGCGCTGGATGAAGGCGACGTCGAAGTCGCCGCGGTCGACCATCGCCAGCGCGTCGGGGACGCTCTTGGCGTACTCGAGGCCGCGGCGCTCGTCGATGTCGTGGTCGCTCATCTCCGCCAGCCCCTTCAGCACCAGGGTCTCGAGGATCGCCGAGTCGAGGCGCCGGTAGGCCTCGGGCTTGCCCTCGAGGCGGCGGTCGAGCTCGCCGACGTCCCTCAGCCGCAGCCGGTACGCCTGCTTGTGGAAGGAGTCGTAGAGGCCGAAGACGCCGACGCCCTCCTCGCCGCCGGGGTCGATCTCGGCGGCGTCGATCTCGCTCACCTCGAACAGCTCGCGCAGGCCGCTGCCGAGGCGGCGCTGGCGCTCGGGGTCGTCGGCGAAGCCGGAGAGGAGGCGGTGGGTGGGGAAGACGGTGAGGCCGGGGTCGTCGAGCCCGGTCAGCGCCATCAACGTGTAGTTGTGCGGGCCCTCGCCGCCGACCTCGTCGCGGAAGGCGCGGGCGGTCTCGTAGCGGTGGTGGCCGTCGGCGATCAGCAGCTCGGCGCCGGCGAGACGCTCGCTAACCGCGGCGTGGACGTCTGGGTCGGTGACCTGCCAGACGCGGTTGACCGTGCCCGTCTCGTCCGTCGCTTCGCCCCAGGGCTCGGAAGAGAGCGCCGGCTCGACCAGCGGCCAGGCGTCCTCGGTGCTGAGCGAGAAGATCGGCGAGAGGTTGTAGCCGCTGGCGCGGGTCAGCAGCAGCCGGTCCTCGAGCGGGCCGGGGTGGGTGCGCTCGTGCGGCCGAACGCCTTCGTCGTAGTCGACGACGCGCACGGCGACGAGGATGCCGTGACGGCTGTGGCGCGAGCCGTCGGGGGCGGTGTAGTCCTGGGTCAGGGCCCAGAGCGAGGGCTGCGCGTCGGCGACCAGGGCGCCTTCCGAGCGCCAGGCGTCGATCGTGCGCGCCGCCTCCTCGTAGGGATCGCCCTCGGGGTCGCTCGCCGGGTCGGCGGGATCGAACGGCTTCGGCAGGTCGATCGCCACCGCGTTGTGGGGCGAGCGCTGCAGCAGCGCCGCCCGCCCGGCCGCGTCGATCACGTCGTAGGGCGGGGCGGCGACGGCGTCCAGCGAGCCGACCACGCCGAGGTCGTAGCGCAACGCTTTGAACGGACGTACGTCAGCCATCGGGCGTCACTCTAAACTGAGGCGCTCGGGGCGTGGCGCAGCCTGGTAGCGCGCCGCCTTTGGGTGGCGGAGGTCCCCGGTTCGAATCCGGGCGCCCCGATTTGGCTGTAGCACGATTTGTGCTACAATGAGTTTCATGGCTCGCTCTCTTCACGTTCGCCTCGACGACAGCTCGACCGCAGCGCTCCAGGTGGTGCGGGGCAGCGTCACGAGCGACTCCGAGGCTGTCCGCACCGCGCTTCGCGAGGCCGCTGCCAGCCGTCGGGCGCGATCGTCTATCGCTCAGGAGGTAGAGCGACTGGCCGCTGACGATGCGGATCGGACCGAGATGCGAGCGATCCGCGAGCAGATGGCGGAGCTCGCGCCCGAATCTCTCGATTGACGTGGTTCGCGGCGAGGTCTTCCGGCTACCCTCGCCGCGTGACGCCCGTGGACGTGAGCAGCAAGGCGCGCGCTACGCGGTGGTGGTTCAGGCTGACGAGTTCGGGATGCTGAGCACGACACTCGTCTCGCCAACGTCGGCCAGTGCGCGGCCGGCCACGTTCAGGCCGACGATTGAGCTTGACGGCAGCGAGACGCGGGTTCTCGTCGAGCAGACCACCGTCGTAGATCCCCAGCGCCTTGGACGCTCCGCCGGGCGTTTGGGCGCCGATGAGCTGCGAGCAGTAGACGAGGCTCTTGCCTTGGTCTTGGGCCTTTGAATCGATCCGATCGCCCCGAATTGCCTGCCGCCGGCTTCGCAAGCTACCAGACGGCAAGCGACCGCGGGCGATCGTGATCGCGGATCGCCTGGTCCTTCGTGACGAGCCTGAGGCCGTGCTCGATCGCGGTCGCATAGATCAGGCGGTCGGCGGGGTCGCCTGGGAACGAGGAGGGAAGGGCGACGGCCGTCTCGGCGATCGCCGGAGTCACGCCGATCGTTCGCACCTGTGCCGCGAGGCTCTGCAGCCAGGTCCGGATCGGAACGCTGATGACGATCCGCTCGTGCCTCGCCAGCCACGCCAACTCGTACCAGGCGATCGCCGCCACCACGAGTTCGTCCGCCTCTTCGAGGGCTTCGCGCGCCGGCTCGCTTACCCGCGAGGGCTCGGCCGACCACCAGTGCACCACATGGGTGTCCAGCAGAACCGCGTCCACCGTCTAGGAGGCGTTCCAGGGCTCGCCGGCGCCGAACAGCTGCTCGTCGTCGGCCGCGGTCACTGCGACTCCCTCGCACGAGCCCTTCAGCGAGCGCGCGCCGGATGCGGGCACCAGCCGGGCCACCGGCCGGCCATGCCGGGTGATTTCGATCTCCTCGCCGGCGGCCGCGGCGTCGAGGAGACGAAGGATCGTCGCCTTCGCGTCGGTTGCAGTCACTCGCTTGGCCATATGGTCAGTATAGTGGTCAGATCATCGCCTGGACGCTTATCCGGGTGGGATCCCAGCGGTTGCTGTCGATAGGGCGGGAGTCATGAGCGACGACGAGCAGATCGAGCAGCGGGTGGAGCGGGCCGTCTTCGAAACGGACCGGCAGATCGTGGTGGGCGACGTGACGCTGCCGCCGCAGGGCTACCAGAGCCGCTTCTCCGACATGCTCAACCGGCAGGAATTCGACTTCCTCTCGCTGACCAACGTGGAGATCACCTCGCTGATCGACGGGACGGTCAGCGAAAAGCCGTTCGTCGTCATCTCCAAGCACCAGGTGCGGATCGCCTATCCGGTCTCGGAGTAGGCCGCGCTGGTTTCAGGCGCTGGCTTGTCGCGCCCGACCACGGCTCGCGTAAGAGGCGAGGTCGAAGAGGAAGGCGAGGACGACGATGAACCACTCGAAGCCGGCGACGCGGTCGGAGCTGCTCCACATCACCGCGTAGGCCAGCGTCGTCCAGGGCAGGAGGAAGAAGCCGAGCAGCGGCACGAACCAGCTGTCGAAGGCGCGGCTGAGCAGGTCGCTGAACAGCCAGAGGAAGAACAGCGCCAGCCGCGGCGAGATCAGGGCGAAGAGGACGAGGAAGCAGCCGATGGGGCACCGTACCCCTCCGGGCGGCTGGACAGCTTCCGTAACGTAGATGGCAGGAGGTAACGCGAATGAGCCGACTCGACATCCCCGACACGCACGCGGTGCTCGGCACGCCGCTGAAGCCGCCGTTCCCGGCGGGCACGGAGGTCGCCTACTTCGCGCTCGGCTGCTTCTGGGGAGCGGAGCGGCTGTTCTGGGAGCTGGACGGCGTCTACACCACGGCGGTCGGCTATCAGAACGGGACCACGCCGAACCCGACCTACGACGAGGTCTGCTCGGGGCGAACCGGCCACGCCGAGGCGGTGCTGGTCGCCTTCGACCCGCGGAGGGTCTCCTACGCCGACCTGCTCAAGGTCTTCTTCGAGGAGCACGACCCGACGCAGGGGATGCGCCAGGGCAACGACGTCGGCGCCCAGTACCGCTCGGGCATCTTCACGACCAGCGACGCGCAGGCGGCGACGGCGGAGATGGCGCGGGACGCCTACGACACCGCCTTGCGATCCGCCGGCCACAAGCCGATCACGACCGAGATCGAGCCCGCCGGCCCCTTCTACTACGCCGAGGAGTACCACCAGCAGTACTCGCACAAGGTTCCGAACGGCTATTGCGGCCTGGCTGGCACTGGCGTCTCCTGCCGCATTCCGGCGCCCGCTTCCTGACCACGGCAGTGCGCCGCGGGCGCGGCGAATAGCATCACGCGCCCGTGGCACCCTCCTTCGGCTCCTACATAGCCGGCTGCTTCGCGCTGATCGGCATCGTGGCGGCGCTCGGCCTCGGCGGCTACTGGCTGCGACGCTGGATCGTGCCGGAATTCTCCGGCGCCCTGGCTCGGCTGGCCGACGCGACGCTCGCCGTCGCCCTGCTGGTCCTCTGCCTGCAAATCCTCGGCTCGCTCAGCCTCCTCTACTTCGGCTGGATCGTCATCGTCTGCATTGCCGTCGGCCTCGGCGCCGCGGCGCTGGGCCGGGCGAAGGCGCCGAGCTCGGGCCGCGAAGTGCAGGCGCCGCGGGTCGAGACGATCGCCCTCCTGATCGCCCTCGGCGTCGCCTCCTTCACCGTCGCCGAGTGGACCTTCCCGGCCCAGTCGAGCCTCGACTTCGGCATGTTCGGCGGCGACACCACCTGGTACCACATGCCGTTCTCGGCGGCGATCGCGCAGGAGCACTCGACGGCGCCGCTGCACTACACCGACCCGCTGCGCCTTGCCGCCTGGTTCTACCCGGCCTGCACCGAGCTCATCAACGCCGCCACGATCGTCCTCTTCAAGAGCGACTGGTTGGCGCCGCTGCAGAACCTGATCTGGCTGCCGATCGCGCTGCTCGCGGCCTGGTGCATCGGCCGGCCCTACAAGGTCGGGCCGGCGACGCTGGTGGCGGCGGCGATCGTCCTCGACTCGGGGGTGATGATCGAAACGCAGCCGGGCGAGGCCCGCAACGACATCATGGGGCTCGCTTTCCTGCTCGCTTTCGTGGCGTTCCTGATCAACGGCCACCAGCGGCGCGCCCCGGCCAGCGGGGCGGTCCAGGACGCGCCCGAGCGCGACGCGCCGCTGCTCGACAAGGGCCCGCTGATCATGGCCGGGATCGCCGCCGGCCTCGCCGCCTCGGTCAAGTTCACCTTTCTCGTCCCGGTCGTCGCGATCGCCGTGGGCGTCGTCGTCTTCAGCGGCAGGGGGCGGCGCTGGACCACCGCCTGGGTGATGGCCGTGCCGATGCTCGTGGTCGGCGGCTACTGGTACCTGCGGGCGGCGATCAAGACCGGCGGCAATCCGATTCCGATCACCAAGTTCGGGCCGCTCAACCTGCCGACGCCCGATCAGATGCCGCTCGACCCGCGGCCGCGGTTCGCCGTGGCTCACTACCTGCCCGATCCGACGATCTACCGTCGCTGGTTCTTCCCCGAGCTCGACAACGCCCTGGGCCCGCTCTGGCCGCTGATCCTGATCGCCGCCGCCGCCGCCGCCGTCTACATCGCCTGGCGCTCGCGCAACGTGATCCTGCGCGTCGTCGCCGTGGCCGCGCTGGCGACCGCGTTCGTCTACGTCTTCACGCCGCTGACCGCGGCCGGCCAGGAGGGCTCGCCGACCGGGTTCTTCACCAACACCCGCTACCTGATCCCCGGGCTGGTGCTGGCGATGGTGCTACTGCCGATCGCGCGGCCGCTGCGCGCTCCCGACGGCAGGGCCTGGAAGACGCTGCTCTTCCTGACCGGGGTCTACGCGATCACGGTGCTGTCGACGCCGCGCTGGTTCACCACCTACATAGTCGGGACGATCTTCCTCACCCTGCTGCTGGTCTGGGCGCCGGCCGCGCTCGGCCTCGGGCGCGTGCGCGGCCAGGTCAGCCGCGCCGCCGTCGCCGGCACGGCGGCGGTGCTGGTGCTGCTGGCGGTGACCCTGGGCCGCGCCCAGCAGGTCCAGTACGCCGAGCAGCACTACGCGAACCCGCTGCCCTTCCTCGGCGAAGGCGGGCCGCGCAAGGCCTACGACTTCGCCCGCAAGCAGGAGGACAAGCGGATCGGCATCATCGGCTCCAGCGAGATCATCTTCGGCCAGTACGGCTTCTACGGTCACGACCTCTCCAACAAGGTCCAGTACATCGGCGTCAAGGGAGCGAACGGCGCCTATCGCCTGCCGACCAGCTGCCGCCAGTTCCGGCGCGTCGTCAACGAGGGCGACTACGACTACCTGATCATGAGCCAGTACACGCAGGACTCGCGCGAGGCCGAATACTGGTATCCGATCTATGCCTGGGCGAAGGACGACCCGGCGCTGAAGCTGGTGATCGAGGAGCCGGAAATCGTCCCCCAGCCCGACTACGTCTTCAAGGTCAACGGCGAGCTCGACCCCGCCGGCTGCGCCGACGTCGGCAAGTAGCGAACCTAGGCGGGCGCGAGAGCGTGCTCGCGGATCAGCTCCGCCGAGCGCTGGGGCTGCTCCCACCAGAACATGTGGCCGACGTCTTCGAAGGTCTCGAGGCGGGCGCCCGGGATCAGCGAGGCGATCAGCGGGCCGTTGGGGTAGCCGAGCACGCGATCGACAGTGCCGTGAACGACCAGGGTGGGCGTGGTGAGATTGGGCAGCCGAGCATTGGTGTCGTGAGCGGCGATCGCCTGCAGCTGGAAGGCGATCGTCTTGCGCGAGGCGGGCAGCGCTTCGGTCATCGCCGTGAACTGCTCGTAGTTGCCCTCGTCGGCGGCGAAGGCGGGGGAGACGTTGAGCTCCCACATCGCCCGGTAGACGCGCTCGGCCTCGCCGGAGGACATCGCCTCGGCCAGGCTCTGGAAGTCGTCCGGGTCCATCAGCTGCGAGCCCGGGCCGCCGCAGTAGGTGCAGCCGAGGGTCAGCGATCGCAGCCGCTCGGGATGGGCGAGCGCCAGCTCCTGGGCGATCATCCCGCCCATCGAGATTCCGAGCACGTGGGCGCTCTCGATCTCCAGCGCCTCCAGCAGCGCCGCCGTGTCGGCCGCCATCTCGGCGATCGAGAAGGCCTCGATCGCCGGGCTCGAGAGGCCGATGCCGCGGTTGTCGAAGGAGATCACGTCGAAGCTCTCCTCCAGCAGCGAGGAGAACGGTCGTCCCCAGGCCAGGCGGTTGGCCGTCATCCCTTGGATCAACAGCAGCGGCTCGCCCTCGCCGGCGCGCTCGTAGTTCAGCTCGGCGCCCGGTAGGGCGAGTTTCGCCACCGGGCGATGGTAAGCGAAGGGACCCCGGCAGGGGTCCCTTCGCGTCGAAATGCCGTTCGGCCTAAGCGCCCGGCACGAATACGGTGAAGGAGGCGCTGTTCGTGAGCACCGGGACGATCGACGGGGGTTCTCCCTGGAGTTCGAGTTCGGTGGTGCGAACCTCCAGCTGCCCGTCGTCGCAGTCGGAGGCATTCGCGCCCGCCAGCGGTTCGATGAAGAAGCCTTCGCCCGAGGAGTCCCACCAGTCGATGGAAGCGATCGGGTGTTCGATGTCGATTCCGGGCTCGGGCGTGAGGCAGTAAACGCCCGTCGGCGAGCCTCCGGCCCGTTCGACGGCGGCGAAGCCAGGATGCTCGCCGAGGAAGATCGGCGGGATTTCGGCGACGACGGTCGCGTAGGCGCCCGGCGAACCCGAGGCCCCCCGCAGCCCTTGCGGCCCAGCCGGGCCCACCTGCCCAGGATCGCCTTTCGCCCCTTTCAACGTCGTCACGACGTCAGGGGTGAGTTTGCCGGCGTCGATGCTGCCCTTCTTGATCTTCTTGCCGGTGATCGCGCCGTTCTTGATCTGCTTCGCCCCGACGCTGTTCTTCGGCAGCTGGGTGGCGGCATAAGCGCCTCCGCCCAGAAGCATGAACAGGCACACGGTCGAAATTACGTTTGCGTACGTCAACCTGCCGCGTAGAGTCCGCATTCGGCCCTCCCATATAGGTCTTTCTCTCCCTTGATCGGCGGCACAACCGCCGACACGGCGTCAAACTACCACCGGGCCCCCGTAGCTCAGTGGACAGAGCACCGGCCTTCTAAGCCGATGGTCGCTGGTTCGAATCCAGCCGGGGGCGCTTTCTTCTCAGAAACCGGGCGGGTGGCGGACGACGAAGCCGTCGCTGGGCCGGCTGCCCAGGTGCCAGCGGGGGCCGGTGCCGCTTTCGGTGCCCGAGGTGTCCCAGCGCAGGCCGGCGATCTCGGCGAAGGTGTGGCTGGCGTTGGCGTAGACGGTGATCCATTTGCCGGGGCCGGGGGCGCCCCAGCCCTCGAGTTCGCTGGAGGTGAGCGGGCGCGGGATCATGCCGCCGCCGAAGAGGGCGAAGCTGACGGCGCCGGAGCAGTCGTAGCCGTGGGAGTACCAGGAGCCGTGACCGCCACCCCAGATGTAGGGGCGACCGACGATCGTGTTGGCGTTGTCGATCACGTCCTGGATGGCCTGCGGAGCGCTGGGGGGCGGCAGGGCGATTCCGGTCAGCAGGATCGAGGTGGAGTCGTCGGCGGCGCGGGCGCCGGCGAAGATCTTTTCCCGGTCGGCGGCGCTGTGGCGCTGGATCTCGGTGCCGTTGGAGCCCGCGGACGCGGGCGGCAGCGTCGAAGGATCCCCCGGAACGATCGGTCCGGGCGGGTCGTGTGCTTCCGGGGGCGGGCCGGGGGCGGCCCGAGCTTCGATCTCTCGCCGCGCTTCCATCATCGCCAGGCCGCTGCCGAGCGAGCCCAGCGCGGCATCGGCGTTCGTCGTCGAAGCGATCGCGGTCAGCACGGTGCTGCCGAGCACGCCGAAAGCGTCGGCGGTCCGCTGCCCGGCCCCCTTCTCGGCGGTGCTGGCGGCGGCGCCGGGGGCCAGGGCGAGGAGGGCGACGAAGCACCCGAGCGCAGCTTTACGAAGGGATCCCATTTTGAAAAAGAGCGAGGGACACGATAATGCCCGCATGGAGAGAGTCCGTCTCACCCACGTCGGCGGTCCGACGGTCCTGATCGAGGTCGGCGGCTGGAGGCTGCTGACCGACCCGACCTTCGACCCGCCCGGTCGCAAATACAACTTCGGCTGGGGGACCAGCTCTCGCAAGCTGGCGGGGCCTGCCATCGCTCCCGCCGACCTCGGCCAGATCGACGCGGTTCTGCTCTCCCACGATCATCACGACGACAACCTCGACGACGCCGGCCGGGCGTTGCTGCCCGCGGTGGGAACGGTCGTGACCACCGTTCCGGGCGCGAAGCGCATCGGCGGCAACGCCCAGGGCCTGGCGGCGTGGGCGACGACGCGGCTTGAGGCCCCGGGACGGCCGGCGATCGAGATCACCGCGACGCCGTGCCGCCACGGGCCGCCGCTGAGCCACCCGATCGTCGGCGAGGTGATCGGCTTCGCCCTGCGCTGGGAGGGCCAGGAGCACGGTGTGCTCTGGATCTCCGGCGACACGGTGCTCTACGACGGCGTGCGGGAAGTCGCCCGGCGGCTCGAGGTCGACACGGCCTTGGTCCACCTCGGCGGCGTCCGCTTCCCGGTCTCCGGCCCGCTGCGCTACACGATGAACGCGGCCGAGGCGGTCGAGCTCTGCGAGGAGATACAGCCGCGCATGGTGATCCCGATCCACTACGAGGGTTGGAAGCACTTCCGGCAGGGCCGCGAGTCGATCGAGCACGAATTCGCCGGCGCGCCACCGGCCTTCCGCGAAAGCGTCCGCTGGCTGCCGATCGGGGAAGCGGTCGAGCTCTAGGTGTTCTGGTACAGCGGCCCGTCGCCGCCCTCGGGTGGAGTGAGGCGGCCGCCCTTGGCGGTGATCGCCCCGCACTGGACGCAGTTGGTGTAGTTGACGATCACGTCGACCTCGCCGCTCTCGGGCGCGTCCTCGGGGATCTCGTAGACGCCGGCCGGGCACATCCAGGCCCAGGTCTCGGCGATCTCTCGCGGCACGCGCTTCTGCACGCGGATGTGGTTGGGCGCGTCGTCGCGGGTCGCGTTGCCGCTGATGAAGACGCTGGAGAGCTTGTCGAAGGTGTACTTGCCGTCCGGCTTGGGATAGCTGTCCTTGGTCTTGCCGACGAACATCGGCTGGGCGTCGTTGCGGTGGATCTTCCAGCGCCCGCCGGGGAAGCGGCCCTTGGTCGCGATCATCAGGTTGACCAGCGGTCCGCCTTTGATCAGCCCCTTCTGGAAGGGCTGGCGGGTGTTGCGCTGTTCGTAGAGCTCCTTGCCGATGAAGGACTCCTCGATCGCCTGCTCGTAGGCGGAGAAGTCGTTGCTCTCTTCCTTCAGCGAGGCGTAGATCGACTCGGCGGCCAGCATCCCCGCCTTGATCGCGTAGTTGACGCCCTTCAGCGCCGCCAGGTTGAGCATGCCGGCGGCGTCGCCGGCGATCACCGCGCCCGGGGCCGAGAGCTTCGGCATCGCCCAGTAGCCGCCGGCCGGGATCGCCTTGGCGCCCCAGCCGACCCGCTCGCCGCCCTCGAGGATGTCGCGGACCAGCGGATGGGTCTTGAACTGCTGCAGCAGGTCGTGGGCGGAGGTGGTGGCGTCGGCGTAGTCGAGGTCGAGCACCCAGCCGATCGAGACCAGGTCCTCGCCGGTCTTCTCGTCCTTCATCGGGTAGATCCAGGAGCCGCCGATCTGGTGGTACTTGGCGGAGATCTTCAGCGGCCAGCCGGCGAGGGTGTGGATCACCCGGTCGAGCGGCTTCTTCACCTTCCAGACCTCTTTGACCCCGAGCTCCCAGACCTGCGGCTCGCGCCCCTCGTCGAGGTCGAACTCGCGCACGGCGGCCTCGGTCAGGTGGCCCCAGCAGCCCTCGGCCAGGACCGTCGCCTTGGCGGCGATGTCGGTGCCGGGCTCGAAGTTGCTCTGCGGCGCTCGCCGTCTTTGCCGCGGCCCTTGTCGCCGGAGCGGACGCCGACGACGGCGCCGTCCTCGACGATCAGCTGCGAGGCGGCGGTCTCGGTCAGCAGGTAGGCGCCGTTCTCCTCGGCCTGGGCCTGCAGGTAGCGGCAGAGGGCGGCGACGGAGATGACCTCGTTGCCGTGGTTGCGCTGCGGCGGCGGCGGTGGGATGCGCAGCTTGCGCTTGCCGTTGGGGAGGAGGTAGATCGCCTCCTTCTCCACCTCGCCGAAGCCGAAGCCCTGCTGGCGCCACTGCTCGCGGCTGAGCTCGGGGAACAGCTCTTCGAGCGCGCCGGGGCGCATCACCGCGCCGGAGAGGTTGTGGCCGCCGCAGGTCTTCGCCTTCTCGATCACCGCGACCGGGACCTCGCCGAGCTTCTCCATCGTCTCCGGGTCGTCGGCCAGTAGCTGCAGCAGGCGGTTGGCGCAGGCGAGGCCGGCGGTGCCGCCGCCGACGATCACGACGCCGATCTCGATGCGGTCGTCCTCGCCATCGAGGGAGCGCTTGACGAACTCCTTCTCGACATCGACGGGGGGCGGGAAATCGGCTGGGGAGATCTTGCCGCTGCTGGAAGTCATGTGACAGCCTTTCGTGTCGATTGACTCGTCAGTCAATCTTATAGCTCCGCCCCGATCCGGCTCTGCATCTACGCTCCCGGGGCTAAGGGCTTAGCAGGGGTGGATGCCGGCGGCGCTCTTGACGACCTCGAAGGCGCTGCCGGGGATCCGCTTCAGCTGGTTCAGGTTCTCGTCCTCCCAGCGGCGGTCGCTGCTGCCGCTGAAGAACCAGTCGGAGCCGTTGTCGGCGACGATCAGGCCGTAGCGCTTCATCGCCTCGGCGATGGTGCGGGCGTGGCCGCCGAAGTCGCCGAGGCCGTAGCCGGCCTTGAGCCGCAGCCGCAGGCCCATCGGCGGGGCGCTGGGGCTGGCGGTGTCGCCGGCGCAGTGGGTGGCGGGGTGGACCCAGGCGTCGCGGGTGCTCTCGAAGGTGACGCGGATCGCATGCTCGAGGCGGCCGGCGGCGACTTCGTCGTAGCGGACCAGCCCGGGGAAGATCGGCAGGCCGGCGGCGTCGGCGGAGGTCCAGCCCTCGGGGCGGAGCGCGGTCGAGCGCAGGTCCCAAGCGACGCCGGAGTCGGCGTTCCAGTGGGGCCGCGGCTTGGCGACGAAGAAGGCGCGGTAGAGCTCGTAGAGCTTGCAGCCGTCGCGGTCGACGGCGAGCACGTGGCGGTCGCCGTCGCTGCCGTTGCCGCCCTCGACCGGCGCGCCGGACGGGATCGGGAAGGGACCGCGATCGCTCTCGTCGCCGTAGGCCGTGTAGTTGACGGGGAGCTTGCGCTGGCCCAAGCCGACGACGGCGAAGGGGAATCCGTAGGGACGGGGCGAGCCGAAATCGGGGTGGAGGCGGTCGCCGCCGTTGGCGTCGATGTAGGAGATATAGGCGGCCGAGCGCGGGTCGCGCGGCGCCTTCGAGATGTCCTGGTTCCAGGCGGCCTGGCTGGGGAGGGACGGGGCGCGAGGCGAGAGCGAGGCCGGCGGGTCCGGGAAGACCTGGCAGGCGCCGAGATCCGGGTAGGGGCCGAGGGCCTGGGCGGGGACGGCGTAGGCGGTGAGAGCGGCAGCGGCGAGGAATCCGACGGCGAGCGTTCGCCGTGGCCAAGGTCGGGGGCTCCTCACCGCGGCCGCTCCTCCTCGCGCACGGTCAGGCGGCCGACCTCGAGCTCCTCGACGGTCAGCTTGCCGATCTTGGCGCGGCCGATCGCCAGGCGGCCAACGGCGAGCCGCCCGATCGCGAAGCCGCCGATCGCCGCCGCGCCCACCGCGAGCGCGCCGATCGCGACGGCCCCGCGCGCCTGCGCGCCGGTCGCGGTGGCGGCGGGAGGCCTGGGGCGAAGGAGGGCGATGCCACGCGGCTTGGCCATCGCGGCAACCGTAGCGCGGCTAGCCTGGGGCGCCGATGAGCGTGGACGAGCGTCCCACCCTGCTGGCGATCCAGCACGTGCCCTGGGAGGGGCCGCATCGCATCCTCGACGCGTGTGGCGACCTCCACGTCCAGACCGTGAAGCCGCTCGCGGGCCAGCCGCTGCCCGGCCACGACGAGGTTGCCGGCGCGGTGGTCATGGGCGGGCCGATGAACGTCGACGAGGTCGGGCGCTTTCCGGCCCTGGCCGCCGAGCGCGAGTGGCTGGCCGAGGCGGCGCGGCGCGAGCTGCCGGTGCTCGGCATCTGCCTCGGCGCGCAGCTGCTGGCGCGGGCGCTCGGCGCGGAGGTAAGGGCGGGGGAGCGGCCGGAGGTCGGCTTTGCCTCAGTCGAGGTGAGCGATTCCGACGATCCGGTGCTCGGTGGCCTTGCCCCAAGCGCCGACGTCCTCCACTGGCACAGCGACGTCTTCGACCTGCCCGACGGGGCGCGGCCGCTTGCCTCCTCCGCTCAGACCGAGCACCAGGCCTTCCGCGTCGGCAACGCCTGGGGCGTGCTCTTTCATCCCGAGGCCGACCTTGCCCTGGTCGAGGCGTGGCTGGCGGCGCCGGAGATGATCGATGCCGCCTGTGCGGCGCTCGGCGACGAGGGCGCCGCCGCGCTCCCGGGACAGGCGAGCGAGGCGGAGGCGACGCTGGTCGCGCGGACCGCGCCCGGCTTCGAGGCCTTCGCTGAGATCGTCGCCAGCGGGTAGGAAGAGCCGCATGGAGGTCTGCCTGATGATCGAGGGCCAGGAGGACGTGACCTGGGAGGACTGGCGGGCGATCGCGGCGGCCTGCGAGGAGCATGGCGTGGGGACGCTGTTCCGCTCCGACCACTACCTCTCGGTCGACGACCGGCGCGAGCGTGGCTCGCTCGACGCCTGGACGACGATCGCGGCGCTGGCGGCGATCACCACGCGGCTGCGGCTGGGGACGATGGTCTCGCCGACGACCTTCCGCCACCCGGCGGTGCTGGCGAAGGCGGTCGTCACCGCCGACCACGTCTCCGGGGGCCGTGTCGAGCTCGGCATCGGCGCGGGCTGGTGGGAGCGCGAGCACGAGGCATACGGCATCCCGCTGCCGGAGATCGGCCCGCGCCTCGACGCGCTCGAGGAGCAGCTGCGGCTGATCCCCCGCCACTGGGAGCCGGGCCCGTTCAGCTTCGAGGGCGAGTACTACTCGGCCAAGAACCTCGACGCGCTGCCGAAGCCGGTCCAGCAGCCGCGCCCGCCCCTGATCCTCGGCGGCAAAGGCGGCCCCCGCAGCCTGCGCCTGGCGGCCCGCCACGTCGACGAGTACAACACCGTGATGTCGACCGTGGAGGAGATCGCCGACGTCCGCAAGCGCCTGAACGAGGCCTGCGAAGCCGAGGACCGCGACCCCTCGAGCCTGCCGCTCTCGATGATGACCGGCTGGCTGGTGGCAGCCGACCGCGAGGAGCTGCGCGACCGCGCCGCCCGCCTCGCGCGATGGAAAGGCCAGGGCGAGGACGGCGACGCCTTCCTCGCCGACCTGCGCAAGGCCACGATCGCCGGCGCCGTCCCCGAGGCCCTCGAGCAGCTCCAGGAGCTGGAACAGGCCGGCCTGGCTCGCCTCATGGCCCAGCACCTCCTCCACCGCGACCTCGACGCCATCGAGCTGCTCGGCCGAGAGGTAATCCCCGCCCTGGCCCGCTAGATTGAAAGCAGCGCGGTGGGCGTAGCTCAGTTGGTAGAGCTCCTGGTTGTGGTCCAGGCGGTCGCCGGTTCGAATCCGGTCGTCCACCCCTTAATAAACGGCCTGCAAATCGAGCTTTTCGTCTTGGTGGAACCTGCTTAAACCGGGGGTCGGCGGAGTCACACGGACCTGCCGACGCCAACGTCAGCCGTGAACACCCCTGCGGCAAGAGCGGGTTTCTCAGCTCTGGGGGGCGGTGACCCAAGCTTCGAGACGGGTAGTAAGGCGGTCCTGGGCACGCCTGCGCCAGTCCCGGAGTTGAAAGCCATTCCAGAGACTGAGCAGGCCGAAAATGGCAAGCGGGGCTAGGGCGACTATCACGATCGGAATCGATGGCGATCCGCCGAAGAGGCTGATCCCAGCTCCAACCAGAAAGCTTGCGCCGAGCAGGAGAACAACCGCCCAGGTGATGATCGCCGCCAGCCGCTCGGCCCGCTTGTGCACTCCCTGACGCAGCTCGGCTGCCTCGCTGCGAGCGGCATCGGTATTCGCCTTGTACTCAGCTTTGACCCGATCGACTACCTCAGATAGTGATTGAGCGTCGCTGTCCTCGTCGATTCCCCGTTCGGCCAGCGCATTCTCGGTCAGGTCGCTGGCGACAATTGCAGTGATCTCCTCGCTGGAGAGCTCGCCATCGGCCTCAAGCCGCTTGAGGTGATCGAGAAACCTTCGCCAGGTTCCTAGGGTTGGGCGCAGGGCGGCGCTGCACAGCGCCATCAGCTCGTGAACCTTCAGTTTCGAGGCTGAGGCCGGACGCTTCAGCCAGGCGTAGTTTGAGAGGGCAAGAACGTGGATGATCGGCGGATACCCCCGGCCTCCCTGCTCGAAATACCACTCCCTCCCGTTCTTCACCGTCAGCCCGCCGGGGCTAACGAAGACGGCCCCAGCGCTGTCCAGTGAGCCGGCGTCGCGACCCTTACGGTAGGTGAGGACGCCAGCGATGCAGTCGACGTCGTGAAGTACCCGCGGCGCGCGCTCGTGTCCAGGCTCATCGGCCAGCTCCCTGGCGAGCGCTGCCTCGTCGAGGGTGTACTCGGCCACCCGATCTGGAAGTTCTCGAATGTTGAGTCTAAGGCTCCTCAGCTTGGTCTCGAGTAGGCCCGAGATCTGGCGTACGTCGCTCGGGGTGTAGTGCTTGGAAATCAGGTGACGAGTGAGAGGTGAAGGACGCAACTGCAGCCGCCCCTCGGTGGTGCCGATCTTCTCCTCAAGGGCCGAGAGAATGCTTCGCATCTCAGCGATCGTCTGCTCGAAGACCTCGAGCACCGCGCCGGTGTCCCGCAGTAGGGCGCAAAGCTCTAAGGTCGCTGTCTCCTCTGCTGGCCCGTGCATGCCGAGGACCGAAAAGAGAAGAGGGCTGTCGAAGATGACCCGGAGGTCCTTGAACTGACGGGTCGCAGCCCCGACGTCCTTTAAAAGCAGGGTGTTCTGCAGCACGTAGCCCTCAAGCATTTCGGTCAGTACCGCTGCTAGTTCGTCGTTCTCAGCAACCACGTCTTGTAGAAAGAGCGCGGTCGCTATTTCTTGGGCCGAGGTCTCATCCGTTTCGAGGCCCTTGACCGGCGGTGATTCGTCGAGTGCGAGATTGACGTGGTAGCGCTCAAGGAAACAGAGGATCAGCGCTAGCGCCTCCTCGTCATTCTCCAAGTGCAGTCGCTCCATGCGGGCCGAATCCCGCAGGGCGCTCGCCAGCTGGAGTTGGCGCTCTTCGACGCCCCTGCGCTCGCGCGGGAGATCATCGGCTGCAATTTGCTTCTCGGTGCGGAAGTAGCGTCCGCCCTCGCGCCTCAGATACTCGTCCTTAACCAAGCGCCCGAGCAGCGTTTTCATGGTGTTCACCGGAATCGAGAGCTGGTGGCGATCTCGAATCGCCGCACCGACGTCCTCAGAAGACATGTCCTCGCGCCCCAAGCTTGCCACCGCATCCAACACAAACGGCCCGAACATCGCGATGTGGTCGCGGCCAGCGTCAAAATTGACCTTCAGCATTGCGACAGTGGCTAGACCCCGAACGGCCGCTCGCCGGTCCTTGTTGCTCATTTTTGCGAGATCACGCATCGTGGCCGAACCTAGCGACTGAGTCGGAAGGGATCTACTTGACTACTCGAAATACCCGCGGTTGGCTTCCCATCCGTCTCGCCTCGATCTCAAGGTCTACCGGTGCCCTTCCATTCGTGGACGACGTGCAGCCGTAGGTTTGCGCCTAAAATGTCAAATCGCTTGGAGACCAGATAGGACAGGACTGACCAGAGGCTGTGCCTAGAGCTCATGCAAATGACTCGCCACTTCGCGCGACGCATATTCAAGGTGCTAACGGTAGCTGGCCGCTCTCGTCACGCTCTACGCTGTCGTGGCTTTCATATTGATTGGAATCGGCGAGGATCTCGCCGACTAGCTGCTTGATCTAGCTCGCAACGACTTGGCCTCGGCCGAGGCATTGGACGAAGCCGAGGGCATTTCCGGTGAAAGCGCCGGCTTCCACGCTCAGCAGGCGGTCGAGAAGGCCCTCAAGGCCGTTCTTGCGACTCGCGGTATCGACTTCCCGTTCACGCACAACGTCACGCTGTTCATGCAGCTATGCGAAGACGCCGGGTTTGGGCTTCCCGACGGACTCTCGGACGCCGATTGGCTCACGTCCTATGCAGCTGCCCTGCGCTACGGATTGGGCGATCCGGACGCCGTGGCTTCGGAGGACGCTCTGAGTTGGGCAACCCTTGCGGTGCAGTGGGCAGAGGCTCAGCTCATTGCTCGCAACGACTGATCACTCAAGGCGGTCGAGCTCGGCCAGCACCTCGGTCGGATTCGCTTCTTGAGCATGTCGGCCGTAGGTTCTGGCTGTGAAGGCAGTCCAAGTCGACGAGAGGATGAGTTGATGTTCGGGAAAGAGAAGGGTCCTGCGAGAAAGCCGCACGACGAGCATGCTGCGGAGGCTTGGAAGAACCTCAAGGGGTCAAGGGGGCCGGCGGGAAGTGAAACCAACACGCTTCCCAAAGCGAACGTTCACGCGGTCCTGGCTATCTACGCGCTGCTCAACGAACGTTTGCCGATTCGCGAGCAGCCACCGGCCTAGAGATCCAGTTGCCGCCGATTCGTCAGCCGGGCGGCACGTCGAGGAACTCGATCTTGTTGGAGAAGGCGAAGCCGGGGGTCGGGCCGCCCTCGAGCGCGTAGATCCGCTGGCCCATGGCGGCGCCGCCGAGGCCGTGGCGGGGGGTGCGCATGGGCGTAAGGGATTCCCAGCGGCCCTGCTCGGGGTCGAAGCGTTCGACCGAGGGGATCGTCGTTCCCTCCGGGCTCAGTTCCTCGCCGCCGAAGACGATGGGTCGGCCCTCCACGACGACGGCGACGAAGCCGCTGCGGGCCTTCGGCAGGGATGGAAGCTGGGACCAGCGCCGGCTTGCCGGGTCGAAGCGTTCGACCGTGTCCAGTTCCCCTGCGTCGGAGCGGCCGCCGAAGACGTATATGCCGTCGGCCATCGCGACGGCGGCGATGTGCTCGCGCGGGGTCCGCATCGGCGGTCCGGAGCGCCAGCGCCGCGCCGCGATGTCGTAGATCTCGAGCTTCCTCAGCGGACTGTCGGCGGCGCCACCGACCGCGTAGAGCTTGCCGTCGCGTGCGGCGAGCGCCGCCGCCGACCGGCGCGTCGGCGAGAAGGGCATCAGCTTCCAGTGGCCGGTGCGAGGGTTGAGGCGCTGCAGCGCTGCGGTGACGGGTCCAAAGGAGGCGTCGGTATAGCCGCCGTACACGTAGAGGAAGCCGCCGTAGGAGGTCACGGCCGGGTGATTGACCGCGATCGGCATGTCCTTCAGGCGCCGCCAGCGATCGCGCTGGATGTCGTAGCGCTCGACGTCGGCCGTCGTCTGCGAGGGTGGGACGAAGCCGCCGACGACGTAGATCGAGCCTCCGATCCGCGCCGCTCCCACCTCGGTTCTCTCCAGCGGGGCGTCGCTCAGCTGGTGCCAGGCGTCGGTCGCGGCGCCCGCCCGCCAATCGTCGTACACCCAGACGCCGGCCGCCAGGGCGAGCAGCGCCAGCAGCAGCGCGGCGGCCCCAACGAGGCCGCGCTCCGTCGATGTTCTCGGTTCTTGCACGCCTTCAGTATGAACTTGACTCAAGTCGGAGCGCGCCGCGGCCGAGCGAGGGCCGGCGCTAGGGCCGGCCCTCCGCCATCTCCGGGGCGCGCTCGACGTCGAGGCTCGGCAGGGCGCGCTCCAGCCAGCTGGGGATCCACCAGTTGCGGCTGCCGAGCAGCTGCATGACGGCTGGGACGAGAACCATGCGGACGACGGTGGCGTCGAGGAAGATCGCCGAGGCGAGGCCGATGCCGAAGAGCTTGAGGAAGACTTCCGGCGAGGCGACGAAGGCGAGGAAGACGACGACCATGATCGCGGCCGCGGCGGTGATCACGCGGGCGGTCTTGGCGAGGCCGTCGGCGACCGCCCGCCTGGTGTCGCCGTCCTTGAGGTACTCCTCGCGGATGCGGGAGACGAGGAACACCTCGTAGTCCATCGAGAGCCCGAAGAGGATCGCGAACATCATCACCGGCATGAACGGGGCTATCGGCACTTCGTGGTCGATCCCGATCAGTTCGCCGACCGCTCCGCCCTGGGCAACCAGGGTCATCACCCCGTAGGCGGCGCTGACCGAGAGCAGGTTCATCACCGCCGCCTTGAGCGAGATCAGCGGCGAGTGGAAGGCGAAGAGGAGGAGCAGGAAGGAGAGCCCGACCACGCCGATGATGAACAGCGGCATGCGGTCGGTGATGTAGGCGCTCTGATCCTCGAGCGCGGGCGTGACTCCGCCGACCTGCGCCGTCACCCCCGAGTCGCCGAGCGCTTCCGGCAGCACGGCGCCGCGAAGGCGGTCGACGAGCTCCGTCGTCGCCTCGTCCTGGGGGGAGGTGGTGGGGATCACGGTCACGATCGCCGCGGTGTCCTCGGAGTTGAATCGGGGCGGGGGCACGTAGGCGACGCCGCTGTCCTCGCGCAGCTCCGCGGCGAGGCCGTCGATCGCCGTGCGCGCGCCCGGGTCGGGTAGTTCGGCGGCGATCACGACCGGGCCGTTGGCGCCCGGGCCGAACCCCTCGCTGATCAGGTCGTAGGCCTCGCGGGTCATCGTCCCCGGTTTGTCGTTGCCGGCGTCGGGGAAGCCCAGCCGCATGCCCAGGGCGGGAGCGGCGAGGGCGAGCAGGATCGCGGTCGCGACGATCGCGGCGGTCCAGGGCCGGCGCTGCACGGCATGGCTCCAGCGGGCGGCCGGGGATTCGCCGTCTCCTTCGTTGTCGAGCCGGCGGCCGAGGAAGGGGATCCGCAGCCGGTCCACCCGCGGTCCGAGGTAGGAGAGAAGCGCCGGCAGCAGCGTGATCGAGGCGAGCATCACTATGAGCACGGCGAGCGAGGCCGAGATCGCCACCCCGTACATGTACGGGAGGCCGGTGAGGAAGAGGCCGAGGACCGCGATGACGACGGTGCTGCCGGCGATGATCACGCTTCGGCCCGCGGTGGTGACGGCCTCGACGACCGCGTCGTGGCGGTCCTTGCCGGCCCTCATCGCCCCGCGGAAGCGGGTCAGGACCAGCAGCGCATAGTCGATCCCGACGCCGATGCCGATCAGCCCGGTGACCGCAGTGGTCCAGTCGGGAACGTCGATCACGTTCGCCAGGAGCACGATCAGGCCGCCGGAGGAGATGCCGAGGCCGACGAGGGCGATCACCAGCGGCAGGCCCGCCGCGATCAGCGAGCCGAAGGCGATCAGCAGCACGATCGCCGCGCCGAGGAAGCCGAGCCCCTCCGGGCTCGTCTGTTCCTGCGCCAGGTAGATCGGTTCGCCGCCGAGCTTGATCTCGAGGCCGGCGCCGCTGTTGTCCTCGGCCGCTGCGATCAGCTCTTCGCCCTGCTCCTTCTCGACCTCCCAGCCCGGCACGTTGAGCGGCAGCGTCGTCGTCGCGATCGTGCCGTCGTCCGAGACGCGGACCGCCGCCCGCTTCTCGACGTGGTCGACCTTTTCCGCCTGCGTGAAGAAGGCGTCCATCCGCCGCTTGGCCGCCGGGCTGTCGGCCCCCCGCGGGTCCTTCCAGACGACGTAGACTTCCTGGCCCGAGTAGCCGCCGAACTCGCGTTCGGTCAGGTCGCTCGCCGCCTTCGACTCCGAGCCCGGCGTGTTGTAGTCGGCTTCGTACTCGCCGGCCAGCGCGGAACCCAGTCCGATGATCAGGATCGTCGCCGCGATCCAGGCGAGGACCATGCGGCCACGGCGGCGGTAGGCGAGGTCGGCGAGACTGGCGAGGCGGCGGGTCATGCGGCGATCCTTTCGCTCGGGGAATCCGTTGCAGGCGAGAAAGGCTTGAAAACGAAACGATTAATACCGGATCGCGGCGGTCGGCCTGCACCCGCCGCCGTTCCGGGTCGCTGGCATAACATCCGATGAGCTTTTTGGTGTAACACCTAGTGCTACACTGAGCCGATGCCGACGAAGCATCGCCGACGCGCAATTACCGAAACTCCGCCTGTCAGGGCTGCGCTGGAGGCGTTGCAGGGCGAGCTCGGAAGCGCTCCTATCGAGCTGGGCGAGCTTGTCGTGCTCGGCGCAGACGCCAAGCTGGCGGCTCTTCGCACCGAGCGGGAGGGGGAGGGGGCGCTGCGACGGCGCCTGGCCGATCGCGTTCGCTCGCGCCGGCTGCCGATCAGCCGTGAGGCCGCCGAGGAGGTCCGTGCCTCCGGCTGGTCACGCCGGTGAGCGTCGAGCTCCTGCTGGACAACTCCGCCTGGGCGAGGTTGGCCGATGCCTCGTTTCCGGCTCAACGGGCGGAGGAGATCGCCGCCGCATTGGAAGACGGACGCATAGCGACCTGCCTGCCGTTTCTCCTCGAGGCCGGGTACTCCGCGAGAAGCGCAAGCGATCATGACGAGCTCGTCGAAGAGCTCCTCGCGCTTCCCGCTATTCCCTTGGACGAAGAGACCGAACGCCGCGCGACCGACGCGCAGCGCCAGCTAGCCCGTGTCGGGCATCACAGACTGCCGCCGGTCGATCTCATCGTTGCCGCCATCGCGGATCGGCATGGCCTCGGTGTCCTGCACTACGACGGCGACTTCGATCTTCTCCGCTCCAAGACTGACCTGAGCTTCGAGAGCGTTTGGCTAGTTCCGCGCGGCGAGCTCTGACCTCAGGCGTCCAAGCGTCCGAACCCCCGGAGCGGGCGCAATCATTGAGCGATGCGCGCGATGGTCTTCGAGCGAGCCGGCGAGCCGCTGCGGCTGGCCGAGCTGCCCGAGCCTGAGCCCGGGCCAGGCCAGGTCCGGATCTCGATCTCCGCCTGCGGCGTCTGCCGCACCGACCTCCACATCGTCGACGGGGAGCTCAGCGAGCCGAAGCTGCCGCTCGTCCCCGGGCACCAGATCGTCGGCACGGTCGCGGCGGCGGGGGAGGGGGCCGAGCGCTTCGAGCTGGGTCAGCGGATCGGCGTTCCCTGGCTCGGCTGGACCGACGGCACCTGCCGCTACTGCCGCGGCGGCCGCGAGAACCTCTGCGACAACGCCCGTTTCACCGGCTACGACCTCGATGGCGGCTACGCGGAGCTGACGGTCGCCGACGAGCGCTTCTGCTTCCCGATCCCCGCCGGCTATCCGGACGAGCAGGCGGCGCCGCTGCTCTGCGCCGGGCTGATCGGCTACCGGGCGCTGCGCCTGGTCGGCGACGCCGAGCGGATCGGCCTCTACGGCTTCGGCGCCTCCGCCCACATCCTCTGTCAGGTCGCGGTCGCCGAAGGCCGCCGTGTCTTCGCCTTCACCCGGCCGGGCGACGCCGAGGGGCAGGCGTTCGCACGCGAGCTCGGGGCCGAGTGGGCGGGCTCCTCGGAGGAGGCGCCGCCTGAGCAGCTCGACGGCGCGATCGTCTTCGCCCCCGCCGGCGCGCTGATGCCGGCGGCGCTGCGCGTCAGCGCCAAGGGCGCGCGAGTGATCAGCGCCGGCATCCACATGAGCGACATCCCCTCCTTTCCCTACGACCTCCTCTGGGGAGAGCGCAGCCTCGGCTCGGTCGCGAACCTGACTCGGCGCGACGGCGAGGAGTTCCTCGCGCTGGCCCCGCGGGCGCCGGTTCGGACCGACGTCACCGTCTATCCGCTGGCCGACGCCAACGCCGCGCTGGACGATCTTCGCCACGGCCGCTTCCGCGGCGCCGCCGTTCTGAGCATCGCCTCGGGCTCTTAGCGGAGCCGTCTGACGGCCGGCGTCACCCGCTGCGGGATGCCGCGCTTCTGGAAGGGGCGGACCGATACGCGCAGACGGCTGAGTAGCGTGGCGACCCCGGGCCGCAGGGCCCTCTTGTGCGAGCCGAGGCTTTGCGCGATGCTGCCCCCGATGGCCGATCTGAGAACCGTGCGAGTGGCCGCCGTGCAGGCGACGCCGGCGATCCTCGACGCGCAGGCGTCGATCGCCAAGGCGGTCGAGCTGATCGCCCGCGCCGCCGCCGACGGCGCCGAGCTGGTCGTCCTCCCGGAGACGTTCGTCCCCCTCTATCCCTCGCAGTCGTGGGCGGCGCCGGCGGCGAAGTTCGACGGCTTCGACGAGCTCTGGGAGCGGCTTTGGGAGAACTCCGTCGACGTGCCGGGGCCGCTGACCGACGAGCTGGTCGAGGCCTGCCGCCAGGCCGGCGCCCACTGCGCGATCGGCGTCAACGAGCGCGAGGCCGAGCGCTCCGGCACCCTTTACAACACGCTGGTGCTGATCGGTCCCGAGGGGATCGTCTGGAAGCACCGCAAGCTGATGCCGACCCACCACGAGCGCCTCTTCCACGGGATCGGCGCCGGCGACGACCTGGTCGCCGCGAAGACGCCGCTGGGCACGATCGGCGGGCTGATCTGCTGGGAGAACAGGATGCCGCTGGCCCGCTACGCGATGTACCAGTCGGGCCCGCAGATCTGGGTCGCCCCGACCGCCGACGACAGCGACAGCTGGCTCGCCAGCATGCGCCACATCGCGATCGAGTCCGGGGCCTTCGTCGTCTCGGCGCCGCAGTTCATCCCCCGCGAGGCCTTCCCGGACGACTTCCCGGTCGAGCTGCCCGAGCGCGACGTCTTCGGTCGCGGCGGCGCCGCCATCATCGAGCCGACCTGGGGCGAGGTGATCGCCGGGCCGCTCTACGGCGAGGAGGGAATCGTCGTCGCCGACTGCGACCTGCGGGCCGGCCGGCGCGCCAAGCGCTGGTTCGACTCGGTCGGCCACTACAGCCGCGCCGACGTGCTGTCGGGATAGGGGTCGGCATGGCTGAGGGAGCGAAGGCGACCGCCGTACGGGCGGTCGTGCGCGGAGCGGTGCAGGGCGTCGGGTTTCGCGACGCTGCGCTGCGGCGGGCGAGCAAGCTTGGCGTGCTGGGATGGGTCCGGAACGCCGAGGACGGCAGCCTGCTCGTCCACGCCGAGGGGCCGGAGGCGGCGGTAGGGGAGCTGCTGGCGTTCCTGCGCGAGGGACCGCGGGGCGCCCGGGTCGACGACGTCGAGGTCGACCGCGTCAAGGTCGAGGGCCACGAGCAGTTCGCGATCCGCGGCGTCAGCGCCGGCGTCTTCGTCGTCCAGGAGCACGCCGCCACGGCGCGCCACTTCGACCTGCGGCTGGAGGTCGACGGAACGATGCGCTCCTGGGCGGTGCCGAAGGGCCCCTCGATGGACCCGGCGGTGAAACGGCTCGCGGTCGAGGTCGAGGACCACTCGCTCTCCCACAACGACTTCGAGGGAAAGCTGGGCGACGGCGGCGCGATCGTCTGGGACCGCGGCAGCTACGAGCAGGGAGGGCGCGTCGCCTGGCCGGAGGCGCTCGAGCGCGGCCACGCGGTCTTCGTCCTCCACGGCGAGAAGCTGCGCGGCGGCTTCGCCCTGCAGCGCACCCGCCCCGGCGCCAAGCCGCAATGGCTGCTGATCAAGCGCCGCGACGAGGACGCCCGCCCCGGCGCCGACGTGGTCGCCGAAAGCCCGCGATCGGTGCTCAGCGGGCGCACGTTGGACGACCTGATCCGATGAGGCGGATCTTGGCGTCAGCTCTTGCGCCAGCGAGCCCCGCGACCCCCACCTTCGATGGCGATCTTGCCCTCGTCTCGTAATTCGGCGAGCACGAGCCGGATCGTCGCGTCGCTGACTCCCGGGAGGGCGCGCTCGACGTCTCGGCGCCTGAATGACTCGGGTGCGTGGCTCAGGACGTGTTCGCGGACCCGCTTCTGCTTGTTTCCCGCCTGCGGTTGGGCCGCCGCCACTCGCTCCTCGAGGTCGTCATAGGCCGAGGCGAGGATCTCGGCCAGGTAGGAGATCCAGGGCCAAACGTTGTGTTCGCCCTCGTGCCAGTCGCGTTGAGATTCATATAGGGCGGCGTAGTACGCGTTTTTCGATTCATAGATGCGTTGCTCGATGCTGACGTAGCGCGCCACCCGGTAACCGTGGGCGAGAAGCTCGTATGTCGTGATCAGCCGCGCCAAACGGCCGTTGCCGTCGGCGACGGGATGAATGGCGAGGAAGTCGACGATCAGCCCCCCGATGAGCACGATCGGATGAGCGCTCTGCGCACGTTTGTCTGCTTCGTAGCGAACCAGTAGCTCGGTGAGTTGAAACTCGGTCTGCTCTGGCGCCGTCGGCTCGAAGACAACCTGGCGGCCGCCGTCCTCGTAGGAGACGATCAGGTTTTGGTCTGACTTCAATTGGCCGCCGTGACCGCCCGAGTGTGCGAACAGGAGCCGATGCAGGTGCAGGACGAACGGCACCGTCAGCGGCTCGTAGGCGTGGCGCCGCACAAGCTCGTCCGTTGCGTCTCGATAGCCCGCGAACTCGCGCTCGTTGCGGTTGCGGTACCGGCGCGCCCCCTCGGCGATCTGCTCTGCTCGATCCCCCTCGACGACCACGCCCTCGATTGCGTTTGAGGCGGTGATCGAGGCAATTCGCGCGTCCTCGGCAAGCTGGCCGAGCAGTTCCGGCATTTGGTCTTCGAAGAGCCCCTCACGCCCCTTTCCGGTGTCGATCCGGGCCAGTAGAGGTCCCAGCTCGCGAGGCTGGCTACCAAAGGTCCTATCCACATCGACGAAGCTCTGCATCGAGCAAATAATGGCATAAATAAGCTAATAAAGGCAGTTTTTAGCTCGATTACGCGAAAATTAGCTATTCTTCCCCGCATGAGCCACTCGCCCACGGTCGACGAGCTGGCCGTCGCCGACGCGACGGCGAGTTGGTCGGCAATCGGATTTGAGGTGGTTGACGAGACCTGTGTAGTTGGAGACGTGCGGATTCGGTTGGTGGGATCCGATGCCGGCGCGGGGCTGACCGGCTGGTCGCTGCGTGAAATCCAGAGCAGCGACCTTGACGGGCTGGCGACGACCCGCTCAGACCGCCCACCGCCGAGTGAGGCATCGACGCATCCCAACGGCATCACCGCGCTCGACCACGTCGTCGCAATCACGCCGATGCTCGAGCGAACGGTGGCGGCGCTGCAGGCCGCCGGCCTCGACCTGCGCCGCATCCGCGAGGAGCCGACGCCGGCCGGCGCGCCGCGGCAGGCGTTCTTTCGCCTGGGCGCGACCATTCTCGAGGTCGTGCAGGCGCCGCCCGAGGCGATCGAACGCGGGGGAGGGGTGGACCGGCCCGCCTTCTTCTGGGGCCTCGCCTTCGTCGCCCCCGACCTCGAGGCGACCGTCGCCGGCCTCGGCGACCGAGTCAGCGAGGTCCGGCCGGCCGTTCAGCCCGGCCGGCGCATCGCCACGCTGCGCCGCTCCGCCGGCCTCGCGACGCCCGTTGCGCTGATCACGCCGCCGCCTGCTTAGGCTGCCGTCGCGGGTCGGTGTCCGTTCATGGCAGGGTCTCATCGAGTTCTGCCAGCACCTGCCGGCACGCCTCCACGATCAAGTGGGTGCGTTCCGCGTTCTCGCGCAGCTCTGCCCGTTGGGCCTCTTCCCCGGCATCGAGGCCCAGGGCCACATCGAGCAGCCGTGTGAGCGCGCGGCGCAGCACATCGGGGGGCGCCTTCAACTCGATGATCTCGCCGGGCGCGTCCGGGCCCCAGCCGAGGTCTTCGCTCGTCAGGCGCAGCTCGTCGGAGAAGGCCATGCCCAGGCGCCGTGCCGTCTCGTAATCCTCCTGGCGCAGCGCTATCTCGATGTCGCCGATGCCGCTGAGGTGGTCGAGGATGTCGTCATAGAGCAGGTTGCGTTGCTCTGCGGTGATGGTGAAGGGCATCGGTCGGTCCTTACTTCGGTGGCGGGAAGAAGTAGGACTTCTTGAGGGCGCCGCGTACCTGTCGCGTTTCAACCTGCACAAGGACTCCTGCCTTACCCAGCTCGCCGACGTGGTAGGAGATGTAGGACGTACCGAATGCCTCGTCACCGAACATCTTTTTGAAGTCGATCGCCGAGAGCGGCTCGCCGATCCAGCACAGGGCTTCGATGATCGCGACTCTCATCGGATGGACGACGATGGGAACGAGCGCGCCCCAGTCGAAGGGAAGCGGCTCGCTCCTCTGCATCGTCGTCATACCTCTCGACCTCGACCAGGCGGGGGACAGCGCTTGGGGGTGGCATGGGGGGAAGATCGGGTCATGAGGGCAACCGACACCGACCGACCCGGCCACCAGGACGCGGGGCATGAACTCGCTTCTGGGAGACCCGTTGCCTATCGCAGCTTGGCCGTGGCCCTGTCAGTCCGCAGGGAACGGTCGGTCGGTGTTGGCTGACTACTTCACCGTTCCATATTTAAACCGCTCGGTCAATCGCACCGTGAACGTCGAACACGAATTCATGAACGAGGGAATCTCGGTGGTCTTCGGGCGCGTTCGAATCCGAACATCGTGACGATGAACGATTGCCCACTCTCGCCCGACTCGGCACGCCGGTTGGTGGATTCGGCCTCGATCTCCTGCGCTCGGTCGAGATACCGCCTCTCCTCTGCTTCGAGATCCTCCCTGCCCTGTTGGTCCAGGGTGTGCGGATTCCAAACTAAAACGGTTCTCGGGTCGGCGAGCGTACCGTTCCAAAGTGCCGCCATGATCTCTGCCGCCGCCGACTGAACGACCAAGCCGGCGATGACCTGACGCTCCTCGGGGGTTAGCGCTTCGGCTTCCTCCTGCGAATAAAACGGGATCTCCACAGCCCGGTAATAGTGCTGACTGATGTTCCCCTTCTGCTCGCTTCTCGCTAGTTCGATGGAGCCGGCGTCGAGAAGTTCCCTCATGTGATTTGCAACGTTGTTGGCTGGCTCTCCAATGATGCTGGCGACCTGGGCGTTCGTATAGGTGCCTTCGTTGAGTATCCAGAGGATGTGCACCCGTATGCGGTGGCTGACGGCGTAGGCGACGACGTCCTCGATTCTCTTCCTTCGTTGGCCTGGCCTGCCAGTCTTCGCTGCCACCGCAATCCTCCGTTCGCATTCGCTGGTTACTCAGGCACGTCCGAGCATAAGGATTCCTTCTATCAGAATCCTTATGCCGCCCTAAGAATGAAAGATGCTCGGATTTTTCTTAGCATCGACCTCCTCCTGGCGGCTCACGCCAGGCGACTCGCGGAGGGAGGTGAAGTCGATGAAGATCAGCAAGGTGGCACCTATCCAGGTCAGTCACATGATCTACAAGGTCGGCTAAGACGGCCGAGGGGCCGACCCTCGACTCGTCAAGCATTGGGGATCGGGTCGGCCCCTTTCTCGTCGCCAATCCGAGCAGGCAGCGAAAGGACTGCTCAAGAGATTATAAAGAGAAATGTAAAGTTTTACATGGTACTTCTGCCTCGCAGGTTGGACGATCTTCGACGTGGGCGCCCTCGGCCAGAACCTCCGCGCCGCCCGCCAGCGGCTGGAGCTGACGCAAGAACAGGTCTCCCAGCGCAGCGGCGTCCAGGCCGGCGAGGTCAGCAGGATCGAGGCGGGGAAGCGCGATCCGCAGGTCTCGACCATGGAAAAGCTTGCGCGCGCAGTCGAACTTGAGCCGTGGCAGCTACTGAAGGGCGATGAGACCCGATGAGAAACATTGAGTGACCGGATCGCTTCAGCCCCGCTGGGCGAATCAACGCCCTAGCCCCATTCGCCAGTCAAGATTGCCACTGGGCGAGGCGAGGCCGCCAGAGGTCGTCGCACTGGTCGAGGCGTGCCGGCAGGTTCTTGTCGAACTCGGACATCTCTAGGCGTTCTTGTAAACCATGTAGCTCAGATAGACATGCTGCGCTTTCATGATCTTCATTGACTCTCACCCCCTTTCGGAGGGTTCTAGGTGGGCGAGCGATCGCTCGGTCGCCCGGTCGGCTTCGCCATCGTAGTACTGCTCGAGGATCTGCGGGAACACCGGCTCGTCCGGTGCGGCGCGGGCGAAGAGGTCATCGAGGAGCGCAGCTTGATCGCGTCGATCTCGCCGAGGATCTCCTCCGCCGAGCGGTCGCTGTGCGCGATGAGCGCACGAGCGGATTCGCGCAGCCGTGGGCCCAGGACTGGGTGACCCAGGTAGGCATGGGCCTCGGCCAGGGAGGCGATTCCATAGGTTCGCGCCGTCGGGCTTCGGCCCAGGCCTGCGAGCTGGGGGAAGACGAACCACATCCAGTGGCTCTCCTTGCGCCCAGCGCGCAGCTCCGCCAGCGCTTGGTCGTAAGTGCCCGCCCGATCCTGGGCATCGACGAAGCGCTGTAGGCGGTACGGGTCTGCGGTCATGGGATCCGGGGCGATGCCCGGATCCCGAAACCTAGACGCGCGCGCCGCGACCGGCAGATATCCGCGGCCAGATCAGCAATACGAGCCCGACCAGGATGCAGACGATCCCGAGCGCGTAGTGGACCAGGATCGCGAGAATGATGCCGATGATTATGAGTATGAGTCCCAATGACATGGCCGGGAGGTACCCGCGGCCCGACATTGGTAAACCGGGGTTTTGCAACCTCGGGACCGAGGCGTTCAGCCCACCTGCTCGGTCGGGCGGATCAGGACCTCGTTGAGGGAGACGTGCCAGGGGCGCGTCACGGCGAAGGCGATCGTGTCGGCGACGTCGGCGGACTCGAGCATCGTCATGTCGGCGAAGCGCTGCCGCACCTGCTCCCTGACGCCGTCGCGGATGTGATCGGAGAGCTCGGTGTCGACGGCGCCGGGCTCGATGATTATCGACCTGACCTTGCGTTTGGCGAACTCCTGGCGGAAGGACTCGCTGAAGGCGCCGACGCCGTGCTTGGTCAGGTTGTAGACGCCGGAGCCGGCGCGGGCGATGCGGCCGGCGACTGAGCTGATGTTGACCACGTCGGCGCAGCCACGCTGGGAGTCCTCGGCGGCGGCGAGCAGGTGGGGGAGGGCGGCATGGGTGGTGTTGATCAGCCCCTTGAGGTTGAGGTCGATCATCCGGTCCCACTCCTGCGTCGGAGCGTCCTCGATCGGCCCCAGCAGCATCTGGCCGGCGTTGTTGACGAGGATGTCGAGCCGCCCCAGCTCGTCGACCGTGCGGTCGACCGCGACGATCGCCTGTTCGGGGTCGGTGATGTCGGACTCGATCGCCAAGGCGGTGTGGCCGTCGCCGCCAAGCGCGGATGCCAGCCGCTCCAGCCGCTCGAGCCGGCGCGCCGCGACCGCGACTTTCGCCCCTTGCGCCGCCAGCGCCCGCGCCGTCGCCTCGCCGATGCCGCTGCTGGCGCCGGTGACTAGGGCAACGGTTCCATCGAGTGGGGTTGGCATCGAGCTCCTTCGGGTCGTAGTCCTCTCTCGCTTCAACCTACTCCCCGGGTTTCCCCGGTTTGCTCCGCGCTGCGCGTGCTCCTATTCGTACAACGCCGCTCAATCGGTTTGTGGTTGCGGAGCTAAAGCACTGCCCGGGCCGACCCGATGCTCCTAGATCGCCGGGCGCTTGCCCGGCTAGCCACCAGAGAAAGAGAGACGATGGGTATCACCAAGAAGCGGGCCCTGCTCGCGCTCAGCTGCACCCTGGCGCTGGCGCTGGCCGCCGGCGCCTACGCCTACTTCACGAGCAACGGCTCGGGAACCGGATCCGCCTCGGTCGGGACCGCATCGGCGGTGACCCTGCACGGGACGGTCACGTCGAGCCTTTACCCGGGCGCCTCCTCGCCGGTCTCCTTCACCGTCGACAATCCCTCCTCGGGGTCCCAGCGCGTGGGCACGATCACGCTGTCCAGCATCACCGTCGACGCGGGCCACTCGACCTGCAGCAGCGCGATCGGCGGCGGCAACCCCGACTTCTCGATGCCGGCGGTCGCCGTCAACAAAACGTTCGCGCCGGGCAATGGCCAGGCCGTGACGCCGACGGGGACCCTGACCATGAACGAAACCGGGACCAACCAGGATGCCTGCCAGGGCGCGACGCTGACGCTGCACCTGAGCAGCAGCTAGTCCGGCGCTGGCGCGATGCACCGCTGGATCGCCGTCGCAGGAGACGTCGCGACCAGGGTCCTGCCGGCCCTGGTCGTAGCCGTCGGCTGTCTCGGCGCGGTCGCCTACGCGGCAACCGGTCCGGTGCTCGGCGAGGCGGGAGACCCCGGCGAGTCGCGGCGCGAGCTCCGCAGCCGCACTCCAAAGGCAGCCGCGACCGCTCGCCCGCCCCGTCCCCTGATCACGAGGCATCCGAAGAAAGTGTCGCTCAATTCCACCGCCAGCTTTACCTTCAGGGTTCGCCGCGCTGCCGGCTTCCAGTGCCGGCTCGACCGCGGCGGCTGGAGAGGATGCCGCCCGCCGCTCGTCCTGCGCGGCCTCGACCCCGGCGACCACAGCTTCTCGGTGCGCGCCGTGAGTCGGCACGGCCGCCCCGGCCCGGCCGCACGGTTCGGCTGGAAGCTGCTCGAGCCCAAGCCCTTCTCGATCGAGCCGCGGCTCTCGAGCGTCAGCGCGCTCTACCCGGGCGCCGCGCCGCTGTCGTTGCCGCTGCTGCTGAGGAATCCCAACCCGGCGCCGATCTTCGTCACCAAGTTGACGGTTGCGGCGACGGCCGACCCGCCGGGGTGCGACAGCTCCGCCAACCTCGCGCTGATTCCCTCCGGCGCCTCGCCGGCGACGCCGCTGGCACTGCCGCCTGGAGGTTCGGCGAGCCTGCCGGCGGCCGGCGTCTCGGCCCCGGGGATCGCCCTGCGTGACCTCCCCTTCAACCAGGATGCCTGCCAGGGCGCCCGCTTCCCGCTGAGCTTCTCAGGGAAGGCGCGCGGATGAGGCGGCGACGCGGCTCCTGGTTCACCGGCGTCCTTCTCGCCGCGGCGCTGACTGCCATCTCCGCCAGTGCTCTCGCCTACTTCACGTCCGAGGGAGTGGGCAGTGCCTCGGCGGCCGTGTCGAAACTCTCCGCGCCAGCGATCACCACCGCCAACGCGGCGGTGGGGGGGACGGTTTCCCTGGCTTGGACCACCGTCAGCGCCCCGGGGGCCGGGACCGTTCTTTACTACGTGAGCCGCGACGGGGGCAATCCCGCCGGGACCTGCGCGGCGCCAGCCGTCCCCACCGCGGCGACCAGCTGCGTCGACAGCGGTGTTCCGATCGGCACTCACAGCTACACCGTCACCGCGGTGTGGCGCTCCTGGAGCGCCACCAGCTCGACCTCGACGGCAAAAGTGACGATCGGCGCCGCGACCCACTTCACGATCACGGCGGCAACCACGACGCCGGCAGTCGCTGCGGCCGACAACCTGACGATCGCCGCCAAGGACAAAAACGAGAGCACCGTCACCACCTACACCGGCGCGCACACGCTGACCTTCTCCGGAGCGTCTGCGAGCCCGGCCGGGAACGCTCCGACCGTCGCCAACAGCGCCGGGACCGCGATCGCCTTCGGCAGCGCGACCGCGATCAACTTCACGGCTGGGGTCTCGACCGTGACCTCCTCGAAAAATGGCTTGATGAAAATCTACCGAGCGGGCCCCGCCAGCATCGCCGCTGCCGAGGCCTCGAGCGCGATCGGCGCCGATTCGCCCCTGTCGCTCGTCGTCGCGCCCGGCGCGGCGTCGAAATTCGCGCTCGAGGCACAGACCGCGACGCCCCTCGCCGGGGTTGCCGACGATCTCACGATCACGGCGCTGGACACCTACGGCAACACCGCCACCGCCTACACCGGCGCCCACAGCCTCGTCTTTTCCGGCGCCTCCGCCAGCCCCGGCGGGAGCCTGCCCACCGTCTCCGACTCGAGCGGCGCGGGCATCGCCTTCGGAACCGCCACCGCGATCGCCTTCGACGCCGGGGTCGCGACCCCCTCCGGCGTCGCCAACGGCGAGATGACGCTCTACAAAAGCGGCGCCGCGAGCATCAAAGCGACCGAGGGGTCGCTGACCAACTCCACCGCGCTCGCGATCACGGTCGCCGCCGGGGCGGCCTCGAAGCTGGTCCTGACCGCGTCGACGGCCACCCCGGTGGCGGCGGCCAGCGCCAACCTGACGACCACCGCGAGGGACGTCTACGAGAACACGGCGACGTCCTACGCCGGCGCCAAGGACGTGACCTTCTCCGGCGCTTCCGCCAGCCCCAGCGGCGCCGTTCCGACCGTGGTCAACAGCGCCGGCGCCGTCGTGGCCTTCGGCGCCGCGACGGCGCTGAACTTCACGGCCGGCGTCGCCGCCGTCTCCGCCTCGAAAAACGGGCTGATGAGGCTGTACAAAGCGGGCGCGACCGGCGTCTCCGCCAGCGACGGCACGATCTCGACCGCGACGCCGCTGGCCCTGACCGTGGTCGTGGGCACGGCCTCGAGGCTGGGGCTGACCGCTGTCACTGCGAGCGCCGGCAGCATCGGCTCGCCCTGCCTGTTCACCTGCCCCGTCACCCTCCTCGGCAACAGCGGCACGATCTCCGCCAGCGTCAGCGTCACCGACAGCGCCGGCAACACGGTTTCCAACGTGGGGACCGGCCACGCGGTGAAAGTGACCGCAACCGGCGGCGCGATCGCCGGCACGCCGCTGACGATCGAAGCGGCCGGCCCGGCGGTCTCCAGCACCCTCTTCACCTACACCGCTCCGGCCAGCGGCAACTTCTCCAACACGATCACCGCCGCCGTCTCGGCCGGCACGACCTACACCGCCGCCACCGCGACGGCGAGCAAATAGCGCTTCCACATAGTCAGCATCCGCGAGGCCGCTGGAGCTCGCAAAGACCCGGCTGACGTAGGGGTGCAGAAAAAACTTTGTTGCCGGGTCAGGCCATAAAGGTATAGCGTGAACCCACCTTACTGGCTAGGAATGGGAAATCGCATGGGTTCTGCTCACCGGCTCGCTCGACACGTTCGCACGCTTACGGCACTTTTCGTAGGCCTTTTGGCAATGGCGCCGGCGAGCGCGCTCGCTGTCACGCAAACGATTCCCGGCGTCTCCGTCGGGCCGTCAGGGCACAACCTGACGATCTACATCGGCGACAACGGTGGCCTGCAGGCCAAGGCCGCGAAACCAGAGGAATCGGTTCAGGGGATGTTCTTCGGCTCCGACTTCGGCCCCGCGTCGAATCTCATCCACCTGCGGCTGAAAGGCGAACCGGCGCCCAACACGATGGCCACCTTCGTGCCGGTGTCCAACGGTCCGGTGACCGGCAACGCGACGCCCTCGTCGCCGTTCCAGAACGTCACCGTGATGAAAGCCCAGAGCGGCGGCGCCGACCTCTTCCAGGTCAAACAGACCGTCCTCTACACCGCCTACGAGCAGAGGTTCCGGGTCGTATGGGACATCACTAACATCGACTCGCTGAACCGGACGATCCCGTTCATCTGGGGCACCTCGGCTGACCTCTTCATCGACGCGAGCGACTCCGGCCGGGGCGTATTCATCGACGGCCCCAATCGGTTCGTCGGCGGCACCAACGACCAGAGCCGGACCACGGGTGGGATCCAGGAGGTCACCTCCTCGGCGCTGCCAGGCGAGAGCCCGATCGCCGTTCCCGCCTGGGCGAGCTACCAGGAGTCCTTCTATTCGGACGCGACCTCTCGCCTGAACTCGTTCGACGCCTTCCTCAACACGATCGATCCGAACCTGATCGACAACGGGGTCGGCGTCAGCTTCGACAATCGCGCTTCCGCTGGGCTTCCGCCCGGCCAGACGCAGCGCTACGAGGTGGTCTGGCACGCCAAACGACCGACGCCGCTGAGCGCGTTCCCGGCGGCGGCAGCCGGCGAGCTCCCCGGGCAGCACCAGGTGACGCTCTCGCTGGTCGACGCGCTCTTCAACCCGCTGCCAGGGCAACGGGTGAACTACGAAATCACCGGCGCCAACCCGACGGTCGGCCAGGTCAGCACCCAAACCAGCCCCTCCGGGCAGGTCCTGGTCAGCTGGAACGGCAACACGGCCGGGCTCGACACGCTCACCGCCTACGCCGACGCCGACAACGACGGCGTCCGCGATCCGGAGGAGCCGGCTGCCTCGGCGACGATGCGCTGGCTCGAGGACAACCACGTCGACGGCGCGCCGCAGGTTCCGCAGAACCTGAGCGGTCCGAACGGCCAGGTCCCTGTCCAGGTGCAGCAGAACCCTGACAACCCGGAGGCGCCGAACTACATCTTCGGCCGCTCGGCCACCGCGTCGGCGGGCTTCGGGGACTGCACCTTCGATCAGCGTTCCGGGCGTGAACTGAACCTTCCGGTGACGGTGAATCTGCAGCCAGGCGCCGGCACGATCAGCGGCGTCCGCCTGGCGCTGCTCGACCCGTCGCGACACGCGCCGACGGACCTGGGTGTCCCGCTGCCCGCAGCGGCGATCGCGGATTCGACGCCGTCGGCCAACGGCAACAGCTACTCGTTCGAAGTGCCGTGTGTCGTCAACGGGCAGATGTGGGTGGAGTTCACCCTGACCGAGGGCGTCAGCCAGGTCTTCCGGATCCCGATCGGCGGGCTCGCCCTGATCGATCCGCAGGGAGTCGTCTACGACGGCGCTCGCTTCGACCAGGCGATCGCCGCCGGCCAGTCGGCCGAGCAGGCACGGGCGACCGCTGCCATCAGCGGCGCGACGGTCCGCCTGCAGCGCTTGGTCGCCGGCAATTTCGTCAACGTGCTCTCCGGCGATCCGGGAATCACGCCCAACGTCAACCCGCAGACGACCGGCGCCAACGGGGTCTATCAGTGGGACGTCCAGGCAGGTACCTACCGCGTTGCGGTGACGGCCTCCGGTTGCCAGGACGCGGTCAGCCAGTCGGTTGACATTCCGCCGCCGGCTCTCGATCTCCACGTGCGGATGGACTGTGGCGCCATACCGGCCGTCGCCTCCGCGACCCCGGCCAAACTGAAACCCCGAAATGACTTCTCTTTCGGGAAAAAAGCGAAATCGTCGAAATCGGGCCTGACGGTGACGCTGGAGGTCAAAGTTCCCGGTCCCGGCCAGGTGAAGGCTGTCGACAGCGCCGCCGCCAAGAGCAAATCCAAAAAAGCCGGCGGACTGTTCAACCCGGTGAGCGTGAACGCCACCAAGGCGGGAACCGTCAAGTTGACCCTGAAGCTTTCGAAGCAGGGCAAGGCGAAGCTGAGGAAGAAGGGGAAGGTCGACGCCAGGGCGTCGGTCGTGTACACGCCGACCGGCGGCGACGCGGCCACGCGGGAAGCCAAGGTCACCTTCAAGAAGGCGGCGGCGAAAGGAAAAAAGAAGAAGGGCTGAGGCCCAGGCCGCTGTGAGAGGGTGGCGGAGATGGCGAACGTTCTCTGCGTCCTCTACGACGACCCGGTAGACGGCTACCCGCCCGCGTACCCCCGCGACGAGATACCCGCGATCGCGGGCTACCCCGACGGCCAGAGCACGCCTACGCCCGAAGGGCTCGGCTTCACGCCGGGCGAGCTGGTCGGCAGCGTCTCCGGCGAGCTGGGGCTGCGGGAGTTTCTCGAGGCGAGTGGGCGCCGGCTGGTCGTCACCTCCGACAAGGACGGTCCGGACTCCGTTTTCGAGCGCGAGCTGCCGGAGGCCGAGGTGGTCATCTCGCAGCCGTTCTGGCCCGCTTACCTGACGGCCGAGCGGATCGCCAAGGCGCCGAAGCTGAAGCTGGCGCTGACCGCCGGCATCGGCTCCGACCACGTCGACCTGCAGGCGGCGATGGAGCGCGGGCTCACGGTGGCCGAGGTCACCTACTCGAACAGCATCAGCGTCGCCGAGCACGTGGTGATGATGATCCTGGGCCTGGTGCGCAACTACATCCCCTCCTACCAGCAGGTGGTCGAGGGCGGCTGGAACATCGCCGACTGCGTCTCGCGCTCCTACGACCTCGAGGGCATGCAGGTCGGCTCGGTCGCGGCCGGCCGCATCGGCTCGGCGGTCCTGCGGCGCTTGCGGCCGTTCGAAGTCGGCCTCCACTACACCGACCGCCATCGCCTGCCGGCCGCGGTCGAGGAAGAGCTCGGCCTCACCTTCCATCCCGATGCGGAGTCGATGGTCCCCGCCTGCGACGTGGTGACGATCAACGCGCCGTTGCACCCGGAGACCGAGAACCTGTTTGACGCCGAGATGCTCGCCAGGATGAAACGGGGCTCCTACCTGATCAACACCGCCCGCGGCAAGATCTGCGATCGCGACGCCGTCGCCCGCGCCTGCGAGAGCGGTCAGCTGGCGGGCTATGCCGGCGACGTCTGGTTCCCGCAGCCGCCGCCCAAAGACCACCCCTGGCGCTCGATGCCCCACCACGGGATGACCCCTCATACCTCGGGCACCAGCCTCTCCGCCCAGGCCCGCTACGCGGCCGGCGCGCGCGAGATCCTCGAGTGCTGGTTCGGCGGCCGGCCGATCCGCGACGAGTACCTGATCGTCGACGCCGGCGCGCTCGCCGGCGCCGGCGCCCACTCCTACAGCGAGGGCGACGCGACGGGCGGCTCCGAGGAAGCGGCCCGCTTCAAGAGCGGCTGAGCCGGCCCGTGCGGCCTGCCTGTGGGCGTAGCAGTTCTGCTACAGTCAACTCGTGCAACGAATTCCGCAACGGGAGCTGCGCAACGACGTCTCCGCCGTGCTGCGTCGCGTGATGGCGGGGGAGCAGACTGCGCGTCACCGTCGCCGGGCGCGATGCCGCGGACCTCGTCCCGATCGAGGACGTGCCGTCCTGGACGGGAGGCGCAAGGGCGCGGGAGCTGATTGCCTCCGCTCAGGCTGACGCGGGGCTGGCGGCCGAGCTGGACCAGGCGTTTCCGGAGACGACCGACCAGCTCTAGGCGCTTCGCGGCTTGCAGGCGATTCTCGACACCTCGGTCTTCATCGCGCGGGAGCAGGAGCGCCCCCTCGGCGAGCTCCCTGACGAGGTCGCGGTAAGCGTCGTGACTCTGTCCGAGCTTCGCCACGGCGTCCTCGCGGCTCCCGGCCATGAGCAGATGGCACGCCGCCTCAGCACGCTCGAGGCGGCGCGGCAGATCGCCAGACCGCTTGCCATCGACGAGCCGGTCGGCGATGAGCTGGCGCGCCTTCGCGTCGCGCTCAGGGCGATCGGGAGGGCGATGAAGGTCATGGATGCGTGGATTGCCGCTACCGCGATGGCGCACGGCGCGGCGGTCTGCACGCAGGACGCAGACTTCGAAGCGGCGGCGGAGGCGGGTCTCCTCGAGGTTGTCCGGGTGTGAGCGGCCGATGAAGATGCGCGCCGCAGTCCTGGAGGAGTTCGGGCAGCCGCTGGCGGTCCAGGAGGTCGAGCTGGCCGAGCCACGGGCGGGGGAGGTGCTGGTCCGCCTGGTCGCCTGCGGCGTCTGCCACACCGACCTCTACACCGCCTCCGGCGCCGATCCCTCGGGCTATGCGCCGACCGTGCTTGGTCACGAGGGGGCGGGGGTCGTCGAGAAGGTCGGGCCGGACGTCGGCTCGCTCGCCCCCGGCGACCATGTCGTCACCCTCTTCTCGCCCCAGTGCGGCGAGTGCGTCCACTGCGTCGACCCGCGGACCAACCTCTGCATGGCGATCCGCGAACAGCAGAACAAAGGGTTCCTCCCCGACGGGACCACGCGGATCTCGCGCCAGGGCGACGACATCCGTCACTTCATGGGCTGCTCGACCTTCGCCGAGTACACGGTGATGCCGGAGATCGCCCTGGCGAAGGTGAGCCCCGAGGCGCCCTTCGAGCACGTCTGCCTGTTCGCCTGCGGCCTCTCGACCGGCCTCGGCGCCGCGATCAACACCGCCGCGGTGGCGCCCGGCAGCACCTGCGTCGTCTTCGGCGCCGGGATGGTCGGGCTCGGGGCGGTCGCCGGCTGCCGCCTGCAGGGCGCCGAGCGGATCGTCTGCGTTGACCTCTCGGCGGAGCGGCTGGAGCTGGCGCGCGGCCAGGGCGCGACCGAGACGATGCAGGGCGGGGAGGGCGCCCTCGAGCAGATCCTCGAGATGACCGGCGGCTACGGCGCCGACTACACCTTCGAGGCAACCGGCAAGGTCGCGGTGATGCGGCAGGCGGTCGAGGCGGCGCGCATGGCCTGGGGCCTGTGCACCGTCGCCGGCGTCGCCGGCAAAGGGGAGACGCTCGACGTCGTGCCGCGCTTGCTGATCACCGGTCGCCGCATCGCCGGCTCGTCCTTCGGCGGCGTCAAGGGTCGCGACCAGGTTCCCGTCCTCGTCGAGCGCGCCCTCGCCGGCGAGATCGACGTCGAGCCCTTCATCTCCCATCGCATCGGCCTCGACGAAGTCAACCGCGGCTTCGAGCTGATGGAGGCCCAGGACGGGATCCGCAGCGTGATCGAGTTTCGCTAGAGCCGCCTAGGCCTCCGCGAGAAGGGCCAGCAGGAGCAGGCTGAGCGCGAACGCGGCGAGAACTCCCGCCGCCACGGCGAGCTTGAGCGCCGCGAGTCCAAGCGCGGCGACAAGCAGCAATAGGACTAGGCCTCCGACCATTTCGCTCTCAGATGGAGAACGCTTTTCAGGCCGGGTTGTCAGGGCCTACGCGGGCATTCCCCACTGACTCCTTGCTCTGAGCCTTGCGGCCCGAGCGGCATCTAGTAGCGCATCCGATTCGCCTACAGGCCCGCTTCTTCCCGCGCCGCGTCCAGCTCTCGCTGGACCGCTTCCGTCTGGTTCGGGATCTCCAGGCGCTGTTCCAGCACCGGGACCGCCTCCTCGGGACGGCCGCTAAGCCGGAGGGCATTGCCGAGGTTGAAGAGGGCGTAGGCGTAGGTGAGATCTTCGGTGCCGGGTGGAAAGGCGTGGACGGCTTCTTCCAGCACCGGGACCGCGTCTTCGTAGCTGCCACGCTGGATCAGCTCGAATCCTTCGTCGTTAAGGGAGCTCGCCGTCGCGGCATCGCCCCCAGCCGGTTCTGGAGCTTCGGCTTCCGGTTCTTCTGGCTCGGCGGAAGCCGCGTCCGTCGCTTCGGCGCCTTCGGTCTCCTCGCGGTCGTTCGCGGCCACGCCCGCGCCGGCGCCGGCGCTTGCGGCCGGCGCCTGCCTGGGCCGGTCGCTGGGACCGCCGGTTGCGACGGCGAAAGCGGTCGCAGCGGCGGCCAGAATGGCGAGGACGGCGGCGACCCGGCCCCAGGGGAAACGCGAACGGCTCGGTTCGAATTGACGAATCGGCGACTCGTTGGACGGTCGAGCCGCTGGGTGGCCAAGCGTCGGGGCGAGCCGTTCGGTTGGCTGCTCGGGGACGGGCGCCTTGCGGCCGATCTGGAGCAGGGCTTCCTCGGCCGAGGCGGGGCGGGCGCTTGCGTCCTCGGTGGCCAGCCGGGCCGCCAGCGTCCCCAGGTGACGGGGCGGCCGCGACCCCAGGCAGTCCCTCAGCACCACCCCGCAGGAAAAGAGGTCCGAGCGCTCCGTCGCTGGCCTGCCTTCCATCACCTCGGGCGCGATGTAACGGGCGGTGCCGAGCAGGTGGCCGGTGCGGGTGAGCGCGGTCGCGTCCTTGGGCAGCGCGATGCCGAAGTCGATCAGCTTGGCGCTCCCATCGGGTGCAATCAGGACGTTCTGGGGCTTGATGTCGCGGTGCACGATCCCTGCCGCGTGAATATGAGCAAGCGCGCTGAGGAGCTCGCGGGCGAGCTCTTTGCAGTCAATCTCGGCCTTGCGCGCCATCCGTGCGGCAAGGGTCTCGCCGGCGACATACTCCATGACGAGGTAGGGGCGTTCGTCGCCTTCGGCGTAGTCGTAGATGCCGATCAAATTGGGATGCGAGAGGCCGGCCGCGACGCGCGCCTCGCGGCGGAAGCGCGCCTTGAATTCGGGATCCGACGCGATCGTGTCGGAGAGGACCTTGATCGCCACCGGTCGCTCGAGGACTTCATCGGTGGCGAGCCACACCGCCGCCATGCCGCCTCGCCCGAGCGGCCGCTCGAGCCGGTAGCGATCCTTGAGCCTGCCTCCCTCGGCGATCATGATCTCGACCTCGAATGCGGAGCGCAGGACGAAAAGGAGGCAGGGCTGCCTGCTTGGCTGGCCTCGCGGTGCTGGCCGCGGTGGCGGGTTGCGGCGCGGAGGGGGGGCCGGCGGAGCGGAGCGCGCCCACTCCTATGATCGAGCCGTCGGCGGAGAGCTCCGCGCCCGAGAGCGTCACCGCGTCCCACTGCGAATCCGCTCGACCCAGCTGCCGCACCGCCCAGGGCCGGATCGTCTATGTGGAGCGGGTCGATCCCGACGGCGACGGCGACGCCCACTTCGTGATCGCCGATCCGCAGGGGATCACGCTGCCGGGTCTGACCGCGATCGACGTTCGCAAGGGGCTGCGCCCACAGCCGCTGCCGGATCCCGGCGATCTGATCAGCGCCGCCGGTCCGGTCCAGACCGGCTCCTACGGACAGCGCCAGATCCATGCGCTCGAACTGCACGTCGCCGGGCAAGGTTGATCGGTTTTGACCCCGGCAAGGGCTACAACTCGTCAACTTCTCGATAGCCATGGGCCGGCCCCGGCAACCATGACCTTTCCATGCCCGCCGCGCCTGCCGCTCAAACCGAGGCGCCCGCCCGGAGGGACTACGTGCGGCGGCTCTAGGATCCTCAGCCGATGACCGGGGTTACGCGTATCGGCCATATCGGGCTACGGGTCAGGGACCTGGACGCGGCGGTCGCCTTCCAGACCGAAGTGCTCGGCCTGGTCGAGAGCGAGCGACGCGGCCGCGTCGCCTATCTCACCTGCAACGAGCGCCATCACGAGCTGATCCTGATCGAGTCGGAGCAGCGCGGCTACGACCACATCGGCCTCGAGGTCGACGACCCGGGCGCGCTGACCGAGGCGCTGCGCAGCGCCGAGGGGGCCGGCGGCACGGCGGTCGGCGGCGTCTACGACGGCGAGGCAGGGATCGACCGCGCCGCCTTCGTTCGCGGCCCCGGCGGCCACGTCTACAAGCTCTTCTGCGGGATGGAGACCGGTTCGCCGTCGCCGGCCGGCGACCGCGTGCTCAAGTTCGAGCACGCCTCGGTCAAGATCCGCAGCCTCGGCGCCACCGAGCGCTTCCTGCGCGACGGCCTCGGCTTCGCCTTCTCCGACCGCATGGGGCGGACGGCGAGCTGGTGGCACTGCGACGCCGACCACCACGGGATGGCGCTGATCTTCGGGCCGCGCCACGAGCTCTCCCATTACGCCTGGTCGGTACCCGACCTCAACGCGATGGGGCGGATCGCCGACCGGCTCGCCGCCCGCGGTCGCAAGCTGCTCTGGGGACCGAGCCGCCACGGCCCCGGCAACAACCAGTTCGTCTACTTCAAGGACGAGGACGGGGCGATGGTCGAGTGCTGCGCCGACCTGGCGCAGATGCCGCCCGCCGGCGACTACGAGGCGCGGGTCTGGCCCGGCGGGCTCGGCGCCGTCAACCGCTGGGGCGGGCCGCCGTCGCCGCGCTTCGTCCTCGCCGGCTGGCCGCTCGCCCACGGCGATCCCGGGGAGTGGAGCGGGTGAAGCTGCGGCGCACCCCCGAGGGCCTGATCGCCCAGGCCGGCGACGGTCGCTGGTTCCCGCTGCCTGGAGAGACGGACCTCGTCGCCTTCCTCGGCGGCGGCGAGGCGGCTCGCGCGGCGGCGAGCGCGGCCCTCGACGTGGCCGCGAGCGACCCAACCGTCGCCGAGGCGGACCCCGCCACGGCGCTCCTCCCATTCCAGCCGCGCACGATGCGCGCCTTCACGCTCTGGGAGTCGCATTACGAGGCCTCGGGGCGGATGTTGGTCAAGCGCTTCTTCCCGCGACCCGTGGCGAGGGTCGTCGCCGCCTACGAGCGCCTCACCGGCAGGACCTTCCCGAAGCTGAAGCCGAACCGGCGCTTCTACGAGACGCCCGTCTTCTACCTGGCCAACCACGCGGCGGTCCTGGCCGACGGCGAGGAGCTGCCTTGGCCGAGCCACACCCGCTTCCTCGACTTCGAGCTGGAGCTGGCCTTCGTGCTGGCCAAGCCGCTGCTCGACGCGACGCCGGAGGAGGCCGCGCAGGCCGTGGGCGGCTGGTTCGTGCTCAACGACTGGAGCGCCCGCGACGTGCAGGCCGAGGACGTTCGCAGCAACGTCTTCGGCCCGGTGGTGAAGGCGAAGACCTTCGCCAACTCGATCGGCGCCGATGTGATCACCGCCGACGAGCTGCCGGACTGGCAGGCGGCGAGGGGACGGGTGCGGGTCGACGGCGAGCTCTGGTGCGAGGGGACGACGGCCGGCCCCGCCCACGACGTCGGCGCGATGCTGGCCTACGCCTCGGCCGGCGAGCGGCTGGCGCCGGGCGACGTGATCTCGACCGGGACGATGCCCGGCTGCTGCGGCCTCGAGCTCGATCGCTGGATCCAGCGCGGCCAGACCGTCGAGCTGGAGATCGACGGCATCGGCACGCTGCGGAACACGATCCGATGACCCCGGCCGGGCTGCTCCGCAGCCGCCGTCACGGCGCCGTCCCCAGCGTCGACGTCGACCTCTACGGCGACGAGGCGGTCGAGGATTCGAGCGCCGCCTTCGCCCGGATCCGCGACGCCGGCCCCGTGGTCTGGCTGCCGCGGCGCCGGATGTGGGCGATCGGCCGCTTCGAGGACGTCCGCGCCGCCCTGCGCGACGACGAGCTGTTCCTCAGCGGCTACGGCGTCGCGGCGAATCCGGTCACCAACCTGGCGGCGCGCAAGACGACGCTCTCCAGCGACGGCGAGACCCACTCGACGCGGCGCAAGGTGCTGATGCGCTCGCTCGGGGCCAAGGCGGTCGCGCCGATCGCCGATCGTCTCGACGGCGAGGCCGAGGCGATCGTCAAGGAGCTGGTCGGGCGGGGAGAGTTCGACGCGGCGCAGGACTTCTCAAGCGGGCTGCCGGTGCGGGTGATCGCCGACCTGGTCGGCATCCGCGTCGCCAGCGACCGCCTGCTGCGCTGGGCCGCGGACACCTTCGACGTGCTCGGGCCGCTCAACCGCCGCGGCCTGGCGGGCGCCTCGAGCTCGCTTGGCATGCTCGCCTACTCACAGCGGCTGAATCGCTCCCGCGTCGTCCCCGGCAGCTGGGCGGCGAGCGTCTTCGACGCCGCTGACCGCGGCGAGATCGGCAAGGACGAGGCGCGGGCGATGGTGATCGACTTCGTCGCCCCAGCGCTCGACACGACGATCCTCGCCAGCACGTACATGCTCTGGCTGCTGGGGCGGAACCCCGAGGCGTGGCAGCGAATCCGCCGGGACCCCGAGCTGATTCCCGCGGCGGTGGTCGAGTCGGTGCGGCTCGCCTCGCCGATCCGTGGCTTCACCCGCCGCGTCGCCCACGACGCCAAGTACGGGGGAGTCCAGTTGCGGGCGGGCGACCGCGTCACGATGCTGTTCGGCGCCGCCAACCTGGACGAGCGCCGCTATCCCGACCCGGAGCGCTTCGACCTCGACCGCCCTCCCGGCGGCCACCTCGGCTGGGGCAACGGACCCCATACCTGCGTCGGCATCCACCTCGCCAAGCTGGAGATGACGGCGCTGCTGCGCGCGCTCGTCGCCCATGCGGAGACGATCGAGATCGCCGGCTCGCCGACTCGCATCCGCAACAACACCCTGCAGGGCATAGGGGCGCTGCCGGCGCGCTTGGAGGCCCCCGAGCGACGATCCCACCCTTGATAGAATAATTTTGAGTAGAGTCTCTCCCGCTGCGCAAACATCTAAAAGGAGTGGGAGAGATGAAGTCCAATAAGCGCCAGTTGCTCGCTGTGCTGACCCTTGCGGTGAGCCTCTTCGCGGTCAGCGCCTCGGTGGCCTCCGCCGCGGTCTGGAAAGACAAAGGGGTCAACGTCGCCAAACACGTCTCGTTCAATCTGACCGGAGGCGAAGTGTTCGACACCGGCACCGGCGGCATGTCCTGCCAGGTCTTCGCCACGATCACAACCGAAGGCGGGAGCACCGGCAAAATCAGCAAATGGGAAGTCAAAAACTGCTCCGGGGCATTCGGCGACCTCGCCAGCTGTCAGATCCTCGCCACGGAACCGAAAAGCCTGCCCTGGACGATCGACGTCAACGCCACCGACCTCTCGATCACAAACATGCGGATCCGCCGCACCTTCAAAAACGGGTGTGCGATCAAAGAAGTCGACAAAACGGTCACCAGCACGACAGTGACGCTCAATACCCCCAGCGCGATTACCGAAGTGGAATTCGTCGGCATCAACGGGGCCTATGAAGCGTTTGGCTCGATGACCGTCGACGCGCCCAACTCCGGCACATACGGCATCGGCTAGGCGCTCCCCTGAGGCTCCGCGACCCCGCGGGGCCTCAGCCTGGGCCCCGGTGCTATACTGAACCAAATGGTTCAGTATCTAATGGTAGATCGCACCCTCGCCGCCCTGGCGGACCCGAACCGCCGAACAATTCTCGAGCGGCTCGGCCGCCGGGGCGAAGCCAGCGTCAGCGAACTCGCCGAGCCCGCCGGCATCACCCTGACCGGGATGAAGAAGCACCTGCGGGTGCTCGAGGAGGCTGGGCTCGTTAGCACCGAGAAGGTGGGGCGAACGCGTCGCTGCAGGCTCGAGTCGAAGGGACTGGAGGAGCTGCAGGCGTGGATGGACTCCTACCGGCGGATGCTGGAGGAACGGTTCGACCGGCTCGAAGAGCTGCTCGAGCGGACTAAAGGAGAAGCATCATGAGCGAGCAGGAGAGTGCACGTAAGGCGACGACGACCCTGGTGGGGGATCGCGAGATCCATGTCGAGCGTGAGTTCGACGCCCCGCGCGAGCGGGTCTTCGCGGCCTACACCGATCCCGAGCTGATCCCGCAGTGGTGGGGCCCACGGGAGACGACCACGATCGTCGACGAGATGGACGCGACCACGGGCGGCAAGTGGCGCTTCGTGATGCGCAACCCGGACGGCAGCGAGACCGGCTTCCGCGGTGTCTTCCGCGAGGTCACCCCGCACGAGCGAATCGTGCAGACCTTCGAATGGGAGGGCATGCCGGGCCACGTCTCCGTCGACACCGCGGTCTTCGAGGACCTCGGCGACCGCACCAGGGTCGTATCGACCTCGGTCTTCCACCTCACCGAGGAACGCGAAGGCATGATCGAGTCCGGGATGGAGCGCGGCATGAACGAAACCTACGACCGCCTCGACGAGCTGCTGGCGAGGCAGGCGGCCTAGCCGCAGCGGGGGTGACGGCACGAGCGATGCGTTCGTCATCCACCAGATGAACAACGCATCGCTCGTCGCTCGTCGGTCGTCGGGGGGCCAGGGGCGCAACCTTCGGCCCTCGGCCGCGTTAGCTCACCAAAGCAATGCCCAATCCCCGGCGCACCGGGGAGCGGGGGACCCATGTTTTCGGGGCGAGCCCACCTTTGCGGTGGGGGCGCAGGCTCCTTCAGCGCCAGCCCGTCAGCTAACCCCGCCGGCCGACGAAGGAGGAAGGGATGTCGAACGCCCCTGGCGCGGGTCGCCGTGCCGCTCGCTGGATCTTTTCTGCTGCCTGTCTTGTCGTCTCCTCGATTGCGCTCGCTGCGGCGCTTCCGGCGAGCAGCGCCTGGGCCGCGGGCGCGCCCGGGGGCATCTCGGCGGTCAGCGCCATGCCGGCGCCGGACCCGAGCGCGCCGCCCGGCCGCGCGCTTCTCCTCGGCGGGCGCGCGGTGGCGCCGGTGGGCGCGCCGGGCGCCGTTAAGCGGGTGATCGCGGCGGCGAACCGAATCCGCACCAAGCCCTATATCTGGGGCGGCGGCCACGGCCGCTGGTGGGACCGCGGCTATGACTGCTCGGGCGCCGTCAGCTACGCCCTGCACGGCGGCGAGCTGCTCGACAGCCCGCTGCCCTCCGGTTCGATGATCCGCTGGGGGAGCCCCGGGCACGGCCGCTGGATCACCGTCTACGCCAACGCCGGCCACGCCTACGCGGTGATCGCCGGCCTGCGCTGGGACACTTCCGGCAACACCCGCGGCACCGGCCCCCGCTGGCACCCCGACATGGCCAGCAGCCGCGGCTTCGTCGCCCGCCACCCGGCGGGATACTGAGCGCAGAGGCCAGCAAGCCAACACAGGTAAGGAGTCGCCATGGAGCTACCGCCGATCGTCAGCGCCGAGGAGTGGCAGCGGGCCAACGAGGCCCTGCGCCAGAAAGAGAAGGAAGCCACCCGGGCGGCGGACGCTCTGGCCGCCGAGCGGCGTCGCCAGCCGATGACCGAGCTCGCGGCCGACTACCCCTTCGCGGGTCCCGGCGGCGCCGCGACCCTGCTCGACCTCTTCGAGGACCGTCCGCAGCTGATCCTCTACCACTTCTGGTTCCCGCCGCAGGGAAAGCCCTGCGGAGGCTGTTCGATGTTCACCGACCAGATCGGCCACCTGGCCCACATCAACGCCCGCGACACCACTCTGGCGCTCGTCTCGCGCGCCTCGCAGGCGGAGATCGCCGACTACAAGCGCCGCATGGGCTGGTCTGTGCCCTGGTACACGACGGTCGGGGAGGACTTCCAGAAGGCTCGGGGGACGACCGAGTACTTCTCGCTCGACGTCTACCTGCGCGATGGCGAGCGTGTGTTTCTCAGTTACGAGACCAGGGGCCGGGGCGTCGAGGCGCTAGGCAGCGTCTGGACTTTTCTCGACCTGACCCCACTCGGGCGCCAGGAGGAGTGGGAGGACACGCCGCCGGGCCGCCCGCAGTCGCCGCCGTACCAGTGGTGGCGCCTGCACGACGAATACGAGCAGGGCTAGCCGGCCGGCCTGTCTCCCGCCGCTGCGCCTCAAGACCCGACTCCGCCCGGCGTCGAGCCGTTCACCGGCCGCGGCAGGAGCCGACCGCCTGGCAGCTGTCGTAGCCGTTCGGCGAAGTGGACGAGGGGATCGTCTCTGCGGCCATGGATCACGAGCAGGCCGAGCGTCAGCGCGGCGACCCAGGTACCTCCGGCTGCGAGGGCGAGGCGCTGGACCAGGCCGTAGTGGCCATCCACGCCGTCGCCGGCGGCGAAGAAGAGGCCGGCGAAGATCCCGATCCCGATCAGTCCCGCCCCGAGAGCGAGCAGGTCGGACCTCCCCCAGCGCCGATCGCCGCGGAATCGCCACGCCATCGCGGGGACCGAGAGCAGCAGCGCCATGGCCCCGAGGAAATAGGTCCAGCCGTGGGCGACGTGCTGCCAGGAGACCTCGCCGGCATCCTCGCGCGCTTCGCACGCCGCGTCGACGATCGGCCGGCAGTCGGCTGGAAAGGGGAAGCCGACGAGGATCTGGGCGATGCCGGTGAGCGCGATCAGCGCCGGGCCGAACCAGCCGCGCCAGGTCCGGGGGGCGTCGAGCGCCAGCGCCACGGCGGCCGCGATGAAGGGAGCCGCCCCAGACGGCGACGACGAGGTTCGAAGACCCAGGGGCGGGCGGCGTGTCTGCGCCGAGGGAGCTGATCGCGTCGCGGGTCTCGCTGTAGCCGGGCTCGCAATCGCCGGCTGCGGTCACGACCACCGGGACCAGACGAGCTGCCCGGCGAGCGAGGCGAGGGCGAGCCTGCGAATCAGGGCGCTGCTAGCTGGCTGCATCGCGGGCGCCAACGTGCCAGCGCCGCCAGCGGAACTGCTGTGATTTGCTCGCCATAGCGTGCATAAGTCACAGCGGAGCCGCGCCGTAGCATTGCGGCCGACAGATGCCTGAACCAATCAAGCGCAACCAGCGCTACATGCCTGGGCTCGACGGGCTGCGCGCGATCGCCGTCCTCGCCGTGATCGCCTTCCACCTCGGCTTCGGGTGGGCGCCGGGCGGGCTGCTCGGGGTCGGCATCTTCTTCACCCTCAGCGGCTACCTGATCACCGACATCCTGCTCTCGCAGCTGGCCCGCCGCGGCCACATCCGCCTCGGCAAGTTCTGGCTCGCCCGCGCCCGGCGCCTGCTGCCGGCGCTGTTCGCGATGCTGATCATCGTCGTCGCCTGGGTGACGATCTTCGGCCCCGCCCAGCCGCAGCAGTTCCGCGACGCCGTCGTCGCCAACGCCTTCTACGTCGGCAACTGGCAGCTGATCTTCGGCGACGTCTCCTACTTCGCCCGCTTCGAGCCGCCGGGGCCGCTCAACCACCTCTGGTCGCTGGCGATCGAGGAGCAGTTCTACATCCTCTGGCCGTTCATCCTGCTGATCGGGGTCAAGCTCGTGCGCGAGACGCCGCTGCCCTCCGGGGTGCGGCCGCGGCTGGCGGTCGCCACCCTCGGCGCTGGCGCTCGTCTCGGCGATCCTGATGGCGATCCTCTACCGGCCGAGCCTCGACCCCTCGCGGGTCTACTACGGCACCGACACCCGCGCCTCGGAGCTGCTCTTCGGCGCCGCGCTGGCGATGGTCTGGCCGAGCCGCAAGCTCAGCCCGCGGATCGGCGCCGGCGCCCGCAACACGCTCGACGCGCTCGGCGTCGCCGGCCTGCTGGCGATCGCGCTGATGATCTGGCAGACCGACCAGTACTCCTCCTTCCTCTACCGCGGCGGCTTCGTGCTGCTCTCGATCGCGACGGTGCTGGTGCTGGCGCCGCTCGCCCACCCGGCCTGCCGGCTCGGCTCGGTGCTCGGCTGGAAGCCGCTGCGCTGGGTCGGCGTGCGCTCCTACGGCATCTACCTCTGGCACTTCCCGATCATCGTCCTGACCACGCCCGGCGGCGTCGCCAACGGGCGCGAACTGCTGCGCGCGGCGCTGCAGGTGGCGGCGATCTTCGGCGTCTCGGCGCTCTCCTGGACGCTATCTCGAGGAGCCGATCCGCCACGGCGCGCTCGGCCGGCTCTGGCGGCGTTTGCGCGCCGGCGAGTGGCGGCCGGCGAGCCTCTCGCGCGAGGGCTGGGCGCGTCGGCCGGCGTCTGCGGCCATCGTCCTGGTCGCCGCCACGCGCCGGCATGGCCGGGGTCAACTCCGCCCCGGCCGAAGGCTCGGAGAGCAGGGCGGAAGAAGCGCGGGCGGCCGGCGCCACCAAGCCGCCGCCGCTGACCCCGGCCCAGGCGGCCTCCTCGACCCGCTCCTCCTGCAAAGCGGTCGTCCACATCGGCGACTCCACCTCCGAGGGCCTCACCTCGGCCGAATACCTGCCGCTGGAAAGCCAGCGGATCGAAGCCCACTACGCCGACGTCGGGGCCGTCGAACAGCACATGGAGATCTCCGGCGCGCGCTCGATCGAAGAGCAGTTCGAAGGCGAACCGAACGCCCAGGAAGTGGCGGAAGCGTGGAAGCTCGAAGGCTTCAAAGGCTGCTGGGTGCTGGCGCTCGGCGACCAACGAGGCGGCCAACGTCTTCGTCGGCTCCGCCGTCGACGAGATGGAACGGATCGAAATCATGATGGAGACGATCGGCGACGAACCGGTGATGTGGGTCAACGTGCGCTCGCTGGTCGAAGCCGGCGATCCCTACTCGGAAGAGAACATGGAGAAGTGGGACGAGAACTGCTCGAAGCCTGTCCCAGGTATCCCAACATGCGCGTCTACGACTGGGCCTCCGACGTCAAAGACGCCTGGTTCATCGACGACGGCATCCACTTCACCTCGCCCGGCTACGCCGCCCGCGCCGAGCTGATCGCCCAGGCGCTCGCCCACGCCTTCCCCGCCAAGGGGGAAACCGAGCGGCGGCGCGGACTGCCTGGTCAGCTGAGCGACGTTTTCGCGTCGTCGGCTCCGGGTAGCCAGTTCGCTTCCCCCATTGGAAGGACGAAGAACCATGGCTGATCTGAACGAGCGGGACGCGAAGCTGGTCCAGTACCTGAACGAGGCCTACGGCAAGGAGAAGGAGCTGGAGACTGCCCTGCAGGCGCACATCGCGATGACCACCAAGGCGCCGTACAAGAAACGGCTGAAGCAGCACCTGCGCGAGACCAAAGGCCACGCCAAGCAGCTGGAGCGCCGGATCAAGAAGCTCGGTGGCGGCGGCCACGCGATCCAGACCGTGGTCGCCAAGACGATGGCGGCGGCGAAGGGGCCGCTGCACATGGTGCGCGGCAGCGGCGAGCAGGAGAAAATGCTGAAGAACGCCAAGACGGAGTACTTCAACGAGCACGAGGAGATCTCCACCTACCTGGCGATCGAGACCTTCGCCGAAAAGGTCGGCGACAAGGAGACGGCGAAACTGGCCCGCGGCATCCGTCGCGAGGAGGAACGGATGGCGAAATTCCTCGAGGGCCAGATCAAGTCGCTCTCGGGCGCGGTCGCCACCGACGAGGTGCCGGCGGCACAGCGGCGGGCGGCCCGGGCCGGCTCGCGCAAACGCGCGACCCGCCCGGCGAAACGAGCAAAACCCAAACGCTCGCAGCGGAAAGCCGCGAGCAAACGGAAAACCGGGTCGAAAGCGAAAGCGAAACCGGCGCGGAAACCGAAACCGGCGCGGAAACGCTAGGTCGTCTTCTGGTCCTTGGGCTCGTCGCGCGGCTCGAGCTGGATCTCCCGCTCGGCCCGCGGCTGGCCCTCTTCGATCTCGAGGCTGCGCTCGCGCTCGGCGTTGAGCTGGTGGCCGAAGAGGATCGCCAGGTTGCTGATCCAGAACCAGACCAGCAGGGCGACCAGGCCGCCGAGCGTGCCGTAGGTCTTGTCGTAGGAGCCGAAGTTGGCGACGTAGAAGGCGAAGAGCGGCGGAGGCGACGACCCAGACGACGATCGCGACGAGCTGCCGGCGTCACCCATTTGAAGCCGCGCAGCTTGACGTTGGGCGAGGCGTAGTAGAGGACGGCGACCATGAGCAGGAAGATCGCCGCCATCACCGGCCACTTGGCGATGTTCCAGACGTCGACCGCGGTGTCGCTGAGGCCGATCGGGGCGGCGACCGCTTCGACCACCGGCCCGGTGAGGACGAGGCCGAGGGCGAGCAGCGCCATCATCAGGATCATCGCCAGCGTCACCGCGATCTGCAGCGGCCGCAGCTTCCAGAACGGCCGCCCCTCCGGCGTCTCGTAGATGACGTTGGAGGCGCGCATGAAGGCGCCGATGTAGCCGGAAGCCGACCACAGCGCCACCGCCAGGCCGAGGACGAAGGCGAAGCCGGCGGCGCCGCGGTTTTCGGCGATCGATTCGATCGGGCCGGAGAAGGTTTCCGCCGCCGAAGCCGGGCCGATTTCGGTGATGATTTCGGTCAGGCTGGCGGTCGTGCTTTGGGATCGCCGAAGATGCCGATCAGCGAGACCATCGCGATCAGGGCCGGGAAGAGGGAGAGCAGGCCGTAGTAGGTGAGCGCGGCGGCCCAGTCGGTGAGGTTGTCCTCCATGAACTCGGTCACGGTGCGCTTCAGCGTCGCGAACAGCCCGGTGTCGAGCTTGACTCCCTCGGGCGCGTAGTCGCGCCGCGCCTCGTCCCTCTCCCCAGGGCCATCCATGCGCTCCCGCGTACCCGTCAGGGCGCGACCGAATCGTCGATCTCGACCGGCTCCAGCTCGTCGGCGGGCTCGAAGCCGAGGATGCGGCCGTAGAAGTAGAGCTCGGCTTCGAGGCAGCGGATCTCGGTCTCCGAGCGGCGGAAGCCGTGCGCCTCGCCGGCGAAGGCGAGGTAGGCGTGGGGGACGCCGTTGCGCTTCAGCGCCGCCACCATCGTCTCCGCCTGGCTCGGCGGCACGACCTCGTCCTCGAGGCCCTGGAAGAGGATCACCGGCGCCCGCAGCCGCTCGACGAAGTGGATCGGCGAGCGCTCGTGGTAGAGGTCCTTCGCCTCGCGGATAGGGCCCGATCAGGCTGTCGAGGTAGCGCGACTCGAACTTGTGGGTGTCCTCGGCGAGGGTCTCGGTGTCGGCGACGCCGAAGTAGCTGGCGCCGGTGGCGAAGTCGTCGTGGAAGACGAGCGCGCAGAGGGTCGCGTAGCCGCCGGCGCTGGCCGCCGCGGATCGCCAGCCGCTCGCCGTCGGCCTCGCCGCTCGGCGGCCAGGTGGCGGGCGGCGGCGATGCAGTCGTCGGTGTCGAGCACGCCCCAGCCGCCGCGCAGGCGCTGGCGGTAGGGCCGGCCGTAGCCGCTGCTGCCGCGGTAGTTGACGTCGACGACGCCGATCCCGCGGCTGGTCCAGAAGAGGAACTCGCGGTCGAGCGCCGGCGTCGCGTGCGAGGTGGGGCCGCCGTGGCTCTGGACGATCAGCGGCGGCAGCTCTCCCTCCGGGCGCCTCGAAGTCGGGGTTGGTCGGGGGGTAGTAGAAGCCGTGCGCGGTCTCGCCGCCGCTGGTCGGGAACTCGATCGCGCGTGGGATCGAGACATAGCCGTCGTCGACCGGCTCCTCGGCGGCGCTCTGCACCTCCTCCAGGCTCGCCGCTGCGCGACGTCGAAGACGACGATCGCGGTCTCGCGCGGCGGGGCTGGCGGCGGCGAAGGCGACCTCGGCGCCGCGGGTCGAGAGCGAGGGGAAGCCGAACGAGGTGTAGGGCAGCTCGAGGTCGTCGCAGGCGCTCGGCGCCCGGGCTCGAGCAGGAAGAGCCGTTCTTCGCCGCGCTCGCAGCGGACGCAGACGATGGCGCCGTCGTCGAGGAAGGCGTAGGTCGAGCCGCCGAAGAGCCACTGCGGGTGGCCCAGCTCGGCTTCCTCGGCGCGTCAGCTGGACGATCTCCTCGCCCTCGTCGCGGTAGAGGTTCCACCAGCCGTCGCGGTCGGAGACGAAGTGCAGGCGCCCCTCGGCGTCCCACTCGGGCTGGAAGACCGACTCCTCTGGCCCGCCCGCGACCAGGCGTCGCGTCGCCCGTGTCCGCCAGCGGAGCGACCCACAGCTCGGTCTCCGTCCCAGGGCATGTTCGGGTGGTCCCAGCAGGTCCAGGCGAGGCAGACGCCGTCGGGGCTGATGCGGGGGAAGGAGTAGAAGTCGCGGCCGGAGGCGAGCACGGTCGGCTCGCCGGAGCCGTCGAGCGCGAGGGCGACGATCTGGTTCTCGGCTTCGCCCTCGCCGTGGACCTCGCGCACGCAGACGACGGTGCGGCCGTCCGGGGTCAGGCCGGAGATCGGCGTAGCGCAGGCCGACGCCGCGTCTCCGGCTCCGGCGTGATCGCCACCGGCTCCTCGCCGAGCCGCTGCCGGTAGAGGCGCTGGTCGGCGAAGTCGACGAAGAGGACGAGGTCGTCGTCGGCGAGCGTCCAGGCGCCGCCGCCGTACTCGTGGACGCGGGTCCGCACGTTGATCTCGGCCGGCGTCACGTCTTCGGGCTCGCCGCCCGGCGGCCGCCGCATCAGCACCACGCGCCCGCCCTCCGCCGGCCGCCCTTCCGCCCACCAGACGGCGCCGTCGTCGGCGAGGACCGGCGCCGCCAGCCGCCGCCCGCGCACCGGCGCGACGGTGACGCCAGGCCGTAGCGATCGGCGAGCGCCAGGAGCCGATCAGGGCGGAGCCATCTCTCGGGCACGGCGGCACCATAGACTGCCCGCGCCCGATGACCGATACCTACGAAGTCCCCCAGGAGTCCCGTGACCTCCGCGACATGGTGCGCCGGCTGGCGCAGGAGAAGATCGCCCCGCGCGCCGGCGAGATCGACCGCGAAGGCAAGTACCCGTGGGACGTGCGCAAGCTGCTGGCCGAGCACGACATCCTCGGCCTGCCCTTCGCCGAGCGCTACGGCGGCACCGGCACCGGCACGCTGGTGCTGCAGATGGCGGTCGAGGAGATCGCCAAGGCCTGCGCCTCCTCGGCCCTGATCCTGATGATCCAGGAGCTCGGGACGCTGCCGATCCAGCTCTTCGGCTCCGACGAGCTGAAGGAGCGCTTCCTGCCGCGGTGCGCCAGCGGCGAGTGGTCGCCGGCCTTCGCCCTCTCCGAGCCGGAGGCGGGCAGCGACCCGGCCGCGATGCGGACCAGCGCCGTCCGCGACGGCGACGAGTGGGTGATCAACGGCCAGAAGAACTGGATCACCAACGCCTCGATCGCCGACTTCTACGTCGTCTTCGCCGTCACCGATCGCGAGAACAAGCGGATCAGCGCCTTCGTGGTCGAGAAAGAGCGCGAGGGCTTCGACCCCGGCAAGCTCGAGCACAAGCTCGGGATCAAGGGCTCGCCGACCGGCTCGCCCTCCTTCACCGACGTCCGCGTCCCGCACGAGAACATGGTCGGGGCCGAGGGCAAGGGCCTCAGCGTCGCCCTCGGCACGCTGGAGCGGACCCGGCTCGGCGCCGCCGCGCAGGCGGTCGGCATCGCCCAGGGGGCGACCGACTACGCCAACGAGTACGCGAAGGAGCGGGTCGCCTTCGGCAAGCCGATCAACGACCTGCAGGGGATCCAGTTCAAGCTCGCCGACATGGAGACCGGCACCGCCGCCGCCCGCGAGCTCCTCTACAAAGCCTGCGCGATGGCCGACAAGCCCGAGCGGCCCGCCGACCTCGGCAAGTGGACCTCGATGGCGAAGCTGTTCGCCTCCGACAACGCGATGCGGGTCACGGTCGAGGCGATCCAGGTGCTCGGCGGCTACGGCTACGTCAACGAGTACCCGGTCGAGCGGATGATGCGCGACGCCAAGATCACCCAGATCTACGAGGGCACGAACGAGATCCAGCGGGTCGTGATCGCCCGCGCGATGGCCGGCTAGTCGGCCGTACACCTCGCGCAGGCGGTGGGTGTCTACGTCGTAGACGAAGCCGCGCACCGCGTCGCGATGGGGGACGAAGGGGGAGCGGCGCACGCGCAGGATCGACTCGCGCGTCGCCGCGTCGACGTCCGAGAAGGCGCCGATCGGGAACTCGGGGACGATCCCGGTTTCCTCCTCGAGCTCGACCCGGAAGCCTCGTCGGTGATCTTCTCCATGCCGCAGTCGGTGTGGTGGATCAGCATCACCTCGCGCGTGCCCAGGCGCCGTTGCGAGATCGCCAGCGAGCGGATGGTGTCGTCGGTGACGATGCCGCCGGCGTTGCGCAGGACGTGCGCCTCGCCGTCGCCGAGGCCGAGCGCGGCGAAGACGTCGAGGCGCGAGTCCATGCAGGTGACGATCGCCAGCCGCCGGCTCGGCTCGACGTCGAGATGCCGGTCGGCCAGCGGCTCGGCGAAGGCGCGGTTGTTGGCGAGCAGCTCGTCGATCATGTCCATGGCGCGGCAGCCTAGACGCCCGGCGGCCAATCGGCGGACGCGTTTTCCCGCTCGCCCTCGGGGTACCGGCTTTCCATGACCGACGAGCCGACCTAGGGAGGAAGGGCGATGGAGGCGAAGAGTTTCGACAAGGGAATCCTCGACGGGGACAGCTCGGCCACTCGAGACCACGTCGTCGAGCTGCTGACCAAGGCTTACTGGATGGAGATCGAGACGGTGATGAGCTACCTCTCGGCCTCGGTGAACCTCGACGGGGTGCGGGCGCAGGAGATCAAGGAGTCCCTGGCCGAGGACATCGAAGAGGAGCTCGGCCACGCGCGCCAGTTCGCGGCCCGGATCAAGGAGCTGTACGGGGTCGTCCCCGGCTCCGAAGACTTCGCCGCCGAACAGAGCTTCCTGCAGCCGCCCGAGCACCAGACCGACACCGTGCACGTCATCCGCGGCGTGATCGAGGCCGAGAGCGGGGCGATCGAGCACTACACCCGGCTGATCGAGGAGACCGAGCAGGTCGACCCCGTCACCCAGGACATGGCGATCGACATCCTCCGCGACGAGCAGGCCCACCGCCGCCTCTTCGAGGGCTTCCTGCGCGAGTACGAGGTCGAAGGCAAAGCCTGACCGCAGACCGCGGCCGATGGGCCGATAAGTCGACCCTGAGGCGACTTATCGGCCCATCGGCCGGCGGTTCTAGTCGCGGGGGGTGATGCGGAAGATCGAGACGACCTCGGCTTGGTGCGCCTCGGGGTGGACGACGTAGGCGCTGGGGCCGCCGCCGAACCAGCCGGCGGCTTCGTTGTCGCCGACGAAGACGCCCGGGTGGCGCTTGCCGTCCGGATCCTGGACCCAGACCTCGTCGCCCTCCTTGAACCCGTGCTCGATCGCCTCGTTCATCGCGGCGAGTCTATTGGCAGGGCGCCATTCGCCCCAGCTTGTGGCGGTAGGTCTGCATCGAGCCGTGCTTCCAGTCGCCGTGGGTTTGCCTCCGCAGGCTTGGCACGAGCTCGTGGTGGTAGGGGGAGCCGAGGCTCTCGTTGTGGCCGATCGTGTCGCGCAGGCGGATGCCGAACTTGCAGCGCAGCCAGCGGGTGAGCCAGAGCGAGGCGCGGAGCTGGCGGCGGTTGCCGAGCACGTCGCCGTCGCCGTAGCCGACGTGCTCGATCCCGATCGCGGTCCAGTTGAGGCCGACGGTGTGGCGGCAGCGGGTGCGCAGGTTGACCAGCTTGTAGATCCGGCCCGAGCGGCCGACGACGAAATGCGCGCAGACGTTGGGCAGCTCGCCCAGCTCGACGTCGGGCAGGTCGGGCGCGAAAGTGTTGTAGACGGCGGCGGCCGTGCCGGTCTGCGCCATGTGCTCGACGATCGCCCGCGGGTGGCGCAACCGCCACCTGTGCTGGCCGTAGTGGCGCTGGGAGTAGGCGGCCATCTCGCGCTTGCGTTTGGGGCCGAAGGGGATCAGCCGGTTGACGATCGGCGGCCGCCCGGCGCTGGCCTGGGCCGACGGCGACGCGGTCGCGGGCCCGCTGGGGAGGGCCGTGAGGGCGCAGAGCGCGAGTGCGACGGCGACGGCGGTCGTCGCTTTGGCAGCGGGCCTCATCGGCGCCGATGCTACGCGCCGGCCCCGTCCTGGCGGCGAGTAGCCTGGGCGTCCATGGCCCGAGCGAGCGAGCCGATGAAGGCGAAGCTCACCGACCGTCCCTTCAGCGATCCGGCCTGGGTCTTCGAGCGCAAGCTCGACGGGATCCGCGCAACGGCGCGCAAGCAGGGCGGCACGGTGACGCTCACCTCCCGCACCGGCAAATCGCTGACCTCCGCCTACCCGGAGCTGGTCGAGGCGCTGGAGGCCGAGCCGGCCGGCGACTTTCTCGCCGACGGCGAGATCGTCGCTTTCGACGGCGCCCGCACCAGCTTCGAGCGGCTGCAGGGCCGGATGGGCATCCACGACCCGCAACTGGCTCGCCTCGAGCGGGATCTCGGTCTTCCTCTACCTCTTCGACCTGCTCGAGTTCGACGGTCACGACTTGACCGGGCTGCCGCTGCGCGAGCGCAAGCGCTTCCTGCGCAGAGCCCTCTCCTTCGAGGGCCCTGTCCGCTACACCCCGCACCGCAACGAGCGCGGCGAGAAGTTCTTCCGCGAGGCCTGCGCGAAAGGCTGGGAGGGGCTGATCGCCAAGCGCGCCGAGAGCACCTACGTCCACGGTCGCAGCCGCGACTGGCTGAAGCTGAAGTGCTCGTTCGAGCAGGAGCTGGTGATCGGCGGCTTCACGCCGCCGCAGGGAGCTCGCGCAAGCACTTCGGGGCGCTGCTCGTCGGCTACTACGAGGACGGCGAGCTGCGTTACGCGGGCAAAGTGGGGACCGGGTTCAGCGAAAAGACCCTGGCCGAGCTCGGCGCCAGAATGCAGGCGCTGGAGGTACCGGAGTCGCCGTTTCGCCGCGGCGGCGGACAGCCGCGCCTCGCCCGCTGGGTCGAGCCGCGAGCTGGTCGGCCAGTTCGCCTTCGGCGAGTGGACCCGCGACGGCAAGCTGCGCCACCCGCGCTACCTCGGCCTGCGCGAGGACAAGCGCCCGCGCGAAGTGGTTCGCGAGGCGCCGGGCGGGTAGCAAGTGCGACCCGATAGGCGCGCCGACGGCTCTCTGTTTGTCCACGGCGTCGCGCGGGTAGCCGTCCACAGGACGGTCGGGTTTAACGGATCTGAGGAGGGATACAGATGTTCACGTGCGAGAGATGCGGAAGCAGCTACAGCGCCAGCCACATCGGGGTGGAGCATTGCCCGCGTTGCCAGCTACGCGACCGCATCCAGTCCCCTTTGTCCTTCAAGATCTTCAAGCTGCCGGATACACGGGAGGCGATGACGCCGCCGTCCTCGGCAGCGCAGCAGCCGCTGCAGGCCGCCTCGGCTCCGCGCTCAGCCGAGGCGCCGTGAGACAAGCCGGCGCGTGATCGGCGTCGGCACAAGGGAGGCGAGCGCGAGGGCAACGGCTCTCCCCAGCGCCGGCCCGGCCAGCGCACTGGTCGCTGAGTTGCTTTCCACCTCGGCGGCGCGCTCCGACGAGGCCTCCCATCTCAGCGACCGGATCGCCGCGATGCTTGCCGCGGTCGACGACCCGCTGGCCGATGACGATCTGCAGCTCGCCCTCTACCTCTGCTTCGAGCTGCACTACCGCTCCTTTCCGAACGTCGATCCGGCCTGGGAGTGGAGCCCCAGCCTGCTTGCCGTGCGGGCTCTGCTCGAGCAAGCCTTTTTCGACGCCCTGGAAGCAGCGCTCGGCCCGGGCGAGCGGGTCGATCCGCAGGGCGTGGGCGACCTCCTCTTCAGTCTCGAGGCCGGCGACGTGGCCCCTCGCTCTCGCGCTGGATCGAGCTCGAGGCCGACCTCGACCGGTTTCGCGAGTTCGTCGTTCACCGCTCGCTCTACCAGCTGAAGGAGGCCGACCCGCACAGCTGGGCGATCCCGCGGCTGTGCGGCCCAGCGAAGACGGCGCTGCTGGAGGTGCAGGGCGACGAGTACGGCGGCGGCAAGCCCGACCGCATGCATTCCGCTTTGTTCGCCAAGACGATGCGCGCGCTCGGCCTCGACGACGGCGAGAACGCCTACCTCGACCGCATCCCCGGGGTCACGCTGGCGACGGTGAACCTAATGTCGGCCGTCGGCCTGCGCCGCGCCCGCCGCGGCGCCATCGTCGGCCACCTGGCGATGTTCGAGATGACCTCGGCCTTGCCGAACCGCCGCTATGGCAACGCTCTGCGGCGGCTTGGCTTCGATGCCGAGGCGACGGATTTCTACGACGAGCACGTCGAGGCCGACGCCGTGCACGAGAACATCGCCGCCTACGACCTTGCCGGCGGCCTGGCCCGGCAGGAGCCGGAGCTGGCCTGGGACATCGTCTTCGGCGCCCGCGCCCTGCTCTTCCTGGAGGGTCGTTTCGCGCGCCACCTTATGGCCGCCTGGGAGCAAGGGGAGACGTCGCTGCGCCGGCCGCTGTGAGCTCCTACGTACTGCCACTGCGCTGGACCGAGCCAGGGCCGATCGCCGAGCTGGCGGGCTACCTGCGCTCGCTCGTCGGCGAGGTCGAGGAGATCCTGGTCGTCGACGGCTCGCCGGCGCCGCTTTTCGAGCCACACGCAGCGGCGCTGCGAGGCGTCGCCCGGCACCTGCCGCCCCATTCCGATCTCGATTTCGCGATGGGGAAGGTGAATGGAGTCGTGACCGGTGTCCGCGAGTGCTCGCAGGAGCGGATCGTGCTGGCCGACGACGACATCCGCTACGACCCGGCAACGCTGCGGCGCATGATCGAGCTGCTCGGCGAGGCCGAGCTGGTGCGGCCACAGAACTACTTCGACGAGCTGCCGTGGCACGCGCGCTGGGATACCGCGCGTTCGCTACTCAACCGGGTCTTCACCGGCGACCCGACCTTCCCGGTCGGGGACTTCCCCGGCACGCTCGCGGTGCGGCGCACGCCTTTCAGGCCAGCGGCGCCTACGACGGCGACGCGCTCTTCGAGAACCTGGAGCTGATGCGGACGATCGCGGCGGCGGGGGGGAAGGTGTCGACCCCGCTCGACCTCTACGTGGCGAGGCGGCCGCCGAGCACGCGACGCACTTCTTCTCGCAGCGGGTGCGCCAGGCCTACGACGACTTCGCGATCCCGGCACGAATCGGCGCCTTCCTCGCCGTATTGCCGCTGGCGCGCCGCGCTGTCGCGCCGCAACGGCCGCCAGCGGCTGGGCATCGCGGCTCTGGCTGCGATAGGAGCCGCTGAGATCGGCCGCCGGCGCGCCGGCGGCGGCGAGCGCTTCCCGCTGACCGGCTCGCTGCTGGCGCCGGCGTGGATTGCCGAGCGCTCGCTCTGCGCCTGGCTCGCCCTGGGGGCGAAGCTGCGGGGCGGCGTTCGCTACGGACCCGGGCGCCTCAGTCGCTCGGCGACGCCGATCGCGACGTTTGCGCCGGCGCTACGAGGAGTCCGGCGGCGGCGCCCCGTCATCGATCTCCGGCGACGGCAGGCCGCTCTCCGCCCGGAACCCGATCGCCTTGTGAGTGCCATCGCAGAAGGGCCGGATCTGCGAGCGCCCGCAGCGGCACAGCGCCACCACCGGCCGCTTGATCTCGATCTCGTTGCCGTCCTGGTCGACCATCGTGAAGGGGCCGCGCACCAGGTAGGGCCCGTTGCGGTAAGGGGTGATCCGGGTCGCTCCCGGGTCCGGCGTCTCGCTCATCGGGTCCGCCGGGCCAAGTACTCGAGCAGCCCGTCCATCCCCGCCTCGCCGTGCACGCGGCGCTGGTCGTCGGCGCCGTTGCCCTCCCTGAGGATCCGTTCGATCTCCTCCAGCGCCGCCTCGCCGCCCGAGCTCGACGGGCGAACGGCCGCACGGCATCGAGCACCCGTCGTGCGACGGTCCGCGCCGGCTCGGGGGTCTCTGCGTCCCAGACGATCTCCGCGTCGAGGCCATGGCTCGCGGCCTGGAAGTAGGACTCCTCGAGCGCCTCGCGTGAGAGGCCGGGGGCGGTCGGCCGCTCCAGCTCCTTCGCGGCGATCGCCTGGATCAGGGCGGCGATCGCGCTGGAGCCGGCGGCGTCCGTCTGCACGTCGACCGCCCGCACCTCGGTCGTGCCGAACCGCGGGTGCGGGCGCACGTCCCACCAGATGTAGGTGTAGTCCTCGACCCCGGCGGCGGCGATCAACTGGTCGGCGACGCGGCAGAAGTCCTCGTAGTCGCGGAACTCCCGCGGCACCTGGAAGCGCGGATAGCTGCGCACGACCTGGGTGCGGGCGCTGGCGTGGCCGGAGTCGGACCCTTCGCGGAAGGGAGAGTTAGCGCTCAGCGCCTGCAGCACGGGCAGGTAGAGGCGGAAGGCGTTGGCGATGCGCACGGCGGTGTCGGGGTCGGGCATGCCGACGTGGACGTGCAGCCCGCAGGGCGGCGTCCTCAGCAGGTCGCCGAAGTCCTTGCGGACGACCTCGTAGCGTGGCTTGGAGACGAGGCGCGCCTCACCGGCTTCGTCGGCGGGGTGCAGACCGGCGCCGAGCAGGCCGAAGCCGGCCTGGCAGATCCCCCGCCGCCCCTCTCGCAGCTGGGCGAACGCTTCCTCGGCGCCGAGGCAGACGCCGGTCTTGAGCTCGATCTGGTCGGCGAAGATCTCGGAGGAGATTCGCCTGCCGAGCGGTCCGGTGACGCTGTCGAGGACCCGCTCGCTGGCGGCGACCAGCCGGTGCCGCTCGTCGACCAGCAGCAGCTCCTCCTCGACCCCGAGCGAGAGCGGCGGGCTGGCGCCGAAGCGGTGGCTGTGGAGATCGCGGCCAGCCGACGGGTCGCGATTCGCGGAGCGCTCCCTGGACATCATCACCCCTGCTTACCCCGCGCCGCCGTCGGGTAGACATCGCCGCTGCGAGCGAGCGCGGCTAACTAAGCGACGCCGGCGGGCGCCCGGGCGCGGTCCTCGCCGTAGCCGAATTCGGCCAGCGCCTCGCCGAGCACGTTCTCCATCGCCGCCTGCTCCGCGGCGCTGAGGTTCTCGCGCCAGCCGCCCGGCCGGGCGCTGCGCACTGCCTGGCGGGGGCCGCGCTCGGCGCTGGGCACCCCCTCGAAGCTGTGGCGGGCGACCGCCTCCGGCAGCCGCTCGCGGTCGAGGTCGAGCATTGCGCAGAGCTGTTCGAGATAGACCGCGGTGTCGGCCCGCAGATCCTCGTAGCGGATCAGGATCCGGCTCTCCGGCGGTCGGCTCTCGAATGCTTTCCGCACGGCCCGGCTGCGGAAGGCCCAGACTTCGGAGAGCCAGCGGATCAGCGGAATGCGGCCCTCGTGAGCGACCGGGAAGGCGCCGCCGGGGATCGCCCAGGAGCCGTCGCGGTAGGCGTCGAGCCAGGAGTCGACGACGTCGCGGCCGTCGCGCAGGAGGAAGATCACCTTCGAGGTGGGGAAGAGGTCGGCGAGCAGGGGCGCTGCGTGGGAGCCCGGCTCCTTGACGACGAAGAGCTCGGCTGCTGAGAGGTCGCCGACGCTCTCCTCCGCCTGGGCCTCGAATCGCGCGCAGATCAGCTCCCGCAGCGGCCCCCACCAGGCGTCGCGGTAGCGGTCGGCGAAGAAGTAACCGGGCTCCTCGGCCTTGATCTCCAGCAGCGTGCTCAGCCGCGGCGGGTCCTCGCAGGCGGCCCAGGCCAGCGGGATCGGGCGCCAGACGCCGAGGTGATGGCCGAGGTGCGGGTCGTCGACCGGAACCACGCCCTGCAGGTCGGAGAGCATCTTCAGCAGCCAGGTGCTGCCACTGCGCGATGAGCCGAAGATCCAGGCGAGCCGATTCTCGTTCTCAGCGAGTCGGTCCATGGTGGGAGGGCAATACCCCCCCGGCATTCGGATTCAAACCCCCCTACCCCTAGCCGAGACCCTTCTCCTCGGCGGCTTTATAGGCGATCTGGAGGAAATCGGAGATCGTCAGCGCCGCGAAGACCGCGGCGACGAAGCGGGTCGGCCGCGGCGCGAAGACGAGGCCGAAGGCGAAGGCGGCGACGACCCAGAGGCCGAGGCAGTAGGGGCAGACCAGCAGCTCGCCGAGCGCCTTGCGGGCGCCGCGCCCCCGGGAGCGCTCCTCGTACTCCGCCGGACCGCCCCTGCCTTCGAGTTCGGTGAAGGGGGCGCGCAGGGGACTCGTCACCTTGTCCTTGGAGAGGAGACGGCTGAACTTGTGCGCAGCGGCGCCGATCAGGACGAGATCGCCGGCGTCGACCCGCTCCGGCAGGTCGCGTCCGCCGCGCTGAACCGCAACCAGGCCGCCGCCGAAGATGGCGCCGAAGATCGCCATCAAGGTCGCGTAAGAGAGGAGCGGCGGCCGCTCGGCGGCGCTGGCGTAGTCCTCGAGCATTGTTTGCCTGTACCCGACGACGGGCACCTACAACCTGACGTGGCCGACGCCTTTCTCTCGATCTATCTAAACGACCATCTCGCCGGCTCGGTGGTCGGCGTCGAGCTGGCCAGGCGGACGCGGGCGAGCAACGAGGGAACGGAGCTGGGGAGGGTCCTCGAAGAGATCTGCGCCGAAATCGAAGCCGACCAGCGCACCCTGCGCGAGCTGATGGATCGTCTCGGGATCGCCCCAAGCAAGGTCAAGCCGCACGCCGCCTGGGTGGCCGAGAAGTTCGGCCGGCTCAAGCTCAACGGCCAGCTGCGCGGTTACTCGCCGCTCAGCCGCGTCGTCGAGCTGGAGGGGCTCGGCGGCGGCGTCGCTGGCAAGCGTCAGCTCTGGAGCGCTCTCGATGAGACCTTTGGGAGCACGTTGCCCGGGTTCGACTTCGAGGCGCTCGCCGCCCGGGCCAACGCTCAGCAGCAGCGACTGGAGGCCTGCCGTCTCGAGGCGGTGGCGATCGCGTTCGGCTCGTCGGCGGGCGTTCACGGGGCGGCGGCGGGGTAGGGAGTGTGCCGTGGGGCTGCTCGAGGACTACAAGGACAAGCGGGACTTCGAGACGACCCCCGAGCCGCCGCCGCGGCGGCGTCGCAATGGAGCGGGGGCGCCTCGCTTCGTAGTCCAGGAACACAGCGCCCGCCGCCTGCACTGGGACCTGCGGCTGGAGCACGACGGCGTCGCCGCCTCCTGGGCGATCCCCAACGGCATCCCCGCCGACCCGGAGGAAAACCGCAAGGCCGTTCACACCGAGGACCACCCGCTCGAGTACCTCGACTTCGAGGGGGAGATTCCGGCCGGGGAGTACGGGGCGGGGACGATGCGGATCTGGGACCGCGGGACGTACGAGGCGCACAAGTGGGAGGCCGGCAAAGTTGTCCTCAGCTTCGACGGGGAACGGCTCAGGGGGCGCTACGCGCTGTTTCGCGCCGGCAGCGAAAAGGACTGGATGATCCACCGGATGGATCCGCCGGCGGAGCGGCGCGACCCCTTCCCGGAGTCGGTCGAGCCGATGCAGGCGCGGCCGGCGCGACTGCCGCGGAAGCAAGAGGGCTGGGCGACCGAGGTGAAGTGGGGCGGCGTACGGACGATCGCCTTCGGCCGGCCCGGGCGGCTGCGGCTGACCGACGCCGAGGGCGAGGACATCACGGGCCGGTGCAAAGGTATTCGCCGCCTCTCGCGGCAGCTCGGCGCGCGCGACACCGTCCTCGACGGCGTGATCCGGACCGACGCGGCGCCGGTCACCCTGGCGATCTTCGACCTGCTGTACCTCGAGGGCCGCGATCTGATCGGGGCGCCCTACTCCGAGCGCCGGCAGTTGCTGCAGGGGCTGGAGCTCGAGGGCGAGAGCTGGCAGACGCCGAAGCACTTGATCGGCCACGCCAGGGAGCTGCTGGAAGCGAGCCGGAAGCAGGGATTGGGGGGCCTGGTCCTGAAGCGACTGGACAGCCGCTACGAGCCGGGTCGCCGCGCCGATACCTGGCGCCGCGTCGAGTAGCCGCAGTGGCGGCCTCCCCGAAGCCGGGTGGCCGGCTGCGGCGTTCGAACTGCGCCGGCGCCGGGATCCACCGGCGCCGGCGCGGTCGCGGCTTCTCCTACGAGGACGCGGACGGGGAGTCGATCGAGGACAAGGAGACGCTGGAGCGGATCCGCGAGCTGGCGATCCCGCCGGCTTGGCGGGAAGTCTGGATCTGCAGCGACCCGATGGGCCATATCCAGGCGACCGGGTTCGACGAAGCGGGACGCAAGCAATACCGCTACCACGACCGCTGGGAGCAACGGCGGGCCGCCCGCAAGTACGAGGCGATGCGCGAGTTCGCCCGCGCCCTGCCGCGCCTGCGCCGCGCCGTCAGCCGCGACCTGGCCCAGGGGGGAATGCCGAAGGAGCGCGCCCTGGCCTGCGCGGTGCGCCTGCTCGACCTCGGCTTCTTCCGCGTCGGCGGCGAGGAATACGCCGAGACCAACGAGAGCTTCGGCCTGGCGACGATCCGTCGCCAGCACGTGGCCATGAAGGGCGGGGAGATGGTCTTCGACTTCCCGGCCAAGAGCGGCCAGCGACGCGTGCAGTCGGTGCGCGACAGGGGCGCGCGCGAGGCGATCGAAACGATGCGCCGTCGCCGCGGCGGCCCCGAAGACCTGCTCGCCTTTCGCGAGGAGGGGAGCTGGCACGACGTCCGCTCCGTTGACGTCAACGCCTATATCCAGGACAAGATCGGCGAAGAGTTCTCGGCCAAGGACTTCCGCACCTGGAGCGGCACCGTCCTCGCCGCGGCGGCGCTCGCCGGGGAGCCGCGGCCACCGTCCGATGCCGCCGCCCGCCGCACTATCGCCGCCGCCGTCGAGAGCGTCGCCACGGCGCTCGGCAACACCCCCGCGGTGTGTCGCAGCTCCTACATCGATCCTCGCGTCTTCGACCGCTATCGCGATGGAGCGACGATCGAGCCGCTCGCTTCAAGAGACGGAGAGATGAGCCCACGGGTGCGGGCGCGGGTCGAGCGCAGCGTCCTCGAGCTGATCTCCTAATCGGCATGGTGGCCGTTTTGCCTCGCCATGCCGCGGGTAACCCGGTTGTGGACAAGGACAGGCCCGCCGGCTTACTCGCCGGCGGGCCAAAGACTTTCGATTGCAATGGAGGAGCGGTTGTCACGCGGCCCGCTGAGCGAAAGGAGAGGCGATGCCACCGCGCGGAGTCAAGAAAGGCAGCAAACGAGACCGCCAGTACAAACAGATCAAAAAGAGCGAGAAGGAAGCGGGGCGCTCGAACAAACGGGCCGAGGAGATCGCGGCCCGCGCCGTGAACAAGGAAAAGGCGCGCTCGGGCGAGTCGAAGTCCTCGTCGCGCAGCTCGACCAACGGTCGCTCGGCCAGCAGCCGCGGTGGCAAGCAGTCGGGCAAGGGCCCTGGCGGCCGCACCCGCGAACAGCTCTACAACGACGCCAAGAAGCTCGGCATCGAAGGCCGCTCGAACATGAGCAAAAAAGAGCTCCAACGCGCAGTGGCCGGCGCGAGTTGAGGGCCCAGGCCCTTTGACGCAGCTCGGCTACACCCTGTCCGGCGAGGAGAACGACCCCCCGGCGCTGGTCGCCCAGGCGGCCCGCGCCGAGGAGGCCGGCTTCTCATTCGCCTCGATCTCCGACCACTTCCACCCCTGGGTGGACCGCCAGGGCCAGAGCCCGTTCGTCTGGGGGGTATTAGGGGGGATCGCCGAGCGGACCGAGCGACTGGAGCTGATCACCGGCGTCACCTGTCCGACCGTCCGCATCCACCCGGCGATCGTCGCTCACGCTGCCGCGACGGCGGCGACCCTGCTGCCAGGCCGCTTCTCGCTCGGGGTCGGCAGCGGCGAGAACCTCAACGAGCACATCCTCGGCGACCGCTGGCCGGCTGTTGCCGAGCGCCAGGAACGTCTGGAGGAGGCGATCGAGGTGATCCGCCTGCTCTGGGAGGGCAAGCTCAGCAACCACCGCGGCCGCCACTACACGGTCGAGAACGCGCGCCTTTACACGCTGCCGGCGCAGCCGCCGCCGATCCTGGTCGCGGTCGCCGGGATGAAATCGGCCGAGCTCGCCGCCCGGGCCGGCGATGGCCTGGTCGGGACCGCCCCCGTTGCCGAGACGATCGAGCGCTTCCGCACCGGCGCCGGCGCGGACAAGCCCGCCTATGGCCAGATCCACGTCTGCTGGGCCGAGAGCGAGGAGGAGGCGAAGCGCACGGCGCTGGAGTGGTGGCCCAACGGCGCCTTCAGCGGCAGCCACTTCCTCGAGCTGCCGCTGCCGTCGCACTTCGAAGAGGCGGCGGAGATGGTCGACGAGGACGACATCGCCGAAAGCGTGATCTGCGGCCCCGATCCCCAGCGCCACCTCGACGCGATCGGCGAATACGCCGAGGCCGGCTACGACCACGTCTACATCCACCAGGTCGGCCCCGACCAGGAGGGTTTCTTCGACTTCTACGAACGCGAGGTCTTAGCGAAGGTCAGCTAGCGAGCGCGGCGCGAGGTCTTCGTCTATTTCAACAACGACTGGGCGGCTTCGGCCCCGGCCAACCGGGACGGCCGGTTGCCGCCCCGGTTCGATCGGCTTAGGACGCGAGACGCGAGCGCAGCAGATCCTTGCCCTGCTCGGCGCCCTTGCGGCTGGTCTCCTGGGCGCGGCGGAAGAAGTCCGCGAGCTCGGAATCCCCGTCCCGCTCGGCGTCTTCCACATAAGTCTCCAGTCGGAGCACGTTGCTGAGGCACTGCTCGGTGAACCAGATGACGTTGTAGTCCTTGTCTTTGGTGCCGGTTACCGCTCCGGCCTCCTCCTGTAGAGCCATTTCGCTCCTCCTCCGGTTGGCTTTCGCTTGACCTGCGACTACCCAGTGCAGGGCGAAGCGAAAACGGGGCGAAGCGGTTTCGGGCGCGATGGCCATGGGTAACCGAACGGCAATGACTCCTGAGGACGAAGCGCGCGTAGCCGAAGAGGAGGCCGCGGCGGCGGCGGAGGCCGCGAAGATCGGCGGCGAGGCGCCGAGAGAGAGCGACGACCCGGCCCGCCAACCGCTGGCCGAGTCGGGCGAGGGGGAGTCCGAGGGCTTCGAGCTCGCCGAGGAGGAGCTGGAGGAAAATGCCTCCCACGGCAACCAGCGCGGCTTTCCCGAGAGCGACATGCCAGCGCCGGAGGAGGCCACTGACGCCGAGTACGGCGAGCCCGACGGACTCCCTCCGGAGGGGAACCAATGACCGCGACTGCCACCCGCCGCGTACTTGCGATCGTTCCCGACACGCTCGAAGGACGGGAGGAGATCGAGGAGGTCCGCCGCGCCGGCGACGGCGCTGGGACCGAGCTCCACATCGTCGTCCCCGCGGTCGAGGCGACCGTCTTTCGCCACACGATGGGCGACGTTGACGAGCCCTTGCAGCAGGCCGGAGAGCGCCTGCGGGCTTCGCTCGAGTCGCTGCGTCAGAGCGGAATTGAGGCCTCGGGCGAGGTCGGCGATCCAGATCCCGTGCAGGCGGCTGCCGACGCCCTGCTGAAAGTCCCCGCCGACGAGGTGCTGATCTTCGAGCGCGAGGCGGACCAGGCGCGCTGGTTCGAGGAGGGGCTTTTCGACCGCGCGCAGGCTTCGCTGGAGCCGCCCTTGCGCATGGTTGTCATCCACAGCGGCGACTCCGATGGCGAGCATGTGGTCGCGGTCGAGGAGGCCGGGGCCGGGATCGACGCCAAGGAGGAGGACGACTGGGAAATCTCCGAGAACTTGCCGCCGCTCTCCACCCGCGACCTGGCCGGCATCCTCAGCGGCATCGTCGGCACGATCGTGACGATCGTCCTCGCCGCGGCGGTTGCCTCCGGCCCCGGTCCGGAGTCCGGCTGGAAAGCGGTGGCGATCGGGGTCGCGATCTTCACGGCGCTGATCAACATGGCCCACGTGGTTGGGCTGACCCTGTTCGAGAGCGTGCGCTACCGCGGCGGTTTCGCCACCTTCTTCCGCACCCTCTCGATCGTGGGAACGCCGACGGCGATACTGATCAACCTGTTGATTCTGATTTTCGCCTGACTTGCAGCGCGCAGGGACACTCGCGCGTGGAGTCTCGGCTCAGTTGCGCAGTGTGGCGAGGGCCTCGTCGCGGCTGCTGTGGATCGGAATCGAGAGCTCGAGGCCGGTGATCTCGAGCACGCGGCGGACCTGGGCGTTGTAGCTGCAAAGGACGACGCGGCCCTGACCGTCGCCTTCAGCGGTCCGGTCGAGCTGCTGCCAGGCCCTGACGATCAGGGCGATGCCGGTCGAATCGATGAACTCGCACTCGGAGAGATCGACCAGGACCGAGGCGTCCCCGGCCGCGATCGCCTCGTTCAAGGGCCCCTCGAGTTCAGGGGCAGTGCTCAGGTCAAGCTCGCCGCGAATCGCAATGACGCGGATGCCGTCATCGAGCTGGGCGGCGGATGCCTCGAACGGCGCCGGATTCACGCGCCGATGCTACCGCAGGCAGGTCATCTGCCGAGCAGAGTTTCGCCCGGGTCTGCCGGGGTAAGAATTTGAGAAGCGGCGACGGAGATCTTAGGAAGTGGCGATCGAGGCTATGCTCGCCAGCAACCCGCGATGGGTATGGACTAACTGACTTGTGAACACGACCACCGACGATCGATCGGGGCTGCAGATGTCCCTTCCTGCCCGGGCCGAGAACGTCGCGGTTGTGCGCCACGCCCTCGCCGGGCTGGCGGAGCGGCTCGGGATGGAGGAAGCGGGGGTCGCCGACCTGAAGACGGTGGTCACCGAGGCCTGCATGAACGTCGTCGTGCACGCCTACCCGGAAGACGAGCCGGGACTGCTCGCGATCGAAGCAACTCCGGAGATGAACGGCCTCACCGTGGTCGTGCGCGATTTCGGCAGCGGTATTCGGCCCCGTCCTGACCCCGACCGGCCCAGCTTGCGCATCGGTCTTACCCTGATCGCCGCTCTTTCCGCCAGCTTCGAGATCAAGGGCGGCGTCGATCAGGGCACCGAGATCCGCATGTTCCTGTCGCTTACGGGGGCGGACGAGAGCGCCGAGCGCAGGCAGGCCTCGGAGGCGGCGACGATCCACAGCGAGGCGACCTCGATGCGGGTCGGCCCGCCTGAACTGGTGGGCCCGATCCTGAGCCGTGCCCTGGGCGCCCTCGCCGCCCGCCGCGAGATCAGCGTCGATCGTCTCTCCGACGCGATGCTGCTCAGCGATGCGATCTCCGCCCGCGCTCCCGAAGGCTTCACCGACGGGCACGTCTCGCTCAGCCTTGCCGACCGGCCGGAGGGCGTGCGGCTCCGCGTCGGCCCGATGAAGAAAGGCGGAGCCGAGCAGCTGCGCTCCAGTCTCGACCTGCCAGAGGTCGGCGGCAGCCTGGCGACGCTGGCGGACGAGCTGCGGGTGGAGCAGGACGACGAGGGCGATTTCCTCGTCATCGGCATCGCCTCGCTCTCCGGCTAGCTCTCTTTCCTCGCTGTCGCCTTCGGCGACCTCGGCTCGGATCCGCTCCAGAGTGCGGCGCAGAATCCGCGAGACGTGCATCTGCGAGTGGCCGATTTGTTCCGCGATCTGGGACTGGGTCATGTCCTCGACGAAACGCAGCCGCAGCACCAGCCGCTCGCGCTCGTCGAGATGGGGGAGGGCGCCTTCCAGCGCCAGCTTGTCCTCGACCAGCTCGAATCCTTCGTCCTCGTCCCCGACCCACTCCGAGGCCGGCGATTCCTCCTCGTCGCCGCCGACGGGCCGGTCGAGGGAGAGCGGACGGCGATTGTGATTGGCCTCGAGCACCTCGAGCACCTCGGTGGGGTCGACGCTGAGCTTCTCGGCGATCTCGCCGACCGAGGGGGAGCGCTGGAGCTCGACGGTCAAGGCCGAGATCGCCTTGTCCACCTCGGCCATGCGATCGTGCAGGCCGCGCGGCACGCGCACCGTCCAGACGCGGTCGCGGAAGTGGCGCTTGAGCTCGCCGAGGATCGTCGGCGAGGCAAAGGCGGTGAAGGGAGTTCCGCGGTCGGGTTCGAAACGGTCGATCGCGTTGACGAGGCCGAGGCTCGCAACCTGGAGGAGGTCGTCGAACGACTCGCTGGCGCCGCGGTAACGCAGCGCCAGGTTCTTCGCGAAGGGGAGGTAGCGGCGCACCAGCTCCTCGCGGGTGGCCTGGTCGCGGTTCTCGGCAAAGCGCGCCCAGAGAAGCCGGTCGTTCGCCAGCCCGTCGCCCGGTCCGGGGGAGGGGTCGCGCTGGATGCGTTGGGTCTCTTCTTCTTTCGCTGCCATCGATGCCACGCGCCGGGAAGTCTCCACCGGCGCCGCCCTGAGGGCGTAGTCGAAAGCCGTGCAGCGCCCGCCGGCCGGATCGGCCGCCGTGCTCACACCATAGCGCGCGGCTTGGTGGCGCTTGGCCCGATCTCGATCATGCCGTCTTCCCTCCGAAAGCGGCGTTACTCAATCAAGTCTTCCGCTAAGCCGCAACCCGATGAGAGCGCTGTGGCGCCGCCCGGAATCTCGAGCGGCGCCGTTTCAGCGTTCGCGAGCTACTCGTCCGCAGTCGCAGCCGGCTTCGGCTCGGTCGTGACCTCGGTCGCCGTTTCGGACTTCGGATCCGGCGACTTGAAATGGAGAATGTGAACTTTGGAAAGGATGCCCGGCTCGTCCCCATCGGCGATCCGTTGCGAGGCTCTGGCCTGGATCTCCAGCACCTGATCGAGGGTGTCGCTGAGCAGGCTCGAGACCTCGCCCCAGCCTTTTTTGTCCACGACCATCGGCGTGCGGCTCAGATGGAAATCGTCGACCTGGTCGAGGGTGCCGCTGTTCGACGCCTCCTCGAGATCTTCGAAAACCGACTTCAGCATTGCCCCCGCCAGGCCTGGGCGGAGGTTCTCCGGCATGCGGGCCCATTCCGAGTCGGTCAGGAACTGACGTCTCGTGGCTCGGTAGAAATGCTCCGTCGCACCGCGGCGCTGCTTCGTGTCGACCAGCTCGATGCAGTCGTATTTCTCGAGTACCCGCACGTGATAGGCGACCAGATTGAGGCTTTGGTCCAGCTCCTGAGAGAGCAGGTTGGGGCTGGCGACCCGCTCATTGAGAATGATCAGGATTTGCACCCGCAGGGGGTGGGCAAAGGCTTTGGCGACGATCTGTTCGACGCCGTCTTTCTTTTTCGTCTTCGGCAAGGGGGCATTCCTTCGGTCGTTTTCAGGGGGTGGCGGCCGATTACAAGACTTTAAAGCCACCGAATCAAAATTTCCACAACGCTTCCGCAATTTTCGTTTATTTCTTAGTTCTTGCTCTGTTGCCCTTGAATGATAGAAAAATTTAGAGTAATAATTCCGATCGAACGGGAGATCGCTTGAAAGCGGCTCCAGGGGGATGGAGAACGCGGGAGGGGGTGGATGAGCGTGAAGATCGGAATGGCGCAGGGCCGGGTTACTGCAGTGGCAATTCTCAAGGGCTCCTAACGAGGACTGAGGACGGCGGTCGCACGTGGCAGGCTGTGGTGGTGGCGCCATGGAAGCTGCCCCTTGTCGTAGCTGCGATCGCCGTCCCCATCGTTGCCGCCTTTTACGTCAGTCCTGGCCTTGGACTGGCGGCTGGGGCATTGGCGGTGCTGGCGATCGTCGTCGCAGCGGCCCGCCAGCGACCGCGGGGCGCCCTCGGTCGAGCCGTGGACGACGCCGAGCCCCGGCGCCTTCTGGTGGTCGTCAGTCGCCCCGTCGAGGAAGGGAGCGCGCTCGAGGAGATCGCCAGGGCGGTTCGTGCCGGCAACGAGGCCGGTCGAGCTGAGGTACTGGTCCTCTCTCCGGCGCGAATCGGATTCCTCGACCGCTGGGCCTCAGACGTCGAGGGCGCCCGGCGCGCAGCGCAAGAGCGGCTCGTGATCACCGTCGCCTCGCTGGCTCGAATCGGGGTGGTTGCCGAGGCGCGGGTCGGCGACGAGGACGTGGTTCAGGCGGTGGAGGATCAGACTGCAGAGCTTTGCGGCGACTGCCGTCATCCTGGTCACCGACCGTGCCGATGCGGACCCGGCCGGCGAGGCGGCCGCGGCAGAGCTGGCCCAGCGGCTTCGAATCGAGTTCCGGCGGCTCGTGCTCAGCGGTCCAGCAGCTCGCTGAAGCGGAGCGCAGCGCGGGTCGGCGCCACGAAAGCATCGTGTCGATGGAGGAGACCGGCGCCGGCGAGGTCACGCACGGCGCGTTCGATGGCGTCGCGCTCGGCGAAGCCTGTCGACTCCCCGGCGATCTCGCGAATGAGTTCGGCAACTGTGACCTGGGCGGGATGGAGGTCGAGCAGCTGCTGCAGGACAGCCGATTCCGTGGCGGCGTCTTCGGACGCGGGCGTCCAGCTGTCGTCGGTCTCGCTCATCGTCGATCGTCCCTCCCCGGGCGCTAAGTGCCCTGCTCGGTCGAACTCTCCCCTGCCGATTTCCCCTGTCCGTCGCCGAAGCCGAGGATCTGGCGCGCCCAGGGCGCCTCGATCGTGGTGCGGTAGAAGTGCTGCATCGAGCCGCGCACCGGCTTTGTCCGCACGAGCACGATCGCGGCGCAGTCGGCGAGGACCCGAATGTGATAGCTGACGTTGCTGAGCGGCTTGCGCAAGGCATTGGCGATCTCACGCGGGCTGACTGCCTCCTCGTCGGCCATCTGGCGCAGGATGTCGCGGCGCAGCGGGTGTCGCAGCGCCGTCAGCAGGTCGTTGTCGTCGGAGCGGTGAAGATTCGCCATCCCGGCGGCAATATAGAGCAAACGAAACGTTTTGTCTGCAAACCCTTTGTCTGCGCAAGTTCTCGGCCCAGCTCAGGGGGCGCTCAGAGGCTCGCGCGAACGCCGCCCATCTCGCTGAAAACCGCGGTTACGCCCCCGTCGTCCCGGCGCTCGTCGGCGATCACATGAGAGACCGCGTTGATCAACGCCAGGTGGGTGAACGCCTGGGGGAAGTTGCCGAGGTGCCGGCCGGACTCCGCGTCCAGCTCCTCGGCGAAGAGGTCGAGCCAGCCGGCGGCCTCGAGCAGCCGCTCGCAAAGCTCGCGCGCCCGCCGGCGCTCGCCGATCTCCGAGAGCGCCGAGACCATCCAGAAGGAACAGATGAGGAAGGTGCCCTCGCGGCCGTGAAGGCCGTCGTCGGTCTCCTCGACCTTGTACCGGCAGACGAGGCCATGCTCGGTCAGGTCGGTGGCGATCGCGTCGACGGTTGCGCGCAGCCGGGGGTCGTCGGGGGGTAGAAACCGGAATAGCGGGATCAACAGCAAGGAGGCGTCGAGCGCGTCGGTGTCGTAGTGCTGGCGGAAGACCCCGTCGCGGACCCCGCGCGCGAGGATTTCCTCGCGAAACTCGTGCGCCTTCGCTTCCCACTCGGCGGCGATCTCGTCGAAGCCGAGGGAACGGGCGAGGCGGACCCCGCGGTCGACCGCGACCCAGATCATCAGCTTCGAGGAGACGTAGTGCTGAGGCTTGCCTCGCGACTCCCAAATTCCCTGGTCGGGCTCTGGCCAGGCTGCTATCGCAGCATCCACCTGGTAGCGGATCAGCTGGCGGTCCGCTGGAGTTCCCGTCCCCCGCAGGGCTTTCTCGTGCAGGTAGATCGAGTCGAGCAGAGCGCCCCAGACGTCGTTCTGGCGCTGGTCGTAAGCGCCGTTGCCGATTCGCACCGGCCTGGCGCCGCCGTGGCCGCCGAGGTGATCGAGGGTCTTCTCCACGAGCTCCTTCTCATGCCCGATCCCGTACATGATTTGGAGATCGGGGCGGTCTCTGCAGACCGCGACGATGAAGCGCATGAAGTCGCGCGCCTCCTGGTCGAAGCCGAGCGTGTGCAGGGCCCAGAGGCTGAAGGTCGAGTCGCGGATCCAGCTGAAGCGGTAGTCCCAGTTGCGTTCGCCGCCGGGCGTCTCGGGCAGCGAGGTGGTCGGCGCTGCCACGATCGCGCCGGTTGGGGTGTAGGTGAGGCCCTTGAGGACGAGGGCGGAGCGCTGCAGGTGGACGCGCCAGGGGTGGTCGGGGAAGTCGCCGTCGCGCAGCCAGTCGCGCCAGAATTCCTCGGTCGAGTCGAGTCTCTCCAGCGCCTCGGGGGCGCTGCGCGGGCCGCCGAGCTCGTCCTCGCCCCAGGTGATCGCGCAGAAGCCGCTCTCGTCCTCGCGCAGCCGCAGGCTGCCGCGCACGATTTCGTCCTCGATCGAGAGGTCCATGTCGCTAGTCAGGCGCAGCTCGGTCCCGTCGGCGGCGCGAGCGGTCGCCTCGCCGAACTCGCCGCCGCTCCAGCTGGCGCCCTCGAGGCCGTAGTGGAAGCGAGGCAGACACTCCATCTCCAGCTCGACCTCGCCGTCGATGCAGGTCATCGTTCGTAGCAGCGAGCGGTCGGACTCGTGCTTGGTGTCGGGGCGGCTGCGCTCGCCGGCGCTTGCCCACTCGGCGATCGTCAGGGCGTCGTGGACCACCGCCCAGCCGGTGTCGGTGACCCAGGTGGTCTCGATCACCAGCGTTCCCGGCTTGTAGCGGCGGCCGATCGGAACGACGACGCCGCGCGGTTTGATGCGGAAGTGCCCGGCGCCGCGGTCGAGCAGCGCCGCGAAAGCGCTGGGCGAGTCGAAGCGGGGGAGGCAGAGCCACTCGACGCTGCCGTCGTATGAGACCAGGGCGGCGGTGTGGCAATCGGAGAGGAAGCCGTAGCTGCCGATCGTCGGGAAGCGGTCTTTCGCGGCAGCCATTCTCCGCGCCCAAGCTAGCAGCGCGGGCGGGGACGAGCCGGCGATTGGCGCCGTTACGCTGACTTCCATGACCCTGCCGTTTGCCCACGTGGGCAGCGCTTTCGCCCCCCTGGAGCTGCTGCCGCTGCTGGTCGCCGCGGGCCTCTACGCGAAGCGGGCCTCGACCCTGGCGGGGAAGGGGAGGTCGGCGCCGCTCTGGCGCCAGCTCTGCTTCGCCGCCGGCCTGCTGACGATCGTCGTGGCGCTGTTCTCGCCGATCGGCCACATCTCCGAGGAGCTGGTGATCGCCCACATGGTCGAGCACCTGCTGCTCGGGGACGTCGCCACGCTGCTGCTGGTGCTGGGCCTGACCGGGCCGCTGCTGCAGCCGGTCCTGGCGATCCCGGTCTTCGACCGGCTGCGGATCCTCGCCCACCCGCTGGTCGCCCTGCCGTTGTGGGCGCTCAACTTCTACGTCTGGCACATCCCGGCGCTCTACGAGGCGGCCTACGGGACGGCCCTGATGCACGTGGTCGAGCACTCGACGTTCATCTTCTTCGGCTGCCTGATGTGGATGCCGGTCTTCGGGCCGCTGCCGACGCCGCAGTGGTTCACCGCAGCCTGGAAGGTCGGCTACGTGATCGCCGTCCGCTTCGCCGGCGCCATCCTCGGCAACGTCCTGATGTGGTCCGGCGCCGTGCTCTACCCGATCTACGCGCCGGGCGAGCGCTACTGGGGCATCGCCCCGCTCGCCGACCAGAGCACGGCCGGGGTGGTGATGATGGTCGAGGGCACCTTTCTCGGCCTCGGCCTGCTGGCCTGGGTCTTCTTCGAGGCCGCCCGCGAGGGCATCGAGAAGCAGCGCCTGCTCGACCTCGCCCACGAGCGCGGCGTCGAGCTGGACGACGAGCGGGCGCAGCGCGCTGTCGCGGCGGGTCACGGCGACCGCCTCGAGCGGCAGCTGATCGCCGCCGGGAGAGACCCTGAAGCCGACGGCGCCTGAGCGGCTGCTGCTGCCGGCGTTGGTCTTCGTCGTCGGGGCCGCCAGCCTCGGGGTGGAGATCGCGGCCGCCCGTCTCCTGGCGCCCTACTTCGGCGCCTCGACGATCGTCTGGGCGAACACGATCGGCGTCGTGCTCGTCGCGCTCTCGGTCGGCTACTGGCTCGGCGGCCGCTACGCCGACCGTCACCCGCACCTGCGCGGTCTCTGCCTGCTCGTGCTCGCGGCCTCGCTGCTGATCGCCGTGGTCCCCTTCGCGGCCCGGCCCTTCCTCGGCTTCTCCGTCGACGCCTTCGACACGGTCTCGGTCGGCGGCTTCGCCGGCTCGCTGTTCGGCGTCCTCGTCCTCGTCGCAGTGCCGGTGACCCTGCTCGGGGCGGCGGCGCCCTGGGCGGTGCGGCTGGCGGTAGCGGACCTGGACCGCTCCGGCGAGGTCGTCGGCCGCCTCTACGCGATCTCGACCGCTGGCTCGCTGCTGGGGACGATGCTCTCGGCGCTGCTGCTGATCCCGCTGCTCGGCACCCAGCGCACCTTCTTCGCTTTCGCCCTGGCCCTGGCGCTGGTCGCCTGCGCAGGGGTCGGATGGCGCTTCTTCCTCATTCCCGCCGGCCTGGCTTTGGCGATGGCGCTGCCGGTGGGGACGATCAAAGCCGCCGACACCGGCCGGGTTCTCTACGAGGCGGAGACCGTGCACCAGTACGCCCGGGTGGTCGAACGGCCGGACGGCAGTCGTGTCCTCGAGCTGAACGAGGGGCAGGCCGTGCACTCGCTCTGGCGGCCCGGCACGTTCCTCACCGGCGACTACTGGGACGGGCACCTGGTGCTGCCGGCCGCGGCGCGGACGCAACCGCCGCGGCGGATCGCGATCCTCGGCAACGCCGGCGGCACGGTGGCGCGGGCCTTCGGGCATTTCTTCCCGGCCACCGCCGTCGACGCGGTCGAGATCGACGGCGAGCTGACCGAGCTGGGCCGCCGCTTCCTCGGCCTCCACAACCCCCGCATGCGGACCTTCGCCGAGGATGCGCGGCCCTGGCTCGAGCGGACCGAGAGCAGGTACGACGCGATCATGGTCGACGCCTACCGCCAGCCCTACATCCCCTTCTACCTGACCACCCGCGAGTTCTTCGAGCTGGCGGGGGAGCGGCTGGCGCCGGGCGGGATCGCGATCGTCAACGTCGGTCACCCCGAGGGCAGCGAGGAGCTGGAGCGCGTTCTCGGACGGACGATGGCCGCGACCTTCCCCCGCGTCCTGCGCTACCCGATCGAGCCGACCAACACCCTGCTGGTCGCCGGCGAGGGCAACCTCTCGGCGGCGCGTCTGCGCCGCAACGCGCGGACCCTGCCGCCGCCGCTGCGTCCGCTCGCCAGCGCCGCCGCCGCGGTGCTGGCGCCGCGCCTGTCTGGCGGCGAGGTCTTCAGCGACGATCGCGCTCCCGTCGAGTGGCTGGTCGACAGCTCCCTGCTGGAATACGCGAATGAGTGACGCTTTCGCCAGCGGCTGGATCGACCGCCTGCGTGCCTGGCTGGTGACTGGGCCGGTGGGGCGGGGCATCGCCTTCGCGATCGACTTCGCGGTGGCGCTGCGCACGTTCCTCGCCGAGCGCCGGGCGCGCTGACCGGCAAGCCGATCATCTAGGGTCCGCCCCCGATGGAGACCTCTGTAAAAGAGCTGCCCGACTCGCGCGTCAGCGTCGAGGTCGAAGTTCCCCCTAAAGACGTCGAGCGGGCCGTTTCGCGCGCCGCCCGGGCGATGGCGAAAGAGATGCGGCTGCCCGGCTTCCGCCAGGGCAAGGCGCCGGCGTCGCTGGTGATTCAGCGGCTCGGCTTCGAGCCGGTCCTGCAGGAGGCGATCCGCGAGGCGCTGCCCGAGTGGTACGAACGGGCCCTGCTCGACACCCGGATCAGCACGATCGGCGATCCCAGCATCGAGATGCTCTCTACCCCGGATGACGAGGGCGACCCGCTCGCCTTCAAGTTCGAGGTCGGGGTGCGGCCGGAGGCGAAGCTGGGGGAGTACAAAGGCCTCGAGGTCGGCCGCAAAGAGGACGAGGTTCCGGACGACCTCGTCGACAGCGAGATCGACCGCGTCCGCGAGAGCTTCGCTCGGCTGGAGCCGGTCGAGCGCGAGGCCGCCGACGGCGACTCGCTGCTGATCGACTTCGAGGGCTTGATCGACGGCGCCGCCTTCGAGGGCGGCAAGGCCGAGGACTACCTGCTCGGTCTCGGCGCCGGTCAGCTGATCGAGGGCTTCGAGGAGCAGCTCGTCGGCGCCAGGGCGGACGAGGAGCGCGACGTCAAGGTCACTTTCCCGGCCGAATACCAGGCCGAGCACCTCGCCGGCAAAGACGCCGTCTTCAAGGTCCAGGTCAAGGAGGTGCGGGAGAAGATCCTGCCCGAGCTCGACGACGAGTTCGCCTCCGACGCCTCTGAGTTCGAGACGCTGGAGGAGTTGCGCGCCGACATCCGCGAGAAAGTCGGCGAGGCGCTCGCGGGCCGGGCGGAGGAAGACTTCCGGCTCGCCGCGGTCGACGTCGCCGTCGACGAGGCCACGGTCGACGTCCCCGCCGATCTCGTCACCGCACGGGCAACCGAACGCTGGGAGCGGATGGAACGCCAGCTGGCCCAGCGTGGCATGGACCCCAACGCCTTCCTGCAGATGCAGGGCAAAACCCGCGAGGAGCTGATCGAGGAATCGAAGCCCGACGCCGAGCGCGAGCTGAAGCGCGAGGCGGTCGTCACCGCGATCGCCGCGGCGGAGGAGATCGAGGTCTCCGACGAGGAGCTGATCGAGGCGCTCGAGCACAGCGCCCAGCACGAACGCACGACGCCGCAGAAGCTGCTGGAGCGGCTGCGCGAGAACGGCCGCGACGCGATGGTCCTCGACGACATCCGGGCGCGCAAGGCGATCGAGTTGGTGGCGGAGTCGGCGGTGCCGATCCCGCTCGAGCAGGCGGAAGCGCGGGGGCAGATTTGGACGCCGGAGAAAGAGCGCAAAGAGGCCGGCGGTCTCTGGACGCCTGACTCTGAGTAGCGGGCGGGGGAGGGATGGCGATACCCCTCCGCGGGAATTTCGTCGCACGGCGCTTCGCGCCTTAGCTCCTATGTCTGAGCGCGGCTACGCCGCGCAATAGACAGATTGCATATCGCGCGCTTCGCGCACATTCCCGCCTCGGGGTATCGCCATCCCTCCCTCTCCACGAGCTCCGGCAGACGCCCAGCTCACGCCAGCTTTTGCTTGAGAGCTGGCGTGAGCCCATCCGTCTCAGTTGACGGAAGCTTCCGTGCCCTCGGCCGTCCCGAGTCCTTGCAAGCTGATCCGGAGCCGCGGCTTGTGAGAAGGGATGCCGGTACCCCCTGGCGGGAATGTGCGCGAAGCGCGCGGCAATGCAATCCGATTCCTGCGCCCCATAGGGGCGCACCAACATCCGGAGCCGCACCCGAAGGGTGCGCGACTGAATTCCCGCCAGGGGGTACCGGCATCCCTTCCCTATAAAGTGCGATCCATGAGCCCTCTGGTCCCGATGGTGGTCGAGCAGACGTCGCGCGGGGAGCGTGCGTTTGACATTTACTCGCGCCTGCTGGGGGAGCGGATCATCTTTCTCGGGACGCCGGTCACGGAGGACATCGCGAATTTGATCGTGGCCCAGCTCCTGCACCTGGAGTCGGAGGATCCCGACAAGGACGTCAGCCTCTACGTCAACTCGCCGGGCGGCTCCGTCTACGCCGGACTGGCGATCTACGACACGATGCAGTTCATCAAGCCGGACGTGCAGACGATCTGCGTCGGCGTCGCGATGAGCATGGGGGCGCTGCTGCTCAGCGGCGGGGCCGCGGGCAAGCGGATGGCGCTGCCGAACTCGAAGATCCTGATCCACCAGGTCTCGGCCGGCTTTCAGGGCCAGGCCACCGACATCGAGATTCACGCCAAAGAGATCATCGACGTCCGCCGTCGCCTCGACGAGATCATCGCCAAGCACACCGGGCAGCCCTTCGAGAAGGTGACGAAAGACACCGAGCGCGACTACTTCATGAGCGCCGAGGAGGCGAGGGAGTACAGCATCGTCGACCGCGTCATCGAGCACCACTGACGCGCTCCGCCCTTCTCGCCTTCGCTCTTCTTCTCGCTCTGGCCGCACCCGCCGGCGCTCGCATTGCCGCCGAGGAGGGCGGGACGCCGTACTACGGCCACGTCTTCCCGGTTCAGGGCCCCCACGGCGCGCGTGGGGCGGTCGGCGAGTACCACGCGCCGCGCAGCGGCGGTCGCATCCACGAAGGGTTCGACATCGTCGCCGCCTGCGGAACGGAGCTGGTCGCCGTTCGCAACGGCCGCGTCCTGCGCCGGGGCTTCGATCCCGTTCTCTACGGCAACTACCTCCTGCTGCACGGCGAAGGCGAGCGGCGCAGCTATTTCTACGCGCACATGCCGCGGCCGGCGCTTGTGCTGCGCGGCGAGCGGGTGTGGGAGGGGGAGCGGGTCGGCGCGGTGGGGGAAACCGGCAACGCGGTCGGGACCGGCTGCCACCTCCACTTCGAGATCCACGCCGCCGGGGTCGCGATCGACCCGACCTCGGCGCTGGCTCGCTGGGACCGCTACAGCTGACGTTCGAACCAGAGGCTGGCCTTGGGGTTGCGGTTGTGCGTCGTAGAGGGCCAGCACCTCCCGGGTGTCGGAGCTCGTTGGCTCGAAGCTGGGGTCGGTCACTGAAGCGCCGCTAACCGGTTTGAAAATTGGCGCCAACGCCGCGCATTCGGTGCGTTCGGCTCTGGCAGAATTGGCCGCATGAGGCGGAAGGAATTGTCTGAGAAGATCGAGGCGGAGTCGCGGCTCACCCGCGTTGCCTTCGACCGCAATGGTCAAGCGTTCGAGCGCAACGCCCAGGCGTTCGAGCGGATGATGGCCGCCTTCGATCGCTTCGAGCGGGCCTTCGACGAGAACCAGGTCTTCATGCGCGATCTGCACCGACGAAGCGAGATCGTCACCCAGCAGATGATCCGCGACCACCAGGAATTCATGCAGAAGCTCGATGAGAGCAGCGAACAATCTCAATTGATCGAGCTGGAGTCGACTCGCAAGACCGACAAGATCCTCGCCCGACTAGATGAAGCCAGCGAAGAATCGAAAGCTCACCGCGAAGCGCTTCTCGCTTTGATCGACCGCCTGCCGCCACCGCAGGCGGCCTAGCAGCTCAAAGCTCCAGCTCGTACTCGACCCACTCCGCGCGCGTGGCGCCGGTGCTGTCGTAGAGGCGCTGGGCGGCGACGTTGCTCGGGGCGGTGGCCCACTCGAGATAGGCGGCGCCGCGTTCGCGGGCGACGGCGGCGCTGGCTTCGATCAGGGCGCGGCCGACGCCGCGGCCGCGGGCCGGCTCGGCGACGAAGAGGTCGTTCATCAGGACGGTCTCGGCCACGACGAGCGACGAAAAATGCCAGTAGAGGCAGGCGTAGCCGACGAGCTCGCCGCCCTCTCGGGCGCCGAGCAGCATCCCGTCCTCGCTGGGGGCGAGGAAGCGGCGGAAGAAGGCGCGGTTGCGCTCCTCGTCGATTTCCTTGACTTCGTAAAAATGCTGGTAGGCGGCGATCAGCGGCAGCAGCCGCTCGAACTCGGTCGGCCTCGACTGGCGCGATCTCGTGGCTGGCGGGCATCGAGCGCACCGTAGCGTGACCGCGCGCAAGGCGCGAGTCACGAGCAGGGACGCGGTCGCCCACGCCGTAAACGCCCCTCGTACCGGCTTGTGCCCCCGTCTAAGCTGTGGGGGCTGCCGGAGTCAAATCGTCCCGTTAGGAGGGGATTCCGCTGGCACGGCCCACAGACTCGAACGAGCAGCTCCTCTGCAGCTTCTGCGGCAAGTCGCAGCGCCAGGTCAAGAAGTTGATCGCCGGCCCGGGCGTCTACATCTGCGACGAGTGCATCGACCTCTGCAACGAGATCATCGACGAGGAGCTGACCGCGCCGCCGGCATTCGAGCTGGAGAACCTGCCGAAGCCGCAGGAAATCCACGCCGTGCTGCAGGAGTACGTGGTCGGCCAGGAGGCCGCCAAGCGCTCCCTCTCCGTCGCCGTCTACAACCACTACAAGCGGGTGCAGATCGCCCAGTCCGAAGAGACCGACGTCGAGCTGCAGAAGTCGAACATCATGATGCTGGGCCCGACCGGCTGCGGCAAGACGCTGCTGGCCCAGACCCTGGCCCGCATCCTCAACGTCCCCTTCGCGATCGCCGACGCGACGGCGCTGACCGAGGCCGGCTACGTCGGCGAGGACGTCGAGAACATCCTCCTGAAGCTGATCCAGGCCTCCGACTACGACGTCAAGAAGGCCGAGACCGGGATCATCTACATCGACGAGATCGACAAGATCGCGCGCAAAGCCGACAACCCGTCGATCACCCGCGACGTCTCCGGCGAAGGCGTGCAGCAGGCGCTGCTGAAGATCCTCGAGGGGACCACAGCCTCGGTGCCGCCGCAGGGGGGGCGCAAGCACCCCCACCAGGAGTTCCTGACGATCGACACCACCAACATCCTCTTCATCTGCGGCGGCTCCTTCGCCGAGCTCGACAAGGTGATCGAGCGGCGGGTCGGCGACCGCGGCGTCGGCTTCGGGGCGGCGATCTCCTCGCGCGAGAAGAAGGACGCCGGCGAGTGGTTCGAGCAGGTGCTGCCCGAGGACCTGATCGAGTACGGGCTGATCCCGGAGTTCATCGGCCGCCTGCCGGTGATCACGGCGATCCACCAGCTCAGCCGCGACGATCTGACCACGATCCTGACCGAGCCCAAACACGCGCTCACCCGTCAGTTTCAGCGCTTCTTCGAGTTCGACGACATCGAGCTGGTCTTCTCCGAGGACAGCCTCGAGGCGATCGCCGACAAAGCGCTGGAGCGGGAGACCGGCGCTCGCGGCCTGCGCTCGATCCTCGAGGAGACGCTGCTCGACGTCCAGTTCGAGCTGCCCTCGCGCCGCGATGTCACCAAGTGCGTGGTGACCAAGGAGACGATCGCCCAGGGCCGGCGGCCGACGCTCGTCACCGAGGCGGCGCACCAGGACATCGGGGCTGCGGAGGACGAGGGGCTCAGCGAGGAATCGGCTTAGGCGCTGCGGTTGGGTGGGGCCGGGACGGTGAAAGCGGCATCTATCTAGACTCGCCGCGTGGAGCCGGCGCAGCGGAAAAGGCTTGAGGAGACGACTCGTTACGACCCTTCGGAGGTCGAGGGGCGGGTGTTTGCGGAATGGATGGAGGGGGGGTATTTCCACCCCGAGGCGGAGGGGTCGCCGGAGGAGAGCTTCTCGGTGGCGATTCCGCCGCCGAACGTGACCGGGGCGCTGCACATGGGGCATGCGCTGAACGGGTCGATGCAGGACGCGCTGGTGCGGATGAACCGCATGCGCGGGAGGAACACGCTCTGGATTCTCGGCGCCGATCACGCCGGCATCGCCACCCAGTCGGTGGTCGAGAAAGAGCTGCGGGCCGAGGGGAAGAGCCGCCAGGAGCTGGGGCGCGAGGAGTTCGTCAAGCGGGTCTGGGAATGGAAAGAGGAGTACGGCTCGCGGATCGTCGAGCAGTACAAGCGCCTCGGCGCCTCGCTGGACTACGAGCGCGAGCGCTTCACCCTCGACGAGGGCTACGTGAAGGCGGTCTACCGCGTCTTCAAGCAGCTCTACGACAAGGGCTACATCTACCGCGACTACTACATGGTCAACTGGGATCCGGGCTCGCACTCGGCGATCTCCGACCTCGAGGTCGAGAACCGCGAGGTCGAGGACACGCTCTACTCGATCGATTACCCGGTCGAGGGCTCCGATCGGGTGCTGACGGTGGCGACGGTGCGGCCGGAGACGATGCTCGCCGACACCGCCGTCGCCGTGAACCCGAGCGACGAGCGCTACGCCGGCCTGGTCGGAGAGCACTGCGTGCTGCCGCTGGTCGGGCGGCGGCTGCCGATCATCGCCGACGAGCACGTCGACCCGGAGTTCGGCACCGGAGCGCTGAAGATCACGCCCGGGCACGACCCCAACGACTTCGAGATCGGCCGCAAGCACGGCCTCGAGGAGATCGTCGCGATCGGGCCCGACGGCCGCCTCACCGAGGAGGCGGGGGAGAAGTTCGCGGGGATGACCGCGGCCGAGGCCCAGGACGCGGTCGTGGCGGCGCTGCGCGCGGAGGGCCGGCTGCGGAGCGAGGCGCCCTACACCCACTCGGTCCCCTTCTCGCACCGCTCCGGCGAGCGGATCGAGCCGCTGATCTCGCTGCAGTGGTTCTGCCGCATGGACGAGCTGGCGCAGCCGGCGATCGAGGCGGTCGAACGCGACGAGGTGAAGATCGCTCCGCCGCAGTGGAAGCGCGTGTGCCTCGACTGGATGCGGGAGATCCGTCCCTGGTGCATCTCGCGCCAGCTCTGGTGGGGGCACCGGATCCCGGTCTGGTACTGCGACGCCTGCGAGGAGACGATCGTCGCCGAGGAGCCACCCGAGCGCTGCGGCGCCTGCGGCGGCGAGCTGCGCCAGGAGGAGGACGTGCTCGACACCTGGTTCAGCTCGGCGCTCTGGCCCTTCGCCACCCTCGGCTGGCCCGACGACACGCCAGAGCTGCGCGCCTTCTACCCGACCAGCTTCCTCACCACCGCCCGCGAGATCCTCTTCCTCTGGGTGGCGCGGATGGTGATGATGGGCCTCGAGTTCCCCGGCGCCATCCCCTTCCGTGACGTCTACGTCCACTCGGTGATCCAGGCCCGCGACGGGCGGCGGATGTCGAAGAGCCTCGGCACCGGGATCGACCCGCTGGAGGAGATCGACGTCCACGGCGCCGACGCCCTGCGCTTCGGGCTACTGGCGATGTCCTCGACCCAGGACGTGCGCTTCTCCGACGCCAAGGTCGAACAGGGCCGCGACCTGACGAACAAGCTGTGGAACGCGAGCCGGCTGATCCTGCTCAACGCGGCCGCGGTCGAGCCCGCCCCGCGGCCGCTCCACGTCGAGGACCGCTGGATCCTCTCGCGGCTGGAGCGGACGATCGCCTCGGTCACCGAGAAGCTCGAGACCTACGACTTCGCCCACGCCGCGCAGGAGGCCTACTCGTTCTTCTGGCGCGACCTCTGCGACTGGTACCTGGAGATCGTCAAGCCGCGCCTCTACGACGGGGAGGAGGAGGTCTCGGCGACGCTGCTCTGGGCGCTGGAACGGGTGCTGGGCCTGCTGCACCCGATCGATGCCGTTCGTCAGCGAGGAGATCTGGTCCTTCCACCCAGCCCGGCGTGGCCACCTCGCCGTGCACCCGTTTCCGCAGGTCGACGAGTCGCTCCTCGACGAGGCCGCCGAGGCCGACGTCGAGGGTGGCATCGGGCTGACCCAGCGCCTGCGGGCCTGGCGCGACCTCGTCGACGTGCCCGCCGCCAGCGTGCTGGCGGCGCGGATCGACGGGGTCGATCCGCCCGAGTTCGTCGCCCGCCTCGCCCGCTTCGAGTTCGCCGCCGACGGCGGCGACCCGGTCGCCTCGATCGGCCCGGTGCGCGTGCTCCCCTCCGAGCAGCTCGACTCCGAGGCGGTCGCGGCGCGGCTGCAGAAGCGGCGCGAGGAGCTGCGCGGCGAGGTCGAGCGGGCGAGCGCAAACTCGGCAACGAGGGCTTCGTCGCCAAGGCGCCGGCCGAGGTGGTCGAGGAGGAGCGCGGCAAGCTGGAGCACTACCGGGCCGAACTCGCCGAGCTGGGCTGACGTGCCGGACGGCGCGGACGCGAAGCGGAGCAGCGCGCCTGACCTGGGATCCGGACGCTTACCTCGAATCGCTGGAGCCGGTCGGCTGGCGGCTCGGCCTGGAGCGGATGCGCAAGCTGACCACGGCGCTGGGCCTGCCGCAGCACCGTTTCGCCTCGATTCACGTGGTCGGCACCAACGGCAAGTCCTCGGTGGCGCGGATGACGGCGGCGCTGCTGGAGGCGCACGGCGTCGGCTCGGGCGCCTGTCTCTCGCCGCACACCGGCACGCTGGACGGAGCGCACGCTGATCCGGGGCGAGGAGATCGGCGCGGCCGCATGGGCCGACGCCGTCGAGCGGCGTCGCCAAAGCGGCCGAGGGGGTGAATCGCAGCCTCGAGGAGGGCGATCTCGTGACGCAGTTCGAGGCGGCGACGGCGGCGACCTTCGTCGCCCTGGCCTCGGCCCGGGTCGAGGCGGCGGCGATCGAGGCCGGTCTCGGCGGCCGCCTCGACGCCACCAACACGATTCCCTCGCGGGTAACGGTCCTGACCTCGATCGGGCTCGACCACACCGAGTGGCTGGGGGAGACCGAGCTCGAGATCGCCGCCGAGAAGCTGGCCGTGCTGCGCGATCAGACGACGCTGGTGCTGGGGCGGGTCTCCCCGAGGTCGAGGCGTTGGCCGAGCGCACCGCGGCCGAGCGCGGCGCCCGCCTCGTCCGTGCTCCGCAGGACCCGGGCCCGGAGCTGCGCCTGCTCGCCCCGGGTGGGTTCCAGCGGCGCAACTTCGCCCTCGCGATGACCGCCGCCGAGACGTTCCTGGGGGAGCTCGACCCCGGGACCCTCGCGGAGGTCGCGGCGAGCGTGTCCGTCCCCGGGCGGCTGGAGCGGATCGCCGAGCGGCCGCCGACCTTCGTCGACGCCGCCCACAACCCCGACGGCGCCGCCGCCCTGGCCGAGGCCCTGCCGGCGCCGCCGCCGGCCGCCGCATCGTCGCCTGCCTGGCGATCCTCGCCGACAAGGACGCGGCGGCGATGGTCCGAGCGCTGGCGCCAGCGCTCGAACGCGTCGTCTGCACCGAACTGCCGGCCGATGGGCCTGAAGCGTCCAAATGGCGGACGTCTCAGGCCCATCGGCCGTCGATTCCGGCTGAGAGCTGGCTGCGGTGTGTCGGGAGGCGGGGCTGCCGGCGGAGGCGGAGCCCGAGCTTCGCGGCGGCGCTGCGGCGGGCGTCCGCGCTCGCGGCGCAACCGCCCGAGGGCGTGGTCCTCGTCGCCGGCTCCCACTACGCATCGCCCCCGCCCGCGCGCTCGGCGTCGTCTGAGTCGTGGCTCCGGACGAACGCTGTGCGAGGATTCGGCGCATGGAACGCAGCGCCGGATCCGAACTGCTCTCGATGATGGCGCTGGTCGCCGCCGTGGTCGCGATCGTGATCCTGGTCTTCTTCGGCGTCGGTTACCTGTTCGGCCGGCTCTTCCTCTGAGCGGTCGCGCCCGTCCACCGGCGCGACAGGGTTCGCGATCGCGCGGCGAAGTAGACTGCCCGCTCCCACCAGGCGGGCCCCACCCATGTCACTAGCGATCTTCGGCATCACCAACGCGGCCTCAACCTGGTCGCGACCCTGTTCCTGCTGATGCTGGTCGTGCTCTGGCTGGCGCTGATCGTCTACACCTACCTCGACGCCCGCCGCCGCATCTCCGACCCCTTCCTGGTCGCCTGCGCGACCGTCGCCTCCTTCTTCCCCTACATCGGCACCGCCGTCTACGCGATCGTGCGGCCGCCGGAGTTCCTCGAGGACGCGCACGAGCGGGAGCTGGAGATCAAAGCGGCCGAGCTGCGGGTGCGGCAGCTGCGTGAGCAGACCTGTCCCAACTGCGAGTACCCGGTCGAGAAGAACTACCTGCGCTGCCCCAACTGCCAGCGCCGCCTCAAGGACCCCTGCCCGACCTGCGGCAAGCCGGTCGACCCGCGCTGGGGCGCTCTGCCCCTATTGCGAGACCACGCTCGCGGCGGCGGCGGCGAGCGCACGCCGCCGCCGCAGGAGACAGGCAGCCGCCCGTCGCAGAGCGCCGAGCGCCGAGGAAAGACCTTCCGCGCAGACCTGCCGCAAAAAAGGGCGGCGAGCCGCCTCCGCGAGCCGCCGCAAAGACCGGCTCGCGAGCGCCCCGCGAGAGGCCCGCAACCCAATGAAGCAAAGGAGCCCCAGTCGTGAGCCGGACCCTGATCCTCGTCAAGCCTGACGCCTTCGAGCGCGCCCTGACCGGCGAGGTGATCGCCCGCTTCGAGCGCAAGGGGCTGCGGATCGTCGCCCTGAAGTCGATGCGGGCGACGAGGAGATCGCCAACGAGCACTACGCCGAGCACACCGAGAAGCCGTTCTTCGGCGAGCTGGTCTCCTTCATCACCGGCGGCACCTGGTCGCGATGGTGCTGGAGGGCGCCGAAGCGGTTCCCGCGGCCCGCCAGCTGATCGGCGCCACCAACCCAGTCGAGGCCGCGCCCGGCTCGATCCGCGGCGACTTCGCGCTCGAGGTGACCTTCAACATGGTGCATGGGTCCGACTCGGATGAGTCTGCGGAGCGGGAGATCGGACTGGTTTCCCGAGTTGTCCTAGCGGCGAGGATCCGGGTAGGGGTTTCACGTACTTTTTCGTGGAACGCCAAGAGCCGTCCGAGAACCGAAGACGAAAAAGCACAAGACGTTTCACCCCTACCCGGATCCTCGTCATGAGGGCGTCAGGAGATCGAGCTTCTTCGGGTTCGGGCGTGTGGCATCCGGATCTCCGCAGCGGAGGGAGATCCTCTAAGCTGGGGGTGGAGTTCGAGGTCGTCGTGTCGGGGGTCGAGGAGCTGAGTGGGGGAGAGCCCGAGTTCGAGGTGATCGAGAACGCGCGGCGGAAGGCTCGCGCCGTTACGGCTGACGCCGGGGGCGTCGTGATTGGCTGCGATACCGATGTGGTGCTCGACGGGAGGGCGTTGGGGAAGCCCGTCGACGAGGCCGAGGCACGGGCGTACCTCGACCGGATGGCGGGGCGGCGCACGAGGTGCTGAGTGGGCTTGTGGTGTTGGAGGGCGGCGAGGAGCGGTCGGGGCTGGAACGGACGGCCGTGACCTTCAAGCGGCTCTCCGAAGCGGAGAGGAGGGACGCGGTTCGGGGGAGTGGCGCGGTCGCTCCGGGGGGTATGCGATTCAGACGCTGGGCTCAACTCGGTGGAGAGGGTCGAGGGAAGCAGTTTCCAACGTCTGGTCGGCCTGCCCGTTGGTCTGCTGCTGGAGCTCGCGCCGGCCTCTTCGCGACGGCCTGAGACGGCAAACGGGCCGAGTTCGGCGCGTCTGGATCATTTGCCCTGGAAATCCTTATGGCATATTCAGCTATCTGAGAA